>JAXMEE010000004.1:0-341588 GCA_046348465.1 Burkholderiaceae bacterium
TGCCGATCTCCATCACCCTCGGCTTGCCGGAGAAGCGGTAGCGCAGTCGCCAGCTGGGCGCCGTGCGCTTCTCTCGCCAGGTCAGCACGAGACCATCGCCGTCGGAGCGGCCCTCGAATCGTTCCCCGGACCGGATCCAGGCCCGGATCGCCACGTCAGTCAGCTTTCCCATCGCCACCCCTTGCCGTGTGTACACACTGCCGGCCGGTTGGCCTTGTGGGTACACGCCTGCGTACACACAAATTCTGGGATGGGGTGGGCCGCTGTTCAACCTCCTGAAACGCTAAGCCCGCGTAAACGCTGGACTTTCCGGCCGCTTGGGGGTGTCAAGAGACCCCCTGAAACCCTATTCGATGTTCTGCACCTGCTCCCGGATCTGCTCGATCAGCAGCTTGAGCTCGACCGCGGCGCTGGTGAGGTCGATGTTCGCCGCCTTCGAGCCGAGCGTGTTCGCCTCGCGATTGAGCTCCTGCATGAGGAAGTCCAGGCGCTTGCCGACCTGGCCGCCGCCCGCGACGATGCGGCGCAGCTCCTCGATGTGCACGGCCAGCCGCGACAGCTCCTCGGCGATGTCGATGCGGATGCCGTAGAGCG
This sequence comes from Burkholderiaceae bacterium, assembly GCA_046348465.1. Lineage (GTDB taxonomy): Bacteria > Pseudomonadota > Gammaproteobacteria > Burkholderiales > Burkholderiaceae_E > Quisquiliibacterium. The sequence continues at coordinate 595 of JAXMEE010000004.1, forward strand.
TCACTTCCTGGCGCACCCGCTCCATCGCCTCGGCCACCGGCAGCGCGCTGCCGGTGGTGGCGTCGGTCAGCGCCGCGCGCAGGCGCTCGACGAGCTTCTGCTCGAACGCGGCCAGCAGCGCCGGCGCGTCGGCCTCGAGCCGGGCGACGATCGCGGACATGCGCTCGGCGCGCTCCAGGATCGCCTGCCCGAGCTTCTCGCCCTCGCGCGCGCGGCTCGCGACCAGCTCGCGCAGGGCCTGGCGACCCAGTTCGACCACGCTGCGGGTGAGGGCTTCGGGGTCCGACGCGGGCTCGGCCATCACGCCCGGCCAGCGCATCAGGTCGGCGACCGACGGCGGGGCGGCGTCCGGCGCCAGCGCGCGGATGTCGTCGGCAATCGTCAGCAATTGCGCCAGCAGTCCGCGGTCGATCGCCGGTTGTCGGCTGTCGGACGGCAGCTTCTGCAGGGCGATGCGACACTCGACCTTGCCGCGTGCGACGCCGGACGCGACGACCTCGCGCAGCCCCGCCTCGGCGGCCCGGAGGTCGTCGGGCAGGCGGAAGACGAGGTCGAGGAAGCGCGAATTGATGCTGCGCAGCTCGAGCACGACGCGGCCGGCGGCCGTGTCGCGGCTCGCGGACGCGTAGCCGGTCATGCTCAGGATGGGTTTGTTTTCCGCCAAGATGGTCGACGCCGAAGAGAGACTCTAGAATGGGCACGGCCCGCCGCTGAGGGCCGGGAGCGCCCCGCCAACACGGACCACGATGGGATCGCAGACCAACGCACCGCTACCGGACGGTCTCGAGATCGGCGGGTACCGTATTCTAAGGAAGATGGCCAGCGGCGGCTTCTCGATCGTCTATCTCGCCGACGACCCCGAGGGCAATCGCTTCGCGATCAAGGAGTACCTGCCCAGCACGCTGGTCAAGCGTGTGGCGGGCGAGCTCTCGCCGTCGATCGCCACCGAGAACGTCGCGACCTACCGCAACGGGCTGAAGTGCTTCTTCGAGGAAGGGCGCGCGCTCGCGCGCATCCTGCACCCGAACGTCGTGCGCGTGGTCAACTTCTTCCGCGGCAACGACACCGTCTACATGGTGATGGCGTACGAGCAGGGGCGCAGCCTCCAGGAGCTGATCCTGCGCAATCGCGGCCGCGAGACGCGCGTCGTGATCGCCGAGCGCCACATCCGGCGGGTCTTCAACCAGGTGATGAACGGCCTGCGCGAGGTGCACGCGAACCGGCTGCTGCACCTCGACCTGAAGCCCGCGAACATCTACCTGCGCCTGGACGGCTCTCCGCTGCTGCTGGACTTCGGCGCGGCGCGCCAGACGCTGACGCTGGACGCGCCCAAGCTGTTCCCGATGTACACGCCCGGTTTCGCGGCGCCCGAGCTGTACCGCAAGAACCAGCAGCTCGGCCCCTGGACCGACATCTACGGCATCGGTGCCAGCGCGTTCGCGTGCATGCTGGGCTCGCCCCCGCAGGCCGCGGACCAGCGCGAGCTCAACGACAAGGTGCCCGACCTGCTCGCCGGCCTCGAACGCGACAAGGTCTACTCCAGGCACCTGATCGACACGGTTTCGTGGTGCATGAAGCTCAACCCGCTCGAGCGGCCGCAGAGCGTCTTCGGCCTGCAGCGCGAGCTGCGCAGCGGCGACCCCGCCGCGGACACCGGCGAGGACACCCGCCCGCAGGGGCTCGCGCGCTGGTTCGACACGCTCGCCGGCCGCCTCGGCGGGCGTCGCCGCCGCGACGACGAGCCGATGTCCCTCGGGTCCTGAGCACGCCGATGCGCACCGTCTTCTCCAGCGAGCCCGCTCGATGAGATTCTCGATCTTCCAGGACACGGCGCTCGGCGCCCGTTCGATGAACCAGGACCGGATGGGGTACTGCTTCACGCGCGAGTGCCTGATGATGATCGTCGCCGACGGCATGGGCGGGCACCTGCGCGGCGAGGTCGCGGCGCAGCTCGCGATGCAGACAGCGGCGGCCGCGTTCCAGCAGTCGGCGCGCCCGTCGCTGCCCGATCCGGTCGCGTTCCTCGACCAGGCGCTGCGCCAGGCGCACCGCGAGATCCTGCGCTACCAGGAGCTGCACGGCATGCCCGAGGCGCCGCGCACCACGGTCGTCGCGAGCATCGTGCAGAACGGGCGCGCGTGGTGGGCGCACGCGGGCGACGCCCGCCTCTACTGGGTGCGCGACGGCCGCATGATGTCGCGCACGCGCGATCACTCCAAGGTCGAGAGCCTCGTGGCGCTCGGGCTTCTCAAGCCGCACGAGCAGGAGCACCACCCCGAGCGCAACAAGGTGCTCAACTGCCTGGGCTCGCCGTTCGAGCCCACGATCGAGATCAGCCCCGGCGTGCAGCTGCGCGCCGGCGACACGCTGCTGCTGTGCTCCGACGGCCTGTGGTCCGCGATTCACGAGCCGGAGCTGTGCCAGCGGATCGGCGGGGGCGTCGTCAACGTGGTGGTGCCGGAGCTCGTCCGGCAGGCGGTCGTGTCCGCGGGCAAGCTCGCGGACAACACCACCGCGCTGGCGATGTGCTGGGAGGGCGAGGTGCGCTCGATCGACACGCTGTCGTCGGTGCTCGTGCCCGACGGGGCGGTCACGACGACGATCGGCTTCGGGCAGCTCGATCCCGAGTCCGCGCCCGAGCTCTCCGACGACGAGATCGAGCGCACGATCCGCGAGATCCGTTCCGCGATCGAGAAGAGCGCGAGCCGCTGATCCGGCGCCCGTCATCGGGCCGGCCCGGCGCGCACGTAGAATGCGCGCCATGAACGCCGACACCGATTTCGCGCGCCCCGGCGGGCGCGCCCCCGACCAGTTGCGCGCGGTGCGACTGACCCGCCGCTTCACCCGCCACGCCGAGGGCTCCGTGCTCGTCGAGTTCGGCGACACGCGCGTGCTGTGCACCGCGAGCGTCGAGGAGCGCGTTCCGCCGTTCCTGAAGGGCAAGGGACGCGGCTGGCTCACCGCCGAGTACGGGATGCTGCCGCGCGCCACGCACACGCGCGGCGACCGCGAGGCGGCCAGGGGCCGGCAGTCGGGCCGCACGCAGGAGATCCAGCGCCTGATCGGCCGCAGCCTGCGCGCCGTGTTCGACCTCGAGGCGCTCGGCGAGCGCACGATCCAGCTCGACTGCGACGTGCTCCAGGCCGACGGCGGCACGCGCACCGCGTCGATCACCGGCGCCTGGGTCGCGGCGCACGACGCGGTCTCGTGGCTGCTCGCACGCGGTGCGATCACCGCGTCGCCGATCCGCGACGCGGTCGCCGCGGTCTCGGTCGGGATCTGGCGCGGCCGGCCGGTGCTCGACCTCGACTACGTCGAGGACTCCGGCTGCGACACCGACATGAACGTGGTGATGACCGGGGGCGGCGGATTCGTCGAGATCCAGGGCACCGCCGAGGGCGCGCCGTTCTCGCGCGAGCAGGCCGACGCGCTGCTCGAGCTGGCGCGCGCCGGCATCGCACGGCTGGTCGCGGCGCAGCGCGAAGCGCTCGCGGACTGACGCCGTGAGCGGGGGCGACGCGCGCGCCGCGCGCCACGAGGGCGCAATCCCGACCGACGCCGCCGCGTCGCCGCTCGCGCGCGTCGTGCTGGCGTCGAACAACGCGGGCAAGCTGCGCGAGCTCTCCGCGCTGCTCGCGCCGCTGGGCGTCGAGCTCGTCGCGCAAGGCGCGCTGGGCATCGGCGAGGCCGAGGAGCCGCACCCGACCTTCGTCGAGAACGCGCTGGCGAAGGCGCGCCACGCCGCGCGCGCGAGCGGCCTGCCCGCGATCGCCGACGACTCCGGCATCTGCGTGGCCGCGCTCGGCGGCGCGCCCGGCGTGCACTCGGCGCGCTGGGCCGCGCTCGACGGCGGGCCCAAGGACGACGCCGCCAACAACGCCAGGCTCGTGCGCTCGCTCGCCGGGCAGGCCGACCGCCGCGCCTGGTACGTGTGCGTGCTCGTGCTGCTGCGCTCGGCCGACGACCCGCAGCCGCTGATCGCCGAAGGCCTGTGGCAAGGCGAAGTGATCGACGCGCCGCGCGGCGAGGGCGGATTCGGCTACGACCCGTACTTCCTGCTGCCCGAACTCGGGCGCACCGCGGCCGAACTGGGCGCCGCCGAGAAGAACGCGATCAGCCACCGCGGCCGCGCGATGCGCGCGCTGCTCGACGGCGTGCGGGCGGCCGGGCTCAGCGCGCACGCCTGACCGGAGCGGGGCGAGCGTGACCGCGCGCGTCGCACGCCTGACCGGAGCGGGGGGAGCTTGACCGCGCGCGTCGCTCGCCTGCCCGTCGGGCGCGGCGCCACGCCCGGCGTGCCGCAACCGCCCCCGCTGTCGCTGTACGTGCACCTGCCGTGGTGCCTGCGCAAGTGCCCGTACTGCGACTTCAATTCGCACGCGATCCCCGCCGGCGGCGCGCTCGCGCCCGACGACGAGGCGCGCTACCTCGCGGCGCTGCAGGCCGACCTGGAATCGGCGCTGCCGCTCGTCTGGGGGCGCGCGGTGCGCACCGTGTTCGTGGGCGGCGGCACGCCGAGCCTGTTCTCCGCGGGGGCGATCGACACGCTGCTGCAGCGGGTGCGCGCGTGCCTGCCGCTCGCGCCCGACGCCGAGGTCACGATGGAGGCCAACCCCGGCACCTTCGAGGCGGAGCGCTTTCGCGCCTACGCCGACGCGGGCGTGAACCGGCTGTCGGTGGGCGTGCAGAGCTTCGACGACGCGTCGCTGCGCGCGCTCGGGCGCGTGCACGACGCGGCGCAGGCGCGCGCCGCGCTCGAGCTCGCCGCGCGCACGTTCCGCACGTTCAACGTCGACCTGATGTATGCGCTGCCGGGGCAGTCGCTCGCGGCGCTCGAGCGCGACCTGCGCGCCGCGCTCGCGTTCGCGCCGCCGCACCTGTCGTGCTATCACCTGACGCTCGAGCCGAACACCGTCTTCGCGAAGTTCCCGCCCGAGCTGCCCGACGACGACCTCGCGGCCGCGATGCAGGACGCGATCGAGGCGACGCTCGCCAGTGCCGGGCTCGAGCACTACGAAGTGTCCGCGTACGCGCGGCCCGGCCACCGCGCGCGCCACAACCTGAACTACTGGCAGTTCGGCGACTACCTCGGCATCGGCGCGGGCGCGCACTCCAAGCTCTCGTTCCACGACCGCATCGTGCGCCAGGCGAGGGCGCGCATGCCGCAGCGCTACGTCGAGCAGGCCCTCGCCGGCACCCCGGTCGAGGAGGAGCGCGTGCTCGCGCGCGCGGACCTCCCGTTCGAGTTCATGCTCAACGCGCTGCGTCTCGCCGACGGCGTGCCGGCGGAGCTCTTCGCCGAGCGCACCGGGCTGCCGCTCGCGGCGGCGTCGCGGCGCATCGACGCCGCGGTCCGCAGGGGGCTTCTGGACCCCGACCCGACCCGCCTGCGCGCCACGCCGCTGGGCGCGCGCTTCCTGAACGACCTTCAGCAGATGTTCCTCGAGGAGACCCCATGAAGACGACGATGATGCCGATGCCGCTGTCGCTGAACCGGCTGCTCGAGCACGGCTGCCGCCACTTCCCGCGGACCGAGATCGTGTCGCGGCGCCCCGACAAGTCGCTCGCGCGGCACACGTACGAGCAGTTCGGCCGGCGCACGCTCGCGCTCGCCGCCGCGCTCGCCAAGCTCGGGCTGCGCCGCGGCGACCGCGTCGCGACGCTGTGCTGGAACCACCACGCCCACCTCGAGGCGTACTTCGGCATCCCCGCCGCCGGCGGCGTCATGCACACGCTGAACCTGCGCCTGGCGCCCGACGAGATCGGCTGGATCGCGCACCACGCGCAGGATCGCTTCCTCGTCGTCGACGACATCCTGCTGCCGCTGTATCGCCAGTTCGCGCACCTGCACCGCTTCGAGCGCGTGATCGTCTATCCGTTCTCGGGCGCGCCGGTCGCGACGCAGGCCGGAGACCCGCACGGCGGCGTGCCGGCGATCGACGACTACGAGGCGCTGCTGCGCGACGCGCCCGCGGGCTTCGAGCCCGCGCCCCACGACGAGAACGACCCGGTCGCGATGTGCTACACGTCGGGCACCACCGGCAAGCCCAAGGGCGTGGTGTATTCGCACCGGTCGACGGTGATCCACTCGCTGGTGCAGGCGATGCCCGACTACGTCGCGCTGTCCTCGCGCGACGTCGTGCTGCCGGTCACGCCGATGTTCCACGCCAACAGCTGGGGCGTGCCGTACACCGCGGTGATGACCGGTGCGAAGCTCGTGTTCCCGGGGCCGCACCTGCACCCCGAGGATCTCCTCGACCTGATGCAGGCCGAGCCGCCGACGCTCGCGCTCGGCGTGCCCACCATCTGGCTGTCGATGATCCAGCTCTACGAGGCGAGCGCGGGCCGCTGGACCCTGCCGGCGGGCATGAGGAGCCTCGTCGGCGGCGCCGCGGTGCCCGAGGCGCTGATCCGCCAGTTCGCGAAGCACGGCATCTCGATCGCACAGGGCTGGGGCATGACCGAGACCTCGCCGCTGGCGTCGCTCTTCTTCCCGAAACCGGCGCTGCAGGGACGGCTGACCGACGACGAGTGGTTCGCGCGCAAGGCGATGGCCGGCGTGCCGGTGCCGCTCGTCGAGTTCCGCCTGATCGACGACGACGGGCGCGCCTGCCCCTGGGACGGCAAGGCGGTCGGCGAGCTGCAGGTGCGCGGGCCGTACATCACCGGCGCGTACCACGACGTTGCGCAGGACCCGGACAAGTTCACCGCCGACGGCTGGCTGCGCACCGGCGACGTCGCGGCGATGGACGCCGACGGCTACCTGCGCATCTCCGACCGCACCAAGGACCTGATCAAGTCCGGCGGCGAGTGGATCAGCTCGGTCGACCTCGAGAACGCGATCATGGCGCACCCGGCGGTCGCCGAGGCCGCGGTGATCGCGGTCGCGCACCCGAAGTGGACCGAGCGTCCGCTGGCGTGCGTCGTGTGCAAGCCGGGGCAGGCGCTGGACGCCGGCGAACTGCGCGAGTTCCTCGCGGGGCGCTTCGCGCGCTGGCAGCTGCCCGACGCGATCGAGATCGTCGACGCGATCCCGCGCACGTCGACGGGCAAGTTCTGGAAGGTCAAGCTGCGCGAGCGCTACGCGAAGTGGACCTGGCCGGACGCCGCGCAGAGCTGATCGTCGCGGGGCCCGACGCGGAATGAACGGCGGGCGGGCGCACCGTAAATGTGCGCTCAGCGCCGATGCACCGATTGGGGGCGCTCTAAAGCGGTGCATTACCGCTGCTCGGCGCTAAGTCACTGAATTTTGGCGCCCCACGACGGGGCGAAAGCGAACGGCCGATGGCACGGAAACTGCTAGTTTGCCTGGGGTAACAAAAACGCCGACAATTTCGCGTTTTGCACCGGCCGAAACACTTCCACAGCATCCGACGCAATCAGGAGAGTTCTGAATGGCGAGCGCCAAAGACGTCATGAAAATGATCGGGGACAACGAAGTCAAGTTCGTTGACCTGCGATTCACCGATACCCGCGGCAAGGAACAGCACGTCAGCGTGCCGGTCAGCCACTTCGACGAGGACAAGTTCACGTCGGGTCACGCGTTCGACGGCTCGTCGATCGCCGGCTGGAAGGGGATCGAGGCGTCCGACATGCTGCTGATGCCGGATCCGGCCACGGCCAACATGGACCCGTTCCGCGAGGAGCCGACGCTGCTGCTCACGTGCGACGTGATCGAGCCGTCCGACGGCAAGGGCTACGCGCGCGACCCGCGCTCGATCGCCAAGCGCGCCGAGGCCTACCTGAAGGCGAGCGGCATGGGCGACACCGCCTACTTCGGCCCGGAGCCCGAGTTCTTCATCTTCGACTCGGTGACCTGGAACGTCGACATGTCCGGCTGCTTCGTGAAGATCAATTCCGAAGAGGCGCCGTGGAGCACCGGCAAGGAATTCGAGGGCGGCAACCTCGCGCACCGTCCGGCGGTCAAGGGCGGGTACTTCCCGGTTCCGCCCGTCGATTCGCTGCAGGACATCCGTTCCGAGATGTCGCTGCTGCTCGAGCAGATGGGCGTGCCCGTCGAGGTGCACCACCACGAGGTCGCCGCACCGGGCCAGTGCGAGATCGGCACCAAGTTCAGCACGCTGGTGCAGCGCGCCGACTGGCTGCAGATCATGAAGTACGTGATCCTGAACGTCGCCCACAGCTACGGCAAGACCGCCACGTTCATGCCCAAGCCGGTCGTCGGCGACAACGGCTCGGGCATGCACTGCCACCAGTCGGTCTGGAAGGACGGCACGAACCTGTTCGCCGGCGACAAGTACGCGGGCCTGTCCGAGTTCGCGCTCTATTACATCGGCGGCATCATCAAGCACGCGCGCGCGCTGAACGCGATCACGAACCCGGGCACGAACTCGTACAAGCGCCTGGTGCCGGGCTTCGAGGCCCCGGTCAAGCTCGCCTACTCGGCGCGCAACCGCTCGGCGTCGATCCGCATTCCCTACGTGAGCAATCCGAAGGGCCGCCGCATCGAGGTCCGCTTCCCGGATCCCACGGCCAACCCGTACCTCGCGTTCGCGGCGATGATGATGGCCGGCCTGGACGGCGTCCAGAACAAGATCCACCCGGGCGAGTCCGCGGACAAGAACCTGTACGACCTGCCGCCGGAAGAAGACGCGAAGATCCCGACCGTGTGCTCGTCGCTCGACCAGGCCCTCGGCTACCTCGACAAGGACCGCGAGTTCCTGACCCGCGGCGGCGTGTTCAGCGACGAGATGATCGACGCGTACATCGCGCTCAAGGAAGAGGAGGTCACGCGCTTCCGCATGACCACGCATCCGGTCGAGTTCGACATGTACTACTCGCTGTGACGCCCGAGCGGCGCCGCGCGCGCCGCCCGTGACGCCTCACGCGCGAAGGGCCGGGCAACCGGCCCTTCGCCTTTCCGGGGCCTCGTGCCGGGCCGCCGGACTTTCGCCGGCAGGGCTCGGACGACCGGTCGACCCGGCGGTGGGGCGAAACAGGTATAGTCGAAAGATCCCATTCGAGCCCGGGCCGCCCCCGGAAAGACTCGCCACCGACATGCGCACGCGCCTCGCCTTCGCCGCCGTCGTCCTCGCCGCCAGTGCGCCCGCGCATTCGCAGATCTACAAGTGCGAAGGACCCAACGGCGTCGTCGAGTACAGCAACGCGCCCATCAGCACCCAGGGCGGGCGCAACTGCAAGTCCATCGACCTTCAACCGATCACCACGATTCCGGCGCCCCGGCTGCCGGCGCGGCCCGCGCCTGCGCCCGCGGCCACGAACGGCGGCGGCGCGAGCGCCGGCGCGGCGGCCGGCGCCGCGGCCCGCCCCGCGTCGACGCCCGAGGGCTTTCCTCGCGTGGACGCCGCCACCCAGAAGGCCCGCGACACCGACCGCCGCCGCATCCTCGACGAAGAGCTCAAGAAGGAAGAGACGCGCCTCGCGGAGCTCAGGAAGGAATACAACAACGGCGAGCCCGAGCGGCGCGGTGACGAGCGCAACTACCAGAAGTACCTCGACCGCGTCCAGGCGCTCAAGGACGACATCGCCCGCACCGAGGCGAACCTCGTCAGCATCCGGCGCGAGATCGCGTCGGTGAAGGACTAGTGGCGCGCTCGCGGCCCGCCGCCGACGAGCGCCGACGCGATCCGGAGTCGCTGCTCGCGGGGCTCGAACTGCTCGCCAGCGGCGTCGTGCTGCTCGACGCCGACGGTCTCATCGTCTTCGTCAATCCGGCGGCCGAGCATCTGTTCGAGCTCTCGTCGCGATCCCAGCTCGGCCAGCCGTTCGCGCGCCTGTTCGCCAACGGCGTCGTCATCGACGCGCTGGTCGAGGAGGCGTGCAACAACGCGTTCGGGCAGAAGCGGCAGGAACTGGTGCTCGAGCGCACCGGCCGCGAGCCGCTCGTGCTCTCGAGCACCGCGATCGTGCTCGACAGCCCGCTGGGCGCGCTGCTGCTGGAGTTCCGCGAGATCGACCAGGCCGTCCGCCACGATCGCGAGAGCCGCATCCTGCACTCCGCCCAGGCCAATCGCGAGCTCGTGCGCAACCTCGCGCACGAGATCAAGAACCCGCTCGGCGGGCTGAGGGGCGCCGCGCAGCTGCTCGAGTCGGAGCTCGACTCCCCCGGCCTGCGCGAGTACACGCAGGTCATCATCAAGGAAGCCGACCGCCTCCAGGCGCTCGTCGACCGCCTGCTCGCGCCGCACCGGCACGCGCGCGTCGAGGCCGAGCTCAACATCCACGAGGTGTTCGAGCGGGTTCGCAAGGTGGTGCAGGCCGAGTACCCGCAGTCGCTCGTCATCGACCGCGACTACGACGCGAGCATTCCGGACATGCGGGGCGACAAGGAGCAGATGATCCAGGTCGTGCTCAACCTCGTGCGCAATGCCGCGCAGGCGCTCGAGGGGCAGGGGCGCATCCTGCTGACCACCCGCGTCGCCCGCCAGGTGACGATCGTCAAGCAGCGCCATCGCCTGGCATTGGATTTGCATGTGATCGACAACGGTCCCGGCATCCCGGAGTCGATTCGTGACAGGATCTTCTTTCCGCTGGTGTCGGGCCGTGAGGGTGGGAGCGGTCTGGGACTGTCGCTGGCGCAGAGCTTCGTGCAGCAGCACGGGGGCATCATCGAATGCGACAGTCGTCCGGGCCGCACGGACTTCCGAATCCTGCTGCCCCTGCCGTAGCCGACGGGCCTCGGTGCGGGCGGCCGCCAGGGCAGAGCGCACACGATGAACTCGGTTTGGATCGTTGACGATGACCAGTCGATACGCTGGGTGCTGGAGCGCGCACTGACGCGCGAGGGCTTCGACGTCCGGGCATTCGGGACCGCGCGCGAGTGCCTGCGCGCGCTCGAGGACGGCAGCCCGCACGCGCTGGTCTCCGACATCCGCATGCCGGGCGAGAGCGGCATCGAGCTGCTGCAGAAGGTGCGCGAGCGCCGGCCCGAGCTGCCGGTGATCATCATGACCGCGTTCTCCGATCTCGAGAGCGCGGTGTCCGCGTTCCAGGGGGGCGCGTTCGAGTACCTGCCCAAGCCGTTCGACCTCCCCAAGGCGGTCGAGCTGATCCGCCGCGCGGTGCACGAGAGCCCGGCGCAGGAGCTTCCCCCGGACGAGCCCGTCGAGCCGAGCCTGGAGATCCTCGGGCAGGCGCCGGCGATGCAGGAGGTCTTCCGCGCGATCGGGCGCCTGTCGAACTCGAACGTGACGGTGCTCATCACCGGCGAGTCCGGCACCGGCAAGGAGCTGGTCGCCAAGGCGCTGCACGACCACAGCCCGCGCGCGGGCCAGGCGTTCGTCGCGCTGAACACGGCGGCGATCCCGCGCGATCTGCTCGAGTCCGAACTCTTCGGCCACGAGCGCGGCGCGTTCACGGGGGCGCAGCAGCTGCGCCGCGGTCGATTCGAGCAGGCCGAGGGCGGGACGCTCTTCCTCGACGAGATCGGCGACATGCCGCCCGATCTCCAGACGCGGCTGCTGCGCGTGCTCGCCGACGGGCAGTTCTACCGCGTCGGCGGGCACCAGCCGCTGCGCGCGAACGTTCGCGTGATCGCCGCCACGCACCAGAACCTCGAGGAACGCGTCCGCAAGGGGCTGTTCCGCGAGGACCTCTTCCACCGCCTGAACGTGATCCGCCTGCGGCTGCCGCCGCTGCGCGAGCGCCACGAGGACATCGCGCTGCTCGCGCGGCACTTCCTCGCGCGCAGCGCCCGCGAGCTCGGCGTCGAGCCCAAGCGCCTGACCGACGACGCGTTGCAGGCGCTCTCCGCGTTCGGCTGGCCCGGCAACGTGCGCCAGCTCGAGAACGTCTGCCACTGGCTCACCGTGATGGCGCCCGCGCAGGCGGTGAGCGTCAAGGACCTGCCGCCCGAGGTGCGCGAGGCCGCGATCGGCGCGGCGTTCGCGCCCGCGGGCGCGAGCGACCCGGGGCGCGTGCCCGCGCCCTTCGTCGCGTCGGCCACGGGCGCCGGACCCGACGCGGCGCGCGGGACTTCGGCTACGGCCGTCGGCGGCGCGGCGGGCGGGAACGGGCTGGAATCCGAGCCCGGATTCGGGCACGCGGCCGAGGCGACGCCGGACGCGCCGAGGGCGCTCGTCCCCGGATTCCCGTCCGGAGCCGCGCTGCGCGCGGGCGAGGCGGGCGAGCCCGCCATGGTCGGCGCGTCGGCGTCGTGGTCGGCCCTGCTCGAGCGCGAGGTGTCCGCGCTGCTCGCCAGCCAGCCGCCCGAGCAGCGCACGAACGGGCAGAGCGAGCTCATGGACCGGCTCACGCGCGAGTTCGAGGGCGCGATCATCCGGACGGCCCTGCGCCACACCCGCGGCCGGCGCATCGACGCGGCGCTGCGGCTGGGCATCGGCCGCAATACGATCACGCGCAAGATCCAGGACCTGCGGCTCGAGGACGACGAGCCCTGAAGCGCCGCTTCCCGTACCGTCGCGGGCGCTCGTGACGCACGGTGGTCACACGGGGCGTGTATCGTCTCGGTCGGGTGCCGACCGGCCTGGGAGCCGGCCCGCGCAGCCGTCGCCGCGCCTGCGGTGGCGGCCGCGGACAGGCAACTCCGCCTCGAGGAGGGCGATTGAGCGGGTCCCGGGGGTTCTGTTGCGTCCTGGCCGTGGCCGCGTGCGCGTTCGCGTGCCCGGACGCCGCGCGTGCCGCGCGGCCGATGGTCACCGACGACGCGCGGGTCGTCGACTCGAAGTCGTGCCAGGTGGAGTCCTGGCTTCGGCACAACGTCTCCGGCGGCGAATTCTGGGCGCTGCCCGCCTGCAACTTCTTCACCGATCTCGAGCTGACGTTCGGCGGCGCGTCGGCCACGGCGTCGGGGCACTCGCGCGTGTCCGACGTGCTGGTGCAGGCCAAGCAGATCCTGCGGCCGCTCGAGCGTGACGGCTGGGGCAGCGCGATCGCCGTCGGGCAGCTCGCGCACACCGATGCCGGGCGCCCGCGTCATCCGGCCGGCGACGCCTATGCGAGCGTCCTGAACAGCGTCGCGTTCGCCGGCGATCGGCTCGTGCTTCACACCAACCTGGGCGCGAGCCACGAGCGCGCCGCGCGGCAGAACCGCCTGACCTGGGGCGTCGGCGCCGAGGCCCAGCTCTGGCCCCGCGGCTACCTGATCGCCGAAGCGTTCGGCCGCGACGTCGGCCGTCCGTGGTTCCAGCTCGGTCTGCGGGTCTGGCTGGTGCCCGACCGGGTCCAGGTGGACGCCACGTTCGGCAACCGCTTCGGCCAGGCGGGCGACGAGCGATGGATGACCGTCGGGCTGCGGCTGCTGTCCCCGCGCTGGCTGCCCTGAACGCGGGCCGCCGGCGCGCGGCGGCCCGGACTCAATCGACCTGCACGACCACCGGCGCGTGGTCCGACGGCTGCTCGCGCTTGCGCATGTCGCGCTCGATCCGGCACTCGCGCACGCGCTCGCGCAGCGACGGCGCCACGAGCACGTGGTCGATGCGCAGGCCCATGTTGCGGCGGAACGCCAGCTGGCGATAGTCCCACCAGGTGTAGGCCTTGGGCGCCTGCTCGAACAGCCGGAACGCGTCGACGAGCCCGAGCGCCTGCAGCGCGCGGAAGCGCTCGCGCTCCGGGCCCGAGCACAGCACCTGCCCGGCCCACGCGGCCGGGTCGTGGACGTCGCGGTCCTCGGGGGCGATGTTGAAGTCGCCCAGCAGCACCAGCGGCTCGGGCGCGGCGAGCTGCGGTTCGAGCCACTGCACGAGCGCGTCGATCCAGCGCAGCTTGTACTGGTACTTGTCGGAGTCGACCGACTGCCCGTTGGGGAAATACGCGCAGACCAGCCGCAGGCCCCCGACGGTGGCGCTGATCAGGCGCCTCTGCTCGTCGGCGAACAGCGGATTGCCGATCGTCGGCGACGCCGGCGCGCCGACGGTGTCGCGGCGCGCGAGGATCGCGACGCCGTTGTACGTCGGCTGCCCGGACCAGACCGCGTCGTAGCCGGCCTGCGCGAGCGCGTCGGCCGGGAACTTGTCGTCGGTGAGCTTGGTCTCCTGCAGGCACACGACGTCGACCGGGTCGGCGGCGAGCCACTCGAGCAGGTGGGGCAGGCGCACCTTCAGGGAGTTGACGTTCCAGGTGGCGAGTTTCAAGACACTCCCGGGCGGTTGCGTGGGTGGACTCGGCTTCGTGCCGATGGGACGACATCCTACAAGCTCCCGAGGTGCCGCCGATCGAAGGACCCACGGCCCGGACAGTCGACGATTTCGAGGCCGTGTTGCCCTGGCGCATCAATGTCGCGCCGGACGGGTGACCGACGGCCGTCCGGCGCACGGGCGCAGTCGGGCGAGCGATTAAACTGGATGTGCCGACGACTGCTGCCGGAACGCCCGCCCTGGCCCGCTGCGCGCGCCTCCATGCGGCGGCTCCGGCGGCGACATCGCCGATCGACCGGCGGTGGCCTCCCGGCCCTCGGCGCGCGCGACATCGTGGAGATTCGATGATGTCGCCTTGCACGCTCGATCCCCATCCGGCGCCCGGCTCGGTCGGGCGCACGGCCGCGCGTCCGTTCGGCCCGCTGCGCTGCGCCGCGCGCCGATGGGGACTGATCGCAGGCCTGGCGGCCGCGGCGGCCGGTCCCACGCTGGCCGCCGACGCGCCCGCCGAACGCGCGCTGTTCAGGCAGATCTACCAGGAACTCGTCGAGATCGACACCTCGAACTCGACCGGCGACAGCACGCTCGCGGCACGGGCGATGGCGCGGCGCCTTCTCGACGCCGGCTTCGCCGAAGAAGACATGCAGATCATCGAGCCGACTCCGCGCAAGGGGAACCTGGTGCTGCGCTACCGGGGCAGCGGCGAGAAGAGGCCGATGCTGCTGCTGTCGCATCTCGACGTCGTCGATGCCCGGCGCGAGGACTGGGGCCGCGACCCGTTCAAGCTGCAGGAGAGCGGCGGCTACTTCACCGCCCGCGGCAGCATCGACGACAAGGCGCGCGGCGCGGTGCTGGTCTCGGTGCTCTCGCAACTGAAGCGCGAAGGGTTCGTGCCCCGGCGCGACCTGATCCTGGCGCTGACCGCGGACGAGGAACTCGGCGAGGTGCCGAGCAACGGCGTGCTGTGGCTGCTCCGGCATCGGCGGGGATCGATCGACGCGGAATTCGGGCTGAACGAAGGTGCGGAGGGCGAACTGCGCCAGGATCGGCCGTTCGCGCTCAAGGTCCAGCTCGCCGAGAAGATCTACGCCAGCTACGAGCTGCGGACGAGCAATCCGGGCGGTCACGCGTCGATGCCGACCCGCAGCAATGCCATCGTCGATCTGGCCGAGGCCCTGGCCCGAATCGCCCGGCACGAGTTCGCGCCCAATCTGTCGGACGTGACCCGCGCCTACTTCCAGCGCCTGGCCGCCATCACCACGGGCCCCGTGGCGGCCGACATGCAGGCGGTCGCGCGGGCCGCCCCGGCGCCGGAGGCCGTGGCGCGGCTGTCCGCGCGTCCCGCGTACAACGCGCAGATGCGCACCACGTGCGCCGCGACCATGATCGAAGGCGGCCACGCGGAGAACGCGCTGCCCCAGAGCGCGAAGGCCGCGCTCAATTGCCGGATCCTGCCGAACGACGACCCGGCCGCGATCGAGCGCACCCTGGCCACGCTCGCGGGCGACAAGGTCACCCTGAAGCGCGTCACGCCGCTGACGTCCGCCGCGCCGTCGCCGATGCGCCCCGACGTGCTGGCCGCGCTGGAGGCCGCGGCCGGCGAGGTCTGGGAGGGCGTGCCCGTGATCCCGGTGATGTCCAACGGCGCCTCCGACAGCGTGCTGCTGCGCAACGCCGGCATACCGATGTACGGGGTGTCGGGCCTGTTCATCGAGCCGGGCGACTACCGCGCGCACGGACGCGACGAGCGTGTCCGCGTGGCCTCGCTGTACGAGAGCCGGGAGTTCATCTATCGGCTCGTCAGGGCGCTGTCGCGATGACGCGCGCCGCCTCGGAGCCCGGCGCCCCGACGTCCCGATCTCGCAGGCCGGCGCGCTCGGGCTGACGCCGGACCGCACCGGAGGCGGTCGCGCGAGCGTCGAAGCGGCCGCCGCGTTCCGATTCCGGCACCGCCGGCAGGGGCGGTCAGCATCTTCACGCAAGATCCGGGGCACATTCGACGGTAGGGTAGGATGCGCCGATTCGATCGCGAGAATCGAGGACGCAGGAGACAGCGCGGGCGGCAGGCCGCGGCCGCGCACCACGGCCGGCGCGCCGCCCGGCGCCGGAGGAGGGCCCCGCATGGATGTGAGCATCGTGTTCAACGGTCTGGTCGCCGGCTGCCTGTACGCGCTGGCCGGGATCAGCATGAACATGCTTTATCGCCCGACGAACACGTTCAACTTCGCGCAGGGCGACCTGATCATGATCGCGGCGATGACCTGCGCCGCGCTGCTCGGCGTGACGAAGCTGCCGTGGTATCTCGCGGCGGTGCTCGCGATCGTGCTCGCGGCGGCGATCTCGTTCGTCGAGTACTTCGTCGCGATCGCGCCGATGATCCGGCGCCGCCACGGCGTCGGCTGGATCATCAGCACGCTGTCGGTGTCGCTGATCCTGCAGGACATCGTGGGCAAGGCGTTCGGGCCGGACCCGCGCAAGGTCGACCCCCCGCCGCCGTTCACGACCGACCTGCAGACGCTCGGGCCGCTCGAGTTCAACTCGTACCAGGTCCTGGTGCTGGTCTTCACGGGCCTGATGGTCGCCGTCACCGGCTGGTTCTACACGCGCCGCACCGGCAAGGCGGTCAACGCGATCGCCGAGGACCGCGAGGCGGCGCTGCTGCGCGGCATCGACCCGAACCGGCTCGCCTGGATGTCGTTCCTGATCGGCGGGGTCGCCGCCGGCGTGATCGGGATCCTCGCGGCGCCGATGCTGTACGCGTCGACCGGCCTGGGGCCGCTGCTCGTGATCAAGGGCTTCGAGGTGGTCGCGGTCGGCGGCGTGGGCAGCAACCGCGGCGCGCTGATCGCGGGCTGCGTGCTCGGCGTGGTCGAGGCGGTCAGCGGCGCGACGCTCTCGCCGGGCTACCAGAACGCCGCGACTTTCGCGGTCGTGCTCGCGATCCTGCTCGTGCGGCCCGCCGGCGTGTTCGGCACCGCGACGGCGAGGGCGGTCTGACGATGGCCGCGGTGCAAGGCGCGCAGTCTCGCGGCGGTCACTCGCTGATCGTCGGATCGCTGGTCTTCGTGGCGGCGCTCGGCGTGCTGCCGATGCTCGTGCGTGGCGAGTACGTGCTGTTCCTGTGCACGCAGATCGGCATCTACTACCTGATCGCGCTCGGCCTGAACCTGCTGTCGGGCTACGGCGGCCAGATCTCGCTCGGCCACGGCGCGCTGGTCGCGATCGGCGCGTACGCGGTCGCGATCTCGATGGTCGACTACAAGCTGTCGTTCTGGCTCGCGGCGCCGCTCGCGCTCGCGCTGACGGCGGGCGCGGGCGCCCTGATGGCGCTGCCCGCGTTCCGGCTGTCGACCTGGTACTTCGCGCTCGTGACGCTGGGCTTCGCGAACGTGGTCGGCGGGCTGCTCACCGAGTGGCGCGGGCTCACGCACGGGTTCGCGGGCGTCGTCGGCATCCCCAAGCCGGCGCTGTTCGGCCACGTGCTCACGCAGGGCGAGCTGTACTGGCTGATGCTCGCGACCTGCCTGGGCGCGTTCCTCGTGGTTCGCAACCTGGTCGCGTCGCGCTTCGGGCGCGCGCTGCTCGGGCTGCACGAGCACGCGGTGCTGGTGCAGGGCGTGGGCGCGTCGCTGGTGCGCCTGAAGATGCAGGCGTTCGTGATCAGCGCGGTGCTCGCCGGGCTGGCCGGCGCGTTCATGGCCGTCCACAAGACCGTGATCACGCCCGACGACTTCCCGACCGACCTCTCCACGTTCTTCCTGCTCGTGATCGTGCTCGGCGGCATGGGGCGGCTGCACGGCGCGCTGATCGGCACGCTGGTGTTCTTCATCGTGCCCGAGCTGCTCGCGGCGCTGCACGACTGGCGGCTGCTGATCTACGGCACCGCGCTGCTGCTGCTGATCCTGTTCGCGCCCGGCGGGCTCGCGGGCGGGCTCGAGAGCCTGGCGCGCCGCCTGGGTCGCGGCGGCACGGCCGTCGCCGACGAGCCGAGCGGATCGCCCGAGCTGCAGCGCATCGACGGCGCGGCGCTGAAGGTGCAGTCGGTGTCGAAGCACTTCGGCGGTGTGTCCGCGCTGTCCGACGTCACGCTCGAGCTCGCGCCCGGCACCGTGCACGCGATCGTCGGCCCCAACGGCTCGGGCAAGACGACGCTGCTGAACCTGATCAGCGGCTACTACCCGCTGAACGGCGGGTCGATCTCGATCGGGGGGCGGGACGTCGCCGGGCTGTCGGCGAGCCACATCGCGCGCATCGGCGTGCGCCGCACCTTCCAGACGCCGAAGCTGATCGCCGAGCTCGACGTGCTCGAGAACGTGATGCTGGGCGCGTACTCCGACGAGACGCGCTCGCTCGCGGCGATCGGGCTCGGCCTGCCGGGCGCGCGGCGCGAGGCGCGCGAGCGCACCGCGGAGGCGATGCGCTACCTGCAGTTCGTCGGCCTGCACAAGCGCGCGCACGACCCTGCCGGCGAGGTGCCGCACGGCCAGCAGCGGCTGGTCGAGATCGCGCGCGCGCTGGTCGGCCGGCCGAGCCTGCTGATGCTCGACGAGCCCGCCGCGGGGCTGTCGCTGTCGGAGCTCGACGGGCTCGCGACGCTGGTCAACGAGATCGCGAAGCTGGGCACGACGGTCGTGATCGTCGAGCACCACCTGGAGCTGGTCGCGAACCTGTGCCGCAGCGTCACGGTGCTCGAGGGGGGCCGGATCCTCGCGTCCGGCACGCCGGCCGCGGTCTTCAACGACGAGAAGGTGATGGCCGCTTACATGGGCAAGCGCGCGATCGCCGCGGGCGGAGAGCCGACATGACCGACGCGAACGGGCGCGCGCCGCTGCTCGCGGTGAGCGGGCTGACCTGCGGCTACGGGCACGTGGGCGTGCTCGAGGACGTCTCGATCGAGGTCGCCGAGCGCCAGATCGTGACCGTGCTCGGCGGCAACGGCGCGGGCAAGAGCACGATGCTCAAGGCGATCTCGGGGCTGCTGCCGGTGACCGGCGGCTCGATCCGCTTCGCCGGCGAGGACATCACGAACCGCAAGCCCGCGCAGATCGTGGGGCGAGGGCTGTTGCACGTCGCCGAAGGGCGCAGACTCTTCCGTGCGCAGAGCGTGATGTCGAACCTCGAGCTCGGGCTGTACGGCGCGGGCCTGGCGCGCGCCGAGGAGAAGCGCCGGCTCGACGAAGTGCTCGCGATGTTCCCGATGCTCGCCGAGCGCCCGGCCATCGCGGCCGGCTCGCTGTCGGGCGGCCAGCAGCAGATGCTCGCGATCGCCCAGGCGCTGCTTCGCACGCCGCGGCTGCTGATGCTCGACGAGCCCTCGCTCGGGCTGGCGCCGGTGATCGTCGACCAGGTCATGGACGTGATCGTGCGGCTGCGCGCGCAGGGCTGCGCGATCGTGCTCGTGGAGCAGCTGGTCGAGCGTGCGCTCGAGGTCGCCGACGTCGCGTACGTGCTGCGCAACGGGCGCATCATCGGCAGCGGGCGCGCGGCCGAGCTGCACGACAGCGAGCTGATCAAGCACGCGTACCTGGGCGTGTGATCGATGTCGCGACCCGTCTTCCCCCTTCGTTCCACGGAACCGATGGCCGCATCTCGCGGCCCACACAGAGGAGACCTTCGATGAGTGCACATTCCTCCCGGCCCTTCGGCGTCAGCGCCGACGGCAGCCTCGATCGGCGCGGCTTCCTCGAGACCGCGGCGAAGCTCGGCGCCGGCCTGCTCGGCGCGGGCGCGACGCCGCTCGCGCTGGCCCAGGCGCAGCAGTTCTCGATCGGCTGGATCCGCCCGAGCACCGGGCGCCTGGCGTCGAGCTTCGCGCCGCTGTACCTCGGCGGCCTGATCGCGATCGAGGAGATCAACGCCGCCGGCGGGATCATGGGACGGCCGATCGTGCGCAAGGAGGAAGACGACGAGGCGTCGCCCGCGAAGGAGCCCACCGTCGTCAAGAAGGTGCTCGACGCCGGCGTGGGGGCGCTGGTCGGCCCCACCGGCAGCTCGCAGTCGCTCGCGTCGCTGGCGTTCACCACGCCGGCCAAGCTGATCCAGGCCACGTACGCGTTCGCCGCCGAGATCGGCGACGCGAACAAGTACCCGTATCACTACATGTGCTCGTACAACACGAACCACCAGGGCGAGGCGGCGACGCGTCACCTCGTCGACGTGCTCAAGCTGAAGAAGATCGGCATCATCCAGGAGAACACCGCGTTCGGCGAGCAGGCCACGGCCGCGTGCCGCGAGGCGCTGAAGAAGCGCGGGCTGGCGCCGCTCGCGGTCGAGGTCTACCCGCTGAACGCGCCGGACCTCAACGGCTACGTCGGCAACCTGCGCAAGGCCGGCGTCGACGGCCTGCTCGCCTGGATCGCCAACATCCCGAACGCGGCGATGGCGTTCAACGCGATGCACAGCCAGAAGTGGTACCCGGCGGTGTCGGGGCACAACGGGCTGTTCCTCTCGAGCCTCGTCGACCTCGTGCCGGCCGACGCGCTGAAGAACGCCTGCGGCACGCACTACAAGGCGCTCACCTGGACCGACAAGGAGCAGCCCGGCGCGCGCCAGGTCGCGTTCGCGAAGAAGCTCGCCACGTTCCCCGAGGCCAAGGGCAGCGAGACCGCGATCACGATGAGCCCCTACTACGACTTCATCCACCTGCTCAAGCACGTGATCGAGCAGGAGAAGTCGTTCGAGCCCGACAAGCTCAAGCGCGCGCTCGACAACACGAAGAACTACCCGGGCCTGCTCGGCAAGATGTCGTTCTCGGCGACCGACCACACCGGCATCGGGCCGGACGAGATCGCGATGGGCACGCTGCTGTCGGTGAAGGATCCGCGCTCGCTGGGCGTGTTCCGCGAGCGTGCGTGACGACGGAGCCGACCGTGGCGCTGCGCACGAAGGGGCCGCGGGCCGGCGCGAGGCGGGCGCGATGACCGCCTCGGGCACGCCCGAGAGCGAGCGCGCCGACCTCGACGCGGTGCGCGCCGCGCGGCGCGCGCTCCTCGACGAGGCGCGCCCCGAGGCGGTCGCGCGCCAGCGCGCGCGCGGCCGGCTCACGGTACGCGAGGCGCTCGCCGCGCTCACCGACGCCGGCAGCTTCGTCGAGTACGGCGGGCTCGCGCGGCCCGCGGTCGACGGCATGGAAGGCGCGGCCGACGGCCTGGTCATGGGCACCGCGCAGGTGCAGGGCCGGGCGGTCGACCTCGTCATGTACGACTACACGGTGCACGGCGGCACTCAGAGCGCGGTCAACCACCTGAAGATCACGCGCATGTTCGAGCACGCGCTGCGCCACCGCCTGCCGGTCGTCTGCTGGCTCGAGGGCGGCGGCGCGCGCACGCACGACATGACGCTGCCGGCGCGCGGGCCCACGCCGACCTTCGTCGTGTTCGCGCGGCTCTCCGGTCTCGTGCCCACGATCGGGATCGTGCCCTCGCGCGCGTTCGCCGGCCACGCGAACCTCGCCGGGATGTGCGACCTGCTCATCGCGGTGCAGGGCTCCGCGATGGGGCTCGCCGGGCCGCCGCTGGTCGAGGCGGCGATGGGCGTGAAGCTCACGCCCGAGGAGATCGGGCCCGCCGCCGCGCACGTGCAGTCCGGCGTCGTGGATCTCCTCGCCGACGACGACGCGCACGCGGTCGCGCTCGCGCGCCAGTACCTCGCGTACTTCGGTCCCGACGCCCTCCCGGGGCCGGCGCCGGACGCCGCGCCGCTGCGCGCGATGGTGCCGGAGAACCCGCGCCGCGCGTACGACGTGCGCAAGGTCGTCGCGCACCTGGCCGACGTCGGCAGCGTGCTCGAGATCAAGCCCGCGTACGGAAAGTCGGTCGTCACCGCGCTCGTGCGCTTCGAGGGGCGCACCGTCGGTGTCGTCGCGAACCAGCCGATGCACCTCGCCGGCGCGATCGACTCCGCGGCGTCGGTGAAGGCGGCGCGCTTCGTGCAGATCTGCGACGCGTTCGACATCCCGCTGCTGCTGCTGTGCGACACGCCCGGCCTGATGGTGGGGCCGGAGGCCGAGAAGTCCGGTCTGGTGCGCCACAGCGCGCGGATGCTGTCGGCGATCGCGAACGCGACGATCCCGATCATGACGGTGGTGCTGCGCAAGGCCTACGGGCTGGGCTACTACATCATGGGCTCGCAGCCGTTCGAGCCGGCGGTGCTGCTCGCGTGGCCCACCGCCGAGTACGGCGGCATGGGGCTGGAAGGGGCCGTGACGATCCTGCACAAGCGCGAGCTCGACGCGATCGCCGACTCGGCGCAGCGCGCGCGGCGCCACCGCGAGCTCACCGAGCAGCTCAAGCAGGAGCACACGGCGATCGAGGCGGCCGGCAAGTTCGTGTACGACGACGTGATCGACCCGGCCGACACGCGTGAGCTGCTGCTGCGCACGCTGCGCACGCTGGCGCCGCCGCCGCCGCGCACGACGCGCAAGCGCGTGATCGAGCCGTTCTGAGGAGAGACGCTGCGATGAGCTGGGACCCCGCGACCGACACGCTCGCGCTGCCGCCGATCGCGAGCCGCAACATCCGCTCGGTGTTCGACGACGTGCTCGCGCGCGTGCCCGAGCGCGTCGCGGTGCGCGACCCGGAGCGCTCGCTCAGCTACGCGGCGCTGCACGACGCCGCGCTGCGGGCCGGCGGGGGATTCGAGGCGCTGGGCACCGCGCGTCACGAGCACGTGCTGCTGATGCTCGACAACCACGTCGACTACGTGCTCGCGTGGCTGGGCCTGGCCCTCACCGGGCGCGTCGAAGTGCCGGTGAACACCGCGTACAAGGGCTCGATCCTGGTTCACGTCGTCAACAATTCGGGCGCGCGCGTGCTGGTGGTCGAGGAGCGCTACCTGCCGGTGGTCGCGGAAGTGGCCGACCGGCTGACCACGCTCGAGCGCGTCGTGGTGCGCGGCGAGCCGGGCGCGGCGGCACTTCCGGCGAAGCTGCGCGTGTCGGCGTTCACGGAGCTCTTCGGCGCGCCCGCGCAGCCGGTGCGCCCCGAGCCCTGGGACCTGATGGGCATCCTGTACACGTCGGGCACCACGGGTCTGTCCAAGGGCGTGCGGGTCACGCACGCGCACGCGTACGGCTACTCGTCGCCGCTGCTGTTCGGCGCGCTCGACGACGCCGAGGTCACGCTGTGCAACCTGCCGCTGTTCCACATCGGCGGGCAGTGGGCGGCGGTGTACCGGGCGCTGATCGGCGGCACCACCTGCGTGGTGCTGCCGCGCTTCTCCGCGACCACGTTCTGGGACGACGTGCGCGCGTACGGCTGCACGTACACGATGCTGCTGGGCGCGATGGCGAACTTCCTGTACCGCCAGCCGCCGTCGGCAGAAGACCGCGAGCACCCGCTGAAACGCGTCTCGATGGTGCCGGTGATCGCGCAGCTCGAGGAGTTCAAGGCGCGCTTCGGGATCGCCGAGGTCGCCACCGGCTACGGGCTCACCGAGGGCTCGACGATCCTGCGCGCGCCGTTCGGCCACGCGGAGCCCGGGCTCGCCGGCTGGCTGCGCCCGGACTTCGAGGCGCGGCTGGTCGACGAGAACGACCTGCCGGTCGCCGAAGGCGAGGTCGGCGAGCTCGTCGTGCGCACCCGCGATCCGTGGTCGGTGATGGACGGCTACCACGCGATGCCGGAGGCGACGATCAAGGCGTGGCGCAACCAGTGGCTGCACACCGGCGACGCGTTCCGTCGCGACGCGACCGGGCGCTGGTACTTCCTGGACCGCATGAAGGACGCGGTGCGCCGCCGCGGCGAGAACGTCTCCAGCTTCGAGGTCGAGAGCGAGATCAACGAGCACCCGGCGGTGCTGGAGTCCGCCGTGATCGCGGTGCCCAGCGACAGCACCGAGGACGAGATCAAGGCCTGCGTGGTGCTCAAGCCGGGGCAGGCGCTGGAGGCCGCGGCGCTGGTCGGGTTCCTCGACGCGCGGCTGCCGTACTTCATGGTGCCGCGCTACGTGGAGTTCATGCCGGCGCTGCCGAAGACGCCGACCGAGAAGATCCAGAAGCAGGTGCTGCGCGAGCGCGGGCTCACGGCCCAGACCTGGGACCGCGGGCCGCAGGGCGCGAAGTCGCGCGACGCCGGGGCGAAGAAATGAAGCGCGCGCGGACGCTGCGTGGTCGCGCCGCGACGACGGGGAAGGCGAAGCCGCGATGACCCACCAGGACCCGTCGGCCGCGGCACGCGCGCGCGTCGAGGCGCTCGCGCAGGCCCGCGCCGCGCTCGGCGACGACGCGCGCGCCGCGCAGGTCGCACGCCAGCACGCCGCCGGCAAGCTCAGCGCGCGCGAGCGCATCGCCCGGCTCGCCGACGCCGGCAGCTTCGACGAAGTGGGCGCGTTCATCGAACCCAAGCGCGACACCTTCGACACCGAGCACCTGAAGGCGCCGGCCGACGGCGTGATCACCGGCTACGCGCGCGTCGACGGCCGCCCGGTGTGCCTGGCCGCCTTCGACTACACGGTGCTCGGCGGCTCGAACGGGCGGGTCGGTGGGCACAAGCTCGCCCGGCTCGCGGACCACGCGCTCGAGCACGGCTGCCCGCTCGTGCTGCTGCTCGACGGCGGCGGGCACCGCATCCAGGAAGGGCTGGACAGCGCCCACTTCGCCGAGGGCGCGCGCTTCTTCCTGCAGATGACGCGGCTCTCCGGCTGGGTGCCGACGGTCGCCGCGATCATGGGGCCGGGCTTCGCCGGGCCGTCGAACTTCGCCGGGCTCGCCGACTTCGTCGTGATGGTGCGCGGCACGTCGACGATGGGCATCGCGGGGCCGGCGCTCGTGAAGGCCGCGATCGGCGAGGACGTCGAGAAGGACGAGCTCGGCGGCGCCCACGTGCAGGCCGACCGCTACGGGCTCGCCGACATGGCCGCCGAGTCGGACGACGACGCGCTCGCGACGATCCGCCGCTGGCTGTCGTTCCTGCCGTCGTGTGCGGCGCAGCCGGCGCCGGTGACGCCGTGCGACGATCCCCCGCAGCGCGCCGACGAGTCGCTGCTGACGGTGATCCCGGAGAACCCGCGGCGCGCGTACGACGTGCGCAAGGTCGTGGCAGCGATCGTCGACCGCGGCAGCGCGTTCGAGCTCAAGCCCACGTACGCGAAGAACCTCGTGACCTGCTTCGCGCGCTTCGACGGCCGCCCGGTCGGCGTGATCGCGAACCAGCCGATGCAGTCGGCCGGAACGCTCGACTCCCCCGCGTGCGAGAAGGCCGCGCACTTCGTGTCGGTGTGCGACGCGTTCGGGCTGCCGCTCGTGTACCTGATCGACCTGCCGGGCTTCCTGCTCGGCAGCGGCGCCGAGAGGAGCGGGCTGGCCCGGCGCAGCGCGCGCATGCTCTTCGAGCTCGGGCAGGCGAGCGTGACGCGGATCTCGATCGTGATGCGCAAGGGCTACGGGCTGGGCTACATCGCGATGTGCGGCGGGCGCAGCTTCGACGCCGACCTCGCGCTCGCGTGGCCCACCGCCGAGATCTGCGCGATGTCCGTCGAGGGCGCGGTCGACGTCGCCTACCAGAAGCAGGTCGCGGCCGCGCCCGACCCGGCCGCGAAGCGCGCCGAGCTGATCGCGCGCTTTCGCGCGCAACTCGGCGCGATGCACGCGGCCGAGGCGTTCGGCATCGACGACGTGATCGACCCGCGCGACACGCGCGCGCGCATCGTCGAGACGCTGCGCCGCTGCGGCGCGCGCAAGCGCGCCCGGCCGGCGATCGACAAGCGGCACTCGATCTCGCCGATCTGATCCGACCCCGCGGAGACCACCCATGACGACCAAGACCTGGCACGACCCCCGCATCCCGGCCGCCGACGAGTGCGTGCTGCGCCCGGTGCTCGAGAAGTTCGCCGCGAAGCAACCCGACAAGGTCTTCGCCCGCTTCGCCGACGGTTCCGAGTGGACGTACCGGCAGACGCTCGAGATCACGCGCCGCACCGCGGCCGGCCTGCAGGCGCTCGGCGTGCGCCAGGGCGACCTCGTCCACTCGTGGCTGCCGAACGGCCCGGACGCGATCCGCGTCTGGTTCGGGCTGAACTGGCTGGGGGCGGTGTACGTGCCGATCAACCTCGCGTACCGCGGGCGCATGCTCGAGCACGCGATATCGCTGTCGGGCGCGCGGCTGCTGGTCTCGCACGCGTCGCTGGTCGACCGGCTCGAGGGCATCGGCACCGGCCGCCTCACCGACGTCGTCGTGCTGCACGGCGACGCGGGCGTGCCGGTGCACCTGAAGCGCCACGCGGCGGGCGTGCTCGAGCCGCAGAGCGTCTCGCTCGCGCCGCTCGAGCGCGAGATCATGCCCTGGGACCTGCAGACGGTCATCTACACGTCGGGGACCACCGGCCCTTCGAAGGGCGTGATGTCCCCGTACCTGCACAACTACTCGACCGGCGAGGCGTGGAACTTCGTCGGTCCCGAAGACCGGCACCTCGTGATCCTGCCGCTGTTCCACGTCGGCGGCACCGGCGCGGTCTACTCGATGCTGGTGCGCGGCGCGTCGGTCGCGATCGTCGACGCGTTCCAGACCGACACGTTCTGGGACGTGCTCACCGCGAACCGCGCGACCATCGTCGTGCTGCTCGGCGGCATGGCGACGCTGCTGAACAAGCGCCCGCCGTCGCCGAAGGACCGCCAGCACACGCTGAAGGCCGCGATGATGATCCCGCTGCTCGAGGACGCGCCCGCGTTCTCCGCGCGCTTCGGCTGCGAAATCTACACGCTGTTCAACATGACCGAGGTGTCGTGCCCGATCGTCTCCGGGCTGAACCCCACGCCGATGGGCACCTGCGGCGGGCCGCGCGCGGGCTTCGACGTGCGCGTCGTCGACGAGAACGACTGCGAGGTCGCGCAGGGGGAGGTCGGCGAGCTGATCGTGCGCGCCGACCGGCCCTGGTCGATGAACACCGGCTACTACGCGAACCCGGAGGCCACCGCGCGCGCCTGGCGCAACGGCTGGTTCCACACCGGCGACGCGTTCCGGGTCGATGCCGAGGGCAACTACTTCTTCGTCGACCGGATGAAGGACGCGATCCGCCGCCGCGGCGAGAACATCTCGTCGTTCGAGGTCGAGGCCGAGGTCACCGGGCACCCCGACGTGCAGGAGGCGGCCGCGGTCGCGGTGCCGAGCGAGCACGGCGAGGACGAGGTGCTGGTCGCGGTCGTTCCCCAGCCGGGGCGCGAGCTCGACCCGAAGGCGCTGGTCGAGTACCTGATCCCGCGCATGCCGCACTTCATGGTGCCGCGCTACGTGCGCGTGATCCCCGAGCTGCCGAAGACGCCGACGCAGAAGGTGCAGAAGCACATGATCCGCAGCGAAGGCGTCACCGCCGACACCTGGGACCGCGAGAAGGCGGGCGTGGTGGTGCGGCGGCAGAAGATCTGAACCCAGTCCCGCGGGGCACGCCGCCCGGCGCGCCCGCGACCTTCACGGAGGCGAGCCGATGATCGTGACGATCGTGACCTTCACGCTGCCGCAGCCGAGCACGCTCGCGCAGATGACCGAGGTGTTCAAGGGCACCGCGCCGAAGTACCGCTCGGTGCCGGGGCTGCTGCGCAAGAACTACTGGCTGTCGCAGGACGGCCGCACCGCCGGCGGCATCTACGTGTGGCGCAGCCGCGCGGACGCCGAGGCGATGTACGACGACGCGTGGCGCGCGTTCGTCACCGGCAAGTACGGCACGCCGCCCGACGTGCGCTGGCTCGACTCCCCGGTGATGGTGGACAACGGCGCGGGGACGATCGTCGTCGACCCGGCGTAGTACGATTTCAGGATCCCGTGATCCTCTCGATCCCGGGGCTGCCCGACGAGGAGACGAAGACATGAGCGACAAGGCGATCATCACCTGCGCGATCACCGGCGTGCTGACCGACCCGAAGCAGCACCACGTGCCGGTCACGCCCGAGGAACTCGCGAAGGAGGCGCGGCGCGCGTACGACGCCGGCGCGTCGGTCGTGCACGTGCACTTCCGCCGCCAGGAGCCGGGGCAGGGCCACCTGCCGTCCTGGGACCCGCAGGTGGCCAAGGCCTGCAGCGACGCGATCCGCGCCGAGTGCCCGGGCATCGTGATCAACCAGACCACCGGCGTCGTCGGCCCCGACTACCAGGGCGCGCTCGACTGCATCCGCACGATCCGCCCCGAGATGGCCGCGTGCAACGCGGGAACGCTGAACTACCTGAAGACGCGCTCGGACGGCCGCTGGGCGTGGCCGCCGATGATCTTCGACAACCCGCCGGCGAAGGTCGCCGCGTACCTGGACGTGATGAAGGAGACCGGCACGCTGCCGGAGTTCGAGTGCTTCGACGTCGGCATCGTGCGCAGCGTGCAGATGTACGCGGACGTCGGCATGTGGACCGGCCCGCTCGAGTACAACTTCGTGATGGGCGTCGAGTCCGGCATGCCGGCCGACCCCGACCTGCTGCCGATCCTGCTCAAGCTGAAGGCGCCGGCCGCGACCTGGCAGGTGACCGCGATCGGGCGCGCCGACATCTGGGCGCTGCACCGGCGCGCCGCCGAGCTCGGCGGGCAGTTGCGCACCGGGCTCGAGGACACGTTCTACCTGCCCGACGGCGAGAAGGTGACGTCCAACGGGCCGCTGATCGAGAGGCTGGCGCGCTACGCGCGCGAGTGCGGCCGCACGGTCGCGACGCCCGCCGAGGCGCGGGCGATGCTGCACCTGGGCTGAGGTCGGCGCAAGCGACTGCGAGGCGCGGCGCCGGCGCGCGCCGCGTCGTTCGTCCGACGACGAGACGCCCGCGTCAGAAGCGAATGCTGGTCGCGGGGGCCGCCGGCGCTGCGGAGGGCGCGGCCGCGGGCACCGGACGGCGCGGGAGGAACGGCGGCTGCTCGCCGCCGGCGGGCTCGGTGAACACGACGTCGGGGGCACGCGTCGCGGCGGCCTTGCGCTCGCCGGCGAGCGGCTGCGCCGCGGCGGGCTTCCAGCCGGCCGGCAGCAGCGAGGTCTTCGGGTAGCCGGCGGCGTCGAGCAGCCGGTTCCAGCCTTCGGCCTCGAACCCGACGGTCTTCTCCCGTCCCACCGCCAGCGCCGGCACCGCCTCGCGCGCGAAGCCGAGCTGGCGGAACGCGTCGACGTCGGCGGTCGTCTTCAGGAGCTTCTCGCTGAACGGCACGCCGCGCGCCGCCAGGTGCGCGCGCGCGGCGCCGCAGGCGTCGCACTCTGGGCTCGAGTACAGCGTGACCGGATAGCGCGCGGCCGGGGTGCGCAGCGCGTAGGGCAGCGTCGCGTCCGCGCCGCCGCTCGCCGCCGACGACGGCGCCGCGCGCGCTTCGGTCACCTTCGCGCCGGGCGCCGGCGGCTGGTCGGTGTAGTGGACGCGCCCGTCGGCGTCGACCCACTTGTACAGGGTGGCGGCCTGCGCGGACCCGGCCAGCAGGACCAGCAGCAGCAATCGTCTAAGCGTTCGATGGCTCACGAGCGGACTCCTCGACCATCCCATTGTGCCGAAGCAGGGCGTCGAGGCGCGGGTCCCGCCCGCGGAACGCGCGGAACGAGTCGATGGCCGGTCGGCTCCCGCCGACCGCGAGGATCTCGTCGAGGAAGCGGCGGCCGGTCTGCGCGAGCCGGGTGTCGGCGTCCTGCGCGGCGCGCGCCTCCTCGAACGCGGCGTACGCGTCGGCCGACAGCACCTCGGCCCACTTGTAGCTGTAGTACCCGGCCGCGTAGCCGCCGGCGAAGATGTGCGAGAAGCCGTTCTGGAAGCGATTGAACGACGGCGGGATCAGCACCGCGACCTCGGCGCGGACCGCGTCGAGCAGCTGCTGGACGGTGACGCCCGCGCCGGGCACGTGCTCCGAGTGCAGCCGCATGTCGAACAGCGCGAACTCGATCTGACGCAGCGTCTGCAGCCCGCTCTGGAAGTTCTTCGCCGCGAGCATGCGCTCGAACAGCGCGCGCGGCAGCGGCGCGCCGGTGTCGACGTGCGCGCTCATCGCGAGCACGTTCTCCCACTCCCAGCAGAAGTTCTCCATGAACTGGCTCGGAAGCTCGACCGCGTCCCACTCGACGCCGGTGATCCCCGAGACCGCGAGCTCGTCGACGCGTGTGAGCAGGTGGTGCAGGCCGTGGCCGGTCTCGTGGAAGAGCGTGATCACGTCGTCGTGCGTGAGCGTCGCGGGCTTGCCGCCCACGGGCGCCTGGAAGTTGCAGACCAGGTACGCGACCGGCGTCTGCACGCCGCCGGCCAGGCGCCGGCGCGTGCGCGCGTCGTCCATCCACGCGCCGGGGCGCTTGGCCGCGCGCGCGTACAGGTCGAGGTAGAACTGGCCGACGAGCGCGCCGTCGCGCTCGATGCGGTGCAGGCGAACGTCCGGGTGCCACGCCTGTGCCGGTTCCTCGCGGATGCTCACGCCGAAGAGCCGCTCGACGAGGCCGAAGAGCCCGGCGAGCACCTTGGGGAGCTGGAAGTACTGCTTGACCTCCTGGTCGGAGAACGAATAGCGCCGCTCCTTCAGGCGCTCGCTCGCGAACGGGACGTCCCAGGCGTTGAGCTCGCCCAGGCCGAGCTCGGCGTCGGCGAACGCGCGCAGCTCGCGCAGGTCGCGCTCGGCGAACGGGCGCGCGCGGCGCGCGAGGTCGCGCAGGAAGCCGATCACCTCGGCCGGCGACCCGGCCATCTTGGGCACCAGCGACACCTCGGCGAAGTTCGCGTAGCCCAGCAGCGACGCCTCCTCGGCGCGCAGCGCGAGCTGTTCTTCGATCACCGCGGTGTTGTCGAGCGCGCGCACGCGCTCGAGCTCCGCGGGCGCCGCCGCGTGTTCCGAGGCGCGCGTCACGTACGCGCGGTACAGCGTCTCGCGCAGCGACGCGCTCTTCGCGTACTGCATCACCGGCAGGTAGGACGGCAGCTGCAGCGTGAGCTTGTAGCCGTCGCGGCCCGCGGCACCGGCCGCCTCGCGCGCCGCGTCGCGGACGTCCTGCGGCAGCCCGTCGAGCTGCGCCTCGTCGTCGACGATCAGCTCGTAGGCGTCGGTCGCGTCGAGCACGTTCTCGGAGAACTTCTGGCCGAGCGCGGCCTGCCGCTCGGAGATCGCCATGAAGCGCTCGCGCTTCGGCGACTCCAGCTCGACGCCGCCGAGCCGGAACCCGACCAGCGCGAGCTCGACGACCCGCCGCCGCGCGGGTGCGAGCGCGTCGAACGCGGCGGACGCGCGCAGCGCGCGGTACTTCTCGTAGAGCGCGCGGTTCTGCCCGAGCTCGGTCCAGAACTGAGTGACCTTCGGCAGGCTCTCGTTGAACGCGGCCCGCAGCTCGGGCGTGTCGGCCACGCCGTTCAGGTGCCCGACCATGCCCCACGCGCGCGCGAGGCGCTCGGTCGCGTCTTCGAGCGGCGCGACGAAGCCTTCCCAGGTGCACGGGACGTTCTCGCGCGACGCGCTCGCGACCGCCTCGCGCGCCTGCAGCAGCAGCTCGTCGATCGCCGGGCCGACGAGCGCCGGGGAGAAGTCGGCGAAACGGGGCAGGCCGGAGAAGTCGAGCAGCGCGTTCGGCACGAGGGCGTTCGGATCGTGGGATGAGGTCATGCGGCGTTTCCGGGAAGTGGGGTTGCGTCCAGGGGGCAGGGCGAACGAGGGCACCGTCAGCGGCGGCCCGCGGCGCGCTCGGCCGCCTCCATCGTGTTCACGAGCAGGATCGCGCGGGTCATCGGTCCGACGCCGCCAGGCACCGGCGTGATCGCGGACGCGACCTTCACCGCGCTGTCGAAGTCGACGTCGCCGCACAGCTTGCCCGCGTTCGGGCCGTCGGGAATGCGATTCATGCCGACGTCGATCACGACCGCGCCGGGCTTGATCATGTCGCCGGTGATCATGCGCGCGCGCCCGACCGCCGCCACGAGCACGTCGGCGCGGCGCGTGTGAGCGGCGAGGTCGCGCGTGCGGCTGTGGCAGATCGTGACCGTGGCACTCTGCTCGAGCAGCAGCAGCGCCTGGGGCTTGCCGACGATGTTGCTGCGCCCGACGACGACCGCCTCGGCGCCGGCGAGCTTCACCCCCGCCGACTCGAGCATGCGCATCACGCCGTACGGCGTGCACGGCTTGAAGCGCGGCGTTCCGGTCATCAGCGCGCCGGCGTTGCTGACGTGGAAGCAGTCGACGTCCTTGTCGGGCGAGATCGTCTCGATGACGCGGTGCGCGTCCAGGTGCGGGGGCAGCGGCAGCTGGACGAGGATGCCGTGCACGGCCGGGTCCGCATTCAGCGCGCGCACGCGCTCGAGAAGCGCGGGCTCGGAGGTGCCGGCGGGCAGGCGGTCGAGGATCGAGTGGAATCCGGCTTCCTCGCAGTCCTTGACCTTGTTGCGCACGTAGACGGACGAGGCCGGGTCTTCGCCGACGAGGATCACGGCGAGCCCCGGGCGAACGCCGGCGGCGGTCAGGGTCGCGGCGCGCTGCGCGACGTCGGATCGGATCTGGCGGGCGAGCGCCGCGCCGTCGATGATCTTGGCGGTCATGGAGGAATCCGTCTGATTGGAAGCTCGAACTTTACACCGTCGAAATCCGCCCCTATAATCGCGGGCTTGCTTGGGGGTATAGCTCAGCTGGGAGAGCGCTTGCATGGCATGCAAGAGGTCAGCGGTTCGATCCCGCTTACCTCCACCAAAGCACGGTCCCGTTCGTCTAGAGGCCTAGGACACGACCCTTTCACGGTTGTAACAGGGGTTCGAATCCCCTACGGGACGCCACTCTCCGCCTCGGGAAGTGGCGTGAGCGCGAGGAAGCCGCCCCAGCGGGGCGCGAGGAAAGCCGGCGATGCCGGCTTTTTTCTTTTTCGCGCGGCGGTTCGCGTCGTCCGGCGACACCGAACACGCGCTGGCGCGAAGGGAACTGCGGCGGCCGACGGACGTCGGGTCGGCTGCGGCACGAACGGCGTGAATCGGGCGACCGGCGGCGGGATCCGAGGGCGCCCCTCGGGGACCTACCCGATTGGCTCGAATCGTCTAGGACCCTTCCCAATTGTCCGCGCCCTGCGCATCGACCTAAGCTGAACCCGTACGAGAAAGCAGATCAACGAGTCTGGTTCTCAACCAAAGATGGGGGATGCCGTCATGATGATCGACTCATTTGCCGCGTGGGCTCACATCCCGGCTGCGCTGCTGATCCTGTTCGCCGGGTGCGGCGTGAAGAGCGTGATGTTCCACGCGCTCGAGGGCCGCTCGACCTTCGTCGCCGACGTCGCGAGCCGCACGCTCTTCGGCTGCTCGTTCGTGCCGCTGGCGATCGTCGTCGCCGGATATCCGTCGCTGATCACCGCGCTGTTCGGCGCCGGCGCCTGAGGGCGCCACCCGCCCGCGGCGCGGCGCCGCGATTCCGGATCTGACCTCGGATCGGTCGCCCGCGCGCGTTGCGTCGCGGCGCTCGTCACCCTCGTTCCGCCGCACGGGGATCGCGAGCAGGTCCTCGTGGCCGACGACCAGCGACAGCCGTCCGTGCGCGAACTGCGAGCGTCGTGCCGCGGCCCATCGATCGGCGGCGTTCGTCGGTGCGCCCTGCGCGCGCCCGGTGCCGGCGAGCGCGATCCGCGTCGTCTCGTCGAGCAGCGCTCCGAGCAGGTCGTCGTCGTCCCCGCCGATCGCCCAGTCGCTGCGCGCGCGCCGAACCTCGAACCCCGTCGCCGCCAACCCTCGCGCGAGGCTCGCGACCGCCGCGCCGCCCAGCGCGGGACCGAAGCCTGTCGCCGCGCTGGTGACGCGCGAACGACGCCTGCACGTCGGCATCCGACGGGTCGGCCGGCGACCAGACGCGACGGCCGTCCACCGTGAGCACCGCGAGCAGGGGGCAGGGCGAGCGTGCGAGCCACGCGCACAGGCGCACGATCCACGCGTCGGAGACGAGGTCCAGGAACGCGGCGCAGGTCACCGCGTCGAAGTCCTCGAGTGACACGCGTTCCAGGTCGCGCGCGAGATCGACGTCGGCGCGGCGCACGCGCCAGCGAGCACGGCCGGTGTCGATCAGGCACCCGGTCGGGTGCGAGTCGACGTGCCAGCCCGCGTCGCGCGCCCAGTGCGCGATCGCACGCGCCTGCTCGTCGAGCAGCCGCGCGTCGTGGTCGACGAGCGTCCAGTCCTGGTCGCCGTCCAAGAGCGGGGCGAGCGCGCGAAAGTTCGCGCCGGCGCCGGCCGCGAGATCGACGACGCGGCGCACGCCGTCCGGGCCGGCCAGGATCGCCGCCGCGAACCCGCGCGCGAGCGCGCCGGCGCGGGCGGCGCGGTCGAGTGGCTCGCGCCGGCGCAGCCACGCCGGATCGAAGCCGTGCTCGACGGGGCGCGCGCCCGGCACGGCGTGTCTCAGGCGACGCGCACGCCGCGCGCGCGCACGCCGGTTGTAGCCGCGGCGCCCGCGACCAGGCGGTCCAGCGCGTCGGCCCAGCGGCGCGTCGCCGCGGGCCAGTCGGGCAGGGCGCCCGCCGCACGCGCCGCGCGGGCGGCCAGGCGATCGCGCAGCGAGGCGTCGCCGATGAGCTCGCCGAGCGCGGCGCGCAGTGCGGCGGCGTCGCCGGGCGGCACGAGGCGCGATGCGTCGACCGGGACGACCTCGGGAATCGCGCCCGCGGTCGTCGCGACGATCGGCAGGCCGTGTGCGAGCGCTTCGGCGAAGGCCATGCCGTAACCCTCGTGGTACGACGGCAGCACGAACACGTCGGCGGCGCGGTACGCGCGCTCCAGTGCCGCCGGGGGCAGCTCGCCGTGCAGCGCCACGCGCGCGTCGAGCGCGGCGGCACGGACCGCGCGCCGCAGCGCGCCGGTGCATTCGGGGTCGCGCTCGACGCTGCCGACGCAGTCGAGCCGCCACGGCAATGAGCGCAGGCCCGACAGGGCGTCGACGAGGAGCGCGTGACCCTTGCGCGGCGTCAGCGTGCCGACCGCGAGCAGCCGTACGGTACCGTCGGCCGGGCGCGCGTCGGGCGAGGCGCCTGGGTCTGCCGCTTCGGGATCACCGCCGGTCCGCGGGGGGCCGAGGCCTGCCGGCGACATCGATGCTCGCGAGGCCGTCGGCGGTCGCGACGTGCCCGGCCCGGCGACGGCGACGCGCCCGTGCGCCACGCCCGTGGCGCGGACGGCGCGCGCGGTGTGCTCGCTCGGGCAGATCACGCCGCTCAGGCGCGGCCAGAGGCGGGCCTCGAGCGCGGCGAAGCGTGCCGCGAGCGGGGCGTCGAGTCCGCGTTCGATCGACAGCGGGTGGTGCACGAAGCCGACGATCCGCAGCCGCGTCGCGTGCCGCGCGATGCAGGCGTCGAACGCGGGCAGCGCGAGCCCGTCGACGACCACCGCGGCCCCGTCGGGCAGCCGCTCGAGCGTGCGCGCGGCGGCGGCGCACGCGCGCGCGTCGGCGTCCGGGAAGCGGCCGTCGAGCTCGATCACGTCGACGTGCCGGCCGTCGGCGCGCAGCGCGTCGACGAGACGGCGATCGAACAGGTAGCCGCCCGTGAGCTGGTCCAGCGGCCCGGGGACGACGAACGCGAGTGGCGTCAACGCAGCGGGCCCTCGAACGCCGCCCACGCGACCGGCGATTCGCGCAGCACCACGCGCAGCGCGTCGATCTCGCCTGCGGTGCCGGGGCCGATCGCGCCGTCGGCGACGCGCGCCGCCATGCGCCGGAAGATCTCGCCGGCGAGGAACTCGGTGGTGGTGTTGCGCCCGCGGAACTCGGGGATCGCGTCGAGGTTGTTCAGGTTCAGCGGCGCGAGCACGTCGCGCAGCGCCTGCAGCGCGCGGCCGATGTCGCACACCAGCCCGTTCGCGTCGAGCCCTGCGCGGCGGAACTCGACCTCGACGACGTAGGTGGCGCCGTGCAGCCGCTGCGCCGGGCCGAAGACCTCGCCGGCGAGGCTGTGCGCGATCATCACGTGGTCGGAGACGGTGAGGCTGTACATCGGGGATCCTCAGGGATAGGTGACGACCCGGCACAACGCCGCGTCGGGGTCGTGCGCGAGCCGGGCCATCGCCTGCGGCAGCGCGTCGAAGGCGACGCTGCCGTCGAGCAGCGCGTCGAAGACCGGGTCCGCGAGCAGTTCGAGCGCCAGTGCGAGGCGGCGCGTGCTCGTCCAGCGCGCGCGCCGGGCGGTGGCGACCGCGCCGACCTGCGACGCCCGCAAGGTCAGGCGCTTCGAGTGGAACGCCTCGCCCAGCGGCGCGGGCACCGGGCGGTCGCCGTACCAGCTCATCTCGAGCACGGTCGACTCGAAGCCGGCCAGCGCGAGCGCGGTCGCGAGCCCGTCGGGGTCGCCGCTCGCGTGCACGACGAGATCCGCGTCGCCGTGCGCGCGTGCGGGTGGCGCCCATCGGCACCCGAGGCGCCGGGCGAGCGCTTCGCGGCGCGGCTCCGGGTCGACGAGCTCGACGCGCGTGCCGGGGATGCGCGCCGCGAGGGCGCCGACCAGCGCGCCGACGACGCCCGCGCCGACGACCGCGATCCGGTCGCCCACGCGCGGCGCGGCGTCCCACAGGCCGTTGATCGCGGTCTCGAGGTTCGCGGCGAGCACCGCGCGTGCGTCCGGCACCGACGCCGGCACCGGCACGACCGCGCTCGCCGGCACCACGTAGCGGTCCTGGTGCGGGTGCAGGCAGAAGACGCGCCGGCCCGCGAGCTCGGCGGGGCCGTCGAGCACGCGGCCCACCGACGCGTAGCCGTACTTCACCGGGCCCGGGAACTCGCCGTCCTGGAACGGGCAGCGCATCGCTTCGCGCTGGCTCGCCGGGACGCGACCGAGGAAGACGAGGCTCTCGGTGCCGCGGCTCACGCCGCTCGCGAGCGCCTGCACCCGCACCTCGCCGAGCCCCGGCGCGCGCAGCGCGAGCGCGCGCAGCTCGCCGCGTCCCGGCTCGGCGACCCAGAACGCGCGCGCGACGTCCGGTTCAGGCACGGAAGTCGCACTCGACGAGGAAGTCGTCCCCGAGCGCGAGACGGCGCGTGCGCGGACGCAGGCAGCCGTGCAGGTCCGCCACCTCGGGCAGCCGGATGCTCGGGCGCCCCGAGCCCAGGATCATGGGCACCACGGTGATCTGCAGCCGGTCGAGCGCGCCCGCGGCGAGGAAGCGCGAGACCGTCACCCCGCCGCCCTCGATGAACAGCGTCGAAAGGCCGCGGCGCTCGAGCAGCGCCCGGATCTCGCGCGGGTCCAGCCCCGCGTCGGTGCGCTCGACCGGCACCAGCTCGGCGCGGCCCAGCGCTTCACCGGCACGGCAGCGGTCGGCGGCGGCGAGCACCAGCGTGGGCGCGGCGCCGTCGCGAAAGACGCGCTCGTGCCCGGCGAGGCGGCGGTCGGGGTCGACGACGACGCGCACCGGGCTCCGGCCCGAACACCGCCTCACCGTGAGCTGCGGGTCGTCGTGCTGCACGGTCCCGACCCCGACGAGCACGGCGTCGGCGAGCGCGCGCATGCGGTGCGTGTGCACGAGGTCGGCCTCGCCGCTCAGCCAGCGCGAGCAGCCGCTCGCGGTCGCGATGCGCCCGTCCAGGCTCTGCGCGAGGTGGGCGACGGCGAACGGCCCGGCGCGGCGCGCGGCGAGCAGTGGTGCGTACAGCGCGTGCAGGTCCCGCGCGTCGTCGGGAACCGGTGCGTCGGGGCGGCCTTCGAGCAGCGCGCGCCACTGCGCGTCGTCGGCGGCCAGCGGCTCGCGCGCGGGGGCGGGCGGCGTGACCGGATCGCGTCGCATCGATCGTCCCCTCATCGCCGGCGCGCGCGCGCGAACGACTCGAACACGAGATCGGGCGCGCTCGTGTTGTGGCGCGAGGGCTCGTCGCGCCCGAAGCGGGCCGACGCGGCGGTGAAGCGCTCGAAGCCGAGAATCGGCGCGCTGTGCGCGGGCGCGTCGCGGGCCGGCCAGTCGGCGCGCGCGACGTCGGCCTGCGCCGGCGCGACGAACATCGAGCGCAGCGCGGCGAACGCGCGTCCCGGGCGTACCGGCGGATCGAGGCTCACGGCCAGCCGGGTGCGCTCGGGCGAGGACTCGGTCACCGTCAGCGTCGCGCGCCCGCCGTCGCGAAAGCGCAGCCGGAACGCGCGCGTCGCCGGGTCGAAGTCGATGCGGCGCAGCGCGACGTACGGGCGCGTGCCGTCGGTCACCGGGCCCACGAGGAACGAACTGCCGTAGGCGGTGTCGGCGAGCGCGGGCGGCGGCAGCGGCTTGGCCCGCCAGTAGCCGTCGGACGGATAGACGACGAGGATCTCGACGTCGCGACCGGGCCGGCGGGCGAGCAGCTGCACCAGGTGCAGTCCGCGCTCGCGGCGCTCGCCGACCCGGAACTCGACGACGTCCGGACGCCAGAACGACGCGAAGGCGTGGCCGACGACGCGCATCCGGGCGTCCTCGTAGAGCACGACGTCGCGGGGCGGGAATTCGAAGCGCGGATCGGCGGACATGTCGCAGGCGCTGAAGTCGGGGGCAGTGCTGTCCTCGCGCAGCGACGCGATGTACGGCGGGTGCTGCGCGACGATGTCGAACGCGGCGATCCCGCGGCCGAGCACGCGCACGTCGACGTTGTCTTCCTCGGCGCAGCGCGTGGGGCGGCTCGCATTGACGAACTCCGCGTCCGCAGGGGCGAGGGCGGCGCTCGCCCGGGCGCCCGAGGCGAGCAACGCGAGCGCGAGCGCAAGGGCGGGAACTTGCCGGGCCGGGCGCGTGCGCGACGCTGCGGCGCGGATCATTCGAGTGCCCCCGAAGGCAGCGCGCGCGCGCCCGAGCCCGCCCCGAGCGCGCGCGCCTCGCCGGCGGGCGGTGCCTCCTCGGGGATCCGGCACAGGCCCGTGGCGACCATCCAGCGTCCGAGCCCGGGGTGGGCGCTGACGAGCGCGAGCGGGATCGCGCCGGCGAGTCCGGCGACCAGCGGCGCCCAGAAGACGACGGCGCCCGGCGCGACGCGCCAGCACGCCACGGCGAGCGCGATGCCGGCGAGCGTCTGCGGCCACAGCGCGCGCGCCGCGACCGCGAGCGGCAGGCGGCGCGCGTCGCGCTGCTGCGACGTCCAGCCGATCCGGCGCCCGAACGGCAGCCCGAGCACGAAGACCGTGACCGCGAACGCGCTGACCGGCGCGACCAGCATCGAGAACACGGTCTCGACGAGCGCCCCGGCGACGACGCGCGCGCCTCCGCCGAACGCGCGGCGAAGCGGCGCGCGCGCGAGCACGTCCGCGAGCGTGGCGAGTTTGGGCGCGAAGCTCATCGCGAGCGACAGCGCGAGCAGGATCACGCCGAGGTCGGCACGGTACGGCGCGTCGCGCACGAGGCCGAGCACGAGGAACCCCATCCAGGCCGGCGCGCCCGCGTACATCGCGATCGCGAGTGCAACCTGCGCGCGGCTGACCGGCGCGAGGCCGGGCAGGCGCAGGAACGCGAAGTACTGCAGGTTGCCCTGGCACCAGCGCAGGTCGCGGCGGATGAATTCGGGAAGATTGGGCGGGTTCTCCTCCCAGGAGCCGTCCTCGTCGGGCAGCACGCGCACCTCGTAGCCCGCGCGCCGCATCAGCACCGCCTCGATCTGGTCGTGGCTGAGCACGTGCCCGCCCAGCGGCGGCTCGCCCGGCAGCACCGGCAGCGCGCAGTGCGCGATGAAGGGCTCCAGCCTGAGGATCGCGTTGTGTCCCCAATAAGGGCCGCAGTCGGCCTGCCAGCTGGCCGCGCCCAGGGTGTACGAGCGCATTCCCAGCCGCATGCCGAACTGGAAAACGCGCGCGAACGGGCTCGCGCTCGGCAGCCCGGTGACCAGCGTCTGCAGGATGCCGATGCGCGGGTGCGCCTGCATGATCCGCACGAGCCGCAGCAGGGCGCCGGGTGCCATCACGCTGTCGGCGTCGAGCACGATCGCGTAGCGGTGGCGCGAACCCCAGCGCTCGCAGAAGTCGCGGACGTTGCCGGCCTTGAATCCCGCGGCACGCTCGCGCCGGCGATACGTCACGGGCAGCGCGTGCCCGAAGCGGCGCTCGAGCGCCGAGCACAGCTCGCGCTCGCCCGCGGCCGCCTCGGCGCGGTCGCTGTCGCTGAGCACGTAGAGGTGGAATCCGCCCGCCTCGCCGGTGGCGAGCAGACCCTCGAGCATCCAGCCGAGATTGCGTGCCAGGCGATCGGTGTCCTCGTGGCGCACGCACACCAGGAGCGCGGTCGAGCCTTCGTCGAGGTGCCCGCCGGCCGGCGCGCGAAGGTGCGGGGCGACGAAGCCTTCCGGGTCGCGCGCGAAGCGCATCAGTGCCAGTCCGATCGCGGCGTTCCAGAAGCCGATCGTGGTCCAGGGCAGCGTGATCGCGAACAGCGCGAGCATGACCGCCCCGATCGCGTCGACGCCGGACGCGAACAGCGTCGCCGACATCAGCGCGAGCAGTCCCGCCATGCTCGTCAGCACCAGCGCGGCGAACGCGGCGCGGCGGCGGCGCAGCGCGTCCGCGTCGGCGGGCTCACCGGCGGGCGGATGAACGGGAGCGGGGTGAGCGTCGGGCGTCGGGTGCATCGGTCGGCGGGGAGCGGATACGGTCGGCGGGGAGCGGTCGGCGGTCTGCGTGCGGTGAGGTCGGGAGGTCGGGTCGTCGGGTCGTCGGGTCGTCGGGTCGTCGGGTCGTCGGGTCGTCGGGTCGTCGGGTCGTCGGGTCGTCGGGTCGTCGGGTCGTCGGGGCGTCGGGTCGTCGGGTCGTCGGGTCGTCGGGTCGTCGGGTCGTCGGGGCGTCGGGGCGTCGGGGCGTCGGGTCGGTCAGGGGGCGGGCCGCGTTCAGACCATCCGGCGCAGCAGCCCGTCGCGACGAATGAAGGTGTGGTGGACCACGCCGGCGAGGTGGCCGGCGATCAGCACCACGAACGCGAGCGCTCCGCTCCAGTGCAGCGCCGAGAGCACCTTGGCCAGCGCCTCGTCCTTGCCGACCGGCGAGGGCAGCGGCAGCACGCCGAAGACCTTCAGCGGGAAGCCCCACGCGTTCGTCGCGAGGAAGCCGAGCACGGGCATCACCAGCAGCAGCACGTAGAGCGCGGCGTGCGTCAGGTGTGCGGCGGCGCGGATCGGCGCGGGAGTGTCGTGCGGCAGCGGCGGGGCGGGGTGGCCCAGCCGGTACGCCACGCGTGCGAGCGTGAGCGCGAAGACGACCACGCCGAGGCTCTCGTGGACGTTGTACAGGCGCAGCTTGAACGGCTCGTCGGCGGGCTCGAAGTAGTGGATCCAGACGCCGACGACGATCACCACCGCGACGATCGCGGCGGTGAGCCAATGCATCGCGCGCGCCGCCGGCGCATAGCGTGAGGGCCCCATGACCGATCTCCTGGATGCTGCGGCGGGCGTCGCTGCGTGGCGAGCCCGTCCATCACGGCAGTTTAGGACGAATCGCGAAGGCGTGCGTGCGCAGGGGGCGATCGGCGCGGCCGCGGGCGCCGCGCCGGGGCGTCAGGACGGGATCCGCACCGGCAGCTCGGCGAATCCGTGCACGAAGTTCGACAGCACCCGCACCGGCTCGCCGACCACCTCGACCACCGGGTAGCGCGGCAGCAGTTCCTCCCACAGGATCTTCAGCTGCAGCTCCGCGAGCCGGTTGCCCACGCAGCGGTGGATGCCGAAGCCGAACGAAA
The DNA here is from genome assembly GCA_046348465.1 of Burkholderiaceae bacterium. Classification (GTDB taxonomy): domain Bacteria; phylum Pseudomonadota; class Gammaproteobacteria; order Burkholderiales; family Burkholderiaceae_E; genus Quisquiliibacterium. Next base: position 42,197 of record JAXMEE010000004.1, read on the forward strand.
GGTGCTGGCGCGGGCGCGCGCGGTCGATCACGAAGCGGTCGGGATCGTCGATGACGGTCTCGTCGCGGTTGCCCGAGATGTACCACATCGCGACCTTGTCGCCGGCGCGGATCGTCTTGCCGCCGAGCTCGACGTCGCGCAGCGCGGTGCGGCGCATGTGCGCGAGCGGCGTCTGGTAGCGGATGATCTCGGAGACCGCGCTCGGGATCAGCGCCGGGTTCTCGCGCAGCTTGCGGTATTCGCCGGGATTCTGGTTCATGAACAGCAGCCCGCCGCTGATCGAGTTGCGCGTGGTGTCGTTTCCGCCGACGATCAGCAGGATCAGGTTGCCGAGGAACTCCTTCGGCCCCATGTTGCGGGTGGCCGGCGAGTGCGCGAGCATCGAGATCAGGTCGTTGCGCGGCTCGGCGTTCACGCGCTCGTTCCACAGGCGGGTGAAGTACTGCGCACACTCCATCAGGATCGCCATGCGGGTGTCCCAGGAGTCGATCGGGGTGCCGGGCTGCGGCAGCGTCACCGCGGCGTCCGACCAGTACGTGAGCTTGCGCCGCTCCTCGAACGGGAAGTCGAACAGCGTGGCGAGCATCTGCGTCGTGAGCTCGATCGACACGCGATCGACCCAGTTGAAGGTCTCGCCGCGCGGCAGGCCGTCGAGGATGGTGCGCACCCGGCTGCGGATCAGCGGCTCGAGGATCGCCAGGTTGCCCGGCGCGACGATCGGGGTCACGACCTTCCTCTGCTCGTCGTGACGCGGCGGGTCCATCGCGATGAACATCGGCAGCCGGTCTTCGGCGCGCGGGTCGCGCAGCGTGATGCCGCCCGCCTCCGAGGAGAAGACCTCGTGGTTGGTGTCGACGGCCATGATGTCGTTGAACTTCGTCACCGACCAGTACGGCCCGAACTCGGCGCTCTCGCACCAGTGGACCGGGTCTTCCCTGCGCAGCCGCTCGAAGTACGGCCAGATCACGTCGTCGCGGAACAGCCTGCCGTCGCTGACGTCGATGCTCTCCAGCGGCATCGACCAGGCGCGCTCGCGCGCCGCCTGAATCACCTGCGTGTTCATCGTTGTTCTTCTCCCGGTGGCGTGGGCCAAGAGCGCGGCCGGCGCGATTCGCCGGGCGTCGAACTCCTCGCCGCGTGCCGATCGTAGACGGAACCGCTCGCGGCGTCGACCCGCCGCGTGTCGCCGAGCTCAGTAGGCGTCGCGCACCGCCTGCGCGACCAGCGCGCGCAGCTGCTCCAGCCCGAAGCTGGGCAGCGGCCGGCCGTTCACGAAGTACTCCGGCGTCATCGTGACGTTGAGCGCCTTGGCGTCCGCGGCGTCGGCCTGGAGATTGCGCGCGACCTCGGGGTCGTTCATGTCGGCCTTGAGCTGATCCACGTTCAGGCCGCTCTCGGCGAGCACCGGCCACGCGCGCTCGATCGACGCGACGTGGTTCTCGACCCAGCGGTCCTGGCTCGACAGCAGCGCCTCGAGCGTCTGCCAGTAGCGGCCCTGCTTGCGGCTGGCCTCCAGCGCGCGAGCGACGTCGCCGGCGCCGGGGTGCAGCGGGATGTGGCGGATCACCACGCGCACGCGGCCCTCGTTGTCGCGGACCAGCGCCTTCACGTGAGGGTAGAACTGCGCGCACGTGCCGCAGGCGGGGTCGAGGAACTCGACGACGACGACCTTGGCCTGCGGGCTGCCCAGCGTCGGGGCGTGCGCGCGGGAGAAGACCTCGGCGTTCGCGCCGGCCGCGGCGCCCTGCTGCTCGAGCCGGGCGCTGCGGTACAGGATCGCGCCGACGACGAAGGCGACGACGAGGGCGGCGGCGGTGGCGACGAAGACGAAAGTGCGATTCATCGGTGGCTCCGGCGGCGCGCGGCGAGCAGCAGCGCGCCCATCAGGGTGAAGGCGGCGAACGACAGCAGCGGGATCGTGACGAAGCCCGCCACCACGAAGGGCTGGTCCTTGCAGGAGACGCCCTGGCGACACGGCTGCAGCGACTCCGGGACGACTCCGTGAACCAGCAGCACGTGATAGAGCGCGATCAGCCCGCCGATCGCCGTGAGTGCGAGGCCGTAGCGCAAGACGCCGCGGTCGAACGGGAACAGGCCCAGCGGCAGGATCACGACCAGCGGCATCATGAAGATCCGCTGGTACCAGCACAGCACGCACGGCGGCAGGTTCATGATCTCGCTGAAGAACAGCGCGCCGAGCGTCGACGCGGTCGCGATCACCCAGCAGGCGAAGATCAGGGTCCACGCAGCGTCTGCGCCGGCGGGCGGGGGGCGGGCATTCATCGATCGACCTCTTGCGGGCGCTGCCCGGCGGCGGACGCTCGGCGTCCGACTCCACGCGGTTCACGCGCGGCCGAACGCGTCGCACGACCGCGGCGTGGGCGCAGGGCGCAGGAATCTACCACGCCTCTCCGCCGGATCCGGTCCGGGCCATGGAGGCGGCGGGGCCAGAGGGCGGCGGGGCCAGAGGGCGGCGGGGCCAGAGGGCGGCGGGGCCAGAGGGCGCCGGGCCAGAGGGCGCCGGTCCAGAGGGCGGCCGGGCCAGAGCGCGGCGTCGACGTGGGCGTGCCCGGGGCCCGGCGCGACCGAAGTTCGGCGATCCGCGCTCAGCGACCGGCGCCGAGCGTCCCGACGCGAATCGGCTTGGCGGTGCGCGGCAGCGCGAACCAGAGCAGGCCCTGCGCGCGGCCGTGCGCGCGCTGAACGGAATCGCTGGCCTGCGCCTGGGCCTCGATGAAGTGCTCGTGCTCGAGCACCGCGGCCAGCCGCACCCACGACAGGGAGGGCACGCGGAACCCGACGACGACGACGTCGAGGGCGTCGAAGTCGACTCGCGTTTCGCGCAGCAGGCGCTCCTGCGAGCGTGCCGGCACCCACTGGCGCACCGTGCGCTCGAAGTCCTCGCGGGCCGCGAGCACCGCGCCGACCGAGAACCCGGCAGCGCTCGCGCAGGCCGCCGGCAGGACACCGCTGGAGCGGGTGAACGCGTTCGGCTCGCCCTCCAGGGACTGGTGGCGCAGCACCCGGGACGGGTGGCGAGCGCGCAGTTCGGCGGCGCGCCGGCCGCGCGCGGAAATGCGTTCGATCCAGGTTCTCGAGGGGGTTGCGGCAAACACGATCGACTCCTTCCGATACCCGGAGTCTAGGGGGCGGACCGACACTTTTCCATTGGCCTGAAGATGCACTCACAAAGACGTAGACGCGGGCGCTGCCGGTCGCCCAAAGAGGCGAGTCGACGGGCTGGAATCGAAACTCGCCGCATCCCGTGGTGTACGCACGGGCGCTCCAGAGATTACGATGAGCGCATGCGACTGACGACCTTCACCGACTACAGCCTGCGGGTCCTGATCTTCCTCGCCACCGAGCCCGGCCGGCGAGCGACCATCCGCGAGATCGCGCAGACCTTCGCCATTTCCGAGAATCACCTGATGAAGGTCGTGCACCTGCTCGGCAGGTCGGGGTGGCTTGCCAACGTGCGCGGCCGCGGCGGCGGCCTGCAACTCGCGATTGCGCCCTCCGAGATCAACCTGGGCGACGTCGTGCGGGGCACGGAGTCGACGATGATGCCCGCCGAATGCTTCGACCGCGAGTCGAACACCTGTGCGATCGCACCGATCTGCGAACTGCGCGGCGTGCTCGACGAGGCCGCGCGCGCGTTCTACGCGGTCCTCGACCGGCACACGCTCGAGGACGTCGTGCGCAACCGGCGCGCGCTCGCCCGCGTGCTCTTCGCGCCGCGGATGCCGGCGGGCAGGCCGCCGTCGTCCGCCGGGCTCGCGGCGGCGCGGGTGCCTGCGCCCGCGAACCGTGCGGCGAGTCGCCGGCCCGCGCCCGCGCGGGCCCGCCCCGCCGTCAAAGGTCCCTGAGCGCCGTCTCGATCGTGCGCTCGAGCATCGCGGGGTCGCCGACCGCGTGCCCGAGCAGCAGCGCGAGCTTGGCGAGGAAGCGCTGCGCGTGTTCCGGTCCGGCGCGGTCGATGCCCTGCGCGAGCGCGTCGTACCAGTCCTCGAGTTGCGGCACCGGCATCGGCGACGGGTTCACGGCGTGGCCTCCTGGGTCGGGTGTCCGAGGGCGACGCGGATCGCCGTGTCGAGTCCGCGGGCGGTCGGCACCCGCCAGCGCGCGCACACGTGCTGGTCCGGCCGCACCAGGTAGGCGCCGCCGTCGCCGTGGATGCCGTAACGCGCGTGCAGCCGCCCGGCGGGGTCGTCGAGGACCTCGTCGGCGCCGTCGACGCCGCCGTCGCCGCGCGCACGCACCGCGACGACCCGCAGCGGCACGCCGCGCGCCCGGATCGCCTCGGCGGCCCGCGCGATGCCGGGGGCCAGCGACCCGTCGCCGCTGAAGTGCAGCAGCAGGAACGAAGCGCCGAAGTGGTCCAGCAGGTAGTCGTCGGGCCCGAGGCGAACGTTCGGGATCGCCGTGCCCTTCGCGGGGCCGGCGCCGAAGAGCCGGTCCTCGTCGTCGGGCGCGTTCAGCGGCGACGACGCGTAGTCGTGCGGGCGCGAGGTGCGCCAGTGCAGCAGCGGCCGAACGAACGCCTGCGACAGCGCCAGCGAGAGCGCCGCGTCGCGCATCAGCCGGAAGCCGGCGCTCGGCGGCGTCATGAAGCGCGTGCTCCGGCTCGCCTCCGCGATGATCTCGCGCGCCGCGCCCACACGCTCCTGCGTGTACGACGGCAGCAGCGCCGGCCCCGCGACGCCGCGGATCGCGAGCGCGAGCTTCCACGCGAGGTCGTGGCCGTCCTGCCAGCCGGTGTTCGCGCCGCGCACGCCGAAGATCGGCAGCATGTGCGCGGCGTCGCCGGCGAACGCGACGCGACCGTGCACGTACTCGGGCAGCGTCATCGCGCGCGCCGAGTACACCGAGCACCAGTCCATCGTCCACTGCGCGCCCGCGAAGCCGACCATCGCCAGTTGCGCGTCGATGCGCGCGCGCATCGACTCCGGCCGCAGCGCGTCCTCGGGGGCCTCGTCGCGCGGCAGCTGGTAGTCGATGCGCCACAGGCCCTCGGGTTCGCGGTGCATCAGCACCGTGTTGCCGGGGTTCCAGGGCGGGTCGAAGTACGCGCGACGTTCGGTCGGGAAGGGCAGGTCGACGCGGATGTCGGCGATGACGAATCGCCCCTCGTAGGAGTCGCCCTCCATGCGCAGGTCGAGCAGCTGGCGCAGCGTCGAGCGCGCGCCGTCGGCGGCCACCACCCAGGCGGCGTCGAGCGCGTACTCGCCCGCGGGAGTGTCCACGGTGAGCACGACGTGGTCGTCGTGCGGCGCGACGCCGACGACCTTCGTCGCCCAGCGAAGCTCGACGAGCGGCTGCCGCCCGATCTCCTCGACCAGGTACTGCTCGAGGAACTGCTGCTGCAAGGACGTCGCGGGGAAGAAGCGCTCGTCGTCCGAGTGCGGCATCTCCATGCGGAACACCGGCTCGCCGCGGTAGAACGACGTGCCGTAGCGCCAGGGCAGGCCGTGCCTCGCGATCCGGCGCGCCACGCCGATCTGCTGCAGGATCTCCATCGAGCGGCGCGTGTAGACGAGCGCGCGGCTGCCGTGCGAGACCTGCTGGTCGGCGGTGACGAGCACGCACGCGACGCCGTAACGCGCGAGGTCGAGCGCGATCGCCAGACCGATCGGGCCGGCGCCGACGACGACCACCGGATGCCGCTCGCGCCGTCCCTCGAGCTCGGGCGGCGCAACGAACGGATGGACACGGTAGTCGTAGAAGATCGACGGCCTCGGGGTGTTGTCCGGCTGGTGCACGGTCGTCCTCGAAGGAAGCGCCGAAAGGGGGGCGGGCCGGCGCGGGGCGCTGCGAATGCTACCGCACCCGTTCGCGCCACTGCGTCGCGCTGCAGCCGAAGCGGGCGCGGAACCAGCGCGAGAACGCGCTCTGCGCCGAGAACCCGAGCAGCTCCGAGACGTCCGAGAGTGGCCGCCGCGGGCTCGCCAGCACCCCGGACACGATCTCCTCGCGGACGTCGTCGACGAGGCCGGAGAACGTGCAGCCGTTGCGGGCGAGCTGGCGGTGGATCGTGCGCCGGTCGACCCCCAGGTGCTGCGCGACCTGCTCGACCGTGCAGCGCCCCGACGGGAGCAGCAGCCGCACGAGCTGGCGCACGCGGTCGCGCGGGGTCGCGTCGGCCGGCGCGGCGAGCGAGTCGAGGTACTGGCGCCCGTAGCGCGCGAGCACCGGATCGGCCGCGGGGAGCGGGCACTCGAGGTCCGAGGCCCGGCAGACGACGCCGTCGAAGTCCGCGTCGAACTGCACGGGCGTGCCGCCGAAGACCCGGAGGTGGGTCGCGAGCTTCGCCGGCGCGTCGTGCCGAAAGCACACCCTCAGCGGGTGCCACTGGCCGCCGAGCAGCGCGTTCAGGCTGCGGTGGAGCATGCCGATCGAGAGCTCGACCGACTGGCGCACCGGCATCGGCCGGCCGACGAAGAGCTCCTGGCTGATCACGACGACGCCGCCGGTCTGGTCGACGCGAAAGAACAGCGATTCGTTGTGCAGCCGGACGTAGCGCGCCAGCGTGTCGAGCATCGCGCGCAGGGTCGGCTCCTCGCGCACGACGAGGCCGAGCGGTCCGAGGTTGGAGAGATTGCGCGTGAGCGCCATGCGCAAGCCGAAGTCCTCGGCGCCCGACGCGCGCGCGGACGACTCGAGCAGCGTGCGCACCGCGTCGACCGGGATCCGGCGGTCGGGGTCCTGAAGCACCGACGGCTCGAGCCCGACCGACGGCAGCAGCGAGGCCGGATCGAGGCCGACCGAGCGGGCGACGGCGGCGAATCCGGTGAGCGACGCACTGCGGATCAGATAGCGCATGCGGGGCGACGGCGACGGGCCGGTGTTTCGGGGCGACGGGGGGCGAACGGACGTGCGGGCGCGGTGCTCCCGAGGGCGCTCGGACGCGGGTCTGTCCCGAAATGGTAAGCGTGTGTCCCGCGAAGTCAAGAGCCGATGCCGTCCGGCTCCTACGATCGCATACCGGTCGCCGCCCGATTCCAATGCGAGGATCGTGCGGCGGCGGGAACCGCCCGACGAGAGCCGATGCCGGCCGGGGGCGAATCCGGATCCTGCGAGCGCGCACGCGCGACGCCCGCGGCCCGGCCACCAGGAGGACGACGATGACCCAGCCCTCGGTCACGCCGGGCGGTGAACCCGCCGGCGGACGGACCCGCGAATCGAATGCCGCCGGCGTGCCCACGCCGGTCAGCGACCGCCTGCGCCGGTCCGGCAACTGGAATCCCGCGTGGGACGCGCTCGCCGAGCTCGACCCCGCGTGGACCGAGAAGTTCGTCACGATGGGCACGCACCCGTTCACGTCCGGCGTGCTCGACCCCAAGACGTGGGAGCTGATCGCGATCGCGGTCGACGCGTCGTGCACGCACCTGTACGCGCCCGGCGTGCGGCGGCACATCCGCAAGGCGCTCGAGCTCGGCGCCACGAAGCAGGAGATCTTCGCGGTGCTTCAGGCCGTCGCCGTGCTCGGCATCCACTCGTGCGCGCTCGGCGTGCCGATGCTCGTCGAGGAATCCGCCGCCCTCGAGCGCGAGCGGGGCGCGACGCCGGCCTGACGCCACGCGATTCCAAACCCACAGGAGAGACGACATGCACTTCCTCGACGACTCGCTGCTGCCCGAGAACCAGGAGCCGCTGGTGATCCAGGTGGCGCCGTACGGCCCCGAATTCCTGCCCGGCGATTCCGACGACATCCCCGTGACGATGGACGAGCAGATCCAGAAGGCGGTCGACTGCTGGAACGCCGGCGCCACCGTGCTGCACGTGCACTGCCGCGAGGCCGACGGGCAGGGCTCCAAGCGGCTGTCGATGTTCAACGAGATGCTCGCGCGCCTGCGCGCCGCGGTGCCGGAGATGGTGCTGCAGGTCGGCGGCTCGATCTCGTTCGCGCCGGAGGGCGAGGGCGCGGCGGCGAAGTGGCTCAACGACGACACGCGCCACATGCTCGCCGACCTGAAGCCCGCGCCCGACCAGGTGACGATCGCGATCAACACCAACCAGATGAACGTGTGCGAGCTGATGAGCGCCGACGACGTCGCCGGCACCTCGCTCGCGCTGCCCGCCTACCAGGCGGCGTACAGCGAGATGTGGATCCCGTCGGGCCCGGCGTTCGTCGACGAGCACCTGAAGCGCCTGCAGGCGGCGGGCATCCAGCCGCACTTCATGCTCGGCGACGTCGGCCAGCTCGAGACCGTCGAGCGCCTGATCCGGCGCGGCGTCTACAAGGGCCCGCTGGTGCTGAACTACGTGATGATCGGCGGCGGGCAGGACGGGCCGAACCCGTACAACCTGATCGAGTTCGTGCGTCGCACGCCCGACGGCGCGGTGCTGACGATCGAGGCGATCATGCGCACGGTGCTGCCGATGACGACGATGGCGATCGCGATGGGGCTGCACGTGCGCGTCGGCATCGAGGACAACCTGTGGGGCCGCAAGGGCGTGCGGATCTCGTCGGTGCGGCAGGTCGAGCAGATGGTGCGGATCTCGCGCGAACTGCACCGCGAGGTCGCGAGCGGCGCGGACGCCCGGCGCATCTACCGCATCGGCGAGCAATATCGTACGATCGACGAGACGCTCGAGAAGATCGGCCTGCCGCCGAACCGCCGCCCGCGCCAGACCGGCGCGCCGCTGCGCGTCGCGGCCTGAGCACGACGAACCGCACCGAGGAGGCTCCCATGAACGACGTCGATCGCGCCGAAGCCGCGCCGCGCCGGATCGAAGGCCCGCAGGCATGGTACGGGCCGCAGATGGCCGCGCGAAGCGACTGGATCCACGCGCTCGCCCCCGCCGACGTCGACGAGATCGACCGCGCGGTCTCGCACGCGATCGCGCGCGGCGCCGGCCTCGTCGACCTGACCGCCGACGACTTCCCGCTGCCGACGCTCGGCGCGCGCATCCGCGCGGTCCGCGACGACGTCCTGCACGGGCGCGGATTCGCGCTCGTGCGCGCGCTGCCGGTGGAGCGCTGGCCGCTCGAGCGCAGCGCGTTCGCGTTTCGCGGCCTGGGGGCGCACTTCGGCGAGGCGGTGTCGCAGAACGGCAAGGGCCACGTGCTCGGGCACGTCACCAACCTCGGCCTGGACTACGCGGACCCGACCACGCGCGGCTACCAGACCGCGAGCGAGCTGCGCTTCCACACCGACGGCGGCGACGTCGTCGCGCTGCTGTGCCTGAGACCTTCGCGCAGCGGCGGCAAGTCGCGCATCGCGAGCTCGACCACCGTGTGGAACGAGATCGCGACGCGCCGCCCCGATCTCGCGCGCGAGCTCGGGCGCGAGTTCTGCTTCTCGCGCTGGGGCGAGATCCCGGCCGGGCAGGCGCGCTACGCGAAGTACCCGCTGTTCGCCGAGTGCGAAGGCCGCATGATCGCGTCTTTCGTGATGAGCTCGATCGAGAAGGCGCAGGCGTTCCCCGAGGTGCCGCGCCTGACCGACGCGCAGCGCGAGGCGCTCGCGATGGTCAACGACCTCGCCGGCGACGACGCGCTGCGCCTGGACATGGACTTCCGCCCCGGCGACCTGCAATTCGTCTCCAACCACTCGATCCTGCACTCGCGCACCGCGTACGAGGACTGGCCCGAGATCGAGCGCCGGCGGCACCTCTTGCGGCTGTGGCTCGCGTGCCCCTCCGGGCCCACGCTGCCCCCGCACTCGACGACCGCCTTCCAGGGCGCCACCGCGAGCGGCCGGCCCAACGGCATCGTCGTGCCGGGCGTTTCGCGCAAGGCGAGCCTGATCGCCGACTGACCCCCCGAGGAGGACGACCGTGACCTACGAGACGATTCGCGTGACGCCGCTCACGCCGACCCTGGGCGCCGAGATCGGCGGCGTCGAACTCGCCGCGCCCGGCGAGCAGCAGGTGCACGAGATCGGGCGCGCGCTCGCCGCGCACGGCGTCGTGTTCTTCCGCGACCAGCGCATGACGATCGAGCAGCACAAGGCGTTCGGCCGGCGCTTCGGGGACCTGCACGTGCACCCCGCGTACGGGATGCCGGGCCACCCCGAGGTGCTGGAGATCAAGGCCGACGAGCACTCGAAGCGCGTGGCCGGCGAGATCTGGCACAGCGACGTCTCGTGCGAGCCGCGCCCGCCGATGGGCTCGATCCTGCACATCCACGAGGTGCCGGCCAACGGCGGGGGCGACACGCTGTTCTCGAGCATGTACGCGGCGTGGGAGGGCCTGTCCGCCCCGATGCGCGCGATGCTCGAGGGCCTGCGCGCGGTGCACGACGGCAACTACGTCTACCGGATGCGCCACGGGCAGTCGGGTTCCGACTACCCGGTCTCGAGCCACCCGATCGCGCGCACGCACCCGGTGACCGGCCGCAAGGCGCTGTTCGTCGACCGCGGCTTCACCACGCACATCGAGGGCCTGTCGCGCGCCGAGAGCGCCGCGGTGCTCGAGATGCTGTTCCGCGAGGTCGAGCGCGACGAGTACAAGTGCCGCTTCAAGTGGCGCCCCGGCTCGGTCGCGTTCTGGGACAACCGCTGCACGCAGCACCTCGCGATCTGGGACTACCACCCGCTGCGCCGCTACGGCCTGCGGGTGACGATCGCGGGCGACGTTCCCGTCTGAGCGCGCCGCGGCGGCGGGCGGCCGCGCTCCCGTGCCGCCCGCGCCGCCGACGCGCGGCCGGGCGCGCAGGCGCGCAGCCTTGGTAGACTGCGGCCGATGCAGAACGTCATCCAGACCGTCGCGGTCTACGCGATCCCCGTCCTCCTCGCGATCACGCTGCACGAAGCCGCGCATGGCTACGTTGCGCGCGTGTTCGGCGACCAGACCGCCTACGTGGCGGGGCGAATCACGCTGAACCCGCTCAAGCACATCGACCCGGTCGGCACCGTCATCGTGCCGATCGCGATCCTCCTGCTTTCGTCGCTCGGCGGCGGGGGCTTCCTGTTCGGGTGGGCGAAGCCGGTGCCGGTGAGCATCGGCAACCTGCGCCGGCCCAAGCAGCACATGGTGTGGGTCGCGGCCGCCGGGCCCGGCTCGAACCTCGCGATGGCGATCGGCTGGGCGCTGCTGATGAAGGTGATGCTGCTCGTCGGGCTCGACGAGGCGTTCTTCTACGAGATGGCCAAGGCCGGCGTGTTCGTGAACATCGGCCTGATGGCACTGAACCTGCTGCCGATCCCGCCGATGGACGGCGGGCGCATCGTCACCGGGCTGCTGCCGAACCGGCTCGCCTACAGCTTCTCGCGGATCGAGCCCTACGGCTTCATGATCGTGCTGGCGCTGATGGCCACGCACACCCTCGGCTTCTTCCTGCAGCCGTTCTACCGGCTCGGGCTCGCGATCGTCGGGCTGTTCGTCTGAGCCTCGGCGGGCGGCGTCCCGCCGAGCACGCCGTCGATCAGCGCGTCCTTCTCGCGCCACTGCTCCTGCAGCCAGCGCTGCAGCCCCTTGCGGAAGCGCGAGTCGCTCTCGTAGTCGCCCCCGACGAACTCGGCCGGCACGGTGCGCAGCTTCGCGCGCACGACCACGCGCGGCACCCGTCCGCACATGAATTCCCAGAAGGTCGGGGCGCCGCCGGGGTACACGATGGTGACGTCGACGAACGACTGGAAGCGCTCGCCGAGCACCGACAGCGCCAGGCCCAGCGCGCCCGCCTTGGGCTTGAGCAGGTGCCGGTACGGCGAGCGCTGGTCCGCGTGCTTGGCGCGCGTGAAGCGCGTGCCCTCGGCGAAGTTCATCACCGAGGTCGGCACCAGCGCGAACTTCTCGCACGCGCGGCGGGCCTCGTCGATGTCTTCGCGGCGCTTCTCGGGGTGCTGCTTGAGGTATGCCTGCGAGTGCCGGCGCATGAACGGGAAGTCGAGCGCCCACCACGCCAGGCCCATCACCGGCACGTACAGCAGCTGGCGCTTGAGGAAGAACTTCAGCAGCGGGATGCGCCGGTTCAGCAGGTGCTGCAATACGAGGATGTCGACCCACGACTGGTGGTTGCAGTTCACCAGGTACCAGCCGCGGGGATCGAGGTCGCCGATGCCGTCGACGTCCCACTCGGTGCGCTGCGTGAGGCTCATCCACGCGCTGTTGCCGGCGATCCAGCGCGTCGCGATGCCGTTCAGGACGTGGTCGAACGCCGCGCGCGCGCCCGGCACGCGCAGCAGCCACTTCAGCAGCGCGAACAGGAACAGCAGCCCGCACCACAGCAGCGTGTTGGCCACGAGCAGGCACGCGGCGACGACGCCGCGGGCGATCGGGGGGAGGAAGCTCAGCATGGGGTTTCTCGAGAGCGGGCGTCAGGCGCGGTGAGCGAGAGCGGCGCGAAGTTCCACCGCGTCAGCCCAGCGACAGTCCGCCGTCGACGCGGATCACCTGGCCGGTCACGTGGCGCGCGTGGGGTCCGAGCAGGAATTCGACCATCGCGGCGACGTCGTCCGGGTCCGCGATGCGTCCGAGCGGGGTGTCGGCGGCGGCCTTCTCCCACGCGGCCGCGCCGAGCGCGGAGTGACCGGTGGCGTCCTTGCGCGTATAGCCGGGCGCGACGCAGTTCACGGTCACGCGGCGCGGCGCGAGTTCCGCGGCGGCGGCCTTCGCGATCGCTTCGACGGCGGCCTTCGCCGCGGCCGTGGTGGGAAAGTTCGCGTCGGCGCGGAAGCGCTGCGCGACGAAGGAACTGACCGCGACGACCGCGCCGCGCGGCGACGCGGCGAGCGCCTCGGACGCGGCGCCGATCATTTCGTAGAGCGCGCCGGCCATCGCCGCGAGCGCCCGGTCGAGCTCGGCACGCGGCACCTCGCCGATGCCGGCGCGCTTCGCGAACCCGGCATTGCTGACGATCTGGTCGAGCCGTCCGAACTCGGCGCGCGCGCGCTCGACCAGCGCCCCGCCCGCCCCCGCGACGGCGAGGTCGGCGGCCACGGTGCGGCACTGCGCGCCGCGCGCGGCGCACTGCGCGGCGACCGCGTCGAGCTCGCCGGCCCGCGCCCGCGTGTGCAGCAGCAGCCCGGTGCCGGGCGCCGCGAGCCGGCGCGCGCACGCCGCGCCGATGCCCGACGCCGCGCCTGTGACCAGCACGACCCGTTCGAGTGCCGCGCCCACGCCGCTCACGCCTCGTCGGCGATCGGGTTGGCGAGCACGCCCACGCCCTCGATCTCGATCTCGCAGACGTCGCCCGGCTTCATCCACACCGGCGGCTTGCGCGCGTGGCCGACGCCGGCCGGCGTGCCGGTCGCGACGACGTCGCCGGGCTCGAGCGTCATGCACTCGGTGATCAGCACCAGCGCCTCGACGACGTTCCAGAGGAAGTCGCGCGTGTTCGCGTCCTGCATCACGCGGCCGTTCAGCCGCGAGCGGATCGACAGGCCCGTGGCGCCCGGCGGCAGTTCGTCGGGCGTGACCAGCCAGGGCCCGAAGGCGCCGGTGCCGTCGAAGTTCTTGCCGATCGTCCACTGGCTCGTCTTGCGCTGGTAGTCGCGCACGCTCGCGTCGTTGAACGCGCTGTAGCCGGCGACCGCGTCGAGCGCATTCGCCGCGCTCAGGTGGCGCGCGCGCCGCCCGATCACGACCGCGAGCTCGGCTTCGTAGTCGAGCATCTCCGACACCCGCGGACGGACGATGGGCGCGCCGTGCGCGACCAGCGAGCTGGGGCCGCGCATGAAGAAGCTCGGGTACTCGGGGCGCGCGTGCCCGCCCTCGGCGGCGTGATCCGCGTAGTTCAGCCCGATGCACACGATCTTCGACGGGGCGGGCACCAGCGGCAGCCAGCGCACTCGCGCGAGCGGCAGCCGGGGCGCCGCGCCGGCGCCGGCGAACGCGGCGCGCGCGTCGGCCAGCGCGCCGGGCCGCGCGAGCAGCGCTCCCATTTCGTCGGGCAGCCCCGGGGCGATCGCGGCGAGCTCGACGTATTCGCCGCTGTCGGCGGCGGTGAGGACGCCGACCCGGGGTCGCCCGTCGGGGCCGGCGTGGCTGAAAAGTCGCATGGCGGAAAACTCCGTGGTCCTGGATCCGGGAACGCGCGCGCGGGTCAGGGCGCGGGCAGTGCGCGAATCCTACGCCATTGCATGTAGAGCACGCCGGCGATGACCATCGCGCCTCCCGCCGCCTGGGGGGCGGTGGGCACGATCCCGAACAGCATCGACACCAGCACGCCCCACACCGGCACGGTGTTCTGCCACAGCGTGCCCATCGCGAGACCCACGCGCGCCACGCCGATGTTCCAGGCGAAGGGCCCGAGCGCGGTCGAGAACACGGCGGTGATCGCGAAGAAGGCGAGGGCCTGCCCGTCGGGCGCGCGCGACGGCGGCGCGACGATGCCCGCGGCCAGCACGCCACACCAGACGACGAGCAGCCACGCCACGGAGCCGGCGAGCGCGGCGAACGTGCGGCGAATCTGCGTGACCTGCGGGTCGAACCAGCGCTGGGCGAAGACCGAATAGAGCGTCCAGCACGCGAACGACAGCACGATCAGGGGTTCTCCTCCCTGCAGCACCAGCCCCTGGCCGGAGTCGGAGGCGCGTCCCCAGACCGCGATGCCGCCGCCGAGCAGCGTGAGCACGGCCGCGCCCCAGAAACCGGGCTCGAGCCGCTGGCCGGTGGCCAGCCGCAGCGTCACCGCGGAGTACACGGGGCCCCCCGCCATCAGCGCCGCCGCGGTGATCGTATTCGTGTAGAGCAGCCCGAGGTTGTAGAGCGAGAAGAACGACGCCATCGCGAGCGTCATCAGCGCGAGCCGGCCGGCGCGGATCGGCAGGCGCAGCGCGCCCGGGCCGGTCGTGAGCAGCGCGATCGCCGCCAGCACCGCCGCGGCGGCCGCAACCCGCAACGGCGCGAGCGCGAAGGGGTCGATCGTGCGGAACAGCACCGTCGTCAGCGGGATGTTCATCCCCCAGCTGACGGCGGCGAAGAGGTAGCAGGCCGTGCCGACCCACAGGGCGCGGCCCTGCGGCGGCACGGCGTGCGCGGCGGTCACCGGGCGTAACGCGTCGCGCGCTCGGAGGCCGGGTTACAGCCTCTCGACGATCGTGACGTTGGCCATGCCGCCGCCCTCGCACATCGTCTGCAGGCCGTAGCGCTTGCCGCGCGCGTGCAGCGCGTGCACGAGCGTGGTCATCAGCTTGGCGCCGGAGCCGCCGAGCGGGTGGCCGAGTGCGATCGCGCCGCCGTTGACGTTCAGCCGCGCGGGGTCGGCCCCCGTGACCTTCAGCCAGGCGAGCGGCACCGGCGCGAACGCCTCGTTGACTTCGAACAGGTCGATGTCGTCGATCTTCATGCCGGTCTTCTGCAGCGCGCGCACGGTGGCCGGGCACGGGGCCTCGAGCATGATGACGGGGTCGTGGCCGAGCACGCTCATGTGGTGGACGCGCGCGAGCGGCTCGACGCCGAGCGCCTTCAGCCCGCGCTCGTTGACGACCATCAGGCCGGCGGCGCCGTCGCAGATCTGGCTCGACGTGGCCGCGGTGATCGTGCCGCCTTCGGCGAGCAGCTTCACGCCCTGGATGCTCTCGAGCGTGGACTCGGCGCGGATGCCTTCGTCGGCGACGTGCATCGACGGCGTGCCGTCGGCGGCCTGCACCATCACCGGCACGATCTCCTTCTCGAACGCGCCGGCCTTCGTCGCGGCGGCGGCGCGCTGGTGGCTCAGCAGCGCGAAACGGTCGAGGTCGTCACGCGAGAAGCCGTACTTCTTCGACAGCATCTCGGCGCCGGTGAACTGGCTGAACTGGATGCCCGGATAGCGCTTCTCCATCTCCGGGCTCTTGTAGAAGCCGAAGCCGTTCTTGGCCGGCAGCGCCGCCGACAGCCCCATCGGCACGCGCGTCATGCTCTCGACGCCGGCGGCGATCACGCAGTCCATCGTGCCGGACATCACCGCCTGCGCGGCGAAGTGCAGTGCCTGCTGCGACGAGCCGCACTGGCGGTCGACCGAGGTGGCGGGAACGCTCTCGGGCAGCTTGGAGGCCATCACCGCGTTGCGCGCGATGTTCACTGCCTGCTCGCCGACCTGGCCGACGCAGCCGAGGATCACGTCCTCGACGAGCGCGGGGTCGGCCCCGGTGCGGTCCATCAGCGCGTTCAGGACCTGCGCGGCCAGGTCCGCCGGATGCCAGCCCGCGAGCCGTCCGCCCTTGCGTCCGCCGGCGGTGCGCGCCGCGGCGACGATGTATGCCTCTGCCATGATGGGGTCTCCTGTGGAGTGGGTCGACGCGAGGGTCGAATCCGCAAGGATCGCAAAAAACGGCGCGAAGCGAAAACAACGGGGGTCCGGGATCGGGACGGGCAGGCGGCCCGGCGGGCCCGGCGAGGGCCCTGCCGGGGCGCTGTGGGGGCGCCGGGGCGAGCTGCCTTCCCCGTCAGGGCTTCTGCGCGAACACCTCGGCGAACAGCGCGAGCAGCGTCGGGTCCGGCGCCCGCAGCCCGTCGACGACCTTCTTTCCCCAGTCGAAGTAGTCCCGCCGGCGCGCGATCCCCCAGTCGTGCGGCGGGTCGTGGGCCACGTCGCGCAGGTTGCAGATCTTGTCGGCGAGCTTGACCTGCTGCGCGATCGGCGTGAGCGACGGCGCGTGGTCGATCTGCGCCTGCTTGCGCGCGGCCTGCTGCAGCGACTTGTCGTCGGTGACCTCGAGCACCGCGTCGGCGACCTCGCGCCCGAAGCGCTCGGCGAGCTCGGCGTGAGAGGTCTCGGTGTCCTCGATCGTGTCGTGCAGGATCGCGACCTGCAGGATGCGAACGTCGGTGATGCCGGCCTCGACGGCGAGCACGCGTGCGAGCGCGATCGGGTGGTTGATGTACGGGCTCGCCTCGCGGTTCTTGCGCCGCTGGTTGCGGTGCTTGCCCGCCGCGAAGTCGATCGTCTCGATCAGCAGCGCGGTGTGTTCGGTGTTCACGGCACGTATGATCCTACGCTTTCCGAGGACGCGCGAGGAGAGCCGCGAGATGCCGACAGACCCCGACCGGGCCGGAGCCCGGGACGACGCGGGCCCGCTCGCCGATGCGATCGGCTACGCGATCGCGCACGAGACCCCGTGGGACCGCGACGTCGACGGGCAGTGGGGCATCCACGCGGTCGACCCGCCGCCGTGGAACCGGCTCTTCGGCCCCGTGCACGGGCGCGGCCCGGTGTCCGGCGTGGTCGTGCGCGACGGGCGAACGCTCGCGCGCTGGGGCGAGCCGCGGCGCGCCGACCTCACGTTCAGCGTGGCCAAGACCTATCTCGCGATGCTCGCCGGCGTCGCGTTCGATCGCGGCCTGATGCCCGACCCCGACGAGCCCGTGGCCGCACGCGTCCCCGGGATCGGCTTCGACGACCCGCACAACGCGCGCGTCACCTGGACGCACCTGCTGCAGCAGACGAGCGAGTGGCAAGGCACGTGCTTCGGGATCCCCGAGCAGGTCGACCGCTGGCGCACCGTCGCGTGGCAGCCCCCGCCGCCGCCGGACGCCGGGCGCAAGGGCGAGGCGCGCCCGCTCGCCGCGCCGGGCACGTTCTGGGAGTACAACGACGTCCGCATCAACCAGCTCGCGCTCGCGCTCACGCACCTGTTCCGGCGTTCGCTGCCCGACGTGTTCCGCGAGGCGATCGCGCGGCCGGCGGGCGCCAGCGAGGACTGGCGCTGGATCGGCTACGACCACGCGTGGATCGAGCTCGACGGGCGGCGGCTCGCGTCGGTGCCGGGCGGCAGCCACTGGGGCGGGGGCGTGTCGATCGGCGCCGAGGACCAGGCGCGCATCATGCAGCTCTTCCTGGACGAGGGGCGCGCGGGCGGGCGCCAGGTGCTGTCGCGCGACTGGCTGCGCAGGATGCTCGCGCCGTGCCCGATCGCGCCGTTCTACGGCTACCTCACGTGGCTGAACGCCGGCCGGCACGTGTTCCCGAGCCTGCCCGAGTCGAGCTTCTTCGCGATCGGCGCCGGCGTGTCGATCCTGTGGCTCGATCCGGACCGGCGCCTCGTCGTCGTCGTGCGCTGGATCGACACGGCGCACGCCGACGCCTTCTTCGCGCGGCTGTCGGCGGCGATAGACTCGACCCCCTGACGACCGAACCGAATCCCCGATCCCGGAGAACCGCATGACCCTCGATCCCCGCACGGCCGCCGCGCTCGCCGGCGTCTCGACCGCCACGCTCACCACGGTGCTGCTCAAGAAGGGCCTGCGCAACGTGTGGATGCGCGGCACGCGCCCGCTGCGCGCGGGCCAGCCCCGGCTCGTCGGGCGCGCGTTCACGCTGCGCTTCGTGCCCGCGCGCGAGGACCTCGCCACGCCGGAATCCTGGGCGTCGCCGAAGTCCACGCGCGCCGCGATCGAGGCGATGCCGCCGGGGTGCATCGCGGTCGTCGACGCGATGGGCGTCACCGACGCCGGCATCTTCGGCGACATTCTCTGCGCGCGCATGGCGCGCCGCGGCGTCGCCGGGCTGGTCACCGACGGCGTCGTTCGCGACGCCGCGGGCGTGCTCGCGACCGGGCTGCCGGTGTGGTGCCAGGGCGTGGCCGCGCCGCCGTCGGTGGCCGGGCTGACGTTCGTGAACTGGCAGGAGCCGATCGGCTGCGGCGGGGTCGCGGTGTTCCCCGACGACGTCGTCGTGGTCGACGACGATGGCGCGGTGCTGATCCCGGCCGGCCTGCTCGACGAGGTGGTCGCGACCGCCGTCGAGCAGGAGCGCCTGGAGGGCTGGATCATGGGCGAGGTCGAGCGCGGCGCGTCGCTGCCGGGGCTGTACCCGCCGGACGCAGCGAACAAGGCGCGCTACGAGGCGTTCGCGCGCGGGAAGCGCGACGCCGGCTGACGGGCGCGGGGCGGCCCGGGCACACGGGATCGGCCGGGCCCGGCGCGGGGGGCGCCCGGCCGCGCGGCGGTGTCTCCGAATGCGCCAATCCGCCCCGGAACCCGTACCATAGAGGGTTCGCCCGGCCAATCGCACAGGAGAGCCCCGATGGAGCATTTGAGCGGCGTCGACGCCACCTTCCTGCATCTCGAGTCGCCCGAGATGCCGATGCACGTCGCAGGCTTGTACGTGATGGAGCTGCCCGAGGGCTACCAGGGCGACTTCTACGAGGACGTCAAGGCGCACGTCGCGCGGCGCATGCACCTCGTGCCGGTGTTCGAGCGCAAGCTCGCGCAGATCCCGTTCGAGCTCGCGAACCCGGTCTGGGTCCACGACGACGACATCGACCTCGACTACCACGTGCGCCGCATCATCCTGCCGCGCCCCGGCAC
The DNA here is from genome assembly GCA_046348465.1 of Burkholderiaceae bacterium. Taxonomy (GTDB): domain Bacteria; phylum Pseudomonadota; class Gammaproteobacteria; order Burkholderiales; family Burkholderiaceae_E; genus Quisquiliibacterium. The sequence goes on from JAXMEE010000004.1 coordinate 61,373, forward strand.
GATGCGCCAGCTCGAGCAGTACGCCGCGCGCCTGCACTCGAGCCTGCTCGACCAGAGCCGGCCGCTGTGGGAGTTCTACGTGTTCGAGGGCCTGGAGGGCGGGCGCGTCGCCTATTACGGCAAGGTCCATCACGCGGCCATCGACGGGCAGGCCGGCGTGGCCCTCGCCAACGCGATCCTCGACGTCTCGCCGGTGCCGCGCAAGGTGCGTCCGCCGCGCGCGCACCGGCACTCGAGCAGCCAGTACCAGCTCGGCGTCGCCGAGCTCGCGGGCGCGGCGCTGTCGAACACCTTGCGCCAGGCGTGGCGGATGGTGAAGCTGGTGCCCGACGTCGCGCGCGTCGGCATCGACCTCGTTCGCAATCGCCCGGGCTCCGACAACGCCGAGACGCCGAAGCCGCGCCGCCGCGGCCTGACCGCGCCGCGCACGCCGTTCAACGTCTCGATCACGAACCAGCGCGCGTTCGCGACCGCGTCGATCCCGCTCGGCGAGACCAAGGCGATCGCCAAGGCCACCGGCACCACGCTGAACGACGTCGTGCTCGCCACCTGCGCGGCCGCGCTGCGCCGCTACCTGAAGGACGAAGGGCCGGTGCCCGCCAAGCCGCTGGTCGCCGGCGTGCCGGTCAGCCTGCGCGAGGCCGGCAACACCGACATGACCAACCAGGTCTCGGGCATGCTGGTCTCGCTCGCCACCGACATCGCCGACCCGCTCGAGCGGCTGCAGGAGATCCACCGCTCCAGCGTCGCGGCCAAGGAGGTGCAGGGGCGCATGAAGTCGATCACCCCCACCGACTTCCCGTCGCTCGGCGTGCCCTGGATCGTGCGCGGGATGGCGAACCTGTACGCGCGCTCGCGCCTCGCGAACACGCTGCCCCCGGTCGTCAGCGTCGCGATCTCCAACGTGCCGGGGCCGCAGTACCCGCTGTACCTCGCGGGCGCGCGGCTGCTGTCGTACTACCCGGTGTCGGCGGTCGCGCACGGCGTGGCGCTGAACATCACGGTGCAGAGCTACGACGGCTCGCTCGACTACGGCGTGATCGCGTGCCGGCGCGCGGTGCCCGACGTGCCCGAGATCGCTCAGTACCTGCGCGACGCGCACGAGGAGCTGAAGGCGCTGGTGCTGACGCCGAAGGCCGAGGGCGAGGCGGCGGCCACGGCCGACGTCGTGCCGATTCGCCGTGCGAGGCGGGCCAAGGCCGCGGCCGCGGCGGCGCCTGCGGCCGTCCCGGCGACCGCGCGCACGCGGCGGTCGCGCGCCAAGGCCGACGCGGTTCACTGACACACCTCACACTCACACGACACATCGAAGGAGAAGCAGACGATGGGACAGATGATCGACATCACGCGGCCCGACGGCGGTTCGATCCGCGGCTACCTCGCCAGCGCCGGGCAGGGCCGCCCGGGCGTGGTCGTGATCCAGGAGTGGTGGGGCCTGAACGACCAGATCTGCGGCGTGGCCGACCGCTTCGCGCGCGCCGGCTACAACGCGCTCGCGCCCGACCTGTACAAGGGCCGCGTCACGCAGCAGCCCGACGAAGCCGGCCACCTGATGAACGGGCTCGACTTCCCCGGCGCCACGCACCAGGACATCCGCGCCGCCGCGCAGCACCTGAAGTCGCTCGGCGGCAAGGTCGCGGTCATGGGCTTCTGCATGGGCGGCGCGCTCACCATCGCCGCGTCGGTGCACGTGCCGGAAGTCTCGGCGGGCGTGTGCTTCTACGGCATCCCGCCGAAGGAACTCGCCGACCCGGCCGCGATCCGCATCCCGTTCCAGGCGCACTTCGCGAACAAGGACGACTGGTGCACGCCGGCCGCCGCGAACGCGCTCGAGGAAGCGATGAAGGCCGCGGGCCAGTCGCCCGAGGTCTACCGCTACGACGCCGGCCACGGATTCTTCAACGAGCGCCGCGCGGACGTCTACGACGCGAATTGCGCGCAGCAGGCCTGGGACCGCATGTCGGCCTTCCTGGGCAAGTCGCTTTGACGCACCCGGCGTCGCCCGGGCGGGCGACGCGGTGAGCGGCGACCCGGCCGGCCCGCCGGCGGAGTCGCCCGCCGGCCTCGGCCGGCTGAGGGCCCGGCTGGATCGCTCGGGCCCGATCCTGCGCGCGATGCTGTGGACGATGGCCGCGGGCCTCGTCTTCAGCTGCCTGAACGCGACGATGCGCGTGATGACGCACGAACTGGACCCGATGCAGGTCCAGTTCCTGCGTTACCTCTTCGGCCTGGTGGTGATGGTCCCGCTGATCCTGCGCGCGGGGCTCGCGAACTATCGCCCGAACGGCATGGTCGGCCAGCTCTGGCGCGGCGCGGTGCACACGATCGGGCTGGTGATCTGGTTCATCGCGCTGCCGCACGTGCCGCTCGCGGACATGACCGCGATGGGCTTCACCGGGCCGATCTTCACGATGATCGGCGCGACGTTCGTGCTGCGCGAGAAGATGGTCCCGGCGCGCTGGGTGGCCGCGGTGATCGGCTTCGTGGGCGTCGTGATCGTCGTCGCGCCCAAGCTCGGCGGCAGCGGCGGCTTCTACAACCTGCTGATGCTCGCGTCCTCGCCGGTGTTCGCGGCGTCGTTCCTGATCACGAAGGTGCTCACGCGCCGCGACCGCCCCGAGGTGATCGTCGCGTGGCAGGCGATCACGGTCGCCGCGTTCTCGCTGCCGCTGGCGATGCTGCACTGGACCTGGCCGACGCCATCGCAGTGGGCGTGGGCGATCTTCGCGGGCGGGCTCGGCAGTCTCGGGCACTACTGCCTCACGCGCTCGTTCGTCGTCGCCGACATCTCCGCGACGCAGTCGGTGAAGTTCCTCGACCTGATCTGGGCGTCGGTGCTGGGCTTTCTCGTCTTCGGCGACCGGCCGAGCCAGTGGACGATCGTCGGCGGGCTGGTGATCTTCGCGTCCACGTTGTGGATCGCGCGGCGCGAGGCGCGGGCGCGGGCGCCGCAGGCGGCGGCTTAGCAACGGGTTCGGCCGCCGGGCGGCGGCTCCGGCCGCCGGGCGTTCGCCGTGAGTTCGGGATCGTCGCGTCGCTTTCGTCGGGCTCGTGCAGCCCGTGCGCGTCGACATTCGAAACGTCGAGTGCACGGCCTTGCCGCGAAGTGCACAGCATGGCCCTCGCGCCGTCATGGGTAATTCGAGGCGGGCCGAAGGGCCTGAAGTACATCGATTACCGAGATGAAGATCTTCCAGGGAACCTCCGGCAACGACCACCTCGTCGTGTCGCAACTCGCGGGCGCCCAAGCTTTCGACTGGCTGCAGGGGCTCGCGGGCGACGACAGCTTCCTGCTCGACGGCCCGATGCTCTTCGTCTGGCCGGGCGCCGGCAACGATCGGGTCGAGACGACGTCGTTCGGCGGCCTGTGGGTGGTGTACCTGGACAGCCCGGCAGGCATCGACTACTCGGAGGCCGACGGGCGCATCCTCGACGGCTGGGGCGGTACCGACACCCTGATCGGCGCGACCGGCGGGCACGTCGACGGCAGCGAATTCGCCGACCGCTTCGTGTTCAGCAGCGGCAACGTCCGGGGGATGGGCGGCGACGACACGATCACGATGGGCGGCCGGTTCTCGGGGGTCGAACCCGGCGCCGGCAACGACACGGTCTTCGACGTCGGCACCTTCGATCTCGTCTCGTACGTGGATTCGCCGGGCCTCGTAAGCGGTGACCTCGCCGGCGGTACGGTCCGCGATGGCTGGGGCGGCGTCGACAGGCTCGTCGGCGTGACCCGACTCTCGCTGCCGGCGGCGGGGTCGGACCTCACGGGCAGCGCTCGCGACGAGACCTTCATCGTCTCGCACGGCGGCCATCACCGCCTCGACGGCGCCGGCGGCCAGGACAGGGTCGAGTGGTCGGCCGCTCGCGCCGAAGTGACCTTCTCGCTGCTGCCCGGCGGCTGGGTCGAGGCGCGCCAACGAACGAGCGGCGGCGTGCTGACGCTGCGCGACGTGGAGACGTTGAAGTTCGCCGACGCCAGCGTCGACCTGACGCAGCCGCTGAACTTCACCGGCCACGACTTCTACGCGTTCGCGTCGGAGCCGATGCCGTCGCTGTCGTCGTTCTACGCGATGTTCCCGAGCCCCTCGGGGATCAGCGCGCCGACGTTGATCCCGGTCGACCTCGACGACGACGGTCGGCTCGAGATCGTGCTGCAGCTCTGGCAGACCAACCTGGTCTTGGGTTCCAGCGACCTCGGCCCGGTCCCCAACCGGCTGATCGTCCTGAGTCAGGACGGCCACGGCGACTACCAGGTGGCGACCGATCGCTTCATCGCCCCGGGCGTGGACGGGGTGCTCTCCGGTGCGGCCCGCCAGAACCAGGTCGGCGACGTCAACGGCGACGGCCGGCCGGACATCGCGTTCGCGACCAACAAGGAGGACGGCCGCAAAGGCGACGGACACGATCCGGCGACCGACAACAACGCGCAAGCCGACGTGCTGCTTTCCGATCCCGCGACGGGGCTCTACCGGATCGCGTCGTTCGGCGTCTCGAACTGGAATCACGCCACGACGCTGGCACCGGCGCTCGGCCCGTGGCGGGGGCTGGTCGTCACCGCCGGCTTCGTCACGCCGCCGACCGTGGTCGCGTTCGGGGCGACGACGACCACGTCCTTGGGGCCGGCGGACATGAATGCCGGCACGTTGCGCCACCTGCCGTGGCTGGACGACGCCGCGACCGGCACGCGCTACTTCTACGCCGACGCGGCGACGCCGCAGACGTACGGCGGCGTTCCCGCGCTGTGGGCGTGGCACCCGGACGGTCGGTGGTCGCAGGTGGCGCGTCTCGACCCCAGCCGGTATGAACCGTTCGGACTGGTGCAGTTCACGTCGTGGCAGCTGACGACCGGCCCGTCGGTCACGCTGACCTTCCTCGGCCACAGGAGCGCAGGGGCGACCCACGACACCACGGCACTCTGGCACGCCGCGCCCGGGGCGCCGCCGTTGCTCGTGAGCAAGCTGAACCTCGTCGAGCTGATCGATCCGAATGCCACCGTGGTGTCGATGGTGGACGGCTCCATGCGGCCCCTCAACTTTCTCGACTTCATCCGCTTCGACCGCACCGGTCTGGCCTTCGAGAGCGTGCCCGTTCGAGACGAGCAGACGACGCTCAGCGCGAACTTCATCGAGGCGCTCGACCTCGATCGCGACGGCTACGAGGACCTCGTCGTCTATGCGTATCGCGAGGGCGGGCAGCCGGTGGTGTACCTGAACGACACCCGGGGCGGCCTGTTCAACGCGCATCTCGAGAACTTCCTGCCGCGCGCGCCGGACGACTGGGGTCAGGACGCGTCGGCGAAGTTCCTCGATGCCGACGGCGACGGCTTGCTCGACCTGCTGTTCTGGCCGACTGGTCAGATCGCCGGCCGGTTCGCGCAGCAAGGGGCGCAGTATCAGCTCAATCTGGCGCAGGCCGCGCTCGGCACCGGCCCGGGCCACGCCAACGGCGCCGACCTGGGCGCGCCCGGATTCAACGAGGAGTACTACCTCGGCACGTACGTGGATGCGCGCAAGGCCGTGGACGCGGGCCTCTACCCGACCGGGCTCGCGCACTACCAGGCCGTGGGCCGCGCGCAGGGCGACTTCGGCTTCGCTCCCGACGTCTGGGTCCACGGCTCGGCGGGGGCCGACGAGATCGTGCTGCGCGAGGGCGACGAGCGCGCGGAGGGGCTCGACGGCGACGACCGCTTTTACGGCGCCCGCGGCGATGACACGATCGACGGTGGCGCGGGCACCGACACCGCGCGCTACGCCGGCGCGCGCGCCGGCTACACGATCGCGAAGACCGCGGGCCACTGGGTCGTCACCGACAGGCTCGGCATCGAGGGCACCGACACGCTGACCTCGATCGAGACGCTGCAGTTCGCCGACAGGACGTTCGCGCTCGCGAACCCGCCGCTCGGACACGCGCCGAACCGGGGCCAGGACCCGGGCTTCCTGTTCGACGCGGCGTACTACCTGCTCGCGAACCCGCAGAAGGTGCCGGCGGTCTCGCTCGACGGCGCCGCGGCCGACTGGTTCGCGAGCGGCGCGGCGCAGCACCTGAAGCCCAACTCGTGGTTCGACGCGTCGTACTACTCGGCGAAGTGGGCCGACCTCGCGCCGCTGCGCCTGGACGACGCGACGCTGTTCATGCACTACAACCTGTACGGCGTGTGGGAGGGCCGCTCGGCGGGCCCGAAGTTCGACCACTTCGACGGCGCGCGCTACCTGGCCGACTGGCCCGACGTGGCCGCGTACGTGGACGCGAACCTGCCGGCATTCCTGGGCAGCCGCACGAACGGGGCGATCGCGCACTACGTGATCTACGGGGCGAACGAGCAGCGCAGCGCTTACGACACGAGCGGCGGGGCGGTGGACCTGGGGTACGTGGTCTAGTCCTGTGTTGACGCCGGCGATGGCGCCGTGCGTCCTTGCCCGGAGCGCGCCGCGACCCGGATTCGAACCGGGCGCGGTCGGATCCGCCGGACGGACGTGCTACGGTTTCGGCTGACCGTTCCACCGCCCGAGAGGAGACACCCCCATGGCGATCGTCTACGAAAAGATCAAGAACTGGCCGTTCCCGCCCGTCGAGCACGACTACAAGGCCAAGGATTGCATGCTCTACGCGCTCGGCGTCGGGCTGGGCGCCGACCCGCTCGACGCGCAGCAGTTGCGCTTCGTCTACGAGGACGGCCTGCAGATGCTGCCGACGATGCCGGTGGTGCTCGCCGGCCCCGGCTTCTGGGCGATCAACCCCGAGACCGGCATCAACTGGAAGGCGATCCTGCACGGCGAGATCGGCTTGACGATCGTCAAGCCGCTGCCGGTGCAGGGCTGCGTCGTCGGCAAGACGTCGATCCTCGAGGTGGTCGACAAGGGCGAGGGCAAGGGTGCGCTGATCTACACGAAGCGCGACATCGTCGACAAAGCCTCGGGCGAAGTGATGGCGGTGGTGACGTCGACGTCGTTCTGCCGCGCGGACGGCGGCTTCGGCGGCCCGAGCGGGCCGGTCAACAAGCCGCACCCGGTGCCGGACCGCGCGTGCGACGCGAGCTGTGCGCTGCCGACGCTGCCGCAGGCGGCGCTGATCTACCGGCTCAGCGGCGACTACAACCCGCTGCACGCGGATCCGGCGGTGGCCGCGGTCGGCGGCTTCAAGGCGCCGATCCTGCACGGGCTGTGCACCTACGGCGTCGCCGGCCACGCGATCGTCAAGACGCTGTGCGGCTACGACGGCACGAAGCTGCGCCGCCTCGACGCCCGTTTCTCGTCGCCCGTGTACCCGGGCGAGACGATCCGCACCGACATGTGGAACGAGGGCCCGGGCAAGGCGGCGTTCCGCTGCTTCGTCGTCGAGCGCAACGTCATGGTGCTGGACAACGGGCGCGCCGAATTCACGGCGTGATCCGCAACGAGCGACGCGCGTGCCCGATCGTGCGAGGCGCGACGCGCGATCCCGCCCCGCGGTGACGCGGGGCCCATTCGACAAGGGAGCACGAAGATGGGACAACTCGACGGCAAGGTCGCGATCGTCACCGGCTCGGGCCGCGGCATCGGCCAGGCGATCGCCCTGAGGCTCGCGCGCGACGGCGCGAAGGTGGTGGTCAACGACCTCGACGACGCACCCGCGGCCGAGACCGTGAAGCTGATCCAGGCGATGGGCGGGCAGGCGGTCGCGTGCAACGGCGACGTCGCCGCGAAGGACTTCGGCGAACGCATCGTCAAGACCGCGGTCGACGCGTTCGGCGGCGCGCACATCCTGGTCAACAACGCCGGCTACACCTGGGACAGCGTGATCCAGAAGATGTCCGACGAGCAGTGGTACGCGATCATCGACGTGCACCTCACGGCGCCGTTCCGCATCCTGCGCGCGTTCTTCAACTACCTGAAGCCGGCGGTCGAGGCCGAGCAGAAGGCCGGGCAGCGCATCGTGCGCAAGGTGGTCAACATCTCGTCGACGTCGGGCGTCAACGGCAACGCGGGCCAGGCGAACTACTCGTCGGGCAAGGCCGGCGTCATGGGCCTGACCAAGGCGATCGCCAAGGAGTGGGGCCGTTACGCGGTGACGGTCAACGCGGTCGCGTTCGGCTACATCCAGACGCGCCTGACCAAGCCGCTGCAGGAAGGCGAGGGCGGAACGATCGACGTCCAGGGCCGCGAGGTCAAGGTCGGCATCCAGGCCGGGCGCATCGCGGCGATGAACCAGATGATCCCGCTCGGGCGCGGTGGCACTGCCGAGGAGGCCGCGGGCTCGGTGTACCTGTTCTGCAGCCCGGACAGCGACTACGTCAGCGGGCAGACGCTGGTCGTCAACGGCGGGCTGTAAGCCCGCCGCCGGACGATCGGCGCGCGGCCGGTGCGCGCCGAGGACGCGCCGGAGACCGGCGGCGCGTCGGCGCTCGTGGCCGGGGTCCGGCCTGCAGGCCGGACCCTCCTCGCCGGTGCGACGCGTGCGTCGCGAACCCCCGGGGTCAGACGCCCTGCAGGATCCTGCCCATGTCCTGGGCGGTGAACGCGCGCAGCGTCGTCGAGCGCACGTTGCCCGCCTTCGCGACCTTCAGCAGCACCCGCGTCGCGGTCTCGTCGTCCGGCGCCTCCACGGTCAGCACGAGGTCGTGCTGGCCGAGCGTCCAGAGAATGTCGAGCATCTTCACCCCGGCCGCGGCCATCGCGGCCTTGACCTGCTCGGCACGGGCCACGGTGTCGCCGACGTTGCGGATCCCCTGGTCGGTGAAATTCGCGAGCACGACGTATTTCGCCATTCGAACCTCCAGCCCGGTGAGTGCGGAGGCGATCGAGGCGGGTCGGGCCGCCGCACCGGCCCGCACCGCGCGTGAATCCGGAGATCGACGATCGGGGATGCCCGATTCTGCGCGGCGCAGCGGCGGCGTCAACGAATCCCGCGTTGCACGAATGCGCAGCGCGCGTGCGCGTGCCGGGGGCCGTCGGCGCGACGAGCGAGCCCGGAGATGCTTCTCGCGATCCGGGCTAATCGAGCCCGAACATCTTCCTCAGCGCGGCGATCAGCCGCGCGAACAGCGTCACGCGCACCGGCGCCTCGACCGGCGCCGGCGGCGGCGCCGCGGGCGGGTACTTCTCGACGATCGCGCGCTCGAAGTTCTCGAAGAAGTCCCTGGCCATCTTCTGCGCGGCCATGTCCACGAGCCGCGAGCCGACCTGCGCGATCTTGCCGCCCACCTGAGCGTTGACCGAGTAGTGCAGGATCGTCGTGCCCGCCTCGCCGGGCTCGAGCCTGACCTTCGCGGTGCCCTTGCCGAAGCCGGCCGGGCCGCCCTGGCCGTCGAACTGCATCGTGTACGAATCCGGCGCCTGCACGTCGAGCAGCGCGAGCTTGCTCCTGAAGCGTGCCTTCACGGGGCCGATCGCGGCCGCGACGACGAGCTCGAAGCGGTTCTCGCCGAGCGTGGTCATGCTCTCGCAGCCGGGCGTCGCCTTTTTCAGCAGCTCGGTGTCGTTGAGCGCCTCCCAGGCCTGGGCCTGGGGAACGGGCAGCGTCTGCCGGCTGGTGAGTTCCATCAGGAAGGTCTCCTCGGAGCGCCGGACCGATGATCCGGACGCGCGTGTCTTGAAAGGTCTGCGAGGGCGTCGGCGAGGCCCTCGAGGCTGGCGAGATTGTGCACCGGCAGGTGCGCGTCGACGTGCGGCAGGATCGCGCGCACGCCGGCCGCGCGCGGCTCGAACGCGTCGTAGCGCAGCAGCGGATTGAGCCACAGCAGCCGGCGGCACGACTTCGACAGCCGTTCGGCCTCGAAGCCGAGCCCGCCGGCGTCGTCGCGCTCCAGGCCGTCGGTGACGAGGATGACGGTCGCGTTGCCGCCCAGCACCCGGCGCGACCAGCGCAGGTTGAACTCGCGCAGGCAGGTGCTGATGCGCGTGCCGCCGGACCAGTCGTCGACCACGCGCACGCACTCGTCGATCGCGCGGTCCGGATCCCGGTGGCGCAGCATCCGCGTGACCGGCGTCAGGCGGGTGCCGAAGACGAAGCTCGACGTGTGCCGCCACGCGCTCGTGAGCGCGTGCAGGAAGTGCAGGAAGGTGCGCGAGTAGCGGCTCATCGAGCCGGAGATGTCGACCAGCGCGACGACCGGCGTGGGGCGCTCGCTCGGCCGCCGCCACGCGAGCTCGGCGAGCTCGCCGCCGCGGCGCGCGCTGCGCGCGGCGATGCGCCGCCAGTCCAGGCGCGTGCCGCGTGCGGCCGGCTCGAAGCGGCGCGTGCGCACGCGCGGCAGCTGCGCGCGCCACTGCGCGACCACGCGCAGCGCCGCGCGCCACTCGTCGGCCGACATCGTGTCGAAGTCGGCCTTGCGCAGCACCTCGCGCGCCGAGAACGACAGCGACGCGTCGACCTCGATGCGCTTCTCCTCGTCCTCGCGCGGCGGCGGCTGCAGCTTCGGCGCGAACAGCGCGTCGGCGAGGCGCCGGTTCTCGCGCGGTGGCGTCGCGTGCGCCTCGGGTCCCTCGACGCGCGGCAGCAGCATCGCGAGCATGCGCCCGAGCAGGTCGGGGTCGCGCCAGAACAGGTGGAACGCCTGGTCGAAGAGGTCGCGCTGTTCGATGCGGTCCGTGAGGCACGCGGCGAGCACCTCGCGGAAGTCGTCGCGCGACTCCAGCCCCGCGATGCCGAGCGCGCGCAGCGCGAGCACCACGCGGTCGGTGCCCGCGGGAATTCCCGCGGCGCGCAGCACGCGGGCGAAGTGGACGACGTTCTCGGCCAGCCGGCCGCTCGGCCGGACGTCGGACATCAGCCGGCCGCCAGCGCGGCCCTGATCTCGGCGATCAGCCGCGCCGCCTCGGAGCCCTGCACGCGCGCGATGTCGTCGTGGTACTTGAGGATCACACCGAGCGTGTTGTCCACCGTCTGCGGATCGAGCACCACCGCGTCGAGCTCGACCAGCGCTCGCGTCCACTCGATCGATTCGGCGACGCCGGGCAGCTTGAAGAGGTCGTGCCCGCGCAGGCGCTGCACGAACGCGACGACCTGGCGCGCGAGCGACGCGTCGACGTCGGGTACGCGCCGGCGCACGATGCGCATCTCGCGATCGGCGTCGGGAAACCCGACCCAGTGGTAGATGCAGCGGCGCTTGACCGCGTCGTGGATCTCGCGCGTGCGGTTCGACGTGACGATCACGATCGGCGGCTGCGCCGCGCGCAGCGTTCCGAGCTCCGGGATCGTGACCTGGAAGTCCGACAGCACCTCGAGCAGGAAGGCCTCGAACGGCTCGTCGGCGCGGTCGAGCTCGTCGATCAGCAGCACCGGCGGGCCGCCGGCGCCGGGCTCGAGCGCACGCACGAGCGCGCGCTTGATCAGGAAGCGCTCGTCGAACAGGCGCGCGGCGAGCGCGTCGCGCGCGGCGTCGCCGGACGCGACGTTCGCGTCAGCCAAGCCAGACGCACCCGGCGCACCGTGCGCGGCCTCCGCCAGCCGGATCTCCATCAGCTGGCGCGCGTAGTTCCACTCGTACGCGGCCGCCGCGAGATCCAGCCCCTCGTAGCACTGAAGCCGGATCAGCTCGCGCCCGAGCGCGCTCGCGAGCGCCTTCGCGACCTCGGTCTTGCCGGTGCCCGGCTCGCCCTCCAGCAGCAGCGGGCGGCCGAGGCGCACCGCCAGGAAGACCGCCGTCGCGAGCGAGCGGTCCGCGAGGTAGTCCGCCCGGTCGAGGAGCGCCGCGACGTCGTCGATGCCGCAAGGCAGGCCGGGAGTCACGCGCGCTCAGCCCGCCTGCGCGACCGCGCGCCGGCACAGCACCGGGATCAGGTGCGCGCGGTACTCCGCGGACGCGTGCAGGTCCGAGTTCAGGCCCGCGGGCGAGACTTGCGCGCCTTCGAGCGCCTTCGCGGACCACTCGCGTGCGAGCGCAGCTTCCAGCGCAGGCACCCGGAACACGCTGGGGCCCGCGCCGGTCACCGCGACGCGAACGCCCGCCGGGCCGCGGCTCGCGAACACGCCCACCAGCGAGAAGCGCGACGCCGGCTGCTTGAACTTCACCCAGCCCGCGCGCTCGGCGAGCGGGAACTCGACCGCGGTCAGTAGCTCGCCGGGGGCGAGCGCGGTCTCGTACAGGCCGGTGAAGAAGTCGTCGGCGGGGATCGCGCGGCGGTCGGTGCGGATCGTCGCGCCCAGCCCGAGCACGGCGGCCGGCCAGCACGCGGCGGGGTCGTTGTTGGCGAGGCTGCCGCCGAGCGTGCCGCGCGCGCGCACCGCGCGGTCGCCGATGCCGTCGGCCACGCGCGCGAGCGCGGGCAGCGCGCGTGCGACCTCCGGCGATGCCGCGACCGCGGCGTGATTGGTCGTGGCACCGACGACGAGCGCGTTGCCCTGCACCCGGATCCCCGAGAGCCCTTCGACCCGCGACAGGTCGACGAGGTCGGACGGCGCCGACAGCCCCAGCTTCATCGACGGCAGCAGCGACTGCCCGCCGGCGAGGAAGCGCGCGTCGTCGCGCCCGGCGAAGGCCGCCAGCGCGTCGGCGACGGTGGCGGGGCGGTGGAATTCGAAGTCGTTCATCGCATCGCCCCTTCAGACGTGAATCGAGCTCGCGCCCACGTGGCCCTGCAGCGCGTGCCAGACCTTCTCGGGCGTGAGCGGCATCTGCAGCGCCTGCGCGCGCTCGCCCAGGCCGGTTCGCGCGAGCGCGTCGATCACCGCGATCACGACCGCCGGGGTCGCGCCGATGGTGCCGAGCTCGCCGACGCCCTTGACGCCGAGCGGGTTCGTCTTGCACGGCACCGAGGTGTCGAGCTCGGTGCGGAAGCGCCGCACCAGGTCCGCGCGCGGCAGCGCGTAGTCCGACAGCGTGCCGGTCTGCAGCTGGCCGCTGTCGCGGTCGTAGACCACTTCCTCGCACAGTGCCTGCCCGATGCCCTGGACCGCGCCGCCGTCGAGCTGGCCGCGCACGATCGTCGGGTTCACCACGCGGCCGACGTCGTTGACCGACGCGTACGACGCGATCTCGACGACGCCGGTGTCGGGGTCGACCTCGACCTCGCAGATGTGGCAGCCGTTCGGCCAGGTGGGCCCCTCGACGCTGCTGGTCGAGTCCATGAACACGCGGCTGCCGGGCTGGCGGCGCGCGAGCTCGAAGAGGTCGATGCCGCGGTCGGTGCCGGCGATCGTGAAGCGCGCGTCGCGGTACTCGAGGTCGGACGGCGCGGCCTCGAGCGCGTCGGCCGCGAGGTCCTTCGCGTGCTCCACGGTCTTGCGCGACGCGACCTGCACCGCCGAGCCGCCGGTGAAGAGCGAGCGCGAGCCCGCGCTGCCGAAGCCCACGCCGCGGTCGGTGTCGCCCTGCACGATGCGCACGCGCTCGATCGGCACGCCGAAGACGTCGACCGCGAGCTGCGCGTACGTGGTCGCGATGCCCTGGCCCATCGCCTGCGTCGCCGTGAAGATCTCGATGAAGCCGTCGCCGGAGACGTCGACCGTGACGCGCTCCTCGAACACGTTGCCGCCGGTCCACTCGAGGAACGAGGCGATGCCGCGCCCGCGCAGCCGCCCGCGCGCCTTCGATTCCGCCAGGCGCGCGTCGAAGCCGTTCCAGTCGGCGAGCGCGAGCGCCTGCGTCGTGATCGACTCGAACTCGCCGCTGTCGTAGGTCTGTCCCATCGCATTGCGGTACGGCATCTGCTCGGGGCGGATCATGTTGCGCCGGCGGATCTCGGCGGGGTCCAGGCCGAGGCGGCGTGCGGCCGCGTCCATCAGCCGCTCGGTGATGTAGATCGCCTCGGGGCGGCCCGCGCCGCGGTAGGCGCCGGTGGGCGCGGTGTTCGTGAGCACCGCGCGCAGGCGGAAGTCGATGGTCGGGATGTCGTAGATGCTGGTGGAGACCCACGGGCCGATCATCAGCTGGATCACGACGCCGGTGGGCGAGGCGTACGCGCCGACGTTGGCGAGCGTGGACACGCGCATCGCGAGCACCTTGCCGCCCGCGTCGAGCGCGAGCTCGGCGTGGCTGACGATGTCGCGGCCGTGCACCGCGGCGAGGAACTCGTCGCTGCGCTCGGCGGTCCACTTGATCGGGCGCTTCAGCTTCAGCGCGGCCCACGCGACCACGATGTCTTCCGGATACAGGCCGGTCTTCATGCCGAAGCCGCCGCCGACGTCGCCGACGACCACGCGCACGCTCTCCTTCGGGATGCCGAGCACTTCGTCGCACAGCGTGTTGCGCGCGCCCGCCGGCATCTGCGACGACATGCGCAGCTCGAGCCGGCCGCTGGCCGCGTCGACGCTCGCGAGCACGCCGCGCGGCTCCATCGGCGTGGGCGCGAGCCGCTGGTTGACGAGGTCGAGCTTCACGACGTGCGCGGCGGCGCGAAACGCGGCGTCGGACGCCGCGGCGTCGCCGTGCAGCGCCTCGGCGCAGACGTTGCCGCTCGCCTGCGGCCACACCAGCGGCGCGCCGTCGGCGGTGGCCTCGGCGAGCGCTGCGACCATGGGGAGGTCTTCGTAGTCGACCATCACCGCGTCGCGCGCGGCGTGGGCGGCGGCGCGCGACTCGGCGACGATCGCCGCCACCGCCTCGCCGACGAAGCGCACGGTGTCGGTCGCGAGCGCGTGCCGGGGCGGGGACGCGGCCGGCTGGCCGCCGGGGCGCGGGAACATCGTCGCGGCCGGCAGCGGCCGCACGCCGGCCGCGGCGAGCTCGGCGCCGGTGATCACGGCGACGACGCCCGGCATCGCGAGCGCGGCGGACGTGTCGATGCTGCCGATGCGCGCGTGCGGCACCGGCGAGCGCAGGAAGCACAGCGTGAGCTGCCCGGGCAGCGAGACGTCGTCGACGAAGCGCCCGGTGCCGGTGACGAGCGCCGGGTCCTCGATGCGGCGCACGGACTGGCCGCTGCCGAAGCGGCCGTATTTCGATTCCGCGTTCACGGTCGTGTCCTCCGTGGGCGCGTCAGCGCGCGCTGTCGAGCGCGGCGGCGGCCTGGCGCACCGACTCGACGATGTTCACGTAGCCCGTGCAGCGGCACAGGTTGCCCTCGAGCGCGTGCTCGATCTGCGCGTCGGTCGGGCGCGGGGTCTCCGCGAGCAGCGACGCGGTGGTCATGATCATCCCCGGCGTGCAGAAGCCGCACTGCAGCCCGTGGCACTGCGCGAACGCCTGCTGGATCGGGTGCAGGTTCTCCGGCGTGCCCAGGCCCTCGACGGTCACGACCTCGCAGCCGTCGGCCTGCACCGCGAGCATCGTGCAGCTCTTCACCGAGCGGCCGTCGACGATCACCGTGCAGCAGCCGCACTGGCTGGTGTCGCAGCCCACGTGCGTGCCGGTCAGGCCCAGGTCCTCGCGCAGGACCTCGACCAGCAGGCGGCGGTTCTCGACGTCGCGTACGACCTCCCGGCCATTGACTTTGATGCGAACGGTACTCATGCGGGCGATCCGTGGCGGTGGGGAGCGGGGATGTTACCGCGGAAGCCCGATGCGCTACGGCCGCAGGGAAACCGTGGCGGCGCCCCACCGGCGCATCGCCCGATGGCCCCGGGCGCGGCTCGCCGCGGGGGCGGGATTCGGGCCTGACCGAGGCCGGTGCGGGCCGGCCTCAGATCTGGATGCGCGTGCCCAGCTCGATCACGCTGTTGCTGGGGATGCGGAAGAACTCGACCACGCTGCCCGCGTTGCGCGACATCGCCGCGAACAGCTGCTCGCGCCACCACGCCATGCCGCCGTCGGGCGTCGGGATCACGGTCTCGCGGCTGATGAAGTACGAGGTCTCGTACAGGTTCACTTCCAGTCCCTGCTGCGCGCACAGCTCGAGCGCCTGGGGAACGTCGGGCACGTTCTTGAACCCGTAGTTCACGATCACGCGCCACACGCCGCGCGCGATCGGCTCCACCGTGACCCGCTCGGAGAACGGTACCCACGGCACTTCCCTGAACACGACCGTGAGCATCACGTTGCACTCGTGCAGCACCATGTTGTGCTTGATGTTGTGCAGCAGCGCCTGCGGCACGGTGTCGGCGTTGGCGACCAGGAACACCGCGGTGCGCGGAACGATCGGGATCGACTCGCCGCGCAGCGCCTCGATGAACGGCTCGAGCTTGGGGTCGTCGCGGCGGATGTGCTCGATCAGCAGCTGGCGGCCGCGCTTCCACGTCGACATGATCGTGAAGATCCCGGCGCCGAGCACGATCGGGAACCAGCCGCCGTGCAGGAACTTCAGCAGGCACGACGTGACCAGCACCGCGTCCAGCGTGAGGAAGAAGCAGGTCGACGCGATCACCAGCGGCAGCGGGTACTTCCACCCGTAGAAGACGACGAAGAAGGTCAGCGTCGTCGAGATCATCATCGTCATCGTCACCGCGATGCCGTACGCGGCGGCCATCGCCGACGACGAGCCGAACCCGACCGTGGCGAGCAGCACGGCGCCCAGCAGCGTCCAGTTCACCAACGGGATGTAGATCTGGCCGATCTCGCGCGCCGACGTGTACTCGATGTGCATGCGCGGCAGGAAGCCGAGCTGGATCGCCTGCTTGGTCATCGAGTACGCGCCCGAGATCACGGCCTGCGACGCGATCACGGTCGCGACCGTGGCGAGCAGGACCGCCGGCAGCAGCAGCATCGACGGGAACATCAGGAAGAACGGGTTCTCCGCGGCCTTCGGGTCGGAGATCAGCAGCGCGCCCTGGCCGAGGTAGTTCAGCGCGAGCGCGGGCAGCACGAAGCCGGTCCAGGCGAGCCGCACCGGCAGCTTTCCGAAGTGACCGAGGTCGGCGTAGAGCGCCTCGGCGCCGGTCAGCGAGAGCACGATCGCGCCCATCGCGAGGAACAGGTGCCAGCCGCGCGCGTGCAGGAACTCGAACGCGTGCACCGGGTTCAGCGCGACCAGGATCCCGGGCGCCTGTGCGATCTGGTAGACGCCCACGAGCGCGAGCGTGCCGAACCACGTCATCATGATCGGCCCGAAGAACCGGCCCATCGTCGCGGTGCCGTGCCGCTGCACGATGAACAGGACGATCAGGATGACCACGCACAGCGGCAGCACGTAGGGCTTGAACGCGGGGGTCGCGATCTCCAGGCCCTCGACCGCGGACAGCACCGAGATCGCGGGCGTGATCACGCTCTCGCCGTAGAAGAGCGACGCGCCGAACACCCCGATGAGAAGCAGCACGGTGCGCCGCTTCGGCGTGTTGCCGGCGGCCGCCGCGGCCAGCGCGTTCAGCGCCATGATCCCGCCCTCGCCGTGGTTGTCGGCGCGCAGGATCAGCACCACGTACTTGAGCGTGACCACCAGCATCAGCGACCAGAAGATCGTCGACACGGTGCCGATCACGTTCACCGCGTCCAGCGGCACGCCGGTCGAGTGGTGGAAGACTTCCTTGATCGTGTACAGCGGGCTCGTGCCGATGTCGCCGTACACCACCCCGAGGGCGGCGAGCGCCAGGGCGGCGGTGCCCTGCTTCTTGACGTCGTGTTTCATCCGCAGATCCGTGGCTCGCCCATGCGCACGCGGCACGTCGGCCGTCGGCCGCCTGCCCGGCGTCGGGGTCCCGGCCGGCCGCGAACCGGCGAGCGCCCGTGTCCAGGGTCGGCCGGATCGTACTCCAATCGGTGCGTGGCGGTGCTGCGCAAGTGCACGAATTGCATCAGGTGGAAATCGCGTTGTTTCCCCGGCGTGCGCCGGGGATGGCAAACTGCCGGATGGCCCACCCCGGTCGTCCGGTGGCGGGCTCGCGCCATGTCCGACGACGAAGAATCCCGCTTCCTGAACACGCACGAAGTCGCGCAGTACCTTCGCCTGAAGGAGCGCACCGTCTACGAGCTGGTGCGCGCGCGCCAGATCCCGTCGGTGCGGGTGGCCGGCAAGTGGCTGTTCCCGCGCGACCTGATCGAGCGCTGGCTGGAGGAGAACACCGACGCGTCGCCGCTGGCCGGCCGCGCGCAGGCCACGCCGCTGGTGCTCGCCGGCAGCCACGACCCGCTGCTCGAGTGGGCGGTACGCGAGAGCGGCTGCGGCCTCGCGCTGCTGTGCGACGGCAGCGAGGACGGGCTGCGCCGGATCGACCGGCGCGAGGCGATGCTCGCGGCGATCCACCTCTTCGAGCCGGAGAGCGGGCGCTACAACGTCGACGAGTTCGACGCGCTCACGCACCGGCGCGCATTCGTGCTGGTGCAATGGGCGACGCGCCGGCAGGGGCTGCTCGTCGCGCCCGGTTCAGCCGGGGCGCCCGGCGGGCTCGCCGACGCGGTTCGCGCGGGGGCGCGGCTGATCGCGCGCCAGCCGGGGTCGGGCGGGCGCCGGCTGCTCGATCACCTGCTGGCGCGCGAGGGCGTCGATCCGGCGCAGGTGAGGTGGGCGCAGGGCGTGGCGCGCAGCGAGACGGACGTCGCCACCGCGCTCGTCGAGGGGCGGGCCGACGCCGGCCTGGCGATCGAGAGTGTCGCGCGCCAGCACCAGCTCGAATTCGTGCCGCTGCACGAGGAGCGGGTCGACCTGCTCGTGCGCCGCTTCGACTGGTTCGAGCCGCCGATCCAGGCGCTGATGACGTTCTGCGCGAGCGAGACTTTTCGTGCGCGCGCCGCGGCGCTGCCGGGGTACGACGCGAGCGGGTTCGGGCGGGTGCTGCGCAACGGTTGAGCTGGTAGCGCGATTTTCTCGCCCGTCCCGCGGGCGTGTCGTAGAATTCGCGCAAATTCACCGCTTTTTGCCGCTGTGACCGAGTTCCCCGACAGCTTGTCGCTCGCCCTGCGCATGATCCTCGGCGCGGACCAGGCGCTCTGGCCGATCGTCTGGCTGAGCGTGCGGGTCAGCGCGGGCGCGACGCTGCTCGCCACGGTGCTGTCGCTGCCGCTGGCGGCCTGGCTCGCGCTCACGCCGTTCCGCGGACGCAATGCCGTGATCGCGGCGCTCAACGCGCTGATGGGGCTGCCGTCGGTCGTCGTCGGGCTGATCGTCTACCTGCTGCTGTCGCGTGCCGGCCCGCTCGGTCCGCTCGGCATCCTGTTCACGCCGGCCGCGATGGTCGTCGCACAGACGATCCTGGTGCTGCCGCTGATCACCGCGCTGGCGCGCCAGACGCTCGAGGACGCGCTCGCGGAGTTCGGACCCTACCTGCGCTCGCTGAAGGCCGGAAAGTGGCAGACCATCGCCACGCTGCTGTGGGAGGCGCGTTTCTCGCTGTCGACCGCGCTGCTGGCCGGGTTCGGGCGCGCCGCCGCCGAAGTCGGCGCGGTGATGATCGTCGGCGGCAACATCGACGGCGTCACGCGCGTCATGACGACGTCGATCGCGCTGGAGACCAGCAAGGGCGACCTCGCGCTCGCGCTCGGCCTGGGCCTCGTGCTCATCGCGATCGTGCTGGCGGTGAACTCGGGTGCGTACGGCGTGCGCGTCTACGCCGCGCGCCGCCACGGCTGAACGGGGCCGGTGACCGTGGAGCCGTGCGCCGACCCCGCCCTCGGCCGCCCGTACCTGCAACTGCGCGACGTCTGCGTGCGCGCCGGCGAGGTGACGGTGCTCGACGCGATCGACCTCGTGCTCGACGTGCGCGCGCGCACCGTGATCATCGGCCCCAACGGCGCCGGCAAGTCGACGCTGCTGCAGGCGATCCACGGCCTCGTGACGCTGGCGCGCGGCGAGGTGCGCGGCCTCACGCCGGCGCGCGCGGACGCGAGCTTCCGCTTCGCGCTCGTGTTCCAGGAGCCGGTGATGCTGCGCCGGACCTCGCGCGCCAACGTCGAGCACGCGCTCGCGATCGCCGGGGTGCCGGCGGGCGAGCGGGCGGCGCGCGCGGACGCGGCGCTCGCCGACGTCGGCCTGGCGTACGCCGCCGACCGCTCCGCGCGCCAGCTGTCCGGCGGCGAGCAGCAGCGGCTCGCGATCGCGCGCGCCAACGCGCTCGAGCCCGACTGCCTGCTGCTCGACGAACCGACGTCGAGCCTGGACCCGGGCGCGGCGGCCGCGATCGAGCGCCACCTGCTGCGGCTGGCCGATCGCGGGCGTGGGCTCGTCATGACCACGCACGACCTCGCGCAGGCGCGCCGGCTCGCGCAGTCGGTGGTGTTCATGCACCGCGGCCGGGTGGTCGAGGCCGGGGAGGCACGCGATTTCTTCGCGCGGCCGCGCAGCGACGCGGCGCGCCGATTCCTGGACGGTGAGTGGCTGGAGTGAAACGGAGCCGATGATGAGAAGACTGGAGATTCGTCGACGCGTGCTGGGCGCCGCGGCGCTGCTCGCGGGCCTGGCCGGCGTCGCGTCCGCGCCCGCATTCGCGCAGGAGCGCTTCATCGTGATGGCGTCGACGACGTCGACCGAGCAGTCGGGCCTGTTCCCGCACCTGCTGCCGGCGTTCACGGCCCAGACCGGGATCGCGGTGCGCGTGGTCGCGCAGGGTACCGGGCAGGCGCTCGCCACCGCGCGCAAGGGCGACGCCGACGTCGTCTTCGTGCACGACCGCGAGGCCGAGGAGAAGTTCGTCGCCGAGGGCTGGGGCCTGGCGCGGCGCGAAGTCATGTACAACGACTTCGTCGTCGTGGGGCCGAAGTCGGACCCGGCGCGGATCGGCGGCGGCAGGGACGTCGCGGCGGCGCTGCGCGCGATCGCGGGCGCGAAGCAGCCGTTCGTCTCGCGCGGCGACAAGAGCGGCACGCACGCGGCCGAGCTGCGCTACTGGAAGCTCGCCGGCGTCGACCCCGAGACCGGCAAGCCCGGGTGGTACCGCGAGGCCGGGTCGGGCATGGGGCCGACGCTGAACATCGCGTCGTCGATGAACGGCTACACGCTCGCCGACCGCGGCACCTGGCTGAACTTCCGCAATCGCGGCGAGCTCTCGGTCCTGGTCGAAGGCGACCCGCGCCTGTTCAACCAGTACGGCGTGATCGTCGTGAATCCGGCGAAGCACCCGCACGCGAAGTCCGAGCTCGCGCAGAAGTTCGCCGACTGGGTCGTGTCGCCGGCCGGGCAGAAGGCGATCGCCGACTACAAGGTGGGCGGCGAGCAACTGTTCTTCCCGAACGCCGCGAAGTAGCGCCGGTCCGCCGGCGCGGTCGCGCCCGGCCCGGGCGTCAGCCGCGCTCGCGCGGCCGCTCGTGGAACTGCCAGGTGCGCCCGCCGTCGACGACGAGGTCGTGGCAGTTCACGAAGCTGCCTTCGTCGCTCGCGAGGAACACCGCGGCGTTCGCGATGTCGTCGGCGAGCCCCGAGCGCGGCAGCGGCGTCGCGGCGGCCAGGTTCTGCTGCAGCCGGGCCATCTTGCGCTGGTTCTCGTCGTCGCTGAGCGTGCTCGCGCGCGCCGAGCCGCCCCAGAAGATCGGCGTGGCGATCGCACCCGGCGAGATCGCGTTCACGCGGATGCCGTCGGGGCCGAGCTGAACGCCGGCCAGGTGCGTGAGGTGCGTGACCGCGGCCTTCGCGCACGAGTACAGGAGCTCCCCCTGGCCGACGCGCGGCGCCGCCACGCTCGAGTTGCTGATGATGCAGCCCGAGCGTCGCGGCTTCATCACGCGCGCCGCGTGCTTGATGCCGAAGAGCGCGCTGCCCACGAGCAGCCGCATCGCGTGGTCGAGGTCGCCGGCAGTGACGTTCTCCAGCGTGCCGGGCGTCACCGCGCCCGCGTTGCTGAACAGGCAGTCGAGCTGGCCGAAGCGCTCGCACGCGGTGTCGACGAGCGCCGCGATGTCCTCCTCGCGCATCACGTCGGCCGCGCGGAAGTGCGCGCGGGGGCCGAGCTCGCGCGCCAGCGCCTCGCCGCGGTCAGGGTTCCCAGACCAGCGTGAGCCGCAGCGAGCGCGGCTCCACCGGGTGGAAGTGGACGTCGCCGACCCCGCGCGCGGGTTCGCCCGCGAGTCGCGACGTATAGTAGTACGCGACGTCGTCGGCCTTGCGGTCGAGCACGTTCAGCACGTCGAGCACCAGGTTCACGCGCGGCGCGGCGGCCCAGGCCACGCGCGCGTTGACGAGCGACGTCGACGCCGAACGCACGCTGCCGTCCTCCACCAGCGGGCGCGGCCCGAAGTGTCGCCAGCGGATCGATCCCGACCACGCGCCCGCGCCTCCCACCGTGAGCCCGGCGCCCGCCACGCGCGCGGCGGCGCCGGGAACGAAGGGCCCGGCCGCGTCGTCGTCGCGAAAGCGGGCGCGCGTGAGCGCCAGGTTCGCGTCGAGCGTGACCGCGGCCGCGGGCGCCCAGCGCGCGAGTGCCTCGACGCCGGTGCGCATCGACGGCCGGCTCGGCTCGGTGGTTCCCGCGTCGCCGGAGAAGACCAGCTCGGAGGCCTGCGAGAGGCGCCACAGCGCGAGCGACGCGGTGAACGCATCGAACGGGCGGGTGCGCAGCCCGAGTTCGACCCCGCGCGTGCGCACGAGCGGGTCCACGCGTGCCACCGTCTCGCCGCTGTGCGGGTCGACGCGGATCGTCGCGCCGCGCGCGTCGTTGCTGTGAAAGCCCAGCCCCCAGTTCACGAAGTACTCGGTCCGCGACCAGGGGCCGAAGACCAGCGAGAGCTTGGGCGACGCGATCGTCGCCGACGCGCTGCCCGAGTTCGCCGCCACCCGGGACGCGACCGCGTACCGCTGGTGATCCAGGCGCAGGCCCGCGATCGTGCGGAACGCCCCGGACCACTCCACCGTGTTCGACAGGTACGGCGAGATCGCGTCCACCGTGACCGCGTCGGAGCGCACGGTCGCGGTCCGGCGGCGCTCGACGCTGTCGTACAGCGCCACCGGCGCGAGCCGGTCGCGGCGAAGCTGCAGGCCCAGCGTCGTGAACACGTGCCGCGCGCCCCAGTGGCGGAACCAGGTCTGCGAGGCCTGCGCGCCCGCGACGACGCGCCGCTCCGACTGCTGGAACTGATCGCCCGACGCCGGCCGCTCGAGCGCGACCGTGAAGTTCGACCACAGGTCCAGGCTCGACGCGATCGCGTACGCGCTCGCGCGCCGCGTGACGCCGTCCGCGCTCGCGCGCCAGTCGAGCGCGACGCTCGCGCGCCGGCTGCGCCCGCCGTCGCTCGGGTCGATCGCATCGAAGCGGCCGATCGTGCCCGCGTCGAGCGCTCGGCGCGGGATCTGGTCGGTGGCGTTCCAGCGCGCCGCGTACGACATCGCGGTGACGGACGCGCCGTTGGCGGCGTCCCCGCGAGACCAGCGCAGCACGGCATTCACGCGGCCCAGGCGTTCGGGCGTGCGCCACGGGCCGTCGTCGCGCTGCAATTCGAACGCGTACAGCCAGCGGCCGGAGTCGGCGACGGTGGAGCCGGCCGCGAAGCCGCGCCACCACCCGAAGGCCCCCGCGCCCGCCGACACGCGCGGGCGGGCGAGCGCGTCGACGTAGTCGATGCGCGCGCTGCCGGCGGACGCGAAGTCGCCGTCCTCGGCCGCGTACGGGCCCTTGCGGAAGGTGATGCGCGCGATCAGTTCGGGGATCAGGAAATTCAGGTCCGAATAGCCCTGGCCGTGCGCGTGAGTGGGCATGTTGACCGGCGTGCCCGCGACCCACGTCGCGAAGTCGGTGCCGTGGTCCAGGTTGAAGCCGCGCAGGAAGTACTGGTTCGCCTTGCCGGTGCCGCTGTGCTGCGTGACGACCATGCCCGGGACCGCTTCGAGCGCCTCGGCCGGGCGCAGCAGCGCCCGCGCGGCGATCTCACGGCGGCCGGCTTCGCCTTCGCTGGCGGCGTCCCAGGTGCCGAGTTCTTCGGCGGCGGGGGCATTGATCTCGACCGGCGCGAGGCGCGACGGTTCGTTGGCGTGCACGCCGGTGGCCATGGAACCGAGCGCGAGCGTGACGATCGTGCCGGGCGCGCGGCGCAGGCAGGCCGGGCAGGGCGGGCAGGTCGGGCCGGTCGGGCCGGTCGGGCCGGTCGGGCCGGTCGGGCCGGTCGGGCCGGCCGGGCGAGAGCGCTGAAGGCGAGGGCGGGGGCGCATTCGGAGGGAATCGGGCGTGCGAACAGATCAAGTGTAAGACAAATAAAAAAATCGTCATACCGATCGCGGGCGTACGACCGGTTTCGACCGAAAAGGCGAAGTCGGAGGTGATCCGGGTGCGTCGGTCTCGGCCGACGCCGCTGACGCGTGTCCCTCGGCACAGGTACACGCTCGACCACCGCCCGCGCGAACACCCCCGGCGCCGCCTGCGGAAGGTCGTGCCCGACCCCCGGGAACGATCCGGTGCGAGCGCGGCCCGCGGCGTCAGACCAGCTTGCTCGCGCGCCCCGCCCAGTAGCGGTCGCGCAGCAGCCGCTTGTAGAGCTTGCCCGTGGGGTGGCGCGGCAGCTCCTCCTCGAAGTCGACGGAGCGCGGGCACTTGATCGGCGACAGCTGCTGGCGGCAGTAGTCGATGAGCTCGGCGGCGAGCTCGGGGCCCGCGTCGCGCATGTCGCGCGGCTGCACGACGGCCTTGACCTCCTCGCCGAACTCCTCGTGCGGCACGCCCAGCACCGCGACGTCGGCGACCTTCGGGTGCGTGATCAGCACGTTCTCCGCCTCCTGCGGATAGATGTTCACGCCGCCGGAGATGATCATGTACGCCTTGCGGTCGGTCAGGTACAGGAAGCCTTCGGCGTCGACGTAGCCGACGTCGCCCAGCGTCGTCCAGCCGCGCGCATTGCGCGAGTCCGCGGTCTTGGCGTCGTCGTTGTGGTACGCGAACGGGCGGCCGTCGGAGAAGTAGATCGTGCCGGCGACGCCGGTCGGGACCTCTTCGCCGTCGTCGCCGCAGATCCGCAGCACGCCGACGATCGCGCGCCCGACGCTGCCGGGGTGCGCGAGCCAGCTCGCGGAGTCGACGATCGTCATGCCGTTGCCCTCGGTGCCGGCGTAGTACTCCCAGATGATCGGGCCCCACCACTCGATCATCTGGCGCTTGATCGGGATCGGGCAGGGCGCGGCCGCGTGGATCGCGCACTTCAGCGACGAGACGTCGTAGCGGGCGCGCACCTCGGGCGGCAGCTTGAGCATGCGCACGAACATCGTCGGCACCAGCTGCGAGTGCGTGACGCGATGCCGGCCGACGAGCGCGAGGTATTGCTCGGGGTCGAAGTGCTCCATCACGACGCAGGTGCCGCCGAGCTTCATGATCGTCATGCAGAAGCGCAGCGGCGCGGCGTGGTAGAGCGGCGCCGGCGACAGGTACACGGAGTCGCCGTCGACGCCGTAGAGCTTCTTCGTGACCTCGATCAGCGGGTTGGTCGCGTCGATCTCGGTGGTGTCCGGGGGCACGAACACGCCCTTGGGGCGGCCGGTCGTGCCCGACGAGTAGAGCATGTCGCCGCCTGCGACCTCGTCGGCGATGCGGCGCGCCGGCTGCGCGGCGATCGCGGCCTCCCACGAGTCGAAGCCGGGCGCGGTGCCGTCGATCATCAGCCGGTGCGGGGCGCCCCTCATCAGCGGCAGCGCCTGCGCGGCGACGTCGGCCAGCGCGCGCGACGTCACCAGCAGCTTCGCGCCGCAGTCGTCGACGATGTACGCGATCTCGCCCGCCGTGAGCCGCGTGCTGATCGCGGTGTAGATCAGCCCGGAGCGCTGGGCGCCCCAGCACACCTCGAAGAAACGCGGGTGATTCTCGACCAGGATTGCGATGTGGTCGCCGGCGGCGAGCCCGAGCGAGCGCATCAGCTGGGCGGCCTGGTTGGAGCGGTCTTCGAGCTCGCGGTACGTGACGGCGTGGCCGCTGGCGGCCATGACGAACGCGGGCTTGTCGGGCGTGGCGAGGGCGTGGTGGCAGGGGTGCATCGTCGGTCGGCCGGCGGGCGGCGCGGGAGGGTCTGGACGGTCGGCAGGATATAACGGATCCGTGCGGGCGCCGCGGCGCCCGCGCGCGGTGCCGGCCCGCCCGCGTGCGGCCCGGTTCCGCCGGCGCCCGGTCGCCGGGCGGCCACCCTTCGTCGAGCGCAGATGCGGCGCCGCAACATCGGGCCGGGGCCGCGCGCCGGCCCGCTCGCGCGAACGTGCACAATGCCGGATTCAGACGATTCGTTTCGAGGCTCCCCCATGTCCTTCCAGGCACGACGCATCGGCATCCTGACCGGCGGCGGCGACTGTCCCGGCCTGAACGGCGTGATCGCCGCGGTCACGCGCACCGCGCGCACGCGCTACGGCGCCACCGTCGTCGGCATCGAAGACGGCTTCGAGGGCCTGGTCGAGGGCCGGATGCGCGAGCTCGACCTCGCCGACGTCGTCGGCATCCTCGGCCAGGGCGGGACGATCCTGGGCACGTCGAACAAGGGCGACCCCTGGCACTACCCGGTGGAGGTCGGCGAGCGCCGCGTCGAGATCCAGGACGTGTCGTACAAGGCGCTGCGCAACATCGCGCGCTGGAACCTCGACGCGCTGGTCGCGGTCGGCGGCGACGGCACGATGCACATCGCGAGCCGGCTGATGGACGCCGGCATCCACGTGGTCGGCGTGCCCAAGACGATCGACAACGACGTGCCCGGTACCGACACCACGTTCGGCTTCGACACCGCGGTGTCGGTGGTGTGCGAGGCGCTCGACCGGCTCGCGACGACCGCGTCGTCGCACCACCGCGTGATGGTCGTCGAGGTGATGGGCCGCTACGCGGGCTGGATCGCGCTGATGGGCGGGCTGGCGGGCGGCGCCGACGTGATCCTGATGCCGGAGATCGCGTTCACGTGGGAGTCGCTGTTCAGGCGCGTCAACGAACAGGCGTCGCACGGCAAGCGCTACTCGATCGTGTGCGTCGCCGAGGGCGCACGCCTGCCCGACGGCAGCGAGGTGGTGCGCGAGCTCGATCCCAAGCGCACCGACGCCAAGCAGCTCGGCGGCATCGGCGCGATCGTCGCCCGCGAGATCGAGGCGGGCACGGGCCACGAGACCCGCGTCACCGTGCTCGCGCACCTGCAGCGCGGCGGCGCGCCCACCGCCGCCGACCGCGTGCTCGCGACCGGCTTCGGCGCGGCCGCGGCGCGCTGCGTGTGCGAGGGCGAGTACGGCGTGATGGTCGCGGTGCGCGAGGGCGGCATCGTGCCGGTGCCGATGCGCGACGCGATCGCGCCGCTGCGCCGCGTGCCCCTGGACCACCACGTGCTGATGGCGGCGCGCTCGGTGGGGATCGGCTTCGGCGACGAGTGACGGACCCCACATGAACGACACCAAGAGCATGGCGCTTTTCTGCGACTTCGAGAACGTCGCGCTCGGCGTGCGGGAGTCCCGCTACAAGCAGTTCGACATCAGCAAGGTGCTCGAGCGCCTGCTGCTCAAGGGCAGCATCGTCGTCAAGAAGGCGTACTGCGACTGGGAGCGCTACCGCGAGTTCAAGAACGCGATGCACCAGGCGTCGTTCGAGCTGATCGAGATCCCGCACGTGCGGATGTCGGGCAAGAACTCGGCCGACATCCGCATGGTCGTCGACGCGCTGGACCTCTGCTACACGAAATCGCACGTCGACACCTTCGTGATCATCAGCGGCGACTCCGACTTCTCGCCGCTGGTGAGCAAGCTGCGCGAGAACAACAAGACCGTGATCGGCGTCGGCGTGAAGAACTCGACGTCGGACCTCCTGATTGCGAACTGCGACGAGTTCATCTACTACGACGACCTGGTGCGCGACGAGCGCCCGGCGGCGCGGGCGCCTCGTCGCCGGCCGTCGGCGGCGCGGCCCGTCGCTTCGTCAGGGCGTGCGGGGGTGTCGGTGGGCGGCGCGACGGGCGGCGCGACGGGCGGGCCGGCGGGCGGGCCGGCGGGCCTGGCGGGCCCGGCGGGCTCTGCGCCGGGCGGTGCTCGCGTCGTCCGCGGCCGACGTGTCCGCGGCCGACGGCGCGGCGCCTTGCGGGCGAGGTGTCCGCGGCCGACGGCGCGGTGCCGGTGGTCGCGATGTCGGATGCGATGTCGCGGGGCCCCGCGCGCGGGGCGGCGAGCGTCGATGCAGGTGCGGCTTCCGGGGCCGGGTTGGCGTCCGAAGCCGGGGTGGCGTCCGGAGCCGGGGCTCGACGCGGCGGCGGTCATGCCGCGGCCGGTTCCGACGCGTCGGGCGGTGCCGTCGAGGGGGCGGCACCCGTCGTTACCGGAGTCGGCGATGCGGTGCCGGCCGCGCCCGCGCGGCGTCGCCGCACTCGAACGTCGAAGGCCGCGGCCGATGCGGACGCCGCACGTGCGCAGGTCGGCGCCAGTGGGCCGGACGGCGCCATGGCGCCGGCCGCCGCCGCGACCGGAGCGCCGCAGGCCGGTGCAGTCGACGCCGGCGTGGGCGCCTCTTCCTCCGCGCCCGTGACCGGCGCGACCGAGTCCGAGGCCGCCTTGCCGGCGGCGATGGACCCCGCCGCCGGCAAGGCGGCGCCCAAGCCCGCACGCAAGACCGGCACGCGCCGGCGCGGCGGCAAGAAGGCGGCCGAGGCGGACGCCGGCGAGCCCGCGGACGAGCCTGCCGTCGCGCCGCCGCCGAGCGAGCCTTCCGTCGCCCCGTCCGAGCTCGAGCCGGACGGCGAAGGGCCGACCTTCGCGGAGTCCGAGCCGCCGGCCACGGAGGCCTCGTCATCCTCGAGGGCCCAGACGTCGGCCGACGACGCCGACGACGCGGCCGAGCGGCGCATCCAGCACGCGATCGAACTCGTCGTCGGCACGCTCGAAGCGCTCGAGACCGAGCGCGGCGAGGACGAGAAGATCTGGGGCTCGATGGTCAAGCAGACGCTCAAGCGCCGCAAGCCCGGGTTCAACGAGAGCTACTACGGCTTCCGCTCGTTCAACCGGCTGCTGGAGGAGGCGCGCGACCGGGGGCTGATCGAGCTCGAGCTCGACGACAAGTCCGGCGGCTACACGGTCCGCAGCCTGGGATGACCGCGGCTGGGGCGAACCCGGCCCGCCGTCGTCGCGCCCGGCCCGCTGCCGTCAGCGGGTGCCCGGCGCGACCACTCGCAGCCGGCGTGGCAGTGTCTCGATGCGCGCGGGCAGTTCGCCCAGGAGCTCGCCGTCGGCCTCGACACCGGTCGGCGCGTCGGCGTCGATGCGCAGGGACGGCGTGCTCCAGCAGTCGACGAACGCGCTCTCGGGCACCGTTCCGTTGAACAGCCGCGGCAGCTCGCGCAGCAGTTGCACGCCCGTCATGTCCGACACCAGGGTCACGTCGAGGCGGCCGTCGTCGATTCGCGCCTGCGGAGCCACCTGCATGCCCCCGCCGCAGTACCGGCCCAGGCCCGCGAACACGACCAGCGCCCGGCGCGTCGCGTCCACGCCGTCGCCGCCCACGGTAATCGCGGGCGCATCGAAGTGCCGGGCGCTGCGCAGGAGTTCCACCAGGTAGGCCCAGCGCGAGGGTTTGCGCGATCCCAGGCGCCGGATCACGAAGGCGTCGAAACCGGCGCCCGCGACGTTCACGAACCAGCGCTGCGCTCGTGCGCCGCCGATCGAATACTCGATGCGCCCGAGATCGCATTCGATCGTGCGGCCCGCGGCGAGCAGCCCGGCCAGGTCGGCGGAACGGCGCGGCAGCGCGAGCGAGCGTGCCCAGTCGTTGCCGGTCCCGACCGGAACCATCCCGATCGACACGTCGGCGAGCGCCACCTCATCCTGCGACGCCAGTCCGTTGACGACCTCGTTGGCCGTCCCGTCGCCGCCGAGCGCGGCGACGTGCCGGTAGCCGGCCCGCAGCGCGTCGCGGGCGAGCGACGCGGCGTGCATCGGCGCCTCGGTCAGCGCGGTGTCGACGCGAACGCCGCGCTGCGCGAGCCGCGCGGCGAACTCCCGTGCGAAGCGGGCACCGCGCCCGCGTCCCGAGGTCGGGTTCGCGATCAGGTACCAGTGCGGGGGCGGTGCGGGCGTCGGCAAGGCGGCGGATCCGGAAGACGATCGACCCGCTCCGACGGCGGCGGGGAATTCGCGTGGCGCTGCGCGCGGCCGCCGCCGGACGGCACCGGCCGGCACGCGGCCGGCGACGCGCGGCGCCGGCGCGGCGATTATAGAAGGGCGGCGGATCGGGAAACCCCGAATTCCGGCGCCGGCCAGGGCGCTTCGAATTCCGGGGCGATCCGCGCGGTGGCCGGCGGGCATTGCCGCAGCGCTTGCCGGAACCCCGATTGCGTATTCGCATCGAGGCCCGGGCCGATCCCGCTAAGATCCCGACATGCTCGAACACCTCGCGCTCGAACCGATCCCCGCCGCCGACGAGGCGCTGCGCCCGAAGATCCGCGCCTTCCTGGCGGCCGAGATGCCCAGGCTCGAAGCCGGCGTGCGCGCGCGCTCCTGGATGGGCTACGACGAAGATTTCAGCCGCAAGCTCGCGCGGGCCGGTTTCGTCGGGCTGATGCTGCCCACCGAGTACGGCGGTCACGGTCGCGGCGCGCTCGCCCGCTTCGTCGTCACCGAGGAACTCCTCGCGCACGGCGCGCCGATCGCCGCCCACTGGCTCGCCGACCGCCAAAGCGGTCCGCTGATCGCGCGTTTCGGCACCGAGGCGCAGAAGCGCTTCTTCCTGCCCCGCATCTGCCGCGCCGAGGTGTTCTTCTGCATCGGGATGAGCGAGCCGAATTCCGGCTCCGACCTCGCCAGCATCCGCACGCGTGCCGAGCCGGTCGACGGCGGATGGCGCCTGAACGGGCGCAAGATCTGGACGACCAACGCGCACCACGCCCACTACATGGTGGCGCTGGTGCGCTCGTCCGCCGCCACCGAGGACCGGCGCGCGGGCTTGTCGCAGTTCGTGATCGACCTGAAGTCGCCCGGCGTGTCGATCCGCCCGATTGCCGATCTCACCGGCGACGCGCACTTCAACGAGGTCGCGTTCGAGGACGTCTTCCTGCCGGCTGACGCGCTGATCGGCCGCGAGGGCGAGGGCTGGGCGCAGGTCAACGCCGAGCTCGCGTTCGAGCGCAGTGGCCCCGAGCGGCTGCTCTCGAGCATCGTGCTGCTCGACGAGCTGGTCGCGTGGCTGCGCGCGCGCGGCGCGAGCGACCCGATCGTCGCCGCCGAGCTCGGCGCGATCCACGCGCGCCACGTCGTGCTGCGTGCGATGTCGGTGTCGGTGACGACGCTGGTCGCGCGCGGCGAGCACCCGCTGCTGGAGGCCGCGGTCGTGAAGGATCTCGGCACGCAGGTCGAGCAGGAGATCGCCGAGACCGCGCAACGCATCGCGTACGCGGATCCGCACCACCCCGCGCCGGCGTCGGTGCTCGCGGCGCTGGCCTACGTGACGCAGATGGCGCCCACCTTCTCGCTGCGGGGCGGCACCCGCGAGATCCTGCGCGGCATGATCGCGCGTGCCCTGGGGTTGCGATGATGACCGTTTCGACCACGGCGGCGATGCTCGCGGACAGCGCCGCCAGGATCCTGTCGGATCACTGCACGCCTGCGGTGCTGCGAGCGGCCGACCTCGGCGGCGCCGCGCTCGCGCAGGCCCATGCCGCGGTGGGCGACAGCGCCGCGGCCGCTGCCGCGTACGCGGCCGAGAACGCGCCGCGGCGCGTCGAAGCGGCGCTCGCCGCGCTGCGCCCGCTCTGGTCGGCGCTCGACGGGGCCGGCCTGGTCCGATCGCTCGCGCCCGAAGGCGACGGTGGTGCCGGCCTCGGCTGGGGCGACGTCCGCGGCATGCTCGAGGCCGCCGGGCGCTTCGCCGCGCCGGTGCCGCTCGCCGACACCACGGCCGCGTGCGCGCTCGCGCGCGCCGCCGGCGTCGCCCCGCCGGCCGGGGCCGCGACGCTGGGCGTGGCCCGCTTCGACGACGGCGCCCGGCGCGTGATCGCCGAGGGCGTCGCGCATGCATCCCAGGCGCAGTGGGTCGCGTGCACGCTGCCCGGCGAGGTGCCGGGCGAGCACCGGTTTCACATCTTCGCCGTCGAGGGGGCGGTGCGCGAGGACTCGGTGAACATCGCGGGCGAGCAGCGCAGCCGGATGAGCTGGCCGACGGACTCGGCGCTGTGCGTCGGAACGCTTCCTCCGGGGATGGACGCGCTGGTCGCGGGCGCGGCGGTGCGCGTCGCGCAGATCGCGGGCGGTTGCGCGCGCGTGGTCGAGCTCGCGGGCACCTACGCGAACACGCGCGAACAGTTCGGCCGCCCGATCGCGAAGTTCCAGGCGCTGCAGCAGCAGCTCGCGCTGGCCGGCGAGTGGTCCGCGATGGCGGCGATGGCCTCGCGCCTGGCGCTGTCGAGCGAAGGACTCGGCCTCGACGCCGCGCGGGTGGCCGCGGCCAAGCAGGTCGCGGGGACGGCGGTCGAGACCTGCAATCGGGTCGCCCACGCGGTGCACGGCGCGATCGGCGTCACGGGCGAGTACGACCTGCAACTGCACACGCGGCACCTGTGGGCGTGGGCGGCGGACTTCGGCTCGTCGCTGCTGTGGGCGGGCGTGCTCGGGCGCGCGCTGCTCGCCGGCCACGAGGACCGGGTCTGGGACGAGGTGGTGCGGCTGTCGGCCGCGTAACGCGCGCCCGCGGCGTCGCCGACCCGGCCGGCGCGCTCCTGCCGCGCGGCGGCGGACGGGCATCGCAGCCCTGCCGTCGAGGCTTGCGCGGCCATCGGCGCCACGACTCGCATCAGGTCTTTCGCGCCTTCTCGCTCGAACTGCCGTAGCGTGCCGATGGCGCACCCGGATCCGCGCGGTGAGCGCGATCAGGCGCGAGAGCCGCCGGCGGACGCGGGCGCGCGTGCAAGGAGACCTCCATGACTCGACTCCTGATCGGTGTCGTCGCGGTCGTCGCGATGCTTCATTTCCCGGTGGTGACGCGTGCGCAGTGCGGGGGCAACAGCTGCGCCGTCGGCGCCGCCGGCACCGGCGGAGAGAGCTCCGGCGGCCGGGCACAGGGCTTTCGCATCGAGTTTCCGAGTACCTTGTACCCCGGGGGCTCGGTCTCCAACACCGGCAATCTCGACGCCGGCAGGCTCTCGATTTCCAGCGCCAGCGCGAGCGTGGGCACGACCGCCGGGACGTTCAGGGAGAACCCGACGCCGAGCGTTCGTGGCCACGGAACCGGCGTCTTCGGCGACTGGTCCGGTCAGTGCGCCGTGGAAGACGAGAGCGAATTTCCAGACTGCTAGAGGCGACGTCCGCCTGCGCTCCGGCATCAGTCCGGAAAGCGAAGCCCGATGCGGGCGGCCGCGATCACCGCCTGCGTGCGGTTGCGAACGCCGAGCGCACGCAGCACCGCGCTCACGTGGACCTTGACCGTGCCCTCCGCAAGCGCGAGGTGGCGGCAGATCAGCTTGTTCGGCAGGCCCCGCAGCAGCAGCTTGAGGACGTCGCTCTGGCGATCGGTGAGGCCCAGGCTGCGGGGGTCGGTGTGGCGGGCCGACAGGCCCTCCGAGCGCAGGCGGATCGGCTGCTCGGTGGCGAGCGCCTGCGGCGGCACGTACGGGCACCCGGACGCGACCAGGCGCAATGCGTTCTGCAAGGCGTCGTTCGAGTGGTTCTTGGGAATGTAGCCGGCGGCGCCGAGATCCAGGCAGCGCAGGATCATCGGGGCGTCTTCGTCGGCCGAGACCACCACGACGGGACACTCGGGGTGCCGCTGGCGCAGCGCCATCAGCCCCTCGACGCCGCCGGCGTCCGGCAGGGTGAGGTCGAACAGGACCATGTCGATGGAGGCGGTGTCGCGCAGCACGCGCAGCGCCTCGGACAGGCGCCCGGCGAGCCGGACCTCGCAATCGGGCTCGATCTCGCCCAGGGTATCGGTGATCGCGCGCTGGACGAGCGGGTGGTCGTCCACGACGAGGTATTGCCGCCCCATGCAATTCTCCGTGCGCCGGTCAAAACCGGCGAGATGTTGTGAATGAAAGAGTCATACGTTGAAAGCTTAGCCGTAGCCACGGCGGCCCCGAGTCAGCGTACACGCCCGCGAGGTGTGGGCGAAGCGTTGACAGGGGTACGCGCGGGCCGGGTATTGAGCCGCGTAATCCATGCCCCGCGGCGAGAGCCCGTGGGCTGTCCTGGGGTGCCCAGGCCGTGGAGATAGGCCGAAGGCCACACCGGTGCAGCCGCTTTGGCGAGGCTGCAGCGGACCCCGCGCGGTCAAAGACCCCGAGCAGGCGCGGAAACATCTCGCACGGGAACTGGAGATCCCGCGCTCTTCTGCTGCGCGCGCCGGGGGGAGGCGCCACGGGCAGAGCGCATCGTGAAGCTCAAGGGCGTACGACGATGAGCCAGGCGCGGGGAAGTCGGATCGCGGCGTAGTACCGGGGAAGCTGCCGAACAAGGCTGCGGGTGAAACCCTGCGGCGGCGGAGGCGGTGGAGGGAAGGCCGCGAGCCAAGGGAAATGGCATTCGAGCGCACACGCCCCGGACACCGTGCCGGACCTACGACGTGCACAGCGCCTGATGGCATACGACAGACGGCAAGGGCAACCGGCAAGCCCGGTTCACCACGCTGATGCACCATATCTACGCGGTCGAACTACCTCGAAGCGGCCTACCTCGCGGGTCAAACGCGACGCGGCGCCCGTGGACGGCCAGACGTGGACCCACTACGGGCAGGAGCTGCAAGCGAACTTGCACGACCTGTCGAGCAGATCGGCCCGAGGCGGCTACCACGCCAAGCCTGTGCGCAGGTGCATCGACAAGACCGACGGCACTCAGCGCCCTCTGGTGCCCGCGCTGGAAGACAAGATCGTCCAACGCGCATCGGTCGAAGTCCTGAACGCCATCTACGAGCAGGACTTCCGGGGGTTTCAGCTTACGGTTTCCGGCCCGCAGGGGCGCGCACAACGCGCTTGACGCCGCGGCGGTAGGGTGGGCACGCAACGAACTGGATCCTCGATGCCGACATCAGCAAGTTCTTCGACACGATCGAACACGACTGGCTGATCAAGTTCATCGAGCACTGGGTGGCCGACACGCGCGTGGTGCGGCTGATCAAGAAGTGGCTGCACGCGGGCGTGCTGGAAGACGGGCAGATCCGGCGCAGCGAGTTGGGGACGGTTCAAGGCGGCAGCATCTCGCCGCTGTTGGCCAACATCTACTTGCACTACGCCTTTTCGATCTGTGGGTTGAGCAGTGGCGAGGCCGCCACGGCCGCGGCAACGTGATCATCGTGCGATACGCCGATGATTGGGTGGCTGGTTTCGAGCATCGGGCCGATGCCCAGCGCTTCTGGCGCGAGGTCACGACCCGGCTCGGGCAGTTCGGCCCCGCGCTGCACGCCAACAAGACGCGGCTCATCGAGTTCGGGCGCTATGCCCGAACGAACCGACGCCGCCGCGGGTCAGGGCAAGCCCGAGACCTCGACTTCGGGTTCACGCATTGCTGCGGGCGAACCCGCACGGGCAAGTTCATGGTCCTGCGCCTCGACCAGTGCCAAACGGCTGCGCGCCAAGCTGCACGCCGTCAAGGACGAGCCAGAAGACGCATGCACCGTCCCATCGCCGAGCAGGGCGCATACCTGCGGGCGGTGGTCAGCGGCCATGCGCGCTACTTCGGCGTGCCCTGCAACGGGGTTCGCCTGCAAACCTTCCGCCTCCAGGTGGCCCGACTGTGGCATCGCACCCTGTGCCGCCGCACTCAGAGCCACCACCTGAGTTGAGCGCATGCACAAGCTCGTCGCGCACTGGCTGCCCTCGGCCCGTATCTGCCACCCCTATCCGTCCCAGCGTCTGATCGTCACCACCCAAGGCAAGAGCCGTGTGCGGTAGCTCCGCATGCACGGATCTGTGAAGGGGGTGTCGGGTGACTGGCATTCCTACTTCGACTCGGAATCTCGGCGTTGCGACCGCCGCGGCGACGACGCTGCCCCGTACGGGCACGGCCGTCTTTTTCGAATGCTGGACTCGCGGCGCGGTGCTGTAAAGTCAGCCCGATGGATGAGACCTGGCGCTTCTGCGTCGCCCCGATGTTGGACTGGACCGACCGCCACTGCCGGTTCTTCCATCGGCTGCTCAGCCGCCGCGCGCGTCTGTACACCGAAATGGTGACCACCGGCGCGCTGCTGTTCGGCGATCAGCGCCGGCACCTCGACTTCGATGCCGTCGAGCACCCGGTCGCGTTGCAGCTCGGCGGAAGCGAGCCGGCCGAACTCGCCGAATGCGCGCGGCTGGGCGAGCGCTGGGGCTACGACGAGATCAACCTGAACTGCGGCTGCCCGAGCGAGCGCGTCCGGCGCGGGGCGTTCGGCGCGTGCCTGATGGCCGAGCCGACGCTGGTGCGCGACTGCGTCGCGGCGATGGCCGACGCGGTGTCGGTACCCGTCACCGTCAAGCACCGGATCGGGCTGGGCCGCGACGAGCGCTACGCGTTCGTGCGCGACTTCGTCGGTACCGTCGCGCAGGGCGGGGCACGGACCTTCGTCGTCCACGCGCGCAATGCCTGGCTCGAGGGCCTGAGCCCCAAGGAGAATCGTGAGGTGCCGCCGCTGCGCTACGACGTCGTGCGCGCGCTGCGCCGCGACTTCCCCGAGCTGCGGTTCGTGCTCAACGGCGGATTGTCCAGCCTCGAGCAGGTCGCGGCGCACATCGGCGACGTCGACGGCGTGATGCTCGGCCGTGCGCCGTACCACGATCCGTGGATGCTCGCGCGGGTCGACCCGGAGCTCTTCGGCGCGCCCGCCCCGCTCGAACACCGGCGGGAGGCGCTCGCGCCGCTCGCGGCGTACGCGCGCGTGCACGTGACGGCCGGCGGGCACCTGCGCGACGTCACCCGGCACGCGCTGGGGCTGTTCAACGGGCTGCCCGGTGCGCGCCGGTGGCGCCAGGCGCTGTCGGATGCGCGGCTGCTCGCGGCGAACGACCCCGACCTGATCCTGCGCGCGGCGGTGCCCGTCGTGGAGCGCGACGCGGGTCTCGCGGCCTGAGCGCCGCACCGCCCCCGCGCGCCACACCGACCGATCGCCCGCCGTCTGCTGTCCTCCATCCTCCGTCCTCCGCCGTCCGCCGTCCGCCGTCCGCCGTCCGCCGTCCGCCGTCCGCCGTCCGCCGTCCGCCGTCCGCCGTCCGCCGTCCGCCGCCGGGCTCGACGGACTCGACGGACTCGACGGACTCGACGGACTCGACGGACTCGACGGACTCAGCGCGCGACCCGCTCCTCGAGCTGGCGCCGCCCCTGCGCGCTCGCAATCACGACCAGCGCCTGCCCGGCCGCGACCGCGTCGTGCTCCTGCGGATTGAAGCGCCAGCCGCTGCCGTCGCGGATCGCGAGCAGCAGCCAGTCGGGCGAGTGCCCGAGGTCGGCGACGGTGTGCGGCGGCGAGCCCGGGGGCACGACCACTTCCTCGACCGACAGCGGGCTGCCGGCGCGGACGAGCTCGTCCATCAGCGACACCATCTGCGGGCGGATCATCAGCGACGCGATGCGGTGGCCGCCGGTGAAGTCGGGCGACACGATCTCGTCGGCGCCTGCGCGCAGGGTCTTGGCCGCGTTGCGCTGGTCGTGCACGCGCGCGACGACGCGCACCGCGGGATTGAGCTGCTTGGCCGACAGGCTGACGACGAGGTTCTTCGCGTCGTCGCCGGTCACCGCGAAGACTCCCGCCGCGCGCTCGACGCCCGCGGCGACCAGCACGTCGTCGTCGGACGCGTCGCCCTCGAGGATCAGCAGGCGCGGGTCGTGCTCGAGCTGCAGCTCGAGGTTCTCCTTGGCGACCTCGATGACGACGTACGGGCGGTGGTCGTTGCGCAGCTCCTCGATCACGTAGCCGCCAATGCGGCCGGCGCCGCAGACGATGTAGTGGCCGCTGAGCGCGTCGATCTGTCCCTGCATGGTTCGTCTCCAATACGCGCGGTTCAGGTTGGTCTCGAGCAGGAACGCGGTCAGCGTCGACAGGATGAACGTCATGTTGCCGATGCCTGCCATCGCGATCCCGACCGTGAACAGGCGGCCGGCGGGGTTCGCGTGCAGGTCGACGACCTCGCCGAAGCCGATCGTCGCGACCGTGATGAAGGTCATGTAGAACGCGTCGACCGCGCTCGTTCCGGCCGGGCCGAGCAGCAGGTACCCGGACGTGCCCACCGCGAGGATCAGCGAGAACACGCCGCACGCGACCACCAGCCGCTTGAAGTGCGGGCTGTCCAGGAAGATCGCGACGAAGGTCAGCACGGCGGGCGCGCGCACGCGGGCCGGCCGGGCGCGCCCGGCGTCGGTGCGGCGGTCGGGGCCGTGTTCATGCAGGCGGTCGCGACGCGCGCGGCCGGGAGCGAACGAAGGCGAGGATCGCGACGAACATGCCCGAGGCGAGCCCGGTCTCGACCCACGCGAGTGCCGCGCTCGTGCCCTGGTCGCTGGTCGCGCGCACCAGCCCCTCGCACAGGTACAGCAGCACGCCCATCGACCACCACTGGTACACGCGCACCCGCCCCGCCGCCAGGCCGGGCACCGACACGACGAGCGGCAGCACCTTGAGCGCCAGCATCGATCCGCCCGGGCGCAGCGGCGCGACCCACAGCTCCCACGAGAGCCCCAGGCCGATCAGTGCGCCGACGGTGGCCAGCACCACCCGTTGCGAGGTCGTCATCGGCGGCGAGGCTATCATAGGCCCGGATGTCCGCCCCAATCCCGTCCAGGATGCAGCGCGCCCGGCGCGTCGCGATCGCCGCCTTTCGCCAGGGGACGGCGCTGCGGCTGCCGCAGGCGGCCGCCAGCCTCGCGTTCCTGTCGCTGCTCGCGCTGGTGCCGGTGTTCACGATCGCGGTCTCGCTGCTCGGCGCGCTGCCGATGTTCTCGAAGCTGCGCGACGCGCTGCTGAAATTCCTCGCCGCGAATCTGTTCCTGCCCAGCTTCAGCGAGACCCTGGTGCGCTACCTGAACCAGTTCGCCGCGAAGGCGAGCCAGCTCTCGCTGATCGGCGCGCTGCTTTTCTTCGCGTCCGCGTTCTCGGCGCTGCTGACGATCGACCACACGCTGAACCGGATCTGGCACGTCGAGCGCGCGCGCCCGCTCGCGCGCCGGCTGACGATCTACTGGACCTTCCTCACGCTCGGCCCCCTGCTGCTCGCCGGCAGCGTCACGATCAACGGCGTGATCGCCTCCGAGTTCCTCGGCGGGGCGCGGCTCGCGGTCGTCGAGCGGCTGTGGCTCGACGTGCTCCCGTGGATCATCACGATCGGCGGCCTCACGCTGCTGTACCGGCTGGTGCCGAACGCGCCGGTCATGTGGCGCGACGCGTTCGCGGGCGCGCTCGCGGCCGCGGTGCTGCTCGAGGTGCTCAAGCACGTGCTCGGGGTGCAGGTGGCGCGGCTGCCGACGTACACGGTCGTGTACGGCACCTTCGCCGCGCTGCCGATGTTCCTCGTGTGGCTGTTCCTGGTCTGGATGATGGTGCTGGCCGGCGCGCTGGTGAGCGCGAACCTGCCGTACTGGGACGCGGCCGATCACGAGCCCCGGCCCGCGGGACCCGCGCGCCGCTTCGATTCCGCGGCCGCGGTGCTGCGCGCGCTGGTGCGCGCCGCCGCGAACGGGCAGTCGGCGCTGACCGCGGGCGCGCTCCGGGCGGTCTTCGGCGGCGACGCGCAGCGCGCGGTCGAGACCGCCCGCCTGCTGGCGGAACTCGGCTACCTCGAGCGCCACTGGCGGGTCGGCGACTCGGACGCGACGCCTTCGGAGCCCGGGGTGTGGGACGAGCGCTGGCTGCTCGCGCCGGGGGCCGCGAGCATGACGCTGCGGCCGCTCTTCGAGCGGATGTGGGCCGGCGACGACCGCGTCGCGAGCGCCGCCCTGGACGTGGGCGCGCTCGACCGTCCGCTGAGCGAAGCGGCGTGACTCAGGCCGACTCGACGTCGGCCTGCAGCAGCGGCGCGAAGAACCCGCGCAGCGCGTCGAGGACGGCGTCGGGGCGCTCGGCCATCATCGCGTGGCCGCAGGCCGGGATCGTGACCACTTCGTGCCGGCGGATCGCGTCGACGAGCGAGCGCGCGGCTTTCGGCGGCGTCATCTGGTCGCGCTCGCCGAGCACGAGGAGGGCGGGGCAGGCGAGCTCGGCGGCACGCCCGGCGCCGGCTCCGTACGCATTGCAGGCGGTGAAGTCGTTGAGCAGCACGCCCGGCGCCTGACGCTGCATCAGGCGCAGGTTCTCCACGTACACCGAGAATCCCGGCCCGGGGTTGCCCGGCCGGTGCGTGATGCCGCTGTGCGACCACTGGTTGATCATGTCGAAGGCGCGCGGCTCGTCGTCGCGGGCCGCGCCGAGCAGGACGTCGGAGACCTTCATCGGCACCGCGGTGCCCAGCAGCGCGACGCGGCTCACGCGCTCGGGCGCCTGCCCGGCCGCCTCGAGCGCGATCAGCGAGCCCATGCTGTGGCCGACGATCGCACACGGGCCCGCGCCTGCGGCGGCGAGCGCACGCAGCACCCAGGCGGCCATCGCCTCGACGCTCGCGAGCGGCGGGCCGGCGCTGCGCCCGTGGCCGGGCAGGTCGAGCGCGAGCACGCCGAAGCCGTGGTGCGCGAGGTAGCGCGACTGCAGGATCCACACGCTGTGGTCGTGCTGGGCGCCGTGCACGAAGGCGACCGCCGGACGGGCGGGATCGAAGGGCTTGCCGCCGGTGTAGGCGTAGGCCTGGCGGCCGTCGACGTCGAGGAACATGCGGTCGGGCTCCGGGGTCGGGAGGCGCTCGGGCCGGGTCAGGGCTTGTCGGCCGCGCGGAACGCGCGCTTGAGGTCGGCGATCAGGTCGTCCGGATCCTCGAGTCCGATCGAAAGGCGCAGCGTGCCTTCGCCGATGCCGGCGGCGGCCAGCGCCGCGGCATCCATGCGGAAGTGCGTCGTCGACGCCGGATGGATGACGAGCGAACGCGCGTCGCCGACGTTGGCCAGGTGCGAGAAGATCTGCAGCGCCTCGACGAAGCGCCGGCCGGCGGCACGGTCGCCGCGCAGGTCGAAGCTGAAGACGGCGCCCGCCCCGCGCGGCAGCAGGCGCCGGGCGAGCGCGTGATCCGGGTGCGACTCGAGCGACGGATACGCGACCTTGGCGACCTTCGCGTTCCCCGCGAGGAACTCGGCGACGCGGCGCGCGTTGGACACGTGGCGCTCCATCCGCAGCGACAGCGTCTCGACGCCCTGCAGGATCTGGAACGCGTTCATCGGGCTCATGCACGCGCCGAAGTCGCGCAGGCCTTCGCGCCGGGCGCGCAACAGGAACGGCGCGACCGTCGATTCCTCGGCGAACACCATGCCGTGGAAGCCTTCGTACGGCGCAGTGAGCTCCGGGAAGCGCCCGGACGCGTCCCAGTCGAAGTGCCCGGAGTCCACGAGCAGGCCGCCGACGACCGTGCCGTGGCCGCAGAGGAACTTGGTCGCCGAGTGGTAGACCAGGTCGGCGCCGTGCTCGAACGGGCGGATCAGGTACGGCGTGGTGAACGTGGAGTCGACCAGCAGCGGCACGCGGTGGTCGTGCGCGATCTGCGCGACCGTGGGGATGTCGAGGACGTCCAGGCCCGGATTGCCGAGCGTCTCGCCGAACAGCAGGCGCGTGTTCGGGCGCAGCGCCGCGCGCCACGCGGAAGGGTCGCGCGGGTCGACGAACGTGGTCTCGACGCCGAATCGGCGCAGCGTGTAGTGCAGCAGATTGTGCGAGCCGCCGTACAGCGCGGTGGACGCGACCACGTGCGCGCCGGCGCCGGCGATGGTCGCGATCGCCAGGTGCAGCGCCGCCTGGCCGCTGGCGGTCGCGATCGCGCCGACGCCCTGCTCGAGCGCCGCGATGCGCTCCTCGAGCACCGCCACCGTCGGGTTGCTGATGCGCGAGTAGACGTGGCCGGCCTGTTCCATGTTGAACAGCGCGGCGGCCTGGTCGGAGTCGCGGAAGACGAACGCCGTCGACAGGTAGATGGGCGTGGCGCGCGCGCCGTGGTCGCCGTCCGGGGCGGCGCCCGCGTGCACCGCGAGCGTGTCGAAGCCGTGGTAGTCGCGTGAGCTCATCGATCGATGCTAGCACGCGGGCGACCCGGGGCCGATCGCCCGCGGGGCCGCGCCGCTCCGGGCGCCGGCGGGACCCGCGGCCGACGCCTCCGGGGCGGACGACGTCGGGCGCGTTGCCCCGCGCGCGCGGGCGTGACGGCGGCGAGGAGTTCGCGCTCGTCCGCTTTTTCGCGCATTGCCCCGCGCGCGCGGGCGTGACCCTGGCGGACCCGGCGGCGGTCGCGGTTGGGGAAACGCGACAGCCGCGTTTGTCCCGGGGCGCCCGGCTTGGGACAATGGCGGGTGCCAGGGTCCGGCCCGGGCGGAGAACAGCATGGGAGACAAACCGGTATTCCGGGTCGGCGCCGCCGGCCTGGATCCGCGTGACTGGCGCTTGATCGAGATCGTCTTCAAGCACAGCCAGTACAACAAGTACGAATACCGGCTCGTCGACAGCCTCGAGGAGGGGGCGGTCGACGTCCTGATCGTCAATTCCGTCGAGCCGCAGGGCCTGGAAGTGCTCTCGCGCAATCGCAGTGCCGCGCGCAGCGTGCCGGTCATCGCCGCGGTGCCGCGCGGCACGCCGAGCTCGGCCAAGCACGCGATCTCCATCGACCGCCTCACGCTGCAGCTGCTGCCGATCCTGAACCGGGTCGTCGAACTCGAGCTGCTCGCGCCGGCTTCGGCCGGCGTGGCCGGCGAGAAGGCGACCGCGGCCGGCAGCGCGTCCGCGGCCGGCGGCGCGGCCTCGGCAGGAGGCCCGGCCGCGGGCGGAAGCGCGGCCGCGGCCGGTGATGCCACGCGCGAGATCGCGGGCGAGGCTTCGCGCGCGGTGCCCGCATCGGCGCTGGAGCGCCCGGCCGCCGCCGCCGCCGCGCCCGGTGCCGCCGAGCGCGCCGCCGCGGGGAATCCGCCGAGCCCGGCGCAGTCGTTCGCCGCCACGGCGGCCGGACGCGCCCCCGCCCGCCGCCGCGCGCCCGATCCCGGCGCCGCCCGCGGCGCGCGGCGGGCAGCGCCCCGGCGGCGCGGCGCCTGGCGATCCGCCCTCGAACCTCGTCGCGTTTCCGCGCGCGCCGCTCGGCGACGGCGTCATCACGCAGCGCCTGCGCGTGCTGGTCGTCGACGACAGCCCCACGGTGCGCCGCCAGCTCACGGTCGCGTTCGACCGGATGGGCATCTCGTGCGAGCCGGTCGCCAGCGCGGCCGAGGCGCTGGCGCGGCTCGTCGACGAGCACTTCGACCTGGCCCTGGTCGACGTGGTCATGCCCGACATGGACGGCTACAAGCTCACGCGCGAGATCAAGCGCAGCAAGCGCCTGCGCCAGATACCGGTCATCATCCTCACGAGCCGCTCGTCGCCGTTCGACCTCGCGCGCGCCGCGCTGGCCGGGTGCGACACCTACCTGACCAAGCCGGTGCCGTTCCGCGCGCTGGAAGCGGCGGTGCTCAAGCAGCTGCGCAAGGCGCTCGCGATCGACGACCTGGCAGGGCTGGTCCGGATCTCCGCGCCGCCGCAGGAGACCGCGCCGGCGCGGCCGGTCGCGTCCAGGGTGGCCCGACTGTTCGGACGATGAGCGCGATCGGCCCGCCCCTCACGCCCGCGCAGTGGCAGAATCGCGCGCTCGTCGTCGACGACGTGGCGGCCGAGCGCGAACGCATGAGCGGCATCCTGCGCGGGGCCGGCTGGGACGTCCGGCTCGCGGCGAGCGGCGCCCAGGCGATCGAGCGCGCGCGCAGCGAGCGCCCCGCGATCATCTTCATGGACATCGTGATGCCCGACATGGATGGGTTCGAAGCGTGCCGGCGGCTGGCTCAGCACAGGGACACGCGCGCCATCCCCGTGGTGTTCGTGTCGACGAAGAGCCAGCGCGCCGACCGCGTCTGGGCGCGGATGCAGGGCGGTCGCGACCTCATCGGCAAGCCCTACACCGTCACGCAGCTGCTCGACGCCCTGCGGCACGCGCGGTGAAGCGGCGTCGATGAGCGCTTCCGCGTCGTCTCGGTTCGGCGTGCACGTGGGAGGCGTCGCGCTGCTGCTGCCGCCAGAGCTCGCGTGCGAGTTCGTCGCGGGCGCGACGGTGGTCCCGCTGCCGCGGGCCGGTCGTCGCGTGCTGGGCCTGACGCAGCTGCGCGGCCAGCCCGTCGTCGTGCTCGACGCATCCGCGCATCCGGGGGCGCATCCGCCCGCGCTGCGCCGGCACTCGGTCGTCGTGCTCGGCGGGCCCCCCGACGGCGCGGCGATCGTGGTCGACGAGGCGCCGGAGCCGGTGCGCGCGGGCGCGACGCTCGCCGACGCGTCGCCCCCCGAATGCGCGTTCGCGTCCGCGCTCGAAGGTGCGGTCGAGGACGCCGCGGACCCCTCGCGCGCGTGGTGGCGATTCGATCCGCGCCGGCTGTTCGAGGCGCTGGCGGGGCCCGCGTGACCGATCCTCGCCAAGCCCCGGCCTCGGCGATCGAACGGCTGCGCCGTTCCACGCTGGTGCTGTCGCTCGCGCCGCTCGCCGCCGGCGCGCTGCTGGCGATCGTGCTGTCGGT
Source organism: Burkholderiaceae bacterium (assembly GCA_046348465.1). Classification (GTDB taxonomy): domain Bacteria; phylum Pseudomonadota; class Gammaproteobacteria; order Burkholderiales; family Burkholderiaceae_E; genus Quisquiliibacterium. The sequence continues at coordinate 105,595 of JAXMEE010000004.1, forward strand.
GTGGGGCGGCGACGCCGCGGACGCGGCGCGTGCGCTGCGCTGGCTCGCGATCGCGCTGCTCGGGCTGCTCGCGCTGGTGGCGGCCGTCGCGTTCCCGCTGATCAATCGCTGGGCGACGTCGCTCGCCGAGCCGCTGGCGCGGCTGCGCGAGACGCTCGGCCAGCTCGTCGCCGGCGACCTCGCCGCGCGCAGCGGTCTCGACGGCGCCGACGAGGCCGGCGCGATCGGGCGCCAGCTCGACACCTTCCTCGACGAGCGCGTCGCCGCGCTCGAGCGCGCGTCCCGAGACAGCGAGGAGCTCAACGACTCGGTCATCGAGATCATGCAGGCCGTCGGCACGATCGCGACCACCAAGGACCTCACGATGAAGGTGCCGGTGACCGAGAACGTCACCGGCGCGATCGCGGACGCGCTGAACCTTCTCACCGACGAGACGCGGCGGGTGCTGATCAGCGTGCGCGACGTCTCCGGCGAGGTCGCGCGCGGAACGGTCGAGGTCAGGAGCCAGTCCGAGAGCGCCGGGCAGGCCGCGCAGCGCGAGCAGCGCGAGGTCGACCTCGCCGCGCGCGAGCTCGCGGCGGCGGCCGGCGCGCTGGGCGCGATCGCCGAGCGCGCACGGGGCTGCAACGACGCCGCCGAGCGCGCGGTGATCGCCAACATCGAGGCGATGCGCAGCGTCGGCAGCACGGTCCAGGGCATCGGCCGCTCGCGCGCACTGATCCGCGAGACGGAGAAGCGCATCAAGCGACTGGGCGAGCGATCACAGGAGATCGGGCAGGTGGTCGGGCTGATCCAGGGCATCGCCGAGCGCACCGGCATCCTGGCGCTGAACGCGTCGATGCGCGCGGCGAACGCCGGCGAAGCGGGGCGCAGCTTCCTGGTCGTCGCCGACGAGGTCAAGCGGCTGTCGGAGTCCGCGCGCGACGCGACCTCCCAGATCAGCCGGCTGATCGCCGCGATCCAGGCCGAGACCACCGACACCGTCGTCGCAATGAACCAGGCGATCACGCAGGTGGTCGAGATCAGCCGCCTCGCCGAGGAGGCCGGCGTCGGAATGCGCAACACGCAGGAGGAGACCGAGGCGCTCGCGGCCAACGTGCGCGACATCGCGCGCACGTCGTCGGAGCAGTCGAAGGTCGGGGCGGCGCTGCAGGAGCGCGCGCGCATCATCCAGGAGGCCAGCGGCGAGACCGCGCGCCAGCTCGCGCTGCAGGCCGAGGAGACGCAGCGCCTGGTCGAGCGCGCGCAGGCACTGCTGGGCGAGATCGGCGCATTCAAGGTGTCGGACTGATGCCCGCGGCGGACGGCGCCCAGTCGTTCCAGCGGCTGACCCGTGCCGCCATGGCGATGCTCGACCCGCTGTTCGACGAGCGGACGGGCCGAGGGCCTCGCGAGCTCGCCGCGGACCTCGCCGAGCGCATCGGCGAGTGCGCGCAGGTCGCCGAGGCGGCCGGCCTGCGCAGCCTGAACTACCTCGCCACCCTGCTGGTGCCGTACGCGCAGCGCCAGGCCGCCGGCCCCGACTGGCCGTCGTCGCGAGCGCGCATCGAGACCTGGATCGCGGACGTCGTCGCGTTCTGCGCCGGCCACCTCGACGCGATCGACGCGGCGCAGCTCGTCGAGTGCCTGCGCGACTGGCCCGACTTCCCTCCGGTGCCCGAGCAGTTCGTCGCGCTGATCTCCAGCCGCCTGGGGCAGGATGCCGCGCGCCTCGAGGCGCTCGCGCGCGCGGCGGCGGCGCTCGACGGCGACGGGGCGACGGCGCCGCCGGCGAGCGGGGCGCGCGCGCCGGCGCCGGGCGGGCCGTCGTCGGAGCGCGGCGGCGCCGGTCACGCGCGCGAGCGTCGCGCGCTCGCGGTCGGTCCGAAGACCTTCGAGGTCGCGCGCGACGAGCTCGACATGCTCGCGGAGGCGGTCGAGTCGCTGGCCAGCGAGACGCTGCCGGCGCTCGCGGTCCCGATGCAGGCCTATGGCGACGACGCTCGCGCGACCCTCGTCGAGGCGGCCGAACTGTGCACCGAGCGCTTCGGACACTTCGTCAACGCGATGTCGTTCGTCGGGTTCGAGCCGCTCGCGCAGCTGCTCGAGCTCGCCCGCGACAGCCTCGGCCGCTGGCGCGACGATCCGCCCGGCCTCGACGATGCCGGGCGGGCGGCGCTGATGGCGCTGCCCGCGGCGCTGATCGCTTACCTGCGCGACCCGACCCCGCCGGGCGCGCGCGCGCTCGTGGAGGCACTCGCCGGCGACGCCTGGCCGGTGTCGCTGGCGTCGTCGTCGATCGACGCGCTCGCCGACGCGCTCGCCCGCGTGACGCTGGTCGGTTCACGCCAGGTCGTGCGGCCCGAGACCGAGTTCGGCGACGACGACGTCTCGCTCGACATCGCTCCCGACGCGGACGCCCGCGTCGTCGACCACCTGCGCCGCGAGTTGCCGGTGCTGTCCGCGCGGCTCTCCGAGAGCGTCGGTCGCGTGCTCGCGGGCTCGCTCGAGGACGTCGCGTCCGCGCAGCGCACCGCGCACACGCTCAAGGGCACGGCGAACACGGTCGGCATCCGCGGCATCGCGACGCTCACGCACCTGCTCGAGGACCTGCTGCAGCTGCTCGCGAAGGCGCAGCGGCTGCCCCCCGAACCCTTGCGCGACCCGATCGCGCAGGCGACGGACTGCGTCGCGGAGATGGCCGAAGCGGTCGCCGGCATCGGCCCTCCGCCGGCGGGAGCCTTGGCAGTCCTGCGCGGGACCGCGCGCTGGATCGAGCGCCTGCTCGAGGACGACGTTCCCGAAGACGACGCGACGACGCCGGCCGTCGTCGCGACCGTTGCGGCCGGCGTCGGCGGCGGGACCGTTCCGGCCGATGCCGATGCCGACGCCGACGCCGATGCCGATGCCGATGCCGATGCCGATGCCGATGCCGATGCCGATGCCGATGCCGATGCCGATGCCGACGCCGACGCCGACGCCGACGCCGACGCCGATGCCGTTGCCGTTGCCGTTGCCGATGCCGATGCCGATGCCGTTGCCGTTGCCGTTGCCGATGCGGCGTCCACGCCGACCTCGACGGTGCCGCCGGCGCCCCCCGCCGGCGACGAGGAGGTGCTCCGGGTCCCGGCCAGCGCCGTCGACCGCATGCTGGACCTCGCCGGCGAGGCGGCGATCCTGCTCGCGCAGGTCCAGGAGCAGATGTCGCGGCTCGACGAGACCCGCGACGCGTTCAGGGCCGGCACCGAGCGGCTGTCGCAGCTCTCGCACGAGCTCGGCCGGCTCGTCGACACCCGCGGGGTGTCGCTGTCGGGCCGCAAGCACGCCGGCCAGTTCGACGCGCTGGAGTTCGACGAGTTCAACGAGCTGCACATGGTGTCGCGGCGCATCGCCGAGTCGGGGGCCGACGGCAAGCTGCTCGAGCAGCAGCTCGACCGGCAGGCGCACGTGCTCGCCGACTCCGTGAGCCGGCTCGAGCGCGTCCAGGCCGACCTGCGCGAGACGGTGATGCGATCGCGAATGGTCGCGGTCGCGACGATCGTGCCGCGGCTGCAGCGCGCGGTGCGCCAGGCCGCGCGCATGTCGGGCAAGCAGGCGCAGCTCGTGGTTCGCGGCGAGAGCGCCGAGGTCGACGCGCAGCTGCTGCAGGCACTCGTCGACCCGCTCACGCACCTGCTGCGCAACGCGGTGGACCACGGCGTCGAGCCCGCGGCGGCGCGCGCGCGCGCCGGCAAGCCCGGGGAAGGCCGCGTCGAGCTCGACTTCGAGCGCCAGGGCCACCACCTGCTGGTCCGTTGCGCGGACGACGGCGGCGGGCTCGACGACGACGCGATCCGGGCGCGCGCCGTCGAGCTCGGCATGATCGACGCAAGTGCGCGCCCGGACCGCGCCGGGCTCGCGCGGCTCGTGCTGCAGCCGGGGTTCTCGACCCGGCGCGCCGCGACGCAGCTCTCCGGGCGCGGCATCGGGCTGGACGTCGTCGCGCGCGCCGTCGCGCAGCTGCGCGGAACGATCGACATCGTCTCGGATCCCGGGCGCGGCACGCAGGTCCTGCTCTCGGCGCCCGAGCGGGTCGCGGCCGAGCCGGTGACCGTGGCGCGCACGTCGACGCACGTGCTGGCGCTCTCGATCCGCGGCGTCGAGCAGATCCTCGCGGCGGACGGCGTCGCCGACGACGAGAACGGCGTGCCGCGCTTCGTCTGGCAGGACGGCTTCGTTCCGGTGCGCCGCCTCGACGAGGCGATCGGGCTGCCGAGCGGCTATTTCGCGCGCCAGCGCACCGGCGGCGCGAGCGCCGCGGCGGGTCGCGACGCGCCCGTGCCCGAAGTGGCGATGCTGGTGCGCATGGACGCCGGGCACCTGGTCGCGCTGATCGCGCCGGACCTCTCGCAGATGCGCAATGCGGTGCTCAGGCCGCTGCCGTCGTGGCTCGCGCGCCCGGTCGCGGTGGAAGGCGCCGCCGTGCTCGGCGACGGCACGGTCGCGCCGGTGCTCGACCTGCCGCGGCTGCTGGCGGCGCAGCCCGACGCGCCCGCGACCGCGTTCGCGTTCGACGACGCGCTGCCCGGGCGGCGAGCGCCCGTCTGCCTGGTCGTCGACGACTCCGTCAGCGTGCGCCGATCGATGGAGGCGTTCCTGCGCGACCTCGGCCTGGAAGTCGAGTGCGCCGGCGACGGCCTCGAGGCGCTGGCGGCGATCGAGCGCCGGATGCCGGACGTGGCGATCCTCGACCTCGAGATGCCGAACATGGACGGACTCGAGCTCGCGAGCGCGCTGCGCCACCAGGAGCGCACCTGCGAGCTGCCGCTCATCATGATCACGTCGCGCTTCTCCGAAAAGCACCGCGCGATGGCGCTCGACGCCGGCGTCGACGCGTTCCTGACCAAGCCCTACGGCGAGGACGAGCTCGCGAGCCACGTCCGCCGCTGCCTTGAACGGCATGCCTCGCTGGGCTAGCATGGCGGGACGTCGCCGGGGGACAGAGCCATGCAGGTGAGCGAGATTCTGCGCGTGAAGGGCACGACGCTGTACACGGTGACGCCCGACACCATGCTGTCGGAGTGCGTGATCGTGATGGCGGACCACGACATCGGCTCGCTGGTGGTCATGGACCGCGGCCGCCTCGCCGGCATGCTGACGTTCCGCGAGGTGCTGCGCGTGCTCGCGAGCCGCCAGCGCGAGCAGCGCGCCGGGCCCACGCCGCCGGTCGCCGAATTCATCGTGCGCGACGTCATGAATCCCGAGCCCATCGTCGCCACGCCCGACATGGACGTCAACGACCTGCGCCGTTCGATGATCGACACCCACCAGCGCTACCTGCCGGTGATGGACGACGGCACGCTGCTCGGCGTCGTGTCGTTCCACGACGTCGCGCGCGCGGTGCTCGAGGAGCAGAGCTTCGAGAACCGCATGCTCAAGGCGTACATCCGCGACTGGCCGTCCGAGGGCTGATGCGTCCAGCGGCGCGCCGGTCGCGCCGGTGATCGGGGGCGCCGGCGTTCGCGGTTGCGCGGCGCCGGACGGGTGCGGCACGGCGATTCGATAGAATCCGTCTCCTATGCGGATACTGGTCAGCAACGACGACGGCTACTTCTCGCCTGGAATCGACGCGCTCGCGCGTGCGCTCTCGGCCTTCGCGCAGGTCGACGTCGTCGCCCCGGAGCGCGACCGCAGCGGCGCGTCGAACTCGCTCACGCTCGATCGTCCGCTCACCGTGCGCACCGCGGCCAACGGCTATCGCTACGTGAACGGGACGCCCACCGACTGCGTCCACGTCGCGATCACCGGGCTGCTCGCGCAGCGACCCGACCTCGTCGTGTCGGGGATCAACGACGGCGCCAACATGGGCGACGACACGATCTACTCCGGGACGGTCGCCGCCGCGATGGAGGGATTCCAGCTCGGCGTGCCCGCGATCGCGTTCTCGCTCGCACAGAAGGGTTACGCGCATCTCGACGTCGCGGCGCGGGTCGCCGGCGACCTGGTGCGCCGGCTCGCGCCGAGGCTGATCGCGCACCCGATGCTGCTCAACGTCAACGTTCCCAGCGTCGCCGAGGCCGAGCTCGGCGGCGTGGTCGTCACGCGCTTGGGCAAGCGCCACGCGGCGGAGGCCGTCGTCGAGGGGCGCAATCCGCGCGGCGAGACCGTGTACTGGATCGGGCCGGCGGGCTCAGCGAAGGACGCAGGCCCCGGCACCGACTTCCACGCGCTCGCCCAGCGACAGGTCGCGGTGACCCCGCTCGACGTCGATCTGAGCGCGGGGCCGTCGATGGCGCAGGTCCGCGACTGGCTCGGTGGCTGAGGCCGTGAATCGCCGCGGCGCTCCTTCGATGGTCCCCGGCGCCCGGCGCCACGCGGTGGATCCCCCGTCCCCGGCCGGCATCGGGATGGCGTCGGAGCGTGCCCGCGGGCGCATGGTCGACGCCTTGCGTTCGAGCGGCATCCGCGACGCCGACGTGCTCGCGGCGATGCAGCGCGTGCCGCGCCATCAGTTCGTCGAGCCCGGGCTCGCGAGCCGCGCGTACGAGGACGTCGCGCTGCCGATCGGGCACGGGCAGACGATCTCCAAGCCGAGCACGGTCGCGCGGATGATCGAGACGGTGGCGGCCTGCCTGGCGCCTTCGGCGCGCCGGCGTGCGCGCGTGCTCGAGGTCGGCACCGGCTGCGGGTACCAGGCCGCGGTGCTCGCCGCGGTCTTCGGCGAGGTCGTGACCATCGAGCGCGTGCGCGGGCTTCACGAGGCCGCGCGCGCGAACCTGCGAACGCTGCGCCTGCCGAACCTGCGCACGGTCTTCGGCGACGGCCGGCTCGGCGCGCCGACGGCGGCGCCCTTCGACGCGGTCGTCGTCGCGGCCGCCGGCGACGAGATCCCCGACGCGCTGCTCACGCAGATGAGCGTGCCGGCGCGGCTGCTCGCCCCGATCGAGCGCGGCGGCGCGCAGGCGCTGCACCTGGTCGAACGCAGCGGGCCCGACGCCTGGCACCTGACCGTGCTCGATGCGGTACGCTTCGTGCCCTTGAAGTCCGGAACCACCTGATGTCGATCCTGATCCGCCTGTTCGTGGCGGCCGCGATCGCCGCGCTCGGTGCCTGCGCGACGAGGGCGCCGTCACCGGCGCCGGTCGAGAACCGCACGCGCCCGCCCGCGGCGGCGAGCGCGCCTGTCGCGCCGGTTCCGGCGCCGTCGCCGATGCCCGTGCCGGCCGCGGGCGCGTCGCCCGACGCCCCCGCGGTCCAGACCGCGCCGGTGCGCTCCTCGGGCGTGGAGTCGCGCCCGCTCGGGCGGGCCCAGGCGCCCGCGGTCGACGCCGCGGGCCCGCTGCGGCGTGAACCGAAGGGCCTGAAGCGTCCGTACTCGGAAGCGACGCTGGCCGAGCTGCGCGCGGCGGACGCCGGCGCGCACGCGGCGACGCCGCCCGGCGCGCCGGGATCCACGGGTCCGGCCTCGGGGGCGACAGGGGCGGGCGCGGTGGCGTCGGGCGGGGCCTCCAGCGCGGCAGCGCCGGGCGGGGCGAGCGCCGGTACAGCCGGTGCCGGTGCGGCGGGTGCCGGTTCCTCGGGCGCGGTGCGGTGCGGCGGGCACGGGTGCGGCGGGCGCGGTGCGGCGGGCGCGGGTGCGGCGGGCGCGGGTGCGGCGGGCGCGGGTGCAGCGGGCACCGCCGCAGGGGCGCCGCCGCAGCGGCGCCGCCGCAGCGGGCACCGGTGCGGCGGGCGCGGCCGGGTCAGGCAGCGGGGCTGGTGCCGCCGCGGCCGGCTCGGCGGCTGCGGGCGCGGCTGCGTCGGGCGCACCCAGGCCCGGCGCGACGTCCCCGGGCGCGGCGGCGTCCGGCACGTCGTCCGCCGGCGCCGACGGCGAGTTCGCGTGGCCCGCCAGAGGCAAGGTGGTGCAGGGCTTCTCCGAGCCGCGCCACATGGGCATCCTGATCTCGGGCGCCGCGGGCGACCCGGTCACCGCGGCCGCCGACGGGCAGGTGATCTTCAGCGGCCCGGGGCCGCGCGGCTACGGCAACCTGCTGATCGTCAAGCACGACGCCGAGACGCTCTCGGTCTACGCGCACAACCGCGCGCTGCTGGTGAAGGAGCGCGAGCGCGTCAGGCGCGGCCAGCGGATCGCCGAGCTCGGCGACACCGGCACCGACCGGCCTCAATTGCATTTCGAGATCCGAAAATCCGGAAAACCGGTCGATCCGATGAAGCTCCTGCCGCCGCGCTGATGGGACCGGTCCTCGTCTTCGACCTCGAGACCGTCCCCGACATCGCGGGGCTGCGGCGCCTCGGCGGCCTGCCCGCGACGATGCCCGACGCCGAGGTCGCGCAGCGGGCGTTCGACCAGCGACGCGAGCGCACCGGCAGCGACTTCCTCGCGCTGCACCTGCACCGCGTGATCGCGATCGGCTGCCTGTTCCGGGACGCCAAGGGGGTGCAGATCAAGTGCCTCGGCGCCGGCGGCGAGGACGAGGGCCGGATCGTGCAGGCGTTCTTCGGCACCATCGAGCGCCACACCCCGCAGCTCGTGTCGTGGAACGGCAGCGGGTTCGACCTCCCGGTCCTGCACTACCGCGCGCTCGCGCACGGCGTGCAGGCGCACCGCTACTGGGACCTCGGCGACGACGACCGCGACTTCAAGTGGAACAACTACATCAACCGGTACCACACGCGGCACCTCGACCTGATGGACCAGCTCGCGCTGTACAACGGGCGCGCGAACGCGCCGCTCGACGAGCTCGCGAAGCTGTGCGGATTCCCCGGCAAGCTCGGCATGGACGGCTCGCAGGTCTGGCCTGCGTACCAGGCCGGCGGTCTCGCACAGATCTGCGCCTACTGCGAGACCGACGTCGCCAACACCTGGCTGATGTACTGCCGCTTCCAGCTCCTGCGCGGCGCGTGGTCGCAGGAACAGTACGCGCGCGAGATCGCGGTGCTGCGCGACGCGCTCGGCGCGCGCGACGAGCCGCACTGGCGCGAGTTCCTCGCCGCGTGGGTCGATGAGCCGGCCCGCTAGCCGCGCCGCCGGGGAGTCGTTCGTCGTCGACGTCGAGTCGCTCGACCTCGACGCGCAGGGCGTCGCGCACCGCGACGGCAAGGTGGTGTTCGTGCGCGACGCGCTGCCGCGCGAGCGCGTGCGCGCCCAGCTCGTGCGGCGCAAGCCGAAGTTCGACGTCGCGCAGACGCTGGACGTCGTTCGCGCGAGCTGCGCGCGCGTGGCGCCGCGCTGCCCCCACTTCGGCACCTGCGGCGGCTGCTCGATGCAGCACCTCGACGAGCGCAGCCAGCTCGCGATCAAGCAGCGCGCGCTCGAGGACCAGCTCGAGCACATCGGCAAGGTGCGCCCCGAGACGATGCTGCGCCCGATCGCGGGCCCGGCGTGGGGATATCGCTACCGCGCGCGCCTGTCGGTGCGGCACGTGCCGAAGAAGGGCGGGGTCCTGGTCGGCTTCCACGAGCGCGGCTCGAGCTACGTCGCCGACATGCGCGAGTGCCACGTCCTGCCGGCGCGGGTGTCGGCGCTGCTCGTTCCGCTGCGCGAGCTCGTCGCGGGCCTCGACATGCGCGAGCGCATGCCGCAGATCGAAGTCGCGCTCGGCGAGGCCGGCGGCGAGACCGTGCTCGCGCTCGTGTTTCGCGTGCTCGAGCCTGCCAGCGCGCGAGACCGCGACGCGCTGGTGGCGTTCGCGCGCGCGAACGCGTTCGAGCTGTGGTTCCAGCCCAAGGGCCCGGATTCGATCGAGCTCGTGCACGCCCCGGGCACGGCCGACGGCGCCGCGCCGGCCTCGAGGCTCGCGTACGACCTTCCCGAGTTCGGCGTGACGATGCCTTACCGCCCGACCGACTTCACGCAGGTGAACCACCGCGTGAACACGGCGCTCGTGTCGCGCGCGCTGCGCCTGCTCGCGCCGCAGGCGCACGAGCGGGTCGCGGACCTCTTCTGCGGGCTCGGCAACTTCTCGCTGCCGCTGGCGCGGCTCGCGCGCGAGGTCGTCGGCGTCGAGGGCAGCGCGACGCTGGTCGCGCGCGCCGAGCGCAATGCGCGCGACAACGCCCTGGCGGCGCGCGCGTCGTTTCGCGTCGCGGACCTCTTCGAGCTGGGCGGCGACGACTGGCGCGCGCTCGGGCGCTTCGACCGGGTGCTGGTGGACCCGCCGCGGGAAGGCGCGCTCGCGGTGTGCAAGGCGCTCGCCGACGACCCGGTCAAGCCGGCGCGCATCGTGTACGTGTCGTGCAACCCGGCGACGCTCGCGCGCGACGCCGGGCTGCTCGTGCACACCGGCGGATTTCGCGCGGTGGCGGCCGGAGCGGTCAACATGTTCCCGCACACCTCGCACGTGGAGTCGATGATGGTGTTCGAGCCCGCGTGACCCGCGCGGGACGGGCCGTCGCCGCGCGGCGACGCAGGATTGGAGGAGACAGCAGATGCGACGCCCCTACGAGGGCCTGAAGGTGGTCGACTTCTCGACCACCATCGCGGGCCCGTACTGCACCCGGCTGCTCGCCGACACGGGCGCCGAGGTCGTCAAGATCGAGGCGCCCGAAGGCGACATGATGCGCGGCCGCCCGCCGCTGCGCTCGGGCGCGAGCACCGCGTTCGGCCAGCTGAACGCCGGCAAGAAGAGCGTCGTGATGGACCTGAAGTCCCCGCGCGCCGTCGACGCTGTGCGCCGGCTCGTCGCCGGCGCCGACGTCGTGGTCGAGAACTTCCGCCCCGGCGTGATGAAGCGCTTCGGGCTCGACTGGGCCGCGCTCGCGCCGCTGAACCCGCGCCTGATCTACTGCGCGATCTCCGGGTACGGCCAGACCGGCCCGTCGTCGCAGCTGCCCGCGTACGCGCCGGTGATCCACGCCGCCTCCGGCTACGACATCGCGCACCTGCACTACCAGGAAGGGCGCTCGCGGCCGGACTACTGCGGCGTGTTCATCGCCGACGTGCTCGCGGGCACCTACGCGTTCGGCGCGATCGGCGCCGCGATCGCCCAGCGCCACGCCACCGGCGAGGGCCAGCTCGTCGACGTCTCGATGCTCGAGTCGATGCTCGCGCTCACGCTGAACGAGGTCCAGGCCGCGCAGTTCCACGTGGCGCCGCTGCGCCGCCCGATCTTCGGCCCGGTCGAGACCTCGGACGGCTACGTGATGATCGCGGTGGCGAGCGAGCGCACCTTCCAGAACCTGGTCGCCGCGGCGGGGCACCCCGAGCTCGTCGAGGACCCGCGCTTCAAGACGCTCGCCGACCGCCGCCATCACTGGCCGGAGCTGATGGAGTACGTCGAGGCCTGGTCGCGCAGGCTCGCCAGCGGCGAGTGCCTCGCGGCGCTCGAGCGCCAGGGCGTGCCCGCGTCCCCGTATCGCAGCGTCGAGGAGGCGCTGGCCGACCCGCAGATCGGGCACCGGGGCGCCCTCGCGACCGTGCACGACGCGGGCGGCGAGTTCAAGGTCGTCAACGCGCCGTTCCTGATGTCGGGCGCGACGACGTCGGTGCAGCCGCACGCGCCCGCGCTCGGCGAGCACACGCGCGAAGTGCTGCGTGCGGCGGGGCTCGCCGACGACGCGATCGACGCGCTCGCCGCGGAGTCCGGCGCCACGGGCGAAGGGAGCCCGGCGTGAGCGCCACCGGCTTCCCCGCGCTGGTCGCCGCCGCCACCCGCGTCGGCGAGCGCCTGAAGGCGCGGCACGAGACGGTCGCGGTCGCGGAGTCGTCCGCGGGCGGGCTGCTGAGCGCGGCGCTGCTCGCCGTGCCCGGCGCGTCCGCGTACTACCTCGGCGGCACGGTCGTGTACACGCGGCGCGCGCGCAAGGTCGTCGCGGCGATTCCGAAGGAGGACGTCGTCGGCATGCGCTCGGCGAGCGAGCCCTACGCGCAGCTGCTCGCGCGCCGTTCGCGCGAGCGCCTGGCGGCGACCTGGGGCGTGTCCGAGACCGGCGCGAGCGGGCCGACCGGCAACGCCTACGGCGACGCGCCCGGCCACACCTGCGTCGCGGTCGCGGGGCCGATCGAGCGCTCGGCGACGCTCGAGACCGGCCGCACGGACCGCGTCGGGAACATGTTCGAATTCGCGGCGCGCGCGCTCGAACTGCTCGAGCGCGCGCTCGACGACGCGCCGTGTTCTACTCGTTGACCCAGTTCGGCTTGCGCTTCTCCGAGAACGCCTTCGGCCCCTCGACGAAGTCCTTGCTGGTGCGCATCCGCGCGACCGCGTCGTACTCGACGCGGTAGGCCGTGGCGACGTCGGGAATCGCGAGCCCCTGCATCGCGGCCTGCTTGGTCGCGCGCAGCGACATCGGCGAGCACTCGAGGATCTGCGCGGCCCACTTCTTCGCCTCGGCGAGCGCCTGCCCCGCGGGCGCGACCGCGGTGACGAATCCGAGCTCGTAGCCCTCGCGCGTCGGCACGTGGCGCCCGGTGAGCATCATCCCCATCGCGCGCTTCAGGCCGATCGTGCGCGGCAGCCGGTGCACGCCGCCGGCGAGCGCGGCCAGGCCGACGCGCGGCTCGGGCAGCGCGAATTTCGCGTTCTCGGCCGCGATGATGATGTCGCAGGCGAGCGCGATCTCGAATCCGCCGCCCATCGCGACCCCGTTGACCGCGGCGATGACCGGCTTGAACAGGTCGAAGCGCGACGTGAGCCCGGCGAATCCGGACGCGACGAAGCCGCGCGCGCCGCCGCCCGCCTGGTACTTCAGGTCGTTGCCGGCGGAGAACGCGCGCTCGCCCGCGCCGGTGACGATCGCGACCCACTGCTCCGGGTCGGCGGCGAAGTCGTTCCAGACGCGGTCGAGCTCGACGTGCGCGGGGTAGTGCAGCGCGTTCATCACGTCCGGCCGGTTCAGCGTCACGATGGTCAGGTGGCCTTCGCGCTCGACCTTGCAGAATTCAGGCATCTCGTCGTCTCCTCGAGGGGGTGGGGAAAAGGGGGGCGCGACGCGCCGGCACTCAGCCGGCGTCGGGCAGCCGCTCGCGCAGCGCGCGCTTGAGCAGCTTGCCGTTGGCGTTGCGCGGCAGCGGCTCGTCGGTGAGCGTGAACGTCTCGGGCACCTTGTAGTCGGCGAGGTGGCGGGCGCAGAACGCGCGCAGTTCGTCCGCGCCGAGCGCCGGATCCTTGCGCGCGACGAACGCGTGCACGCGTTCGCCGAGCACCGGGCAGGGCTTGCCGACGATCGCGCTCTCGAGCACGCCCGGGTGGTGGCCGAGCACGTTCTCGATCTCGACCGAGAAGACCTTGTAGCCGCCGCGGTTGATCATGTCCTTGATGCGGTCGAACACGCGCACGAAGCCGTCGGCGTCGATCGAGCCGACGTCGCCCGAGTGCCAGAAGCCCGCGGTGAACGCGTCGCGCGTGGCCGGCGGGTTGTTCCAGTAGCCGGGGACGACCATCGGCCCGCGGATCCACAGTTCGCCCGCTTCGCCGCGCGGCACCTCGCGGCCGTCCGGGCCCATGACGACGACGTCGGCGCAGTGCAGCTCGAAGCCGACGCTGTCGGGGCGCTTCGACACCCACGCGTGCGGCAGCAGCGTGGTCGGCGACGTGGTCTCGGTCGCGCCGTACGCGTTGCACAGCTCGAGCCGCGGCAGCCGGCGCGCGAGCGCTGCGATCGTCGCCTCGGGCATCGGCGCGCCGCCGTAGCCGCCGATTCGCCACGCGCCGAGGTCGTGGTCGTCGATTCCGGGCTGCATCAGGCACAGGTTGTACATCGCCGGGACCATGACGGTGTACGTCATCCGCTCGGCCGCGCACAGCGCGAGGAAGTCGGCCGCCTTGAACTCGCGCATCATCACGACGGCACCGCCCACCTGCCACATCGTCATGATCACCGCGACCAGGCCGGTGACGTGGCTCGCCGGCACCGCGAGCAGCGTGCGCTCGCCGGCGCGCAGCCCCATGCCGTGCTTGAAGTGCAGCGTCGAGTGCGCGAGGTTGAAGTGCGTCAGCATCGCGCCCTTGGGGCGGCCGGTGGTGCCCGACGTGTACAGGATGACCGCGGTGTCCTCCTCGGCGACGCGGGGCTCGGGCACCGCGGCGTCCGCGCGCGGCGCGTCGGTGAAGCGGTGCGCGAGCGCGGGGACGTCCGCGGGCGCGGGGAGCCGTGCGCCGAGCTCGTCGTCGTGCACCAGCGCGACCGCGCCGCAGTGATCGAGGATGTACGCGATCTCGGGCGTCTGCAGCCGCGTGCCCATCGGCACCGCGATCGCGCCCAGGCGCAGCGCGCCCAGCAGCGCGAAGACGAACTCCGGGCGGTTGCCCACGAGCATGCCGACGCGGTCGCCGGGCTTCACCCCCCGCGCGGCGAGCCCGGCCGCGACGCGCTCGGCGTCGGCGGCCAGTTGCGCGTACGTCCAGCGGCGGCCTTCGAAGACGAGCGCCTCGGCGTGCGGCGCCGCGGCGGCGGCACCCGCGAACAGGCGCCACGCGTCACGGGCGCGATCGGTGAAGCAGCGCACGACGCGGTCACCGAAGTGCGCCTCGTGGCGCATCCCGACCCCGGGGGGCGGCGTCATCGGCATCGTCGTCTCCGTCGTCGTGCGCGAGCCCCGCGGCTCGCCGGACGGCAGACTGTGGCGAAGCCGTGCGCGAATGTCAAAGCGAGGCCGCGTTCCCCGGAATCACGGGACGGCTCGACACGCGCGGGCGGTCACGGGGGCGCGCGAGCCGGAAAGCGCGCGGGCCGCCCGAAGGCGGCCCGGCGCGGGGCGCGGCGCGCCCGAAGGCGCAGCGCGCGGTCGGCGGCGCGTCAGTCGCGGTCGCCGCCGAAGATCCCGAGCAGCGCCAGCAGGTTGCTGAACACGTTGTACACGCTCAGGTACACCGACAGCGTCGCGGTCACGTAGTTGGTCTCGCCGCCGTTCACGACCCGCTGCAGGTCGACGAGGATGAACGCCGAGAAGATCAGGATCGCGAGCACCGAGACGGTCAGCATCAGCGCGGGCATCTGCAGCCAGATGTTGGCGATCGCGGCGACGAAGATGATCGCGAACCCGATCGTCAGCCACTTGCCGAGGCCGGAGAAGTCGCGCCGGGAGACCGTCGCGACCGTGGCCATCACGCCGAAGATCACCGCGGTGCCGCCGAACGCGGTCATCACGAGCGAGGTTCCGTTGGAGAACCCGAGCACGTGGCCGACCAGCCGCGAGAGCATCAGCCCCATGAAGAACGTGAAACCGAGCAGCAGCGCGACCCCGATCCCGCTGTTCTTGTAGCGCTCGATCGCGAAGAAGAATCCGAACGCGACGGCCATGAAGACGATCAGCCCGATGAACGGGCTCCCGGCGAAGAACGAGAAGCCCGTGCTGACGCCGATCCAGGCTCCGAGCACCGTGGGCAGCATCGACAGCGCCAGCAGCCAGTACGTGTTGCGCAGCACGCGATTGCGCTGCGTGGCGCCCAGGGCGCCGGAACCCGTGCCGAAGGTGGGGACGGTCAGACGATCCCGATCGAATGCCATGTGTCGTGACTCCACTCTTGAAGGAAGGGTGAATCTAGGGCCTCGGTGCGCGAATTTCAACCGCTTTCGCGCCCGCGGGGCATCGGGGGTTTCCCGGTGCAGGCCTATGTTAAACTCTCAGGTTCAGCAAAGCACTGAAAATCTCACGTAAGCTCCTCTTTTGATTGACAATTTTTCGGCTGCCCGCGCGGCGGCCGGCAGGGACCCCAGAAAGATGGCCATCGAACGCACCCTCTCCATCGTCAAGCCCGACGCCGTCGCAAAGAACGTGATCGGGCAGATCTACGCACGCTTCGAGCAGGCGGGCCTGAAGATCGTCGCGGCGCGCATGATGCATCTGTCGCGCGGCGAGGCCGAGGCTTTCTACGGCGTGCACCGCGAGCGCCCGTTCTTCAAGGACCTGGTCGAGTTCATGATCTCCGGCCCCGTCATGGTCCAGGTGCTCGAGGGCGAGGGCGCCATCCTGAAGAACCGCGACCTGATGGGCGCGACCGACCCGAAGAAGGCCGCCGCGGGCACGATCCGCGCCGACTTCGCCGACAGCATCGACGCCAACGCGGTGCACGGCTCCGACGGCCCCGACACCGCCCGTGTCGAGATCGCGTTCTTCTTCCCGGCGATGAACGTCTTCTCGCGCTGACGCGACGAGACGTTCGCGGCGGCGCGCGGGGCCTTCCCATGAGCGAACCGGTCAACCTCCTCGGGCTCGACGCCGACGCGCTCGCGCGCCAGTGCGCCGAGTGGGGCGAGCGGCCGTTCCGCGCGCGCCAGCTGATGCAGTGGATCCACCAGCGCGGCGAGGCCGACTTCGCCGCGATGACCGACCTCGCGAAGTCGTTCCGCGCCCGCCTTGCCGAGTCCGCGTGCGTGCGCCCGCCCGCCGTGATCCGCGATCACGTCTCGGCCGACGGCACCCGCAAGTGGCTGCTCGACGTCGGCGCCGGCAACGCGGTCGAGTGCGTGTTCATCCCCGAGGCGAATCGCGGCACGCTGTGCGTGTCCACGCAGGCCGGCTGCGCCGTCGACTGCCTGTTCTGCTCCACCGGCAAGCAGGGGTTCTCGCGCAACCTGCTGACCGCGGAGATCGTCGGGCAGCTCTGGTGGGCCAACCGCGCGCTCGGGGCCACCGGCGACGGCGAGCGGGTGATCAGCAACGTCGTCTTCATGGGCATGGGCGAGCCGCTGCAGAACTACGCGGCGACCCTGTCGTCGCTGCGCCTGATGCTCGACGACAACGCGTACGGGCTCTCGCGGCGCCGCGTCACGGTCTCCACGTCCGGTGTCGTGCCGATGATCGATCGCCTGCGGGAAGACTGCCCGGTGGCGCTCGCCGTGTCGCTGCACGCCCCCGACGACGCGCTGCGCGATACCCTCGTGCCGCTGAACCGCAAGTACCCGCTCGCCGAGCTGATGGCGGCGTGCCGCCGCTACCTGTCGGCCGCGCCGCGCGACTTCATCACCTTCGAGTACGTGATGCTCGACGGCATCAACGACGCCGACGCGCACGCGCAGCGCCTGCTCGCGCTCGTGCGCGACGTCCCCTGCAAGTTCAACCTGATCCCCTTCAATCCGTTCCCCGATTCCGGCCTGCGGCGCTCGCCCGACGAGCGCGTGCGTCGCTTCGCCCAGAGGCTCTCCGACGCCGGCGTCGTCACCACGGTGCGCAGGACGCGCGGCGACGACATCGACGCCGCGTGCGGGCAGCTCGCCGGCGAGGTCCGGGACCGCACCCGGCTCGCGCAACGCCGCGTGATCGCGGTCGCGGAGGCGCGGTGAGCGCGGCGTCGCTGCACGCGGCGGTGCGGGCGCTCGCGCTGGGCGCCGCGCTCGGCGTGCTCGCCGCGCTCGGCGGGTGCCAGACGCCGGGCTCGCCCGAGGCCTCCGGTGCGCTGCCGCCGTCGGGGCAGGCGGTGCTGCCCGACTCCGCCGAGGAGAGCGAGGAGCGCCGGCGCGCGCGCATCCGCCTGGAGCTGGGCGCGAGCTATTACCAGCAGGGCAAGTACGCGGTCGCCCTCGAGGAACTGCGGCAGGCGCTGCTGATCGACTCGAGCTACGCGCTCGCCTACGGCGTGCTCGGCCTCGTCTACATGGACATGGGCGAGCGCGCGCGTGCCGAGGAGAGCTTCCAGCGCGGGTTGCGCATCGCGCCGGCCGATTCCGACCTGAACAACAACTACGGCTGGTTCCTGTGCCAGGGCGGGCGGCACCGGGAGTCGCTCGAGTACTTCCAGCGCGCGCTGAGGAATCCGCTGTACCCGACGCCGGCCAAGCCCCTGCACAACGCGGGCCTGTGCGCGCAGCGCATGGGCGACGAGAAGGCGGCCGAGGCGTATTTCCTGCGCGCGTTCCAGGTGCAGCCGAGCGACCCGGTCGCGATGTTCAACCTCGGCCTGATCAACCTGAAGCGGCGCGACGTCGATCGCGCGCGCTTCTACGCGCAGCGGCTGCTGGGCAGCTTCGAGCCCACCGCCGAAGTCCTGTGGCTCGCGCTGCGCGTCGAGCGGCTGGCGGGCAACGCCGACGCGCTCGCGAGCCTGTCGAGCCAGCTGCGGCGCCGTTTCCCCGAGTCGCGCGAGGCCCAGATGCTCGCGTCGGGCAATTTCTCGGACTGACCCGGTGGCGCGCAGCATCGCCTCCGTCGAAGAACTGATCGCGGCTCGCGACGCCTGCGGATTCGGCTCCGACGACATCGCGCGCCGCCTCAAGCTCGCGCCGCGACAGGTGCAGGCCCTGGAAGCCGGCGACTGGACCACGCTGCCAGGCACCGCGTTCGTTCGCGGCGCGCTGCGCAGCTACGGGCGGCTGGTCGACGCCGACGTCGAACCGCTGCTGCAGTCGGTCGCCGGGCTCGCGCCACCGACCGAGATCCGGCCGGCGGCCTCGCTCGACGAACCGATGCCCCGGCGCAGCATGCTCGGCTTCGGCAGCGGGGGCTCGGGGAGCCGCATCGCGTGGATCGGGCTGGTCGTCATCGGCATCGTCGCGCTGGCGTTCTTCTTCGCGCGCGACGGCGACTTCTCCCGGATTCCGTCGCTGCTCGGCGCGGGCGACGCCTCCGCGCCGGCGACACCGACGCCGCCCGGCGACGCGTCCTCGCCCGCGACGCGCACCGATTCGGTCGCGCTGCCGTCGCCGGGCGCCGGGGCCGGCGGCGCCGCGGCGGACGCGCCCGCCGCGGGCGGCGCGGCTGCGGCGACGGGCACGGTGGGCCCGGCCGCGGGCGGATCGGCACCCGGCGGTGCCGCGAGCGGGTCGCCGTCCGCCACGAAGACGGCGCCCGCCACCAGCGGTTCGCCCGCGACGGCGACCACGGCGGCGTCCGGTGTCCCGACGGCGACGCCGAGCGCGCCCGGAGCCGCGCCGACGCCCGGTGCCTCGACGACGCCCGGTGCCTCGACGACGCCCGCTGCCTCGACGACGCCCGGTGCCGCCGCGGCCGCCTCGCCGTCTCCCGCGCCCGCCGGGGCCGCGATCACGCGCCGGCCGGCCGCGCTGCGCCTGCACTTCGAGCGCGAGTCCTGGATCGAGGCGCGACGACCCGACGGCACGGTGCTGCTGTCGGGCGTGCAGGCGGCGCGCAGCGTGCGCGACCTCCCCGTGGGCGGCCCGTTGTCGCTCGTGATCGGCAACGCCGACGCGGTGCGCGTCGAGGCCGACGGCGCGGCGCTCGACCTCGCGCCGTTCACGCGCAGCAACGTCGCGCGCGTGAACCTTCCCTGAGCACGGTCCCCGACGCGACCCCGACATGGACACGAACACGCTCCCTGCCGCCGAGCCCGCGCCCGCGTGCCCGCTCGCACGCCGCCGGACCCGCCGCGTCGAGGTGCGCCACGGCGCGCGCACGGTCGCGATCGGCGGCGGCGCGCCGGTCGTCGTGCAGTCGATGACGAACACCGACACGGCCGACGCGATCGCCACCGCGATCCAGGTCAAGGCGCTGGCGCGCGCCGGCTCGGAGCTCGTTCGCATCACGGTCAACTCGCCCGAGGCGGCGCAGGCCGTTCCCGCCGTGCGCGAGCAGCTCGACCGCATGGGCGTCGACGTCCCGCTGGTCGGCGACTTCCACTACAACGGCCACAAGCTGCTGGTCCAGTACCCCGAGTGCGCTCAGGCGTTGTCGAAGTACCGGATCAACCCCGGCAACGTCGGCAGCGGCAAGCGCCGCGACGACAACTTCGCGCAGATGATCGAGGTCGCGTGCCGCTGGGGCAAGCCGGTTCGCATCGGCGTGAACTGGGGCAGCCTCGACGCCGCGCTGCTCGCACGCCTGATGGACGAGAACGCCGCCCGCGCGCGTCCGTGGGAGGCGGGCAGCGTGATGCGCGAGGCGCTGGTCTCGTCCGCGATCGACAGCGCGCGCCAGGCACAGGCGCTCGGCCTGCCCGCCGAGCGCATCGTGCTGTCGGCGAAGGTGTCGAGCGTTCAGGACCTGATCGCGGTGTACCGCGAGCTCGCGCGCCGCGGCGACTGGGCGCTGCACCTGGGCCTGACCGAGGCCGGGATGGGCAGCAAGGGCATCGTCGCGAGCGCCGCCGCGATGGCGGTGCTGCTGCAGGAGGGCATCGGCGACACGATCCGCGTGTCGCTCACGCCCGAGCCGAACGGCGACCGTACGCGCGAGGTCGTCGTCGCGCAGGAGCTGCTGCAGACGATGGGGCTGCGCGCGTTCGCGCCGCTGGTCGTCGCGTGCCCCGGGTGCGGGCGCACCAGCAGCACGTTCTTCCAGGAGCTCGCCGACAAGATCCAGCGCTGGCTGCGCGAGCAGATGCCCGTGTGGCGCGCGCAGTATCCCGGCGTCGAGTCGATGCAGGTCGCGGTGATGGGCTGCGTCGTCAACGGCCCCGGCGAGAGCCGCCACGCCGACGTCGGCATCTCCCTGCCCGGCGCCGACGAGGCCCCGGTCGCACCGGTCTTCGTCGACGGCGAGCGCACCGTGACGCTCAAGGGCGAGCGCATCGCCGAGGAATTCCAGGCGATCGTCGACGACTACGTCCGCCGGCGCTACGCGCGCACGGCGCAGCCCGCCGACTGACTTCACTCCCGCGACGCACTCCGTTTCCCCGAGATGAGCAACAAGATCGAGAAGATCCAGGGCGTGCGCGGCATGAACGACGTGCTGCCCGCCGACGAGGCCCTGTGGAGCCGCTTCGAGGACGCGGTCGCGTCCGCGATGCGCGGCTACGGCTACCGGCGCATCCGCACGCCGATCCTCGAGCACACGCGACTGTTCGTGCGCGGCATCGGCGAGGTCACCGACATCGTCGAGAAGGAGATGTACTCGTTCACCGACGCGCTCAACGGCGAGGAACTCACGATGCGCCCGGAGAGCACGGCCGGCGTCGTGCGCTCCGCGATCGAGCACAACCTGCTCTACGACGGCCCGAAGCGGCTCTGGTACGCGGGCCCGATGTTTCGCCACGAACGGCCGCAGAAGGGGCGCTACCGCCAGTTCCACCAGGTGGGCGCCGAGGCGCTCGGCTTCGCCGGCCCGGACGCCGACGCCGAGGTGATCCTGCTCTGCCGGCGGCTCTGGGACGACCTCGGCCTGCCGGACGTCACGCTGGAAATCAACTCGCTCGGCCAGGCGGACGAGCGGCGCGCGCACCGCGACGCGCTGATCGCGCACTTCGAGGCGAACCGCGACGCGCTCGACGAGGAAGCCCGGCGGCGGCTGTACAGCAACCCGCTGCGCATCCTCGACACCAAGAATCCGGCGATGCAGGCGGTCGCCGAGAGCGCGCCGAGGCTCGTCGAGTTCCTCGGCGACGCGTCGCGCGAGCACTTCGAGCGGCTGCAGGCGCTGCTGCGCGCGCAGAACCTGCCGTTCCGCGTGAACCCGCGGCTGGTGCGCGGGCTCGATTACTACAACCTCACGGTGTTCGAGTGGGTTGCGGGCGGGCTGACGATCTGCGGCGGCGGCCGCTATGATCCGCTGGTCGAGATGCTGGGCGGCAAGCCCGCGCCGGCGTGCGGATTCGCGATGGGCGTCGAGCGCGTGCTCGAGCTGCTGCGGGCGTCGGAGCCTGCGCTCGACGACGCGCAGTGCGACGTGTACGTGGTGCACCAGGGCGAGGGCGTGCTGCCCGCGGCGCTCGACGCCGCCGAGCGGCTGCGCGACGCCGGCCTGGACGTCGTCCTGCACTGCGGCGGCGGCGGCTTCAAGGCGCAGTTCAAGCGCGCCGACGCGAGCGGCGCGTTCGCGGCGGTGGTGATGGGCGAGGACGAGGTCGCGGCCGGGCAGGCGACCGTGAAGTGGCTGCGCGCCGAGGGGGGCGAGCGGGGCGCGGGCGAGCAGCGACGCGTCGCGCTCGCCGAGCTCGCGGGCACCATCGTCGACGCGATGGTCGACGACGACGACGACGAACAATGACACGCCGCGCCGCGGCGCGTGACGCGCGCGGCGGTGCGGCGACGACAGGGAGCGCGGGGCGATGGCCTACGACTTGGAAGAGCAGGAACAGATCGCGACACTGAAGGCGTTCTGGAACCAGTACGGCAACTTCATCCTCACGCTGATCACGATCATCCTGCTCGCGATCGCCGGCTGGCGCGGCTGGGGCTGGTACCAGTCGCGGCAGGCGGCCGAGGCGTCGGCGGTCTACGAGCAGCTCAAGGCCGCGGCGCAGGCCAAGGACGCGGCCAAGGTCAAGGACGCCGCGGGCACGCTGTTCGAGAAGTTCGGCGGGACCGCCTACGGCCAGATGGGCGCGCTGCTCGCGGCGAAGGCCTATCACGACGCCGGCGACGACAAGGCGGCGAAGGCGCCGCTGCAGTGGGCCGTCGAGAAGGCGCAGGACGAGGAGTTCAGGCAGCTGGCGCGCGTGCGCCTGGCCGGCATCCTGCTCGACGAGAAGGCCTACGACAAGGCGCTCGAACTGCTGCCGATGGAGTCCGCCGGCCGCTTCGCCGGCGAGTTCGCCGACCGCCGCGGCGACGTGATGCTCGCGCAGGGCAAGCGCGACGATGCACGCGCGGCCTACAAGCTCGCCCTCGAGAAGCTCGACGAGCGCAGCCCGATGCGGCGCCTGGTCCAGCTCAAGCTCGACGCGCTGGGCGGGGTGGGTTCGTGAGGCACTTCGTGCGCCGGCGCGCGGCGTGCGTCGCGCTCGCCGGCGCGTCGCTCGCGCTCGGAGGCTGCGGCAGTTTCTGGCCGTGGTCGGGGCCGTCCAAGCCTGCCGTTCCCGAGCCGCCGGCCGTCACCGCGCCGGTCCCCGCGAAGCTCGCCTGGACGCTTCGCGTCGGTGCCGGCGGCGTCGGGTTCCAGGCAGTGGTCGCGGGTCGCAGCGTCTACGCGGCGGGCGCCGACGGCACCGTGGTGCGCGCCGACGCCGCGGCCGGGCGCGTCGAGTGGCAGGTCAACGTCGGCCGGCGCCTGATCGCGGGCGTGGGCACCGACGGCGAGACGGTCGTCGTCGCCGCGCGCGACGGCACGCTGGTCGCGCTCGGTGCCGACGGGCGCCCGAAATGGACCGCGCCGCTGGGTGCCGAGGCAGTCACCGTGCCGTCGGTCGGCGCGGGGGTGGTGCTCGTTCGCGCCGCCGACAACCGTGTGCTCGCCTTCGACGCCGCCAGCGGCAAGCGCCGCTGGAGCTTCCAGCGCCAGAACCCGCCGCTGGTGCTGCGCCAGACGTCCGCCGCGGCGATCACGCCCGGCACGGCGTTCGTCGGACTTCCCGGGGGGCGCCTGGTCGCGCTGGGCCTGGAGAGCGGGGCGCTGCGCTGGGAGGCGGCGGTGTCGCAGCCGCGTGGTTCCACCGAGATCGAGCGCATCGCCGACGTCGTCGGTTCTCCGCTGGTGAGCGGGCGCGAGGTGTGCGCGGCGAGCTTCCAGGGCAAGCTCGCGTGCCTGGAACTCGCCAGCGGCCGCCCGCTGTGGGGGCGCGACGTCTCCACCGCGACCGGCATCGACGTGGACGCGCGTCTGGTCTCGATCGTCGACGACCTCGACGTCGTCCAGGCGTTCACGCGCACCGGCACCAGCGTCTGGAAGCAGGACAAGATGTCGCGCCGCGGCCTGTCGGCGCCCCTTTCGCTGGGTCCGGTGCTGGTGGTCGGCGACCGCCAGGGCCTCGTCGTGCTGCTGTCGCGCGACGACGGTGCGGTCGCGGGGCGCTTCGCGACCGACGGCACGCCGATCGTCGCCGCGCCCGCGGGCGCCGGGCGCACGGCCGTCGTCCTGACCTCCGGCGGCACGCTCGCCGCGGTCGAACTGGAGTAGCGCGCTTGTCCTCTCCCCCGGGGTCGGCCGCGGCGGCGCCGCGCACGCCGGTGATGGCGATCGTCGGCCGGCCCAACGTCGGCAAGTCGACGCTGTTCAATCGCATGACGCGCTCGCGCGCGGCGATCGTCCACGACCGCCCCGGCCTCACGCGCGACCGTCACTACGGCCGCGGGCGCGTCGGCGAGCACCCGTTCATCGTGATCGACACAGGCGGCTTCGAGCCCGTGGCCCGGCAGGGAATCGAGGTCGAGATGGCCCGGCAGGCGCGCCAGGCGGTGCTCGAATCCGACGTCGTCGTGTTCGTCGTCGACGGGCGCCAGGGGCTCACCGGCCACGACCGCGAGATTGCCGTGGAACTGCGCCGCAGCGGGCGCCCGGTGCTGCTCGCGGTCAACAAGACCGAGGGCATGCCGCGCGAGGCGGTCGCCGCCGAGTTCCACGAACTCGCGCTCGGCGATCCGCGCGCGATCTCCGCGGCGCACGGCGACGGCGTGCGCGAGCTCGTCGAGGACGCGCTCGAGCCGTTCTTCGCCGGG
This sequence comes from Burkholderiaceae bacterium, assembly GCA_046348465.1. GTDB lineage: Bacteria > Pseudomonadota > Gammaproteobacteria > Burkholderiales > Burkholderiaceae_E > Quisquiliibacterium. The sequence goes on from JAXMEE010000004.1 coordinate 129,760, forward strand.
CTTCCCGCCGCCGAAGCGGTCGCCGAGGGATCGGGCACCGGGGATGCAGGCACCGACGCATCGGGTACCGGCGCATCGGGCACCCACGCATCGAGCTCCGACGCAGCAGGCGCCGACGCTGCAGACGCCGACTCAGCGGGCACCGGGCCCGCGCCGGCCCCCGCGGCGCCCCGCCGCATCAAGGTCGCGGTCGTCGGGCGCCCGAACGCCGGCAAGTCCACGCTGATCAATACCCTGCTCGGCGAGGAGCGCCTGATCGCGTTCGACCAGCCCGGTACCACGCGCGACGCGGTGTCGATCGACTTCGAGCGCGGCGGCAAGCCCTACACGCTGATCGATACGGCCGGCGTGCGCCGGCGCGGCAAGGTCACCGACGTGATCGAGAAGTTCTCGGTCGTCAAGACGCTGCAGGCGATCGAGGACTGCCACGTCTGCGTGCTGATGCTCGACGCGCGCGAAGGCGTCGCCGAGCAGGACGCCGCGATCGCCGGCTACGTGCTCGAGGCCGGGCGCGCGGTGGTCGTCGCGGTCAACAAGTGGGACGCGGTCGACGAGGATCATCGCGACGACGTCAAGCGCGACCTCGACCGCAAGCTGTACTTCCTCGCGTTCGCGAGACTGCACTACATCTCGGCGCTGAAGGGCACCGGCGTCGGCGCGCTGATGCGCTCGGTCGACGACGCGTACGCGGCGGCCACGCGCAAGCTTTCGACGCCCAAGCTCACGCGCGCGCTTCAGGAGGCGGTCGAGCGCCAGCAGCCGCCGCGCAAGGGTCCGATCCGCCCGAAACTGCGCTACGCGCACCAGGGCGGGCAGAATCCCCCGATCGTCGTGATCCACGGCAACGCGCTCGACGCGGTGCCCGAGACGTACCGGCGCTACCTCGAGGGCTGGTTGCGCAAGGAGTTCTCGCTCGAAGGAACGCCGCTGCGGATCGAGTTCCGCAGCGGGTCGAATCCGTACGCCCGCTGAGGCGCCGCCGGGGGCCGGCCGGCGGTAGCCACCGCGCCGGATTTGCAGGTATAGTCGGCCGGCGGACCCGAGATCCGCTTGAAAAAGATCAGGCACGCCCCAACAACATCCAAAGCACAAGACGGAGCCGAAATGAGCAACAAAGGGCAGCTACTACAAGACCCGTTCCTGAACCTGCTGCGCAAGGAACACGTGCCGGTGTCGATCTACCTCGTCAACGGCATCAAGCTGCAAGGCCAGATCGAGTCGTTCGACCAATACGTGGTCCTGCTGCGCAACACCGTTACCCAGATGGTCTACAAGCACGCCATTTCCACGGTGGTACCCGCGCGAGCGGTCAATTTCCACCAAGAGAGCCCCGAAACCTGAGCGCGCAACTTCCCCCCGCGAGGGCGCTGCTGATCGGCCTGGTCTTCGGACCGGGTCCGGCGGCCCGTTCGCTCGACGAGATCCAGGCACTGTCGGTGTCGGCGGGCTACGAGCCCGTCGAGACGCTGTCGTTTCGCCGCGCGCGCCAGGATCCCGCGCTGTCGATGGGCAGCGGCAAGGCCGACGAACTGAAGACGCTGATCGAGGAGAAGTCGATCGGCTACGTGATCTTCGACAATCCGCTGTCGCCGGTCCAGCAGCGCAACCTGAATCGGCTCTGGGGCGTGCCGGTGCTCGACCGCACCGAGCTGATCCTCGACATCTTCGCCCAGCGCGCGCGCAGCAGCGAAGGCAAGCTGCAGGTCGAGCTCGCGCGCATCGAGCACCAGCTCACGCGCCTGGTGCGCGGCTGGACCCACCTCGAGCGCCAGCGCGGCGGCATCGGCCAGCGCGGCGGCCCGGGCGAGAAGCAGATCGAGCTCGACCGCCGCATGCTCGACACCAAGGCGCGGCAGCTGCGCGAGCGGCTCGGCAAGCTCGAGCGCCAGCGCAAGACGCGCCGGCGCGCGCGCGAGCGCCGCGACACCTTCACCGTGTCGCTGGTCGGGTACACGAACGCGGGCAAGTCGACGCTGTTCAACGCGCTCACCGGCGCCGGCACCTATGCGGCCGACCAGCTCTTCGCCACGCTCGACACCCTCACGCGTCGGCTGCGTCTTCCCGGCGGCGGCGAGATCGCGCTCTCCGACACCGTCGGGTTCGTGCGCGACCTCCCGCACCAGCTCGTCGAGGCGTTTCGCGCCACCCTCGACGAGACCGCTCACGCCGACCTGCTGCTGCACGTGGTCGACGCCTCGGCGCCCGACCGCGACGACCAGATCGAGCAGGTCGAGCGCGTGCTCGACGAGATCGGCGCCGGCGACACGCCGACGATCCTCGTCTACAACAAGATCGACGTCGCCGGTTTCGACCCCGAAATCCGCCGCGACCCCTGTGGTAACATCGACCGTTTGATGCTCAGCGCCCGCACCGGGGCAGGGCTCGGGGCATTGCGCGAGGTCTTGTCCGAGCGGCTCGCCCAGGCCCGTTTCGCGCCGGCGCCCATCGAACCCGACGCACCTCGCACGGACCTCGTCCAGGTCTCGACGGCCGCGCAGGATCCCCTGCGCGCCTGACTCCTCGTTGGTTTCCATCATGTGGCATGCGATACGCAGGATCTTTTCGCTGAACGACCCCGGCTGGGGTCGCGGCAGCCAGGGGCCCGGCGGGGGCGGTGACGGGCCCAAGCGTCCCGGCAACGACGGCCCGCCCGACCTCGACGAACTCTGGCGCGACTTCAACCGGCGCCTGAACGGCATGTTCGGGCGGCGCGGCGACGGCGGCGAGCCGCCGTCCGGCGGCGGCTCGTCCGGCCGCGGCGGCCCGTCGTTCAAGGGCGCCGGCGCGGGGCTCGGGCTGCTGGTGCTCGTCGGCCTGCTGCTGTGGCTGGGGAGCGGCTTCTACATCGTCCCCGAGGGCCAGGCGGCCGCGGTGCTGCGCTTCGGCGAGTTCAAGTACCTGAACGACCGCGCCGGCTTCACGTGGCGCATGCCGTATCCGGTCGAGACGCACGAGCTCGTCAACGTGCAGCAGCTGCGCCAGATCGAGGTCGGCTACCGCAGCAACGTCAAGAACAAGGTGCTCAAGGAATCGCTGATGCTCACGCAGGACCAGAGCATCGTCGACATGCAGTTCGCCGTGCAGTACCGGCTGGGCGATCCGGTCGCGTACCTGTTCAACAACAATCCGGGCGGCGCGCCCGAGGACCTGGTCCGTCAGGGCGCCGAGACCGCGATGCGCGAGGTCGTCGGCCGCAAGGGGATCGACCAGGTGCTGTACGAAGAGAAGGAAGCGGTCGCGAAGGATTCGCAGAAGCTGATGCAGGCCATCGTCGACCGGTACAAGGCCGGCGTCGCGATCATCGACGTCACGATCCAGCAGGCGCAGCCGCCCGAGCAGGTGCAGGCTGCCTTCGAGGACGCGAACAAGGCCGCGCAGGACCGCGAGCGCCTGATCAACGAGGGCCGCGCGTACGCGAACGACGTGATCCCGAAGGCCCGCGGCACCGCGGCGCGCCTGAGCCAGGAGGCCGACGGCTACCGCCAGCGCGTGATCGCGACCGCCGAGGGCGACGCGAACCGCTTCCGCCAGGTGCTCGCCGAGTACAGCAAGGCGCCGCAGGTGACGCGCCAGCGCATGTACCTCGACACCATGCAGCAGGTGTTCTCGAACACGAGCAAGGTCTACGTCGATTCGCGCGCGGGCGGCAACCTGCTGTACCTGCCGCTCGACAAACTCGTTCAGCAGGGCGCCGACGCCGCACGCGCGGGCGGGCCGGTCCCGTCGCCCGCGACCTCGACGACGCCCGCGGCCGAGCGCGCGGAGCCCGCGGCCGCGTCCGACGCCGGCAGCCGCCGCGACGCCATCCGCGGCCGCGACCGCGACGCCGGCCGCTAGAGGGGAGGGCCCAGCGATGCAAAGAGCCGTACCGGTCGTCCTCGCGATCCTCGTGCTGTTCGGGGCGCTGTCGTCGTGCCTGTTCGTCGTCGACCAGCGCCAGTTCGCGGTCGTGTTCTCGCTCGGCGAGATCCGCCAGGTCATCGACCACCCCGGGCTGCACCTGAAGCTGCCGCCGCCGTTCCAGAACGTCCAGTACTTCGACCGCCGCATCCTCACGATCGACAACCCCGACATCGACCGCTTCATCACGTCGGAGAAGCTCAACGTGCAGGTCGACACCTTCGTGAAGTGGCGCATCGTCGAGCCCAAGAGCTTCATCCGCTCGGTGAGCGGCAGCGAGCTGATCGCGGCCGACCGCCTCTCGCGCAGCCTGCGCGACGCCCTGAACAACGAGATCGCCAAGCGCACCGTCTCCGAGGTGATCTCCGGCGACCGCGAGAAGGTCATGGAGACCGTGCGCGTGAAGGTCAACGAGGACGCCAAGCAGATCGGCGCCGAGGTCGTCGACGTCCGCCTGAAGCGCGTGGACTTCGCCCCGGAGGTCCAGGAGCGCGTCTTCGACCGGATGCAGTCCGAGCGCAAGCGCGTGGCCAACGAGCGCCGTGCCACCGGTTCGGCCGAGTCCGAGAAGATCCGCGCCGACGCCGATCGCCAGCGCGAGGTGATCCTCGCCGAGGCGTACCGTGACGCGCAGCGCGTCAAGGGCGAGGGCGACGCGAAGGCGGCCGCCAGCTACGCCGCGGCGTTCGGGCAGAACCCCGAGTTCGCGGAGTTCTATCGCAGCCTCGAGGCGTACCGTGCGTCGTTCCGCAACCGCAGCGACGTCATGGTCCTCGACCCCAGCGCGGAATTCTTCAAGTACTTCAGGGGCTCGGCGAGCGGACCGCCCGCGAAGGGCAAGTAAGGCGCGGATGTCCGAGTCGCTCGTCCTCGCCTTCGGGCTCGTGCTCGTGCTCGAAGGGCTGATGCCTTTCGTGGCGCCCGCGCACTGGCGCGCGGCGGTCTCGCGCGTCGCCCGCCTGCGCGACGGGCAGATCCGGTTCGTCGGCCTGGGCGCGATCCTGCTCGGGCTGCTGCTGATGATGGCGTAAGACCATGCCCCGCTGGCTCCTTCCCGAGAGCATCTCCGACGTCCTGCCCTCCGAGGCGCGGGCGATCGAGGAACTGCGTCGCCGCCTGCTCGACCTGTACCGCTCGCACGGGTACGAGCTCGTGATGCCGCCGCTGCTCGAGTACCTCGACTCCCTGCTGGTGGGCAGCGGGACCGACCTGAACCTGCGCACGTTCAAGCTCGTCGATCAGCTCTCCGGGCGCACGCTGGGCGTGCGTGCCGACATGACGCCGCAGGTCGCGCGCATCGACGCTCACCTGCTCAATCGCGACGGCGTCGCGCGGCTGTGCTACGCGGGGTCGGTGCTGCACACGCGCCCGGCCGGCCTGCTCGCCACGCGCGAGCCGCTGCAGATCGGTGCCGAGATCTACGGCCACGCCGGCATCGAGGCCGACCTCGAGGCGATGGACCTCGTCATCGGGTCGCTCGCGGCCGCGGGCGTCGCGCACGTCAGGCTCGACCTGTGCCACGTCGGCGTCGTGCCCGCGCTGCTCGCGCTCGAGCCGTCGATCGACGAGGACGAAGTCTACGCACGGCTGCAGTCCAAGGACGTTCCCGGCCTGCGGGAGAGCCTCGCGCGCGCGCCCGAAGCCGTGCGCGACGCGCTGCTCGCGCTCGCCGGGCTGTACGGCCCCGTGGACGGCGCGTCGCCGGTGCTCGCGCGGGCGCGTGCCGAACTGCCCGAGTTGCCCGCGATCACGTCCGCGCTCGACGAGCTCGAGCGCCTGGTCGCGTCGCCACTGTGGCGCCGGCACCCCGAGGTCGAGCTTTCCATCGACCTCGCGGACCTGCGCGGCTATCGTTATCACAGCGGGCTCACGTTCGCGGCGTACGTCGACGCGATCCCGAACGCGGTCGCGCGCGGCGGACGCTACGACGACATCGGTCGCGTGTTCGGGCGCGCGCGCCCGGCCACCGGGTTCTCGCTGGAGTTGCGCGAGCTCGCGGGGCTCGCGGCGGTCGCGGAGCGCTCGCCGGCGATCCGCGCGCCGTGGTCCGACGACGAAGCGCTCGCCCGCGAGATCGCGAAGTTGCGCGCGCAGGGCGAGATCGTGATCCGGGCCCTGCCCGGGCACGGCGAGGAGCAGCAGGAGTTCGAGTGCGATCGCGAGCTCGTCTTCGAACAGGGAGCCTGGCGGCTGCGCGCGCGCTGAACGCGCGGGCACGCGGGGGCGGCGCACGGACGCCGGGAACGGATGGCGCGACACCTTGTCGCGCGAGGTGACGAGTGATGGGCAAGAACGTTGTTGTGATCGGCACCCAGTGGGGTGACGAGGGCAAGGGCAAGCTGGTCGACTGGCTCACGGAGTCGGCCGCCGGCGTGGTGCGCTTCCAGGGGGGGCACAACGCGGGGCACACGCTGGTGATCGGCGGGCGCAAGCAGGTGCTGCGCCTGATCCCGTCGGGGATGCTGCGCGACGGCGTCACCTGCTACATCGGCAACGGGGTCGTGCTCTCGCCCGAAGCGCTGCTCCAGGAGATCGAGGAGCTCGAGGCGGCCGGCGTGTCGGTGCGCGGTCGGCTGCGCATCAGCGAGGCGTGTCCGCTGATCCTGCCGTACCACGTCGCGCTCGACCGCGCGCGCGAGGCCAAGCGCGGAGACGCCAAGATCGGCACCACCGGCCGCGGCATCGGGCCGGCGTACGAAGACAAGGTCGCCCGGCGGGCGCTGCGCGTGCGCGACCTGTTCTCGCCGGCGGGATTCCGTGAGCGCGTCGCCGAGGTGCTGGACCTCCACAACTTCGTGCTCCAGCACTACCTGAAGGCCGACCCCGTGGACGTGAACCAGGTCGTCGACCAGGCGCTCGCGCTCGGCGAGAAGATCGCGCCGATGGTCGCCGACACCCCGCGACTGCTCGCGCAGGCGATGGCGCGTGGCGACAACCTCCTGTTCGAGGGCGCGCAGGGCGCGCTGCTCGACGTCGACCACGGCACGTACCCGTACGTGACCAGCAGCAACTGCGTCGCGGGCGCGGCCGCCGCCGGGGCGGGCGTGCCGCCGTCGGCGCTGCACTACGTGCTGGGCATCACGAAGGCGTACACCACGCGCGTGGGGTCGGGCCCGTTCCCGACCGAGCTCTTCGACGACGCCGGCCGCCACCTCGCAACCAAGGGCAAGGAGTTCGGCGCCGTCACCGGGCGCCCGCGGCGCACCGGCTGGTTCGACGGGCCGGCGCTCAAGCGCTCGATCCAGCTCAACGGCGTGACCGGCCTGTGCGTGACCAAGCTCGACGTGCTCGACGGCCTGCCGTCGGTGAAGCTGTGCACCGGCTACCGCGAGAAGGGCGTCGCCAGCGGGCCGATCATCGACATGCTCCCGTTCGGCGCCGACGCGGTCGACACGATGGAGGCGGTGTTCGAGGAGATGCCCGGCTGGACGGAGTCCACGTTCGGCGTGCGCCGCTGGGACGCGCTGCCGGCGAACGCGCGCAGGTTCCTCGAGCGGCTCTCCGAAGTCTCGGGCGCGCCGGTCCACCTCGTCTCCACCGGCCCCGACCGCGACGAGACGATCCTGCTGCACCACCCCTTCCACTGAGGCGCGTGCTCCGATGAAGGACCTCTACGTCTCCTGGGACGAGTACAACCGGCTCGTCGAGAAGCTCGCGCTGAAGGTCTACGATTCCGGCTGGACCTTCGACGCGATCGTGTGCCTGGCGCGCGGCGGGATGCGCGTCGGCGACGTCTTCTCGCGGCTGTTCGACAAGCCGCTGGGCGTGCTGTTCACGAGTTCGTACCGCGAGGACGCGGGCACGCGCCAGAGCTCGCTCGTGATCGGCGACCAGCTCTCGAGCGCGGCGCCGCTGCCCGGCCCGCGCTGGCTGCTCGTCGACGACCTCGTCGATTCCGGCAAGACGCTGGTGCAGGTGGTTCCGGCGCTGCTCGCCAGGTTCCCGGAGGTCCAGGAGATCCGCTCCGCGGTGATCTGGCGCAAGGGCGCGTCGATCGCCGAGCCCGACTATCACCTCGAATACCTGCCGACGAATCCCTGGATCCACCAGCCGTTCGAGGAATACGACCACATGCGGCCGAGCGACCTGAAGTCGCGCTACGGCGGGCCTTGACGATTCGTGCTCGCACCGCGGGCCCGGCCTGCAGGCCGAGCCTTTCTCGTCCTCGCGCGAAGCCCGCAGGGGCTTCGCTTTCCGGGCACGTGAAAAGGAAAGGCCAGCTTGCGCTGGCCTTAAAATGGTGCCCAGAAGAGGACTCGAACCTCCACACCCTTGCGGGCGCTAGGACCTGAACCTAGTGCGTCTACCAATTCCGCCATCTGGGCTGCGGTTCCGGCGGGCGTGCCCGACGGAAGGCGCGAAGTATAAAGCAGCGCCGGGACTTGTCAAATCGGGTCCGGCGCGATCCTGCGGCACACGATGAAGAACGAAGACAGAACCGAAACGAGCCCGGCCTGGGTGCCTCCGACACGCGAGGAGATCCTCGAGTGCCTGCGGCAGGCGGACGGGCCGCTCACGCCCGCGCAGCTCGGCGAACAGCTGTCGGTGCCGTCGGCCCACTTCGACGCGCTGAACCGGCGCCTGCTCGCGATGGAGCGCGACGGCCAGCTGCTGCCGAACCGCAAGGGCGTGCTGCTGCTCGCGAGCAAGCTCGACCTGCTCGCCGGGCGGGTCCAGGGCCATCGCGACGGCTTCGGCTTCCTGCTGCCGGACGCGGGCGGCCCCGACGTCTTCCTGCCGCCGCGCGAGATGCAGAAGGCGATGCACGGCGACCGCGTGCTCGTCAAGCGCGTCGGCTTCGACGGGCGGGGGCGGCCGGAGGGCGTGATCGTCGAGGTCACCGAGCGCGCGAACCGGCGCCTGGTGGGCCGCTTCCTGTCGGAGCGCGGCGTCACGATCGTCGTGCCGGAAGACAAGCGGATCAAGCACGACATCCTGATCCCGCCCGGAGAGTCGCGCCTCGCTCAACCCGGCCAGGTGGTCACGGTCGAGATCCTCGATCCGCCGTCGGGCCACGCCGCGCCGATCGGGCGCGTGCTCGAAGTGCTCGGCGAGATCGACGATCCCGGCATGGAGATCGAGATCGCGGTGCGCAAGTTCGACGTGCCGCACCAGTTCGGCGACGAGGCCCGGCGGCTCGCTTCGAAGCTGCCGTCGGCGGTGCGTGCCGCCGACCTCAAGGGGCGCGTCGACCTTCGCGACGTCCCGCTGGTGACGATCGACGGCGAGGACGCTCGCGACTTCGACGACGCCGTGTACTGCGAGCCGATCGGCGACAAGCGCCGCGGCGGTCATCGGCTGATCGTCGCGATCGCCGACGTCGGCCACTACGTGCGGCCGTCCGACGCGATCGACCGCGACGCCGCCCTGCGCTCGACCTCCGTGTACTTCCCCCGGCGCGTGATACCGATGCTGCCGGAGAAGCTCTCCAACGGGCTGTGCTCGCTGAATCCCGCCGTCGACCGGCTGGTGCTGGTCTGCGACATGATCGTCACGGCGAAGGGCCAGCTCAAGGCGTACCAGTTCTTCGAGGCGGTGATGCACTCGGCCGCGCGCCTGACCTACGACGAGGTCTGGGGCGTGCTCTCCGGGCGCGATGCGCAGGCGATCCGCCAGCGCGCGGCGCTCGTGCCTCACCTGCAGGATCTCCACGACCTGTACCGGGTGCTCGCGAAGGCGCGCGAGGCGCGCGGCGCGATGGACTTCGACACCGTCGAGACGAAGATCGTCTGCAACGCGGCCGGGCGCATCGAGCGCATCGAACCGCGCACGCGCAACGACGCGCACCGGCTGATCGAGGAGTGCATGCTCGCGGCCAACGTGTGCGCGGCCGACTTCATGCGGCGCAGCCGCCATCCGGGCCTGTACCGGATCCACGAGGGGCCGACGCCCGAGCGCCTGAAGCTGTTGCGGGAGTTCCTGCGCTCGGTCGGGCTGGCGCTCGGCGGCGGCGACGACCCTGCGCCGAGCGACTACGCCGAGCTCGCGGCGCAGGTGCGCGAGCGGCCCGACGCGCCGCTGCTGCAGACGATGATGCTGCGCTCGATGCAGCAGGCGGTGTATTCCCCGCACAACTGCGGGCACTTCGGCCTCGCGTACGAGGCCTATGCGCACTTCACGTCGCCGATCCGCCGCTATCCCGACCTGCTCACGCACCGCGTGATCAAGGCGCTGCTGCGCGGGGAACGCTACGCACCCGAGCCCGCGCGCGCCGACGACGGCGGCGAGGAGCGGCTGCCCGGCGCCGAGGCCGCGGGACCGGTGCGCCGCCGCGCGCGGCCGGCGGTGCCGGTCGCGGCGCCGAAGCCGAGGGCCGCGGCCGGTGTCGACGCCTGGGAACAGCACGGCCTGGTGTGCTCGGCGAACGAGCGTCGCGCCGACGAGGCTTCGCGCGACGTCGAAGCGTGGCTCAAGTGCCAGTACATGCGCGAGCGCGTCGGCGAGGAGTTCGCCGGGCGCATCACCGGTGTCGCGCCGTTCGGCGTGTTCGTCACGCTCGACGCGCTGTACGTCGAGGGGCTGGTCCACGTGTCCGAGCTCGGCACCGAGTACTTCCAGTACAACGAGGCGTCGCACGAGCTGCGCGGCGAACGCACCGGGCGGCGCTTCCGGCTGACCGACGAGCTGCACGTGCTCGTCTCGCGCGTCGATCTCGAGGCGCGTCGCATCGAGTTCAGGCCGGTTCAGCGGCTCGGCTGGCGCGACCCGGGCGCGGCGGGCGCGCCCAGGGCGTCGGCCGTCGGCGGCGCGTCGGCGGCCGGGAGCGCGGGCGCCGGCGCGAAGAAGAAGGCGGCGCCCCCGAAGACGGAGCGTGCGCAGCAGGCCCGCGCCGCGCGCGCCGAAGCCCGGCGCAAGGCGCCGCCACCGTCGGCGCGGCACGGCGCGGGCAAGAAGAAGAGCAAGCGCAAGCGCCGCTGAGCGGCGCGCGGCGCGCGAGAGGACATCGATGCTGATCCACGGCTTCCACGCGGTCGAGGCGCGCCTGAAGCGCGGCGGGCAGGGCGTTCGCGAGCTCTACGTCGCCGGCGAGCGCGACGACGCGCGCGTGCGCAGCCTGACCCGGCTCGCGCAGGCCGCGGGCGTGCGCCCGCACGTCGTCGACATGGCCCGCGTCGACCGGATGTGCGCCGGGCGGCGCCACCAGGGCGTCGCGATGATCGTCGACGACGCGCCCGCGCCGGCGGTGAGCCTCGACGACCTGCTCGACCGCGTGCCCGAGCCCCGGCTGCTGCTGCTCGACGGCGTCACCGACCCGCGCAACCTCGGCGCCTGCCTGCGCGTCGCCGACGGTGCGGGGGTGAACGCGGTCGTCGCACCCAAGGACCACGCCTGCCCGCTGACCGAGGTCGCGATCCAGACCGCGTCCGGCGCCGCGGAGTCGGTCCCGTACCTGATGGTCACGAACCTCGCGAACGCGATCCTGGACCTGCAGGAGCGCGGCGTGTTCGTCGTCGGCGCCGCCGACGAGGCGGCCGCAACGCTCTACGAGCTCGTGATCCCGCGCGCGGTCGCGTGGGTGCTCGGCGCCGAGGGCAAGGGGCTGCGCCGCCTCACGCGGCAGCGATGCGACGCCCTCGTGCGCATTCCGATGGCCGGGCAGGTGGCGAGCCTGAACGTCTCGGTGGCCGCCGGCGTCGTTCTCTACGAGACGGTGCGTCAGGCGCGCGCCGCCGCGGCACGCTGACCGCGCTTCACCTCGGGGGTGTCGCGCGCGCGGAACGGGTCAGCGTGCGCCACTGCCAGGGCGGGGTCGGGTCGCTGTCGCGCCAGACCCCCGTGTGCGCGGCGCGCGCCCGCCGCTCGGCCGCTTCGTAGGCGCGGCGGCGTTCGGGCGACTGCTTCGACGCATACCGGCGGAAGTGCCACGCGTAGCCGGATTCGATCTGCGCGAGCCCGACGTCGAGGGCGAGATCCGTCGGTGCGCAGCTCGGCGCGGCGGCCGGGGCGAGCGGGGCGAGCGGGGCGCCCGCCCACAGGTCGGCGACGGTGCGGCCGTAGCGGTCGCGCTCGTGCGTGCGCAGCGTCAGCGCGCGCTGCAGCACGCGCTCGGCGAGGTGCGCGCGCGCCTCGTCCGCGAGAGGCTGCCCGCGCTCGGGCGCGTCGATGGCGGCGATGCGCACCTGCAGCGTCTCGCCGTCCTGCGTGCGAACAACGACCGAGTCGCCGTCGAGCACCGCGGTGGCGCTCGCACAGCGCAGGCCGCCGCCCGGGCGCTCGCGAGCGTGTGGCTCGACGGGGGCGACGGGGGCGATGGCTGCGACGGGTGCCACCGATGCGACGGGTGCCACGAATGCCGCGAATGCCGCGGATGCCGCGGATGCCGCGGATGCCGGATGCACGCGCCGGGCGGGATGCGCCGGGCCCGGCGGCGCGGAGACGATCGATGCACTCGCCGCGCGTACCGGCGCCGGCGGACCTTCCGCGACCGGGGCGCCGGCCCAGGTGCACGCGCCCGCGAGCATCGCGCACGCCAGCGGCAACGCGCGGCCGATCGGCGACCGGTTCACGCGTCGTGGCAGCGAAGCACCGCCGCGCCGATCGCGCGCCCGGCGCGAAGCTCGTCGAGCGCCTCGCGGGCTCGCGCGAGCGGCCACTCGGTGACCTCGGTCTCGAGCTTGACCCGGCCGGCCAGCGCGAGGAAGGCTTCGCCGTCGGCCCGCGTGAGGTTCGCGACCGAGCGCACCGTGCGTTCGCCCCAGAGCAGCGCGTACGGGAACGACGGGATGTCGCTCATGTGGATGCCGGCGCACACGACCGTTCCGCCGGGGGCGACCGCGCGCAGCGCCGCGGGCACGAGCGCGCCCACCGGCGCGAACAGGATCGCCGCGTGCAGCGGCCGCGGCGGGAGCTGGTCGCTGTCGCCGGCCCACGATGCCCCGAGGCGGCGCGCGAACGCCTGCGCCGCGGCGTCGCCGGGGCGCGTGAATGCGAAGATCTCGCGGCCGTCGTGGCGCGCGACCTGCGCGACCAGGTGCGCGGCGGCGCCGAAGCCGTAGATGCCCAGCCGGGTGCCCGAGCCGGCCATCCGGAAGGCGCGGTATCCGATCAGGCCCGCGCACAGCAGCGGCGCGGCCTCGACGTCGGTGTAGTTGTCCGGCAGCGCGAAGCAGAAGCGCTCGTCGGCGACCGCGCTCTGCGCGTAACCGCCGTCGATCTGGTAGCCGGTGAAGCGCGCGCCGGGGCACAGGTTCTCCCGGCCGGACCGGCAGTACTCGCACCTGCCGCAGCAGGTGCCCAGCCACGGCACCCCCACGCGCTGGCCGAGGGCGAAGCGGGTGGCGCCGGGCCCGAAGGCGTCGACGACGCCGACGATCTCGTGGCCGGGGACGACGGGCCGCTTGGGCTCGGCGAGTTCGCCGTCGACCACGTGCAGGTCGGTGCGGCACACGCCGCAGGTGCGCACCGACAATCGCACCTGGCCCGGACCGGGCGCCGGCGGCGCGACCTCGCGCTCGACCAGTTCGCCCGGCCGGCCCTCGTAGAGCATCGCTCGCATCGCCGTCTCGCCTCGCTTCGATCGCCTGCGCCGACTATAGCCGAGCGGCGGGTCCGCGCCGATCGTCCGCGCGGACACGGCGCAGGCGTGGCGCAGGCGTGGCGCAGGCGTGGCGCAGGCGTGGCGCAGGCGCGGGGCACGGCCCGCCCGCACCCACGGCGACCCTCGGGCCCGGACCTCGCGAGTGCCCGCCGCCGGGGCGGATGCGCGACGACGGTACAATCGTCGCGCTGCGCGGGATCGGGGCTCGCCGGGCTCGACAGGCACCTTCGCGGTGCGCGCGACGTCGCGACGCAGCCGCAACGACCGGGTACCGATCTTGCTTGACCCCTTCCACGACCGAACCACCCACGCCATCGACACGCCAAGGGAGCCCCCACGATGAGCCTCACCCAGCCCCGCGCGGCGGCACGCCGCCTCGTCCGTCCGATCCTGCGCGCCGCCGTCGGCGCGATCGCCGCGGGCGCGATCACGCTCGGCGCGCTGGGCGCGTCGCCCGCGCTCGCGCAGGCGGGCAAGGTGCTGCGCTTCATCCCCGAAGCCGACCTGCGCAGCCTCGACCCGATCTGGACCACCGCGTACATCACGCGCAACCACGGGTACATGGTCTACGACGTGCTCTTCGCGGTGGACGAGAAGTTCCACGTGCAGCCGCAGATGGTCGACAAGACCGACGTCAGCGCCGACAAGCTCACGTACACGTTCACGCTGCGCGACGGGCTGAAGTTCCACGACGGCGCGCCGGTGCGCTCGGCCGACTGCATCGCGTCGATCGAGCGCTGGGCCAAGCGCGACGTCTTCGGCCAGAAGCTCGCCGAGATGACCGACGCCTGGAGCGCCGTCAACGACAAGACGTTCCGCCTCAAGCTGAAGAAGCCGTTCCCGTACGTGCTGGACGCGCTCGCCAAGCCGTCGTCGAACGTGCCGTTCATCATGCCGGAGCGGCTCGCGAAGACCGACGCGTTCCAGCAGGTCACCGAGGCGATCGGCTCGGGCCCGTTCAAGTTCGTCAAGGAACAGTGGGTCCCGGGCAGCAAGGTCGTCTACGTGAAGAATCCCGACTACGTGCCGCGCAAGGAGGCGCCGTCGTGGGGCTCCGGCGGCAAGGTCGTCAAGGTCGACCGGGTCGAGTGGATCTACATCCCCGACGCCGCCACCGCGGCCGCGGCGCTGAACAACGGTGAGGTCGACTGGTGGCAGCAGCTGCCCCCGGACCTGATCCCGGTGGTCTCGAAGAACAAGGACATCGAGGTCCGCAACACCGACCCGCTCGGCTCGATCGGCCTGATCCGCTTCAATCACCTGCAGCCGCCGTTCAACAACCAGAAGCTGCGCCAGGCCGTGATGGCGGCGGTCAACCAGCAGGACTTCGCGCTCGCGATCGCCGGCGACCCGAAGAACGGCCACGCGTGCGCGTCGTACTTCACGTGCGGAACCCCGCTCGCGAACACCGTGGGCTCCGAGGCCCTGTCGGGCAAGCGCGACCTCGAGCGCGCGAAGCAGCTGGTCAAGGATTCGGGCTACAAGGGCGAGAAGGCGATCGTGCTGTCGGCGACCGACCAGCCGATCGTCCACTCGCAGGCGCTGATCACGGTCGAGATGCTGCGCAAGATCGGCGTGAACGCCGAACTCGCGGCGAGCGACTGGGGCACGCTGCTGAACCGGCGCGCCGTCAAGGAAGGCACCGACAAGGGCGGCTGGAGCATCTTCTTCACGTGGTTCGTCGGCCCCGACATGGTCAACCCGGCGCTGAACTCGCCGCTGCGCGGCGCGGGCGAGAAGTCGTGGTTCGGCTGGCCGTCCGACGCGAAGATGGAGGAGCTGCGCGACGCCTGGTTCGCCGCACCCACCGCGGCCGAGCAGAAGAAGGCGGCCGAGGAGATGCAGCGCCGCGCGTTCGAGACCGTGCCGTACATCCCGACCGCGCAGTTCATCATCCCCACCGCGTTCCGCAAGAACCTGACCGGCGTGATCAACGGCCCGATCGTGTTCATGTGGAGCGTCGAGAAGAAGTGACCGCCTGACGCGGCGCGCGGGACACCCGAGTGCTCTGGTACGTCGTCCGGCGGCTGCTCGCGACCATCCCCGTCGTGGGGCTGGTCGCGCTGTTCGTCTTCTCGCTGCTGTACCTGAGCCCCGGGGACCCGGCGGTCGTGATCGCGGGCGACTACGCGTCGGAGGCCGACATCGCGCGCATCCGTGCGGGGCTGGGCCTGGACCAGCCCTACCTGGTGCGCTTCGGCCGCTGGCTCGGCGCGCTCGCGCACGGCGACCTCGGCGTGTCGATCTTCACGGGGCTGCCGGTCTCCACGCTGATCGCGCAGCGCATCGAGCCGACCGTCGCGCTCACCGTGTGCACGCTGGTGGTGTCGGTGGCGTTCGCGGTGCCGCTGGGCGTGCTCGCCGCGGCGCGCGCCGGCGGCTGGATCGACCGCGCGGTGATGAGCGTGTCGGTGCTCGGCTTCTCGCTGCCGGTGTTCGTGCTCGCCTACCTGCTCGTGGGCCTGTTCTCGGTACAGCTCGAGTGGCTGCCGGTGCAGGGCTACCGCAACCTCGCGGAGGGCTTCGGCCCGTTCCTGAAGCACCTGGTCCTGCCGAGCGCGGCACTGGGCATCGTCTACATGGCACTGATCGCGCGCATCACCCGCGCGAGCATGCTGGACGTGCTCGCGCAGGACTACGTGCGCACCGCTCATGCGAAGGGCCTGTCCACGCCCGCGGTGCTGACCGGGCACGCGCTGAAGAACGCCGCGGTCCCGATCGCGACGATCATCGGCATCGGGATCGCGCTGCTGATCGGCGGCGTCGTCGTCACCGAGACCGTGTTCGCGATCCCCGGCATCGGGCGGCTCACGGTCGACGCGATCCTGCGCCGCGACTACCCGATCATCCAGGGCGTGACGCTGCTGTTCTCGGGCGTCTACGTGCTCGTGAACCTGCTGGTCGACCTGTCGTACACGCTGTTCGATCCGCGGATCCGGTACTGAGCCACCGTGACGGACACGCAGGCCCCCGCCGTCCTCGAACCCGCGCCCGCTCCGGCCGCCGGCGGCGCGAGCGCGTCGTCGCGCCTGCTCGCGACGCTGCGCCGGCACCCGACCGCGATCGCCGGCGCCGTGGTGCTCGCGGCGATGGTGATCGCGGCGGTGCTCGCACCGTGGCTGGGCACGACCGACCCGCTCGCGGTGTCGCCGATCCGGCGCCTGCGCCCGCCGGGCGGCGAGTGGTGGTTCGGCACCGACATGCTCGGGCGCGACGTCTACAGCCGCGTCGTCTACGGCGCGCGCGTGTCGCTCGCCGTCGGCATCGCGGTCGCGCTGCTGAGCTCGGTGATCGGGCTGACGATCGGGCTGGTGACCGGCTTCCTGCGCTGGGCCGACGCGATCGTGATGCGGGTGATGGACGGCCTGATGTCGATCCCGTCGGTGCTGCTCGCGATCGCGCTGATCGCGCTCACCAAGGCGAGCCTGGAGAACGTGATCGTCGCGATCACGATCACCGAGATCCCGCGCGTGGTGCGGCTGGTGCGCGGGCTGGTGCTCACGCTGCGCGAGCAGCCTTACGTCGAGGCGGCGGTCGCCTCCGGCACGCGCTTCGTGCCGATCCTGTGGCGCCACATCCTGCCGAACACGCTCGCACCGATCATCGTGCAGGCCACGTACGTGTGCGCGTCGGCGATGATCACCGAGGCGATCCTGTCCTTCATCGGCGCCGGCACGCCGCCGAACATCCCGAGCTGGGGCAACATCATGGCCGAGGCCCGCAGCCTCTTCCAGGTGGCGGGCTACCTGGTGTTCTTCCCCGGGCTGTTCCTCGCGATCACGGTGCTGTCGGTGAACCTGCTCGGCGACGGCATGCGCGACGCGCTCGACCCGCGGCTGGCGAGGCGGATGTGAGCGCGGCGGCGTCTGCGAGCGCAGCGAACGCGACCGCCCCGACCGGCGCCGCGCCGCTGCTGCGCGTCGACGGCCTGAAGACGCACTTCTTCAACCGCGACGGCGTGATCCGCGCGGTCGACGGCGTGTCGCTCGACGTGATGCCGGGCGAGACGCTCGCGATCGTCGGCGAGTCGGGCTGCGGCAAGAGCGTGACCGCGCTGTCGGTGCTGCGGCTCGTGCCCACGCCGCCGGCGCGCATCGTCGCCGGGCGCATCGAGTTCGACGGCCGCGACCTCGTCGCGCTCGACGACGCCGGCATGCGCGACATCCGCGGCAACCAGATCTCGATGATCTTCCAGGAGCCGATGACGTCGCTGAACCCGGTGCTGACGATCGGGCGCCAGGTCTCCGAGGCGCTGGTGCTGCACCGGGGAATGTCGAAGTCGCAGGCGCTCGAGCGTGCGGTCGAGATGCTCGGGCGCGTGCACATCCCGGAGGCCGCGCGGCGCGTGGCGCAGTACCCGCACGAGCTCTCGGGCGGCATGCGCCAGCGCGTGATGATCGCGATGGCGCTCGCGTGCGAGCCGCGGCTGCTGATCGCCGACGAGCCCACGACCGCGCTCGACGTGACGATCCAGGCGCAGATCCTCGCGCTGATGCGCGAGCTGCGCGACGCGACCGGCACCTCGATCGTGCTCATCACGCACGACCTCGGCGTCGTCGCCGAGATGGCGCACCGCGTGGTCGTGATGTACGCGGGGCGCAAGGTCGAGGAGGCGCCGGTGCGCGAGCTGTTCGCCCGCCCGCGGCACCCCTACACGCGCGGGCTGCTCGGCTCGATGCCGCGCCTGGGCGACGCGCTCGCGCCGCAGCGCAAGCGCCTGGTCGAGATCCCCGGCATGGTGCCGTCGCTGAAAGACCCGGCGCCGGGCTGCCTGTTCGCGCCGCGCTGCGGATTCGCCTCCGAGCAGTGCCGGCGCGAGGTGCCCGAGCTGCGCGCGCACGGGCCGGGCCACGTCGCGGCGTGCTGGCACTCGGACCAGGTCGCGCAGGCGCAGGGCGCGCAGGAGATGGCGTGAGCGCCGCGACGCGATGCGCGTGGGGGCGGGCGTGAGCGCCGCGGCCGGCCCGACGCCCGTGCCGGTGTCCGCCGACGCGACGCCGCTGCTCGAGGTCCGCGGCCTGACCAAGCACTTCCCGGTGCGCCGCAAGGGGCCGGGTGGCGGCACTGCGCGCGTGCGCGCGGTCGACGACGTCAGCTTCTCGATCGGGCCGGGCGAGACGCTCGGGCTGGTCGGCGAGTCCGGGTGCGGGAAGTCGACCACCGGCAAGCTGATCCTGCGCCTGATCGAGCCCACGGCCGGCGAGGTGCTGTGGCGCGGCACGAACCTCTCGCCGCTGTCGGCGGCGCAGGTGCGGCCGTTCCGTCGCGAACTGCAGGCCGTGTTCCAGGACCCGTACTCGTCGCTGAATCCGCGCATGCGCGCGGCCGACGTCGTCGCCGAGCCGATCCGCAACTTCGAGTCGCTGCCGGCCGCGCAGGTGCGCGAGCGCGTCGAGCGGCTCTTCGCGCGCGTGGGCCTGCGCCCGGACCAGCTGGTGAAGTTTCCGCACGAGTTCTCGGGCGGCCAGCGCCAGCGGCTCGGCATCGCGCGCGCGCTGTCGGTGCAGCCGCGGCTGATCGTCTGCGACGAGCCCGTGTCGGCGCTCGACGTCTCGGTGCAGGCGCAGGTGATCAACCTGCTCATCGACCTCCAGGACGAGTTCGGCCTGTCGTACCTGTTCGTCGCGCACGACCTCGCGGTCGTCGAGCACATCAGCCACCGGGTCGCGGTGATGTACCTGGGCAAGGTGGTCGAGATCGCCCCCAAGCGCGCGCTGTTCACCGCGCCGCGCCACCCGTACACCGAGGCGCTCCTGTCGGCGGTGCCCGTGCCCGACCCGACGGTCGAGCGCCAGCGCATCCTGCTCTCCGGCGACGTCCCCAGCCCGGTCGACCCGCCGCCGGGCTGCCGGTTCCACACCCGCTGCCCGATCGCGCAGCCGCGCTGCCGCGAGGAGGCTCCCCCGATGAAGGACGTGGCGCCCGGCCACTCGGTGGCCTGCCACCTGCGCTCATGAACCCACCCGGAATCGATTCGCCGCGCATCCGCCCCGAGCGGCTGCTCGAGTCCCTGGAGCGCCTGGCCGAGATCGGGCGCACGCCCGAGGGCGGGTGCTGCCGCCTCGCGCTCACCGACGAGGACCGCGCCGGGCGCGACCTCGTCGCCGGATGGATGCGCGACATGGGGCTCGAGGTCCGCGTCGACGCGATCGGCAACGTCTTCGGGCTGCGCGCCGGGCGCGAGGATCTCGCGCCCGTCATGGCCGGCTCGCACATCGACACCGTGCGTACCGGCGGCCGGTACGACGGCAACCTCGGCGTGCTCGGCGCGCTCGAGGTGCTGCGCGCGCTCGACGACGCGGGCGTGGTCACGCGCCGCCCGCTGGTCGCCGCGTTCTTCACGAACGAGGAAGGCGCGCGCTTCGCGCCCGACATGCTCGGCTCGCTGGTGTACGCGGGCGGGCTCGCGCTCGACGCCGCCCTCGACACGGTGAGCATCGACGGCAAGCGCCTGGGCGACGAGCTCGCGCGCATCGGCTACGCGGGCGACGCGGCGCCGGGCCTGTACCGTCCGCACGCGTACGTCGAGCTCCACATCGAGCAGGGCCCGGTGCTGGACGCCGAGGGCATTCGCATCGGCGCGGTCGAGGACCTGCAGGGCATCTCGTGGCAGGAGGTCTCGATCGTCGGGCAGTCGAACCACGCGGGCACCACGCCGATGCGGCTGCGCCACGACGCGGGCTATTGCGCCGCCGCGGTCGGCGCGTACCTGCGCAGGCTCGCGGACGAGATGGGCGGCGCACAGGTGTGCACGATGGGCGCGGTGAACCTGCACCCGAACCTGATCAACGTGATCGCCGCGCGTGCCACGCTCACGGTCGACCTGCGTAACACCGACGAGGCGCGGCTGCGCGAGGCCGAGGCGCGCCTGGCCGCGTTCCTCGAGACGCTCGCGCGCGAGGAAGGCGTCGAGATCGGCACGCGCCGGCTCGCGCGCTTCGAGCCGGTGAAGTTCGACGAGGCGGTGGTGCGCGTGATCGAGCGCCACGCCGGAGCGCTCGGGCTGTCGTGCCGGCGGATGACGTCCGGCGCCGGGCACGACGCGCAGATGCTCGCGCGGATGTGCCCGACCGCGATGATCTTCGTGCCCAGCATTCGCGGCGTGAGCCACAATCCCGCCGAGGACACCGCGCCGCAGGACCTCGCGGCCGGTGCCGACGTGCTGCTGCGCACGCTGCTCGAGCTGGCCTCGTAGGCGCGCGTCGCGACCGCCTGCGCACCGCGCTCCGCCCGTTGCCACCGCCACCGATCCACCGGCCAGCACTGCCCTTCCACGCGCCTGCCCCCCAATTCCAGACCCGGGAATCGCCATGACCCGCATCGTCACCGTCGGCGCCGCCCAGCTCGGGCCCATCGCCCTGAACGAATCGCGCACGCAGGTCGTCGCGCGCCTGGTCGCGCTGCTCGCGCAGGCCGCAGCGAACGGCTGCGACCTCGTCGTGTTCCCCGAGCTCGCGCTCACCACGTTCTTCCCGCGCTGGTTCTTCGAGGCACAGGCCGACATCGACCGCTTCTTCGAGCGCGCGATGCCGGGGCCCGAGACCGCGCCGCTGTTCGACGCCGCGCGCGCGCACCGCGTCGGCTTCTGCCTCGGCTACGCCGAACTCGTCGAGGAGGACGGGCGCACGCGGCGCTTCAACACGTCGATCCTGGTCGACAAGACCGGCGCGATCGTCGGGCGCTATCGCAAGATCCACCTGCCGGGGCACGCGGAGCACGAGCCGTGGCGCCGCTTCCAGCACCTGGAGAAGCGTTACTTCGAGCGCGGCAACCTGGGCTTCCGGGTGTTCCGCGCGTTCGGCGGCCTGGTCGGCATGGCGATCTGCAACGACCGGCGCTGGTCCGAGACCTATCGCGTGATGGGGCTGCAGGGGGTGGAGATGATCCTGATCGGCTACAACACGCCGGTCCACAATCCGCCGGCGCCGGAGCACGACCTGCTGTCGAACTTCCACAACTCGCTGGTGATGCAGGCGGGCGCCTACCAGAACGGCACCTGGGTCGTCGGCGTGGCCAAGGCGGGGTGCGAGGAAGGCGTCGACCAGATCGGCAACTCGATCATCGTCGCGCCTTCCGGCGAGATCGTCGCGGCCTGCAGCACGCTCGGCGACGAGCTCGCGATCGCACGCTGCGACCTCGACCTGACCGCGAGCTACAAGAACACGACGTTCAACTTCGCGCGGCACCGCGAGCCGGACCAGTACCGGATGATCGTCGAGCGCAAGGGGGCGATCCCGCCGCCGTGACCGGTTCGCGAGGGCCGCCGGCGGTCGCGATACACTGCGAGCCGCAGTCGCAGCTCCCGCGAACCGTCCACGTTCCCCGAGGAGGCGCCCGATGAGCGCCGGTCCCGTCTCGATGCGCCGCACCCGCCGGCTCGCCTCGCTCGTCGCGCTGTGCGCCGCCGCCGCGCAGGCGCAGTCCCCGTCCGCCGTCGCGAGCTTCGCCGACGGGCCGCCGAACGGCGCCTACGCGTTCGCGTCGTGGACGCCGAAGACGATGCCCGAACTGATGAAGGGCGATCGCAACGTCGATCCGGTCAGCATCGCGGGCCACCTGTTCCTCCCGCCGGGCGACGGCAAGGCGCCCGCGGTGGTGCTCGTGCACGGCTCCGGCGGGATCTACAAGGCGATGCTCGACTACTGGCCGAAGCAGTTCAACGCGGCCGGCTACGCGGTGCTCTCGCTCGACCTCTTCGGCCCGCGCGGCGCCACCGGCGTCGAACTCGACAACTCCAAGGTGCCGTTCGCGGCGGACGTCGCCGACGTGTACTCGGCGCTGCGGGTGCTCGCGACCCACCCCAGGGTCGACGCACAGCGCATCGCGCTGATGGGGTTCTCGCGCGGCGGCACCGCCACGCTGCGCGCGGCGCTGCAGCGCGTGGCCGCGAGCCAGGGGCTGCCCGACGGGCTGCGCTACGCGGCCTTCGTGCCGACCTACGCGGGCGGATGCGCGGGCGTGTTCCGGGTCGTCGTGAAGCCGGGCGTGTTCTCGAAGAGCCCGATGCTGTTCGTCCACGGCGACGCCGACGACTACACGCCGATCTCGGCGTGCCAGGACTACGCGGAACGCATCGGCAAGGCCGGAACGCCGGTCGAGTTCCTGGTCCTCGACGGCGCGCACCACAAGTTCGACGACGACAACCCGAAGCGCTACTACAGCGGGGCGGTGCAGCGCACGCTGCCCGACTGCCCGGTGGAGATCGACATCGACACGATGGCGGCATTCCACCGCGCGAGCGGCGCGCGGCTTCAGGGCGCCGCGTACACCGACGCGCTGAAGTCGTGCGTTGCCAGGGGCGCGACCGTCGAGGGCAGCCCGCGCGCGCGCGACCGGGCCGCTCAGGCGGTGGTCGGGTTCCTGAACAAGGCGTTCGGGCGCTGAGCGCCGCCCCCGGCTCAGGCCGGCGCCGCCCCCGCGCGCTCGACGCCCGAGAGCACCACCGCGACCCGCGCGCCGGGCGCGATCGCGCCGTCGCGGCGCAGTTTCATCGCGCCGGCGAGCCCGGCGGAACCGGTCGCGCTCGCCGGAATGCCCGCGAGATCGCGCGCGAGGCGATTCGCGTCGAGCAGCGTGTCCTCGTCGACGACCGCCGCGCTGCCACCGGTCGCGGCCATGCCGCGCACGAGCGCGAGCCAGTCGTAGGTCTCGTCGTCGAGGATGCCCTCGGCGACGCTGGCCGGCGGTGTCTCCCACGGCCACATGAACTCGTCGCGGTGCGCGGCCGCGAACGCGAGCGCCGCGTCGAGCGGCACGCGGCCCGACGCACGGTGCGCCTCGAAGCGGGCCCACGCGCGCGCCAGCGGCGCCGCGCCGCCGGTCTGCACCGTGTGCACGCGCGGTGCGCGCGCCAGGCGCCCGGCGGCGAGCGCGCGCGCCACGCCCTGAAGGCACGCGCTCGCGAGGGCGCCGCCGCCGACCTGGATCACCAGGTGCTCGGGCGCGGGCGCGCCGGCCGCGAGCATCTCGTGCACCAGCGTCTCGCCGCCGTCGATCGTGAGCCCGTTCTCGTTGCCCTGGCAGCAGAACGGCAGCGCACCCGCGGCGAGTGCCGCGTGGAATCCGCGCACGCAGGGGTCGCCGAGCTCGCCCGGCGCGCGCGGGCACGCGACCACGGCCGCGCCGAGCGCGTGCAAGCGATCCAGTACCGCCGGCTCGGCGTGCGGCGGCACGAAGACCCGCAGCGGACGGCGGGCGGCCCGCGCGAGCACCGCGGCCGCGAGCGCCGCGTTGCCGCAGCTCGCGATCGCGAGCGGCGTGTCGCGCGCGATGCCTTCGACCTCGACGTGCAGCAGCACGCCCATCAGGTGGCGCGCCTTGTGAGAGCCGGCGACGTTGCCGGTCTCGTCCTTGATCCACAGGTCGACGTCCAGGCGCTCGCCGAGCGCGGCCGCGCGCCGGTACGGCGTCGGCGCGAACCCGTGCCCGTCGACCTCGGCGATCCGGGCGTCGAGCCGCCGCACGAGCGCGACGAAGTCGGCGTCGGGAACGCCGCGCGCCTGCGCCGCGTGCCACGCGAACAGGCTCTCGCGGTAACGCACGAACGGGTGCGCGTCGTCCGCGCGATCGAGCACCGCGCCGGGGCCGAGCCGGTGCTCGAGGACGTGGTCGCCGCCGTCGCCCGCGCGCGCACAGCGGTAGGGGCGCGCCGCGCCGGGATCGGCGTGCCAGCCGCAGCCTGCGCAGACCAGCCGCGAGCCGCTCACGCCGCGCCGGTGCGCTCGTTGAACTGCGCGATCATCGCGTCCCAGGCCGGCAGCAGCGCGTGCAGCCGCGTCCAGTACGCCGGATCGCGGCGCGCCTCGAAGTCCTCGAGCGACACGCCGCGCTGCTCGACCCAGGTGAAGTAGCCGAGGTTGAAGATGCGCCGGCGCTCGACGTCGCCGGTGACGAGCACGTGCTCGGCGCCCGCGCCCGCGAGGTGGCGCTCGAACGCCTGCGCCGCCTGCGCGGGCCCGAACGCGCCGCCGAAGTGCTTCGCGACCGCCTTCGGCTTCTCCGACGCGTACATCGCGGCGCCGTCGGTCGCGACCGTGACGATCGCGTCGCGCGCGCCGAGCCCGAGCGCGCGCGCCGACTTGATCGCCGCGACGATGTTGCAGATGCTCGACAGGCCCAGGTGCGGCAGCGCCGCGATCACGTCGTCGCCGACGCCGTGCGAGCGCAGCAGCGCGTGGCCGGCGGGGTCGTTGAAGAGCACGAACAGCTGGTCGGTGGCGTGGTCCGACACCGCCACCGCGGCGTCGCCGTTGACGACGTTGTGGATGAACGGGATGTGCTTGTCGCCGATGCCCTGGATGTTGTGCTCGCCGAAGCCGTTGTAGAGCATCGTCGGGCACTCGAGCGCCTCGACCGCGACGATCTTCGTGCCGTGACGCGCCTTCAGCCAGTCGCCCGCACCCAGCGTGCCCGACGAGCCCGACGCCGAGACGAACGCGCCCAGCTTCAGGCCGGGGTCGCGCGCGCGCAGCGTCTCGAACACGTGCTCGAGCGCCCGCCCGGTGACCGCGTAGTGCGCGAGGTAGTTCGCGAACTCGTTGAACTGGTTGAGCACGACGTTGGCCGGGTCGCGGGAGAGCTCGGCGCAGGCGTCGTAGATCTCGCGCACGTTGCTCTCGGTGCCGGGCGTGCGCACGATGTCGGAGGGGTCGGCGACCCAGCGCTCGAGCCAGCTGAAGCGCTCCTCGCTCATCCCGGCCGGCAGGATCGCGACGCCGTGGCAGCCGACGATGCGCGAGATCGCGACGCCGCCGCGGCAGTAGTTGCCGGTGGACGGCCACAGCGCGCGATGGCGGGTGGGGTCGAAGCGCCCGGTGACCAGGCGCGACACGAGGCACGCGTACGCCGGCAGCACCTTGTGCGCGCCGATCATCGGGAAGCGGTCGCCGAGCGCGACCACGATCGGCGAGGGCACGCCGGTGAGCGCCGGCGGCAGCACGACGTGCATCGGCACGCTCGCCTGGCCGGTGCGCGTGGCGTCGTTGTACCAGTGCACGCGGAAGAGGTTGCGGGGGTCGGCCGCGTCGGGGTCGACGCCGGCGAGCGCCTCGCGTCGCGCGGCCGGGATCGTGGACGGCGCCGCGAGCTGCGCGAACGTGGGCAGCGCGACGCGCTGCGCGCGCAGGTGCTCGACGGCGCGCTCGTAGACGGCGCGGTCGGCGATCGTGGTGTGGTCGGTCATGGTCGGCGTCGGGAGGGCACGGGCAGGCGGGAACTGCGCGCCTGCGGGCGCGGTGGGAGATCCGAAAGCGTAACCGCCGGCCCGGTGCGGCGCAAATCGAAGCGCTCGACCGGCGATGCGCAATCGGCACCCGCTTCGCCGCGCGGGTCCTTCGGGCGAATTGCGCCCGTCGCAACCCGGCTCGCTACAATGGACTCATGAATCCCGTTCTGGCGGTCGACCTCGGCGGTACCAAGGCGCTGTTCGGCGTGTTCGATCCGGGTGCGCCGGCGGCGCCGCTCGTGGAGCGCCGCTTCGCGTGCGCGGACTTCGACGGCTTCGAGCCGATGCTCGCGCGCTTCTTCGCGGAACTCGCGGGCGTTCCCGGCGGCGTGGCGCGGCCGACGCGCGCGTGCATCGCGATGGCCGGGCCGGTCGAGGGCCGTCGTGCGCGCCTGACGAACCTGCCGTGGGCGCTCGACGCCGCCGCGATCGAGCGCGCGTTCGGACTCGCGTACGTGACCCTGGTCAACGACTTCTTCGCGGCCGCGACGGGGATCGAGGCACTGGAGCCGGGCGCGCTGCGCGAGCTGCAACGGGGCATTCCCGACGGCGGGTCGGTGCACGGGCAGGCGCGCGTCGTGATCGGTGCCGGTACCGGGCTGGGCGTCGCGATCGCGCTTGCCGCGGGCGGTCGCTGGCACGTGGTCGCGGGCGAGGGCGGTCACGTCGGCTTCGCGCCGCGCGCCGAGCCCGACGTGGCCCTGTGGCGCCACTTCGCGCGCCGGCACGGCCGCGTCAGCAACGAGCACGTCGCGAGCGGCGCGGGGCTGGTCGAGATCTATCGGTTCCTGCGCGGCCCCGAGCGCACGGACGATGGCGACGCGCTGCTCCTGGAGGCCGACCCGGCCGCCGCGATCGCCGCTCGGGCGCTCGCGCCCGGCGACGATTCCCTCGCCGCCCGTGCGCTCGATCGCTTCGCGAGCGTGTTCGGCGCGGCCGCGGGCGACGTGGCGCTGCTGTCGCTTCCGCGCGGCGGGGTCTACGTCGCGGGCGGCATCGCGCCCAAGGTGCTCGACGCCCGGCGCGCGAGTGCGTTCGTCGACGCGTTCGTCGACAAGGGGCCGCACTCGGCACTGATGCGCACGATCCCGGTGCGCCTGGTGACCGAGCCGAGCGTGGGGCTGCTCGGCGCCGCGCTCATCGCTGCCCGGGCAGGAGGATCACCGCCCCCAGCGGCGGCAGCGTGAGCGTGGCCGACGCCGGTCGATTCATCCAGTCGCCGGCCTGCGCGAGGATCTCGCCCCGATTGCCGACGTCGCTGCCGCCGTAGTAGCGGGAGTCGGTGTTCAGCGCCTCGTGCCACGCGCCGGCGCAGGGCAGCCCCAGGCGGTAGTCGTGGCGTGGCACCGGCGTGAAATTGAACGCGATCGCCGCCGCGCGCCCGTCGCGCGCCTGGCGCGTCCAGCTGATGACCGAGTGGTCGGCATCGTGGCAGTCGATCCAGGCGAAGCCGGCGGGGTCGAAGTCCAGCTCGTGCAGTGCGGGCACCTCGCGGTAGAGGCGGTTCAGGTCAGTGACCAGCCGCTGCACGCCGCGGTGCGCGTCGTGCTCGAGCAGGCCCCAGTCGAGCTCGCGCGCCTGCGACCACTCGCGCCGCTGGGCGAGCTCGCCGCCCATGAACAGCAGCTTCTTGCCCGGCGACGTCGCCTGCAGCGCGAACAGCAGCCGCAGGTTCGCCAGACGCTGCCAGTCGTCGCCCGGCATCTTCCCGAGCAGCGAGCCCTTGCCGTGCACGACCTCGTCGTGCGAGAGCGGCAGCACGAAGTTCTCGGTGTACGCGTAGAGCTGCCCGAACGTGAGCAGCTCGTGGTGGTAGCGGCGGTACACCGGGTCCTTGTGGCAGTACGACAGGCTGTCGTGCATCCAGCCCATGTTCCACTTCATCGAGAAGCCCAGGCCGCCGAGCCACGTCGGGCGCGACACCATCGGCCAGGCGGTCGATTCCTCGGCCAGCGTGAGCGCGCCGGGGAACTCCGCGTGGACCATCGTGTTCAGGTCGCGCAGGAACTCGATCGCCTCGAGGTTCTCGCGCCCGCCGTAGCGGTTCGGCAGCCACTGCCCGGCCTTGCGCGAGTAGTCGAGGTAGAGCATCGACGCGACCGCGTCGACGCGCAGCCCGTCGAAGTGGAACTCGTGCAGCCAGTAGTGCGCGCTCGACAGCAGGAAGCTGCGCACTTCGTTGCGCCCGTAGTTGAACGTGTGCGTGCCCCAGTCGGGGTGCAGGCCCAGGCGCGGGTCCGCGTGCTCGAAGAGCGCGGTGCCGTCGAAGCGGGCGAGCCCGCCGTCGTCGGTGGGGAAGTGCCCGGGCACCCAGTCGAGGATCACGCCGATGCCGGCACCGTGGCAGGCGTCGACGAAGGCGCGCAGGTCGTCGGGCTCGCCGAAGCGGCTGGTGGGCGCGAAGAAGCCCGTGGTCTGGTAGCCCCAGGATTCGTCGAGCGGGTGCTCGGTCACCGGCAGCAGCTCGACGTGCGTGAAGCCGGTCTCGACCAGGTAGGGCACGAGCGCGTCGGCCAGCTCGCGATACGTGTACGTGCGCCCGTCGGGGTGCCGCCGCCACGAGCCCGCGTGGACCTCGTAGATCGACATCGGCGCGTGCAGCCAGTCGGTGCCCGCGCGACGCTCCATCCAGCCGGCGTCGCGCCACGCGTGCCGCACCGGCCCCGGTGCCCGCGCCGCGGTCGCCGGACGCATCTCGAACGCGCGCCCGAAGGGGTCGGAGCGCAGCATCACCGCGCCGGTGTCGCGATTGCGGATCTCGAACTTGTACAGCGCGCCCTCGCTCAGGCCGGGAACGAACAGCTCCCAGACCCCGCTCGCACCCAGCGACGTCATCGGGTGCACGCGCCCGTCCCAGCGATTGAAGTCGCCGACCACGGACACGCGCTGCGCGTTCGGCGCCCACACCCTCAGGCACACGCCGTCGACGCCCGCGCGGCGTTCGCGCGCCGGGCCGAGCGTGCGCCAGGCCTGCGTGTTGCGTCCCTCGCAGAAGAGGTACAGGTCGTGCTCGGCGCCGGCGACCGGGAACGAGTACGGATCCCACACCTCGACGACGCTGCGCGCCTCCTCGATGCGCAGCCGATAGGGAACCTGCGGCGCATCGCGCGTGGCGAGCTCGAATGCGCCGTCGGTGCCGGCGTTCACCATCGGCGTCGCGGTGTCGCCCGCGAGCAGCCAGACGCGGCTCGCACCAGGGCGGAACACGCGCACGCACCAGCCTGGCGCGTCGCGGTGTCGTCCGAGGAACGAGAAGGGATCGTGCTCGAGCGCCTGCGTGAGGCGGGTGTAGCGCGGGTCAGGATAGGCAGGGTTCGTGCTTGCCATTTGTCAACGCGCCCGACGTGGGCATGGTGCAATCTGACACTGTATAGGGAATTCAGCCGCGCTCCGAACGAGCGAAAGGAAAGCCGACAAGTGGACGACTCCAGAATGCGCGACGACGAGCCCGCGCGCTTCGTCAGCCAGCTCACCCGCAGCAGTTACGCGATGGTCCTGGCCGGGGGCCGCGGCAGCCGCCTGCACCAGCTCACCGACTGGCGCGCCAAGCCCGCGGTGCCCTTCGCGGGCAAGTTCCGCATCATCGACTTCACGCTCTCGAACTGCGTGAACTCCGGGGTGCGGCGCATCGGCGTGGCCACGCAGTACAAGGCGCAGAGCCTGATCCGCCACATCCAGCGCGGGTGGAGCTTCCTCGACGGCCGCTTCCGCGAGTTCGTCGACATCATGCCCGCGCAGCAGCAGGTCGAGGACGAGTGGTACCAGGGCACCGCCGACGCGGTCTTCCAGAACCTCGACGCGATCCGCCACAACCAGCCCGACTACGTCCTGGTGCTCTCGGGCGATCACGTCTACAAGATGGACTACGGGCGCCTGCTCGCGTTCCACGTGCGCCACAACGCCGACATGTCGATCGCGTGCGTCGAGGTTCCGGTGGAGGAGGCCACCGGGTTCGGCGTCATGGCGGTCGACGAGAACCGGCGCATCGTGAATTTCGTCGAGAAGCCTCCGGTGCCGCCCGAGATGCCCGGGCGCCCGGGGATCGCGCTGGCGAACATGGGCGTGTACGTCTTCAATGCCCGCTTCCTCTACGAACAGCTCACGCGCGACGCCGACGACCCCAAGTCGTCGCACGACTTCGGCAAGGACATCATCCCGCACTGCATCGGGCGCTACCGCGTCTTCGCGCAGCCGTTCTCGGAGAGCTCGGTGGGCGGGCACGGCGGCGCCGCGTACTGGCGCGACGTCGGCACCGTCGACGCGTACTGGGGCGCGAACATGGAGCTGACCAAGATCACGCCGGAGCTGAACCTCTACGACGAGGACTGGCCGATCTGGACGCACCAGGAGCAGACGCCGCCGGCGAAGTTCGTCTTCGACGACGAGGGCCGGCGCGGGGCCGCGATCGATTCCATGGTGTCCGGCGGCAACATCGTCAGCGGCGCCACGGTGCGCCGCTCGATGCTGTTCTCGCGCGTTCGGGTGCACAGCTATGCCGAGGTCGAGGACTCCGTCGTGCTGCCCAACGTCGACATCGACCGGCACTGCGTGATCCGGCGCGCGGTCATCGACAAGCACTGCCGCATCCCGGCCGGCACGAAGATCGGGGTCGATGCCGAAGAAGACCGGCGCCGCTTCCACGTGAGCGAGGGCGGAATCGTCCTCGTGACCGCCGACATGCTCGGGCAGGGCTACCACCGGGTACGCTAGGACGCTCGCCGGTTCGCGCCCGGGGGGGCCGGCCGCCCGGGGCGGCACGCCCGCGCGCCGCGGGCCGGCCGCCAGACCCTTGGGCGTTCGGTTCGCGCCGGCCGGCGCCCGGTGGTCGGCCGGCGAACGCCCGCCTGATAGGATCCCCACGTGAGTCAATCCAAGGTCGACGTCGTTCTGATGTGGCACATGCACCAGCCCGACTACCGCGATGCGGTGGGCGGACGGTTCCTGCTGCCCTGGGTCTACCTGCACGCGATCAAGGACTACGCGGACATGGCCGCGCACCTGGAGCGCCATCCGGGTGTCCGCGCGGTCGTGAATTTCGTGCCGGTGCTGCTCGACCAGCTCGACGACTACGCGCGGCAGTTCGACGACGGCGTCGTGCGCGATCCGCTGCTCGGGCTGCTTCAGGTGCCCGATCTCGACCGCATCGAGCCGGCCGAGCGGGCCCTCGTGCTCGACAGCTGCTTCCACAACAATCACGAGACGATGCTGCAGCCGTACCCGCACTACCGGCGGCTGCACGAGCTGTTCAAGGTGCTCGATCGCGAGGAGACGCGCTGCTACGACTACCTGTCGGGCGCCTACCTCGCGGATCTCCTCACCTGGTATCACCTGGTGTGGGTCGGGGAGACGGAGCGCCGTTCCGACCCGCTCTACGCGCGGCTCATGGCCAAGGGCGAGCGCTTCACGCACGAAGACCGCCTGCAGCTCTTCCACGCGATCGGCGCCATCGTCCGCAGGCTCCCGGAACGCTATCGCGCGCTCGCCGCCGACGGCCGCGTCGAGCTCTCGACGACGCCGTTCGCGCATCCGCTCGCGCCGCTGATGCACGACTTCGCCTGCGCGCGCGACACGGTGCCCGACGCCGCGCTCCCGAGCGCGCCGCAGTACCCCGGTGGCCCGGGACGGGTCGACTGGCACCTGCGCGACGCGATCGCGTCGCACGCACGCCGCTTCGGAAGCCCGCCCACCGGGCTGTGGCCGGCGGAAGGCGCGATCTCGGAGCCTTTCCTCACCCAGGTCGCCGCGAGCGGGCTGCGCTGGGCCGCGAGCAGCGAGACCGTGCTCGGGAACAGCCTGTCCCGCGCCGGCGCCGACCTCTCCCGCCGGGAGCAGTGGCTGTACCGCGGCTGGCGGCTCGCGCGTGCGCCGGGCACGACGTTGTTCTTCCGCGACGAACGGCTCTCCGACCAGATCGGCTTCGAGTATTCCAAGTGGCACGGCCGCGACGCCGCGCTGCACCTGATCGGCGAGCTGCACCGGATCGGGGCGCAGGCCCCGGACGGCGAGGTTCCGCTGGTCGTGATCGCGCTCGACGGCGAGAACGCCTGGGAGTACTACCCGTTCAACGGCTACTACTTCTTCGAGGAGCTGTACGGCGCGCTCGCCGCCGACCCCTCGATCCGTACGCGAACCTTCGCCGACTGCGTCGCTGACCCGTCCGTGCCGTCGAGCGAGCTGCCGTCGCTGGTCGCCGGCAGCTGGGTGCTGGGAACCCTGTCGACGTGGATCGGCGAGGCGGGCAAGAACCGCGCCTGGGACCTGCTCTGCGAGGCCAAGCACGCCGTCGACGCCGTGTTCGCGAACGGTGAACTCGAGCCCGCGCGG
The DNA here is from genome assembly GCA_046348465.1 of Burkholderiaceae bacterium. Taxonomy (GTDB): domain Bacteria; phylum Pseudomonadota; class Gammaproteobacteria; order Burkholderiales; family Burkholderiaceae_E; genus Quisquiliibacterium. The sequence continues at coordinate 161,745 of JAXMEE010000004.1, forward strand.
CGCGAGCTCGCGGAACGCCAGCTCGCGGCCTGCGAGGGCTCGGACTGGTTCTGGTGGCTGGGGCCCTACAACCCCGAACACGCGGTCGAACGCTTCGACCGCCTCTTCCGGCACAATCTCGCCCGCCTGTACGAACTGATCGGCCGGCCGGCGCCTGCGGCACTGGAGCAGCCCCTCAGCCACGGTCTGGGCCACCCCGAGATCGGCGGCGCGATGCGCCGCGCTGCGGCCGAACCCTGAACGACCCCGACCCGACGCCCGGACTCCCGACGGCCCCGACCGGCCCAGCCTCCCGCCATGACCCCTGGAATGATCTCGCTGCTCTTCGGTGTCCACGCCCACCAGCCGGTGGGCAATTTCGCGTCGGTCATCGACGACGCGCACGAGCGCTGCTACCGGCCGTTCCTGCAGACGATGCTGCGCTATCCGGAGTTCCGCTTCGCGGCCCACTTCTCGGGATGGCTGCTCGGAGACCTGCTGGAGCGCTTCCCGGCCGACATGGAGATGCTCGCGACGATGGTGCGGCGCGGCCAGGTCGAGCTCTTCGGCGCCGGGGACTGCGAGCCGGTGCTCGCGGCGATCCCGGCACGCGACCGCGCCGCGCAGCTCGAGGCCCTGTCGGCGCGCCTGGAGCGGGCGTTCGGCGTGCGCCCGCGCGGCGCCTGGCTGACCGAGCGGGTCTGGGAGCCGACGGTGGTGTCCTCGCTGACCGGCGCCGGCATCCGCTACGTCGTCGTCGACGACTACCACTTCCTGTGCACCGGCCGCGGCGTCGACGAGCTCGACGGCTACTTCGCGACCGAGGAGGACGGCGTCGCGCTCGACGTCTTCCCGATCTCCGAGCAGCTGCGCTACCGGCTGCCGTTCGCACCGGCCGACGAGTCGGTCGCGTGGCTCGAGGCGCTCGCGCGCGACGGCCGCGCCGGCGCGATCTATTTCGACGACATCGAGAAGTTCGGCATCTGGCCCGAGACCTACGAGTGGGTCTACAACAAGGGCTGGCTCGCGCGCTTCGTCGAGTCGGTGCTCGCGTCGCCCGTCATCACGACCGACACGTTCGAGGGCTTCCACGCACGGCACCGGTCGCGCGGCGTCGTCTACCTGCCGACGACCTCGTACATCGAGATGAACGAGTGGACGCTGCCGGTGGCGGCCGCGCGCGGGTTCGGCGAGCTCGCGCAGCGCGAGCGCGACGCCGGTCGCTACGAGACCAGCAAGGCCTTCGTTCGCGGCGGCATCTGGCGCAACTTCTTCAGCCGCTACCCGGAATCGAACTGGATGCACAAGCGCATGCTCGGCGTTTCCGGGCGGCTCGCGGCGCTCGGACACGCGCACCCCGACGCGGACAGCCTGCGCGCCACGCTGCATCGAGCCCAGGCCAACGACGCCTACTGGCACGGCCTGTTCGGCGGCCTGTACCTGCCGCACCTGCGCCGCTCGGTGTGGCACGAGCTGATCACGCTCGAGTCCGCGCTCGATCGCGCCGGCGCGCCCGCGGCGTCCGACGCCGGCGACGTCGACCTCGACGGGCGCACCGAGCACTTCCTCGCCAGCGGCGCGCTGCTCGCCGTCGTGCGCGACGACGGCCACGCGTGCGTGCACGAGTTCGACGCCCGCGCCGTGGGCCAGAACTTCGCCGACACGCTCGCGCGCCGGCCCGAGGCGTATCACCGCCGCATCGGCGAGGCCGCGGATCACGCGCACGCCGCCGGCGGCGAGGGCATCGCGTCGGCGCACGACCGCGTCGACTTCAAGCACGAGATCCTGCCCGAGGACCTCGAGGCGGACGCGCGGCCGCGCGCGGTCGCACTCGACGCGATCGACGGCCCGGCGGGCGCCGCGCGGGTCGAGCTCGACGCCTACCGGCTGCTCGCGCGCGACGGCGCGTCGATCGAGTTCGAGCACGCGCTGGGCGCGGGCCGCATCGTCAAGCGCGTGTCGGTCGACGGCCCGACGCTCGCCTTCGAGTGGAGGCTCGCCGGGCTCGCGGGTCGCCGGCTGCGAACGCGGCTGAACCTCGCGATGCCGAGCTGCGACGGGTACTCGGGACGCTACGTGCTCGACGACGGCTCGATCCCGTGCGGGTTCGGGCAGCCGCTGGCCCTGGCCCGCGCCGCGCGGCTCACGCTGGAGGACGGCGCGATCGGCGCCGGCGTGCGCGTCGCGTGCGTGCCGCCGGCGGCGGTCGCGTGCGCGCCGTACCACACGGTCTCGCTGTCGGAGGCCGGATTCGAGAAGATCATGCAGGCCGCCGTCGTCGATCTCGCGTTCGACGTCGGCGCCGACGACGCCACCGTGCGCGTCGAGCTCGGCGTGGTCGCCTGAGCGCGCCGCGCGCGACGTCGCGCCGTCAGTTCGAGTCAAGTCCCGTTTCACCCCGGAGCACCGATGCCTGGCACCCCATTCCCGCTCGAGATCAACCCGCGCATGCCGGCGCGGCTGGCACGCCTCGAGGAGCTCGCGAGCAACCTCTGGTACAGCTGGGACCGCCCCACGCGCACGCTGTTCGCGCGCCTGAACAGCGACGTCTGGCACGCAGTCGGGCACGGCCCGAAGGCGTTCCTGCGCCGCATCGACCAGCGCCACCTCGAGGCCGCGGCGCAGGACCCGGTGTTCCTGAACAGCTACCTGCGCGTGCTGTCGACGTTCGACACGTACCACGAGCAGCGCACGCGCAACAACGGCGCCGAACGCCTCGCGGACAACGACCTCGTCGCCTACTTCTGCGCGGAGTTCGGCTTCCACGAGAGCCTGCCGATCTACTCGGGCGGCCTGGGCATCCTCGCCGGCGACCACTGCAAGGCCGCGAGCGACATGCGGCTGCCGTTCGTCGGCGTCGGCCTGCTGTACCGGCAGGGCTACTTCTTCCAGACCATCGATCCGTCCGGGAACCAGCAGGCCGAGTACGCCGACTCCGACTTCTCCGACCTGCCGGTCGACCCGGTGTTCGACGCCGCCGGCATTCCGCTGCACGTCGACGTCGAGCTCCCCGGGCGCGACGTCGTCGTCAAGGTCTGGAGCGCCCGCGTCGGCCACGTGAAGCTGTACCTGCTCGACACCGACCTGCCGCAGAACAGCCGCGCCGACCGCGACATCGCCCACCGCCTCTACGGCGGCGACCGCAGCACCCGCATCGAGCAGGAGATCATCCTCGGCGTGGGCGGGGGGCGCGCGCTCGCGGCGATGGGACTGCGCCCGACGATCTGGCACATCAACGAGGGTCACGCCGCCTTCCTGATCCTGGAGCGCGTGCGCGCGCTGGTGCGCGAAGGGCTGGACTTCGCCACCGCGCTCGAGGCGGTCGCGTCGAACACCGTGTTCACGACGCACACCGCGGTGCCGGCGGGCCACGACCACTTCGGCGAGGACATGATCCGCCACTACTTCGCGCGCTGGTGCACGGACGTGGGCGTGCCCCCGGAACGGCTGGTGGGGCTCGGTTCCACGCCGAACAGCCACGAATTCAACATGACGGCGCTCGCGATCCGCGGCTCGCGCCACCACAACGGCGTCTCGCGCATCCACGGCGGGGTGTCGTCGAAGATCTGCGCGCCGCTGTGGCCGCAGGTCGAGCCGCACGAGAACCCGATCGACTGGGTCACCAACGGCGTGCACATCCCGACCTTCCTGTCCGACGAGTGGGCGGAGCTGTTCGCGCGCCAGATCGGCTCGGGCTGGATCCTGCGCGTCACCGAGCCGGACTCCTGGCAGGGCGTGAACCGCATTCCCGACCAGCAGTTCTGGGCGGTGCGCCAGTCGCTGAAGGCGCAGATGCTGTTCCTCGTGCGCAACCGGATCGCGCAGGCGCACGCGCGCAACAACGGCTCGGAGGCGCACCTCGACCGGCTGCTTCGATTCGCCGATCCGTCGAACCCGAACGTGCTGACGATCGGCTTCGCGCGCCGCTTCGCGACGTACAAGCGTGCGACGCTGCTGCTGGAGAACCTCGACTGGCTGCGCCAGATCGTCACCGATCGCCAGCGACCGGTGCTGTTCATCTTCGCGGGCAAGGCGCACCCGGCCGACGAGCCCGGCAAGGCGCTGATCCGGCGCCTGCACGAGGTCGCCGCGATGCGCGAGTTCGAGGGCCACTTCCTCGTCGCCGAAGGCTACGACCTGCGCCTGTCGCGCCGGCTGGTTCAGGGGGTCGACGTCTGGCTCAACAACCCGATCTATCCGCTGGAGGCGTCCGGCACCTCGGGCATGAAGGCGGCGCTCAACGGCGTGATCAACCTGTCGGTGCTCGACGGCTGGTGGGACGAGGGCTACGACGGCACCAACGGCTGGGCGATCAAGCCGGTGCACGACGGCCTGGACGACGCGCTGCGCGCGCGCGACGAGGCGCGCACGCTCTACGAGATCCTGCAGGACAAGGTGATCCCGCTCTACTACGAGCGCGGGCCGATGGGCTACTCGCCGGGCTGGGTCGGGATGTCCAAGCGCTCGATGATCAGCATCGCGCCGCGCTTCAATTCGGCGCGGATGGTCAGCGAGTACCTGGACAAGTTCTACGCGCCGGCGGCCGCGCAGTGGCGCCGCTACTCGGCCGACGACTTCAGCCGGGCGCGCCACGTCGCGCAGTGGAAGGAGCGCGTGCGCGGCGCGTGGTCGGGCGTCACGCTGCGCCGTTGCGACGACGTGCCCCGGCGCCTGAGCTTCGGGGAGGCGGCGCGCTTCGGGATCGCGGTGCGGCTCAACGGCCTGGCGCCCGACGACGTGATCGTCGAGCTCGTGCTCTCGCGCGCCGGGCCGCCGGGGCCCGACGACTTCGTCCAGCATCGTCCGCTGGAGCCGCAGCAGGCGCTCGGCGACGGCGAGCACCTCTACACGCTCAGCCTCGACCCGCAGGTGTGCGGGCGCATGGAGTACCGCTTCCGCGCGTACCCGTCGCACGAGGCGCTCACTCACCGCTTCGAGATGGGGCTGATGTGCTGGCTCTGAAAGTGCTGTTCGCGGCCTCGGAGGTCGCGCCCTGGGTCAAGACCGGCGGCCTGGGCGACGTCGCCGCGGCGCTGCCGGCGGCGCTCGCGCGCGAAGGCTGCGACGTGCGCGTGCTGGTACCCGGCTATCCGGCGATGCTGCGCGCGTTCCCGCGGCGCGAGCGCGTCGCCGCGCTCGACGCGCCGCCCGGCGTGCTGCCGCGCGCGACGCTCTCGCGCGCCGAGCTCGCGCCGGGGCTCTCGCTGCTGCTGCTCGAGGCCCCCGGCTTCGGCGAGCGCGACGGCAATCCCTACCTGGGCCCCGACGGCCGCGACTGGCCCGACAACGCGGCGCGCTTCGCGCTGCTGTCGCACGTCGCCGCGCTGCTCGCGTCGGACCGCTCCCCGCTCGACTGGCGCCCCGACGTCGTGCACTGCAACGACTGGCAGAGCGCGCTCGCGCCGGCGTACACGCGCCACGCGTTCGGCGGGCGCGGCGCGGCGTGCGTCGTGACGATCCACAATCTCACGTTCATGGGGCTGTTCGGGCCCGAAGTGCTCGGCACGATCGGCCTGCCGCCCGAGTCGCTCACGCCGGACGGCGTCGAGTTCCACGGGCGCGTGTCGTTCCTGAAGGCGGGGCTGGCGCTCGCCGATCGCATCACCACGGTGAGCCCGACGTACGCGCGCGAGATCCAGACGCCGGACTTCGGTTGCGGTCTCGAGGGGCTGCTGCGCTACCGCGCGGACCGCCTGGCCGGGATCCTCAACGGCATCGACACCGAGGTCTGGGATCCGGCGTCCGACCCGGCGCTGGAGCAGCCCTACGACGCGCACCGGCTGTTCGCGAAGGCGGCCTGCAAGCGCGCGCTGCAGGCCCAGCTCGGCCTCGCCGGGGACGCGGCGGCCCCGCTGCTCGGGGTCGTCAGCCGGCTCACCGAGCAGAAGGGGCTGGACCTGCTGCTCGAGATCGGCGACGCGCTCGTGGGCGAGGGCGCCCAGCTCGCGGTGCTCGGCAGCGGCGAGCACTGGATGGAGCACGGGTTCCGCGAACTCGCCGGGCGACATCCGGGCCGCTGCGCCACCGTGATCGGGTTCGACGAGGCGCTCGCGCACCGCGTCGAGGCGGGGGCCGACGTCTTCGTGATGCCGTCGCGCTTCGAGCCCTGCGGGCTGAACCAGATGTACAGCCTGCGCTACGGCACCGTGCCGGTCGTGCGCCGCACCGGCGGCCTTGCCGACACCGTCGTCGACGCGTCCGGCGAAGCGCTCGCCGACGGGCGCGCCAACGGCTTCGTGTTCGACGACGCGAACGCGCAGTCGCTGCTGTGGGCGCTGCGGCGCGCGATCGCGCTGCGCACGGACGGCGCGCGCTGGGAGTCGGTGGTGCGCGCCGGCATGGCGGCGGACTTCGGCTGGGAAGGCGCCGCTCGGCGCTACCTCGAGCAATACCGCAGGGCGATCGAGGCGCGCGCCGGCTGACCCGCGGGCCACGAATGCGGGCTGCGCCCCGGCGAAGGCTCGGCGCGCGGCCCGGCCGGCGCCACGGTCAGAAAGAGCGCGGCATCCCGAGCACGTGCTCGGCGACGAACGACAGCACCAGGTTCGTCGAGATCGGCGCGACCTGATACAGCCGCGTCTCGCGGAACTTGCGCTCGACGTCGTATTCGCACGCGAAGCCGAAGCCGCCGTGCGTCTGCAGGCAGGCGTTGGCCGCCTCCCACGACGCCTTCGCCGCCAGGTGCTTGGCGATGTTCGCCTCCGCGCCGCACGGCTTGTGCGCGTCGTAGAGCTCGCAGGCGCGGAATCGCATCAGGTTCGCCGCCTCGACTTCCATGTAGGCGTCGGCGATCGGGAACTGCACGCCCTGGTTCATGCCGATGGGGCGGTCGAACACGACGCGCTCGCCCGCGTACTTCGCGGCCTTCTCGACGAACCAGTAGCCGTCGCCGATGCACTCGGCGGCGATCAGCGTGCGCTCCGCGTTCAGCCCGTCGAGGATGTACTTGAAGCCCTTGCCTTCCTCGCCGATCAGGTTCTCCGCCGGGATCTCGAGGTTGTCGAAGAACAGCTCGTTGGTCTCGTGGTTCACCATGTTGCGGATCGGGTTCACCGTCAGGCCCTTGCCGATCGACTGGTGCAGGTCGACGATGAAGATCGACATGCCCTCGGACTTCTTCTTCACCTGCGCGAGCGGCGTGGTGCGCGCGAGCAGGATCATGAGGTCCGAGTGCTGGATGCGCGAGATCCAGACCTTCTGCCCGTTGACCACGTACCGGTCGCCGCGGCGCTCGGCGGTGGTCTTGAGCTTCGTCGTGTCGGTGCCGGTGGTGGGCTCGGTCACGCCCATCGACTGCAGGCGCAGCTCCCCGGACGCGATCCTGGGCAGGTAGGTGCGCTTCTGCTCGGGCGAACCGTGGCGCAGCAGCGTGCCCATGTTGTACATCTGGCCGTGGCACGCGCCGGCGTTGCCGCCGCTGCGATTGATTTCCTCCATGATCACCGAGGCCTCGGACAGGCCCAGGCCCGAGCCGCCGAACTCCTGCGGGATCATCGCGGCGAGCCAGCCCGCCCGGGTGAGCGCGTCGACGAACGCCTCGGGGTAGGCGCGGCGGTCGTCGACCTCCTGGAAGTACGCGGAGTCGAATTGCCCGCAGACGGCGCGAACGCCTTCGCGGATGTCGGAGTGGAGGCTGTCTTGGAATGCCATAGTGGCCACATTATGAACGCGATCGGTCCGGCGGCGGCCCGCGCGCGTGCCGCCCGTTCCGCGAACCCTGTACGATGCTTGCCGATGCGCGCCGGCCGCCGCGGGGCGGGGCCGCTCGCCGACCGGAATCCCGATGCAAAAGTCCAGCCAGTGGAACGCCTGGTACATCGCGCTGGCGCTGCTCGCGATCCTGTTCATCCAGGACGCGTGGCGCGCGTGGCGCGAGACCGAGCCCCTGCCGTACAGCGAGTTCGTGCGCCTTCTCGATGCCGGAGAGGTCCAGGAGGTCGTCGTCTTCCCGGACCGCCTGCAGGGTGAGCTGAAGCAGGCGCTTGCCGACGGTCACAAGCGCTTCTTCACACTGCGCGTGGAGCCCGCGTTCGCCGATCAGCTCGCAACGAAGGGCGTGAAGGTGAGCGCCGGCGTGCAGAGCACCTGGGTGCGCGACCTGCTCGGCTGGGTGCTGCCCGCGCTCGTGTTCTACGGGGTCTGGGTGCTGCTCTCGCGGCGCGCGGGCGGCGGGCTGGGCGGGGGGCTGCTCGCGATCGGCAAGAGCAAGGCGCGCGTGTTCGTCGAGACCGGCGTGAAGGTCACGTTCGACGACGTCGCCGGCGTCGACGAGGCCAAGGAGGAGCTGCGCGAGGTGGTCGGCTTCCTGAAGGACCCGGCGAGCCACGGCCGGCTCGGCGCGCGGCTGCCCAAGGGCATCCTGCTGGTCGGCCCGCCCGGCACCGGCAAGACGCTGCTCGCGCGGGCGGTCGCCGGCGAGGCGGGCGTGCCGTTCTTCTCGATCAACGGGTCCGAATTCGTCGAGATGTTCGTCGGCGTGGGCGCGGCGCGCGTGCGCGATCTCTTCGAGCAGGCGCGCCAGCGGGCGCCGGCGATCATCTTCATCGACGAGATCGACGCGCTCGGGCGGGCGCGCGGCGCGTACGGTCCCGGCGGTCACGACGAGAAGGAGCAGACGCTGAACCAGCTGCTCGCCGAGCTCGACGGGTTCGACCCGAGCAAGGGGCTGGTGCTGCTCGCCGCGACGAACCGGCCCGAGATCCTGGACCCGGCGCTGCTGCGTGCCGGCCGCTTCGACCGCCAGGTGCTGGTCGACCGCCCCGACAAGACCGGCCGCGTGCAGATCCTGAACGTGCACCTGCGCAAGGTGAAGCTCGCGCCGGGCGTGGATCCGTCGCAGGTCGCCGCGCTCACGCCGGGCTTCTCGGGCGCCGACCTCGCCAATCTCGTCAACGAGGCGGCGCTGCTCGCGACGCGGCGCGGCGGCGAAGCCGTGTCGCTCGAGGACTTCAACGGCGCGATCGAGCGCATCGTCGCGGGCCTGGAGAAGAAGAACCGGCTGCTCAACACGCTCGAGCGGCGCATCGTCGCGCACCACGAGATGGGCCACGCGCTGGTCGCGCTCGCGCTGCCGGGCAGCGACACCGTGCACAAGGTCTCGATCATCCCGCGCGGGGTCGGCGCGCTCGGCTACACGATCCAGCGTCCCACCGAAGACCGGTTCCTGATGACGCGCTCCGAGCTGGAGAGCCGGATGGCGGTGCTGCTCGGCGGGCGCGCCGCGGAGGCGATCGTCTTCGGCGAGGTCTCCACCGGCGCCGCCGACGACCTCGGCAAGGTCACCGACATCGCGCGCAGCATGGTGGTTCGCTTCGGCATGGACGCGCACCTGGGCAACGTCGCGTTCGAGCACCCGGTCTCGCCGCTGCTGGGCGTCGACGTCTGGCACCCGGAGGCGCGCGAGTACTCCGACGACACCGCGCGCCGGATCGACGACGCGATCGGCGCGCTGGTGGCGCGGGCGTTCGAGCGCTCGAAGGCGATCCTGTTCGCGCAGCACGCGCGACTCGACGAGGGCGCGCGCCGGCTGCTCGAGCACGAGACGCTCGCCGAGGACGACCTGGTCGCGCTGGTGCGCGAGGTGCCGGCGCCCGGGCTGGAGTCGGCGGTGCAGTCGCGCCCCGGAGGCGCCCGAGACGAGGAGACGGTTCGATGAGGATTTCCTTCGAAGGCAAGCGTGTGGTCGTCACCGGCGGCAGCCGCGGGATCGGCCGCTCGATCGCGCTCGGGTTCGCCGCCGCGGGCGCCGCGGTGTCGATCTGCGCGCGCAACGAGGAGGCGCTGCGGCGCACCGAGGGCGAACTGCGCGCGGCCGGCGTGCCGGCGCACGCGGCGGTCTGCGATCTCGCCGACGCCGCCGCCGTCGGCGCCTACGTCGAGGCCGCCGCCGCGGCGCTCGGCGGCATCGACGTGCTGGTGAACAACGCGTCCGGTTTCGGGCGCACCGACGACGAGGCCGGGTGGGCCGCGTCGATCGACGTCGACCTGCTCGCCACCGTGCGCGCGCTGCGCGCGGCGCTGCCGTGGCTCGAGCGCGGTCGCGGCGCGGTCGTCAACGTCTCGTCGATCTCCGGGCTCGGCGCGAGCGCGCGCACGCCGCCCTACGGCGCGGTCAAGGCGGCGGTGATCCAGTACACGATGACGCAGGCCGCGGGGCTTGCGGCCAAGGGCGTGCGCGTGAACTGCGTGGCGCCCGGCTCGATCGAGTTCCCCGGCGGCGTGTGGGACCAGGCCCGGCGCAACGCGCCGCAGCTGTACCAGGGAATCCTCGCCGGCATTCCCTCCGGGCGCATGGGCCGTCCCGAGGAGGTCGCGAACCTGGTGCTGTTCCTCGCCAGCGAGCAGGCGAGCTGGGTCACCGGACAGACGATCGCGGTCGACGGCGGGCAGATGCTCGGCTGACGCGCGCCCCGTCCTTCGCCTTCTCGTTCGCTCCCGTGCATCCGCGCCTTCAGCTCGACGGCATCACCAAGCGCTATCCGGCGGTCGTCGCCAACGACGACGTGTCGCTGACGGTGATGCCCGGCGAGATCCACGCGGTGCTCGGCGAGAACGGGGCCGGCAAGTCCACGCTGATGAAGGTCATCTACGGCGCGGTTCGCCCGGACGCCGGCTCGATCCACTGGAACGGCGTCCCGATCGACGTTCGCAGCCCCGCCGAGGCCCGCACGCACGGCATCTCGATGGTCTTCCAGCACTTCTCGCTGTTCGACTCGCTGACCGTCGCCGAGAACGTTCTGCTCGGGCTCGACCGCTCCGTGTCGCTGGCGGCCGTCACCGAGGGCATTCGCGACAAGGCCGGCGAGTACGGGCTCGAGATCGACCCGCGCCGCCCGGTGCACACCTTGTCGGTGGGCGAGCGCCAGCGCGTCGAGATCGTGCGCGCGCTGCTCACCGACCCGCGGCTGCTGATCCTCGACGAGCCGACGTCGGTGCTCACGCCGCAGGCGGTCGAGCGGCTGTTCGTCACGCTGCGCCAGCTCGCGTCCACCGGCTGCAGCATCCTCTACATCAGCCACAAGCTCGACGAGATTCGCGCGCTGTGCCACCGCTGCACGGTGCTGCGCGCCGGTCGCGTCGCCGGCGTCGTCGATCCCGCCGTCCAGACCAACGCGGAGCTCTCGCGGCTGATGATCGGCGCCGAGCCGCCGCGCGTCGAGCACCGGCCGCGCACGCCGGGCGCGCTCGCGCTGCGCGTCGACGCGCTGTCGCTGCCCGCGCGCGACGCGCACGGCGTCGCGCTGGAGGCCGTGAGCCTGGACGTGCACGCGGGCGAGATCGTCGGCGTGGCCGGCGTCTCCGGCAACGGCCAGGCCGAGCTGCTCGCGGCGCTCTCCGGGGAAGACCCGCGTGCCGCCGCGTCCGCGGTGCAGCTCCAGGGACGCAGGGTCGGGCGTGCGAGCCCCGCCGCGCGGCGCCGGCTCGGGCTGCACTTCGTGCCCGAGGAGCGTCTCGGGCGCGGGGCGGTGCCGTCGCTGTCGCTCGCGCAGAACGTGCTGCTCACGCGCGCCGACGCGCGCTCGCTGGGCCGCGCCGGCTGGATCTCGCACGCGCGCTTCGAGGCCATCGCGCGGGCGGTCATCGCGCGCTTCGGCGTGAAGGCGGGCGGGCCGGGCGCGCCGGCCGCGAGCCTGTCCGGCGGCAACCTGCAGAAGTTCATCGTCGGGCGCGAGGTCGACGCCGATCCGAAGGTGCTCGTCGTCGCGCAGCCGACCTGGGGCGTCGACGTCGGCGCCGCAGCCCAGATCCGCGCCGAGCTGCTCGCGCTGCGCGACGCCGGCTGCGCGCTGCTCGTCGTCTCCGAGGAACTCGACGAGCTGTTCGAGATCACCGACCGCCTGCACGTGATCGCGCGCGGGCGCCTGTCGCCGTCGATCGAGACGGCGCGCGCCACGGTCGAGCAGGTCGGCGTGTGGATGAGCGGGTTGTGGCCGGCCGCCGGGGAGACCGCCGATGCGCATTGAGGCGCGCGCCGAGCCGTCGCGGCTGATGGCGTGGCTGTCGCCGGTGCTGGCGCTCGCGATCACGGTGCTGGTCGGCGTCGCGCTGTTCGTCCTGCTGGGCAAGGACCCGGTCAAGGGCCTGCTCGTGTTCTTCCACGAACCGGTGCGCAACGTCTACGCACTCACCGAGCTCGGCGTGAAGGCCACGCCGCTCGTGCTGTGCGCGCTCGGGCTCGCCGCGTGCTTTCGTGCCAACGTGTGGAACATCGGCGCCGAGGGGCAGCTCGTCGCCGGCGCGATCGCCGGCGGCGGCGTCGCGCTGCTCGCCACGCCCGAGACCGGGCGCGCGCTGCTGCCGCTGATCCTCGTCGCGGGCGTGCTCGGCGGCATCGCGTGGGCCGGGATCGTGGCGCTGCTGCGCGACCGCTTCAACGCCAACGAGATCCTGGTCAGCCTGATGCTGGTGTACGTCGCACAGCTTGCATTGAGCTTCCTCGTGCACGGGCCGTGGAAGGACCCGCAGGGCTACAACTTCCCGCAGACGCGGATGTTCGTCCCCGAGGCGCTGGTGCCGGTGCTGGTGCCGTCGTCGCGGCTGCACCTGGGCGCCCCGATCGCGCTGGTCGCGGTGGCCGTCACGTGGGTGTTCATGTTCCGCACCTTCGCGGGCTACCAGCTCCAGGTCGGCGGGCTCGCGCCGCTGGCCGCGCGCTACGCGGGATTCTCGTCGCGCAGGGCACTGTGGACGTCGCTGTCGATCTCGGGCGGCTTCGCCGGGCTCGCGGGCGCGCTCGAGGCCGCCGGGCCGCTCGGCCAGCTCACGCCGCACGTCTCGCCCGGCTACGGCTTCGCCGCGATCATCGTCGCGTTCGTCGGGCGATTGCACCCGGTGGGCATCGTGCTGGCGGCGCTGCTGATGTCGATGTTCTACATCGGCGGCGAGCTCGCGCAGTCGCGCCTGGGCCTGCCCAACGCGCTGACCGGCGTCTTCCAGGGGCTGCTGCTGGTGGCGCTGCTCGCGTGCGACACCCTGATCCACTACCGGATCCGCCCGGGCCGATGATGGAACCGATCGCGCTGCTCGTCGCCGCCACGCTGAGCGCGGGAACCCCGCTGGCGCTCGCCGCGCTGGGGCTGCTCGTCAACGAGCGCGCGGGGGTGGTCAACCTGGGCGCGGAGGGCATCATGCTGGTCGCCGCGGTCGCCGGGTTCGCGACCGCCTTCCACAGCGGCAGCACGTCGCTCGGGATCGCCGCGGGCGCGCTGGCGGGTGCGCTGCTGGCCGCGGTGCTGGGCGGCCTGGTGATCTGGCTGAACACCCACCAGGGCGCGAGCGGGCTCGCGCTGAGCCTGTTCGGCGTGGGCTTCTCCGCGTTCGTCGGGCTCGGCTTCGTCGGCAAGAGCCTGCCGCCGGCGCCGCCGCTCGTGCTGCCGGTGCTCTCCGACCTCCCGTGGCTGGGCCCGGCGCTGTTCCGTCATCACCCGATGGTCTACCTCACCGTCGCGCTCGCCGTGCTGCTGGCGTGGTTCCTGGATCGCACGCGCGCCGGGCTCGTGCTGCGTGCGATCGGCGAGTCGCCCGAGTCGGCGCACGCGCTCGGCTACCCGGTGCGCCGCATCCGCCTGGCCGCGCTGATGGCCGGCGGCGCGCTGTGCGGCATGGCGGGCGCGTACATCTCGGTCGTCTACACGCCGCTGTGGGTCGAGGGCATGGTCGCGGGGCGCGGCTGGATCGCGCTGGCGCTCACGACGTTCGCGACCTGGCGGCCGGCGCGCGTGCTGCTGGGCGCATACTTGTTCGGCGGCGTCACGATGTTGCAGTTCCACCTGCAGGGGGTCGGGGTGCAGGTGGCCAGTCAGGTGCTGTCGATGCTGCCGTACCTGGCGACGATCGTCGTGCTGGCGCTGATCTCGCGCAATCCCGACTGGATCCGTGCCAACATGCCGGCCTCGCTGGGCAAGCCTTTCCACCCCGGCCGATGAGCATTCCCGCCCGCCCCGGGGCGGGCGGCCTTTTCGCGACAGAAGAACAGGAGAAACCGTGATGATCGAAGCGAACAAGCGCGCGTGGCTGAAGGCCGCCCTCGCCGTGTCCGCCGCGTCGCTGGCGCTCGCCGGCTGCGGCAAGAAGGAAGAACCCAAGCCGGCCGAGCCGCCGGCGGCGGCCGCGCCCGCGCCGGCGCCCAAGCCCGAGCCGCTGAAGGTCGCGTTCATCTACGTCGGCCCGGTCGGCGACGCGGGCTGGACCTTCGCGCACGACAACGCGCGCAAGGCGGTCGAGAAGGAGTTCGGCGACAAGATCGCGACCTCCTTCGTCGAGAGCGTGCCCGAGGGGCCGGACGCCGAGCGCGTGATCCGCGACCTCGCCAGCCAGGGCAACGGGCTGGTCTTCGGCACGACGTTCGGCTACATGGAGCCGATGCTCAAGGTCGCGCAGCAGTTCAAGGACGTCCGCTTCGAGCACGCCACCGGCTACAAGACCGCCGAGAACATGCGCACCTACGACTCGCGCACGTACGAGGGCGCGTACATGGCCGGGGTCATCGCGGGCCGCATGACGAAGTCGAACACCCTGGGCGTGGTCGCGTCGATCCCGATCCCCGAGGTGATCCGCAACATCGACTCGTTCACGCTCGGCGCGCGCAGCGTCAACCCGAAAGTGAAGACCAAGGTCGTGTGGATCAACGCCTGGTTCGACCCGCCCAAGGAGACCGAGGCGGCCACCTCGCTGATGAACCAGGGCGCCGACGTCCTCATGCAGAACACCGACTCCAGCGCGGTGCTCCAGGCCGCCGAGAAAGCCGGCAAGTTCGCGTTCGGCTGGGACAGCGACATGAGCAAGTTCGGTCCCGGCGCGCACCTCGCGTCCGCGGTCATCGACTGGTCGCCGTACTACAAGAAGGCGGTGCGCGACAAGCTCGAGGGCACGTGGAAGACCGGCGAGGTCTGGTGGGGCGTGAAGGAGGGCGCGATCGACCTGGTCTCGATCTCCGACAAGGTGCCCGAGGACGTTCGCAAGAAGGTCGAGGAGGTCAGGGAAGGCCTGAAGTCGGGCACGTTCTCGATCTGGAAGGGCCCGATCAAGGACCAGTCCGGCAAGGAGGTGCTCGCCAAGGACCAGGTCGCCGACGACAAGTTCCTGCACGACATCAAGTTCTACGTGCAGGGCGTCGAAGGCAAGGTGCCCGGCGGCAACTGACGCGCCGCGCGCGGGGGCGGGCCGTCCGGCGCCGCCCGCCGCGCCGGCCCGCGGCCCCGGGACGTCGCTCCGCGTCCCGGCGGCACCGATTCACCGGAGCCATGTCGAGGACAACCATGTCGAAAAACCTCACCGGCGCGCCGCCTGTGCGCGCCGATTCCCCGCTGCGCCGCACGCTGATGTCGGCGGGCGCGCTCGCCGCGGTGCTGCCGTCGCGGGCCCGTGCCCAGTTCGCACCCGTCGCGCCCCCGCTGAAGGTCGGATTCGTCTACGTGAGCCCGATCGCCGACGCGGGCTGGACCACGCAGCACAACCTCGGGCGCCTTCAGATGGAGAAGGCGCTCGGCGCGCGCGTGAGCACCACGTACGTCGAGAACGTCGCCGAGGGGCCCGACGCCGAGCGCGTCATCCGCGACCTCGCCGACCAGGGGCACCGGCTCGTGTTCACGACGAGCTTCGGGTACATGGAACCGACGATCCGCGTCGCGCGCCAGTTCCCGGCGACGATCTTCGAGCACGCGACCGGCTACAAGACGGCGGCCAACGTCGGCGTCTACAACGCGCGCTTCTACGAGGGGCGCTACCTCGCCGGCATGGTCGCGGGGCGCATGACGAAGTCCGGGATCGCGGGCAGCGTCGCCGCGTTCCCGATCCCGGAGGTCCTGCAGGGCATCAACGCGTTCGCGCTCGGCATGCGCGCGGTCAACCCGCGGGCGCAGATGAAGGTCGTGTGGGTGAACGCCTGGTACGACCCCGGGCGCGAGCGCGACGCCGCGAACACGCTGATGAACCAGGGCGCCGACGTGCTCACGCACCACACCGACTCGACCGCGGTCGTCGCCGCCGCCGAGGAGAAGGGGCGCATGTCGATCGGCTACCACAGCGACATGAGCCGCTTCGGTCCGCGCGGGCAGCTCACCGCGGTCTCGCACCACTGGGGCGAGCACTACACGCGGGTCGCGCGCGCGGTGCTCGACGGCACGTGGAAGCCGGCGGCCCTGTGGGGCGGCCTGCGCGAGGGCTTCGTGAAGCTGGAGGCATTCAACGCGTCGGTGCCGGCCGACGTGCGCACGCAGGTGCTCGCGCGGCGCGACGAGATCGCCGCCGGGCGCTTCCACCCGTTCGGGGGCCGGCTCGAGGACAATGCCGGGCGCGTTCGCCAGGACAAGGGCACGATGACCGACGACGCGCTCAACCGCATGGACTGGTACGTGCAGGGCGTGCAGGGGAGCCTGCCGCCGCGCTGAGCCGGGCGAGTCGTCGCGGCGCCGCCGCCGCGCAGCGCCCGAGCGTCGGGCGCCGCCGCGCAGCCCCCGACGCTCGGCCGAATCCGCGCACCGGCGCTCGCGCCTTGCCCCGAGCCGCGCTCAGGCGCGCGCGTCCAGCCACGCGACGAGGCCCGCCGCGTTCAGGTCGACGTCGTTGTCGAAGATCGGGCGCAGCGCGTCGCCTTGCACCGCCCAGCCCTGGCGCTTCGCCTCGTCGCCGAGCATTCGCCAAAGCCCGTCGACGAGGCGCGCGTGGCGGTCTTCGCCGGCGTCGCGCCAGCGCGTCGCGAGCGCGGCGTGCGCGTCGACGAGGCGGTGCAGGTCCGCGCCCAGCCGTGCCGGATCGCGCGCCTGCGCGAAGTGCGTGACGTGGATCGCCGACGGCGCGCGCGCGAGCAGCCGGTCGATCGAGCGGTGCAGCGCGGGCGGGTCGAACTGCACCGGCGTCGTCGACGGGAACACGAACGTGCGGCCGTCGCGGTCGAGCTCGCGGTACGACAGGCCGAAGGTGTCGCCGGCGAACACGTGACCGGTGCGATCGTCGACGATGCACACGTGATGCCGCGCGTGCCCCGGCGTGTCGAGGAACTCGAAGCGCCTCGCGCCGAGCCGCACGCTCGCGCCGTCGGGCGTCTCCACGATGCGCTGCGGGGGGATCGGCACGACGTCGCCGTACATCGCACGCGTGCGCGCCGCGCCGTAGACCTCGACGGTGCCCGCGACCAGCCGCGAGGGGTCGATCAGGTGGCGCGTGCCGCGCGGGTGCACCGTCGCACGCGCGTTCGGCAGGTGGCGCAGCAGCAGCCCGGCGCCGCCGGCGTGGTCGAGGTGGACGTGCGTGAGCATGACCCACTCGACCCGCTCGGGCGCGACGCCGCGCGCGGCGAGCAGCGCGAGCACGCGGGGCACCGCGTCGTTGGCGCCGGTGTCGATCACCGCGGCGCGGTCGCCCTCGACGACGACGTGGATCGCGTCGAGCATCGGCCGCCCGTAGCCGGAGTCGAGCGCGCACACGCCGTCGTCGTAGTCGAGGACGGCGAAGGGCAGGTCGGCCACGAGGCGGGCGCGCCGGGCTACGCGAAGAACGACTCGAAGGCGCCGTCGCGCGGCTCGAAGCGCTCGGCACCCGGGTTGTGGACCAGTCGCAGCGGGCCCGGCAGCGCGCGCACGCGCCCGGAGTGCAGCTCGTCGCCCGGATAGGTCAGCACGCGACGGCCGTCGATGTCGAAGGGCTCGGGCAGCACCGTCGGCGGGCGGCGGCTGCGCGCCTCCTCGAGCACCGACGCGACGTTCGCGTGGCGTGCGAGGTGCGCGCAGCTCATGATCTGCGGCGGCGCGAGCGCGAGCTCGCGGTTCCAGTATTTCTCGAGGACCGCCCGCGGCGTGCACCACAGGCTCTCGGTAGCCTCGTGGTCGTCGTGCCGGGCGGTGAGCCCGTCGGGGATCTCGGCGACGAAGAAGCGCGTGTCGAAGCGCTTGTTCATCATCGACGGCATCCTCGGCGTGATCCAGCGCGTCCACGGAGCGATGTTCGAGAGCGCGAGCGTGAGGTCCATCTGCTCGAGCAGTTCGACGAACGACAGGCCGGTGCGTGCCTGCCGCGTGGCGGCCTCGACGTCGTTCGCGGTCGCGCCGTGCGCGAGCAGGATCCCGGCCTCCTCGAAGGTCTCGCGGCACGCGGCGACCCACAGCCCGCACGCGCTCGCCTCGTCGAGCACGGGCTCGCCGAGCGCCGCGTGCAGGTCGGCCGCGGGCCGGTCCAGGCGGCGCAGCATCGCGGCGTCGGAGTCCTCGCGGTCGAGCTTGCCGCCGGGGAAGACGTACGCGCCGCCGAGCACGTCGGACAGCCCGTGGCGCCGCAGCATGAAGACCTGCAGTTCGCCGGCGTGGTCGCGCAGCAGCACCACGGACGCGGCGGGACGCGGTGGCGTCGTGACGATGTCGCTGCTGATCTTCAGGGGTTCCATCCGGCGACGATAGCAGATGGATTCACGTGCCCGCGGGTGCCCGCGGGTGCCCGCGCTTGCGGCGCCGGGGGGCGGTGTCGCAAACTGCGAGGCTGCACGGCGTCGCGCTTCCGTGGCGGCGTCTCGCCGCGGGCGCGGCGAACGCTCGACAGGACGACCCCGATGAGTGCATTTCGCCTGCGTCCCCGACTCATCATCCCCGCCGCGGCGATGCTCGCCGCGGCGTGCTCGCAGGTGCCGTCGGCGCCGGCCACGAAGCTGCAGTCGATCGAGCACGTGGTGGTGATCTACGCGGAAAATCGCAGCTTCGATCACCTCTTCGGGCTCTTCCCCGGGGCCGAAGGGCTCGCCGGCGTGAGCCCGGATCGGGCCGCGCAGGTCGACCACGACGGCAGGCGGCTTGCGACGCTGCCCCCGGTCTACGAACACGGAAAGCCCAGCACCCGCTTCCCGTCGGGGATGCCGAACCGGCCGTTCCGCATCGACGCGCCGCCGATCGGAATGGCGCTCGACCGGATCGCGCCGAGCCCGATCCACAACTTCTATCACAACCAGGAGCAGATCAACGGCGGGCGCAACGACATGTTCGCCGCGATGTCGACCGTCGGCGCCTGGGTGATGGGCCACTACGACGGCTCGTCGCTGAAGACCTGGCAGTGGGCGCGCGAATACACGCTGGCGGACCACTTCTTCATGGCCGCGTTCGGCGGCTCGTTCCTGAACCACCAGTGGCTGATCTGCGCGTGCACGCCGCGCTTCGCCGAGGCGCCCGCGTCGATGCGCGCCCAGCTCGACGCGCAGGGCCGGCTCGTCAAGCGTCCCGGTTCGCCGGCCTCCGTGATGAACGGCCCGGTGGCGGTGTTCGACGGGCAGGTCACGCCCGACGGCTGGGCGGTGAACACGACGCAGCCGCCGTACCAGCCGAGCGGCTATCCGCCGGCCGAGCGCGGCGATCCTTCGTTCGCGGACCCCGCGCGCCACCCCGCGCCGGCGCAGACCGCGCGCACGATCGGCGACACCCTGTCCGCCAAGGGCGTGTCGTGGGCGTGGTACGCCGGCGGGTGGAACGCCGCCAACGAGGACGGGCGCCAGCCGCCGAAGGTCCGGCGCGAGTTCATCTACAACACGGCGCCCGGGGCGCCCGCGTTCCAGCCGCACCACCAGCCGTTCAATTATTTCGCCCGCTTCGCGCCCGGCACCGAGGACCGCCGCCGCCACCTGAAGGACTACACCGACCTCGTCGCCGACATCGACGCCGGCCGCCTGCCGAGCGTGGCGTTCTACAAGCCGGTGGGGCGATTCAACCAGCACCCGAGCTACACCGACCTCGCCAGCGGCGACGCGCACATCGCGGATCTCCTCGAGCGCCTGCGGCGCAGCCCGCAGTGGGGCCGGATGCTGGTCGTCGTCACGTACGACGAGAACGGCGGCTTCTGGGACCACGTCGCGCCGCCGCGCGGGCCGGGCTGGGGCGATCGCTGGGGCCCGGGCACGCGCATCCCCGCGATCATCGTGTCGCCGTTCGCGCGCCGCGGCCACGTCGACTCGACCGTGTACGACACGACGTCGATCCTGAAGTTCATCACGCGCCGCTGGGCGCTCGAGCCGCTGCCCGGCGTGCGCGAGAACGTCGGCGACCTGACCCGCGCGCTCGCGTTCTGATTCGGGGGCGGCGCGTGACGTCCGGGCGCCCGAGGTCGCGTCGGGTTCGCACGGCGCCGGCGCTGCGCGCTCGCCGGCACGCAAAGCGAGACGACGCCGCGCGTCGCGCGATGCGGAGCGGCGACACGTGGTTGCGCTTCATCAATGCCGGCCCCGGAGGCATCCCTTATCGTGCGTGCACACACATGGCGGGCCCGGGCACGCGCACGTCATGCGCATGCATCAATGAAGGAGTAGCATGACGCACACGCACCTGGCCCCGACCCGCTGGGCCGCCTCGACGGCAGTGCGACTCGCGGTGGCCGCCGCCGCCGCGATGATGTTCGCCGCGCTCGCCGTGCCGGCCTCGGCGAAGGAAGAGGCCGCGAAGGCCGCCCCCCCCGCGAAGGAGGCTGCCAAGGCCGTCGCGCCCGCCAAGGACGCCAAGTCCGCGCCCGCCAAGGACGCAAAGGCCGATGCCGCTGCGCCGCTGTACGTCGCGCCGATGAAGGAGAAGTGCGACAGCTGCCACGACGACGCCGACTACAAGGACGACAACGGCAAGTCGCTGACCGTGCTCGCCGACGACTATCGCCGTTCGGCGCACCGCAAGCTCGACTGCACCGAGTGCCACACGAAGGCGCTCGAGATCAAGCACCCGAAGAACCTCTACGGCCCGGTGCAGGCCGACGTCTGCCAGGAGTGCCACGAAGACGAGTTCAAGGAAGTCGCGGGCGGCATCCACGGCCAGAAGAGCAAGAACCAGAACAAGGTCAAGGACTGCACCGGCTGCCACGGCAGCCTGCACCTCGTGCGCAAGGGCGGCGACCCCGCGTCGTCGCAGTCGCCGGTCAACCAGATCAAGACCTGCGGCGAGTGCCACAAGGACATGATGAAGAATTACGAGCGCAGCGAGCACGCGCGTGCGCTCCTGAAGTCCGGGCTCACCGAGGCGTCGCCGTCGTGCTCGAGCTGCCACGGCAAGCACGAGATCCACTCGAAGAAGGAAGCGGGCGCGAAGACGAGCTTCGCCAAGATCCCCGAGACCTGCGGCAGCTGCCACAAGAACATCCTGCGCGAGTGGAAGGAGAGCTCGCACGGCGTCGCCTGGGCCAAGCCCGACGGCAAGAAGGAGACCGAGATCCCGGTCTGCTCCACGTGCCACGAGCCGCACGCGATCGTCCGGCCCGACACGGCGGCTGCGCGCGGCCAGGTCGCCGACCGCTGCGGCAACTGCCACGACAAGGTGTCCGAGTCGTTCAAGGACAGCTTCCACGGCAAGGCGTCGTCGCTGAACAACCTCAGGGCCGCGGTGTGCGCCGACTGCCACACGCCGCACCACAACCTGCCGAAGTCGGACCCGCGCTCGAGCATCCACCCGGACAACCTCGCCAAGACCTGCGGCAAGTGCCACGCGAACGTCAATGCGTCGTTCCTGACCTTCGACCCGCACGCGAACCCGTCGGATCCGAAGCGCAACCCGATCCTGCACTGGCTGTACCTCGGCATGACCGGGCTGCTGATGGGCGTGTTCGCGTTCTTCGGACTGCACGGCCTGCTGTGGCTGCAGCGCGCGGTCGTTGCGCTGCTGCGCGGCGAGGAGTTCGCCGGCCACCACGGCCCCGGCCCGTACGTGCGGCGCTTCTCCGGCATGCAGATGTCGGTGCACGTCTCGATCGTGATCAGCTTCCTCACGCTGGCCGCGACCGGCCTGCCGCTGAAGTTCGCGGCGGCCCCGTGGGCGCCGAAGCTGATGGCGCTGCTCGGCGGCGCCCAGACCGCGGGCGTGCTGCACCGGCTCGCGGGCGTCGTGACCTTCGGCTACTTCACGTGGCACCTGGGCATGATGTTCTACGACCTCGTCGTCAAGCGCGAGAAGGGCTTCTTCTGGGGGCCGCGCTCGATGGTCCCGCAACCGCGCGACATCGTCGACATGTTCAAGATGATCGCGTACTTCTTCTACCTGGGGCCGCGTCCGAAGTTCGACCGCTTCACGTACTGGGAGAAGTTCGACTACCTGGCGGTGTTCTGGGGCGTCGCGATGATCGGGCTGTCGGGCCTCATGCTGTGGCTGCCGACCGTGGCGACGACGGTGCTGCCGGGCTGGGCGCTGAACGCCGCGTACATCATCCACAGCGACGAAGCGCTGCTCGCCACGGGCTTCATCTTCCTGTTCCACTTCTTCCACACGCACCTGCGCCCGGAAGCGTTCCCGCTCGACCCGGTGATCTTCACGGGCCGCATGCCGCTCGAGCGCTTCAAGGAAGAGCGTCCGCTCGAGTACGAGCGGCTGGTCGCGGAAGGCAAGTTCGACGCGATGCTCGCGCCGGCGCCCACGCCTTACGAGATCAAGCGCGCGTACTGGTTCGGCTTCATCGCGCTGTCCATCGGCGTGACGCTCGCCGTGTTCATCTTCTGGGGGCTGCTCTCGAGCCTGCAGCACTGACGCTCAAAGGGAGGCCCGAACGCGCCGCGACCCGCGAGGGCCCCGGCGCCGATCGGGGCGAAGGGGGGAAAGCCGGCGCGAGCCGGCTTTCCTTTTTTCGTGCGCCCGGGGCGGGCGCACGACGGGCACGCGGACGACACGAGCCGGCCGGGGCGCCCGCGGGCCCGAAAAACAAAAAGGCCGGCTCGCGCCGGCCGTGCCTCAGATCGCGACGGCGATCAGAGCGACAGCACCCACTTCACCAGCGTCTTGAGGTCGGCGTCCGAGACCTTGACGTCGTCGTGTTCCTTCTTGAAGCCGGAGATGATCGTCGCTTCGGCATCGGCCTTGCCCTTGTACTTCGCGGCGGTGGCCTTGAACGCCGGTGCCTTCTTCTTCGTATCGATGGCGTGGCACTTGGCCATGCACCCGTTGCTCTTGGCGAGTTCTTCGGACGCCCACGCATTGCCGGCGACGGCGAGGACGCTGGCGGCGGTCAGCGTGATCAGGACGGACTTCATTGCGGCTCCCTGCCAGTGAGGCGCCCGGCCCCATGCGCGGGCGCAGATTTCACGCCGGGACCTCGGCGCGTGGCGCGACCTCGCGGGCCGGCGCCGGTTCGCAGGCCCGACGACACCTGAGATCGTAACAAAGGGGCCCGCGCATCCGAATTGAGATACCGCAATGCGCGCGCAACTGTTGCCGATGCGCCGCAGCGCGCGGCCCGCCCCGATGAAAAAAGCCGGCGCAGCCGGCTTTCTTCGAGTGGAGGAGACCGGGCGCGTTACAGCGTCAGGATCCACTTGAGGAGCGTCTTGACTTCCTCGTCCGACGCCTTGACGTCGTCGTGCTCCTTCTTGAAGCCGGCGAGGATGGCGGCTTCACCCTTGCCCTTGTACTTGGCGGCGGACGTCTTGAACGACGGACCCTTCTTCTTGGCGTCAATCGCGTGACACTTCGCCGTGCAGCCCGCGGTCTTGGCGAGTTCTTCGTTCGCGTAGGCGTTGCCCGCCAGGACGAGCACGCTGGCCGCCGTCAAGGTCATCAGAATCGACTTCATCTTGGCTCCTTTGCCGCTTTGAGGCCGCCGCACCATGCGAGGGCCCGCGATTTTCTGCGTTCCACCGCCATCGACCGCTGCTACCGATAACGTGGCGCGGGCCGCTGGGTTGACGCGGATCCTAGCAAAGGATCCCGGACGCACGATTGAGATTTCGCATTCTGGAGTGTCATTCCGATGCGTGGTCTCCGGCGGCCGGCGACCGAGGGCCGGGTCACCGACGCGTCGTTCCGGGGCCACGGTTCAGCGCGGGTAGGAGGGCGTCCGGGTGCGTCGGCGCGCGCGCGCAGCTCGACGAACGCGCGCTGCGCGAGCCTGTTGAACGCGCGGGCGAGAAGGATGACCCGCAACGCCGGCCCGGCCTCAGCAGATGCGCGGCAGCTGCTCGCCCGTCAGCCAGTCGACGATCCGCGGCCCCCCGAAGCGGGTGTCCATCTGCACGAAGCGGTTCGGGTCGTCGACCACCTCGCCGACGATCGCGGCGTCGCGCCCCAGCGGGTGCGCGCGCATCGCCTCGAGCAGCCGCGCGGCGTCGCCGGGCGCGCAGATCGCCACCAGCTTGCCCTCGTTGGCGACGTACAGCGGGTCCAGCCCGAGGAACTCGCACGCGGCGTCGACTTCCGGGCGCACCGGGATGTCGGCCTCGCGCAGCCGAATCCCGACGCCGGATCGGCGCGCGATCTCGTTGAGCGTCGTCGCCAGCCCGCCGCGCGTCGGGTCGCGCAGGCAGTGCACGCCGGGCACCGCGTCGACCATCGCCGCGACCAGCCCGTGCAGCGACGCGGTGTCGGAGACGATCGACGTCTCGAAGCTCAGGTTCTCGCGCAGCGACATGATCGCGACGCCGTGGTCGCCCATCGTCCCGCTCACCAGGACGCGGTCGCCCGCGCGGGCGCGGTCGCCCGAGACGTTCACGCCCGCGGGGACGACGCCGACGCCGGTGGTCGTCACGAACACGCCGTCGCCCTTGCCGCGCTCGACGACCTTGGTGTCGCCGGTGACGATCGGCACGCCGGCCTCCCGCGCGGCCTGCGCCATCGAGCGCACGATCCTGCGCAGGTCCGCGAGCGGGAATCCTTCCTCGAGGACGAACGCCGCGGCCAGGTACAGCGGCCGTGCGCCGGCCATTGCGACGTCGTTGATCGTTCCGTGCACCGACAGGCTGCCGATGTCGCCGCCGGGGAAGAACAGCGGCGAGACGACGTGGCTGTCGGTCGCCATCACCATCCGCCCCGCCGGCACCTCGAACGCGGCCTGGTCGTCGAGGCGGCTCAACCAGGGGTTGTCGAACTCGCGCACGAACAGCTCGTCGACGAGCTGGGCCATCGCCCGGCCCCCGCTGCCGTGGCTCATGTCGACGCGGCCGTCTCGGAAGTCGAGCGGGCGCACGTACGCCCCGCGCCCGCCGCTCACGGCGTCGCCTCGCGGACGACCGGGGCCGGCGTGAAGCGGCCGTAGGCGTAGTGCGCGGCGCACGCGCCCTCGGACGAGACCATGCACGCGCCGATCGGGTTGTCGGGCGTGCACACGGTGCCGAACACCTTGCAGTCGGCGGGCTTCATCACGCCGCGCAGGATCGCGCCGCACTCGCACGCCTTGTGGTCGGGCACGGGCCGGTAGACGACGCCGAAGCGCGCCTCCGCGTCGAAGGCCTCGTACGCGGGGCGGATGCGCAGCGCGCTGTAAGGAACCTCGCCCAGCCCGCGCCACTCGAACGTAGTGCGCGGCTCGAAGACGTCGGCGACCAGCGCCTTCGCCTTCGGGTTGCCGTCGCGCGTCACCGCACGCGTGAACTCGTTCTCGACCTCGGCGCGGCCCGCGTTGAGCTGGCGCACGAGCATCAGGATCGCCTGCATCACGTCGAGCGGCTCGAAGCCGGCGATGACGACCGGGCGGCGGTACTCCTGCGCGAAGTACTCGTACGGCCGGCTGCCGATCACGGTGCTCACGTGCGCCGGGCCGATGAAGCCGTCGATCGGCACGGTGCCGAACTCGCGCACCTCGGGTGATTCCAGGATGTGCGTGATGGCCGCGGGCGTCAGCACGTGATTGCAGAAGACGGTGAAGTTGCGCAGGCCGAGCGCCTGCGCCTGCCGGATCGCGAGCGCGGTCGGCGGCGTCGTCGTCTCGAAGCCGATGGCGAAGAAGACCACCTCGCGGCCGCGGTGCTCGCCGGCGAGGCGGATCGCGTCGGCGCACGAGTACACCATGCGGACGTCGGCGCCGCGCGCCTTCGCCTTCATCAGCGACAGGCCGCCCGACGCCGGCACGCGCATCGTGTCGGCGTAAGTGCACAGGATCGTGCCGGGCCGGCGCGCGAGCTCGATCGCGTTTTCGATGCGCCCGACCGGCAGCACGCACACCGGGCAGCCCGGCCCGTGCACCATCACGACGTTCGGCGGCAGCATCGCCTTCAGCCCGTAACGCGAGATCGCGTGGGTGTGGCCGCCGCAGAACTCCATCAGGCGGTAGGTGCGCCGCGCGTCGGCCTCGCGCGCGACGTTGGCCGCGATCACGCGGGCGACGTCGCCGTCGCGGAACTCGTCGACGTACTTCATGGCGAATCGTCCGCTGGCGCGTTCGCGGCCGAGACCTCGCGGAACAGGTCGAGCGTGCGCTGCGCCTCGTCGGCGTCCAGGCGCTGCAGCGCGTAGCCGACGTGCACGATCACGTAGTCGCCGGCCTGCACGCCGTCGACCAGCGCGAGCGAGATGCGCTTGCGCACGCCTGCGACGTCGATCGTCGCGTCGTCGCCGTCGAGCAGCTCGACGACGCGTGCGGGTACGGCGAGGCACATTCAGTCTTCTCCTGCGACAGGCGCGGCGGCGATCGCGGCCCAGGCCTGGCCCAGGCTGACGCCGCCGTCGTTGGGAGGGGCGAGGCGCGCCTCGAGAACACGCAGGCCCGCGTCGCGCAGGTGCGCGCGCAGCGCCGCGGCGAGCACTGCGTTGAGCATGCAGCCGCCGCCGAGCGCGACCGTGTCGTGCCCGAGCCGCCGCGCCGCGGCGATCGCCCAGTCGGCGAGCGCGCGGGCGAGGCTCGCGTGAAAGCGTGCTGCGCCGCGGGCGGCGTCGGGTTCGTCCGCGAGCCGAGCGACCAGCGGCGTGAGGTCGAGCGTGCCGTCGACGGAGATCGCCCAGTCGCCGGGCACGGGGTCCAACTCGCCGTGCGTGCGGGCGAGCCCCTCGAGCAGCATCGGCGCCTGGCCCTCGAACCCGGCGACGTCGGTCACGCCGAGCAATCCGGCGACGGCGTCGAACCAGCGGCCCAGGCTGCTGGTGGGCGGGCAATTGAATCCGCGCTCGAGCATCGTGCGTACGGCCGCCGCGGCGGGCTGGCGCGCGAAGCGGCGCTCGATCTGGTCGGCGCGGCCGACGAGGTGAAGCGCGGCGGCGGCCATGCGCCAGGGCTCGCGCGCCGCGCGGTCGCCGCCCGGCAGCGCGATCTCGCGCAGGTGCCCGACGCGCGCCGCGCCGCGTGCGTCGAGCACCAGCAGCTCGCCGCCCCACGCACGCCCGTCGTCGCCCAGCCCCACGCCGTCGAGCGCGAGCCCGAGCACGGGCGCGTCGACCCGGTGCTCGGCGGCCACCGCCGCGACGTGCGCACGGTGGTGCTGCACGGCGACGCACGGCAGGCCGCGCTCGCCCGCCCAGCGGGCGGCGAACCGGGTGCTGAAGAAGTCCGGGTGCAGGTCGTGCGCGACCCGTTCGGGCCGCACCTCGAGCACCGACAGCAGGTGCTCGACCGCGGACTCGAGCGCCTCGCAGGTTGCCGCGTTGTCGAGGTCGCCGACGTGCTGTGACAGGAACGCCTGGTCGCCGCGCGTCACGCAGATCGTGTTCTTCAGGTGGGCGCCGAGCGCGAGCACCGGCGGGCCCGCGCGCGGCAGCCGGATCGGCGCCGGCGTGAATCCGCGCGCACGGCGGACGAACTGCGCGGCGGGGCGCGCGCGCAGCACGCTGTCGTCGCAGCGGACGAGGATCTCGCGGTCGTGCAGCAGGAACGCGTCGGCCGTCGGCGAGAGCCGCCGGATCGCTTCGTCGTTGCCGATCGCGAGCGGCTCTCCGCCCGGGTTCGCGCTGGTCATCACCAGCACGAGCGGCACCGGCCCTTCCATCCAGGCCGTGCCGGCGGGCCGGCCGGCGGCCTCGTGGAAGAGCAGGTAGTGCAGCGGCGTGTACGGCAGCATCGCGCCGAGTTGCGGCATGCCGTCGCTCACCCCCGGCAGCAGGCGATCGCAATCTGCGGTCTTGTCCAGCAGCACGATCGGGCGCTCGCGCGAGCGCAGCACCGCGGCCGACGCTTCGTCGACCCGCGCGTAGGGGGCGAGCGCCGCGACGTTCACCGCCATCACCGCGAACGGCTTTTCCTCGCGCAGCTTCCGCCGGCGCAGGCGCGCCACGGCGGCCGGATCGGACGCGTCGCACGCGAGGTGGAATCCGCCCAGACCCTTGATCGCCAGGATGCCGCCGGCCCGCATCCGCGCGAGCGCGCCGGCGATCGGGTCGGGCGTCGCGTCGGCGTCCGGGATCGCGTCGGGCGAGGGGCCCGGGTGAGCGTCGGATCGGCCGGCCGCGACCCCGCCGCGAGGTCCCGCCGATCGGTCGGGGTCGTGCGGGACGTCCAGCAACCGCAGGCGGGGGCCGCACGCGGGGCACGCGTTCGGCTGCGCGTGGAATCGACGCTCGCGCGGCGATCGGTACTCGCGCGCGCACGCGTCGCACAACGCGAAGCGCGCCATGCTGGTGTTCGGCCGGTCGTAGGGCAGGTGCGCGGTGATCGTGTAGCGCGGGCCGCAGTGCGTGCAGTTGACGAACGGATGGCGCCAGCGGCGGTTCGCGGGGTCGAGGAGTTCGGCGAGGCAGTCGTCGCAGATCGCGGCGTCGGGAACGATCGCGGTGCTGACCGCGCCCGCGCGCGAGCGCTCGATGCGGAACGTGCCGTCGTCGACGGACAGCACGGGGCGCTCGCGCGCCTCGACGTCGTCGACGCGAGCGAGCGAGGGTGCCTCGCTGCGCAGGCGTCGCAGGAAGCGCTCGACGCACTCGTGCGTGCCCTGGACCTCGATGTGGACGCCGTCGGGGTCGTTGCGCACCCAGCCGGACAGCCGGTCGTCGGTGGCGAGCCGGTGCACGAACGGGCGAAAGCCCACGCCCTGCACGAGCCCGTGCACGCGGATCGCGCGGCGCGCGAGCGGATCGTCGAGGGCGGGGCGGGCGGTCATCGGTTCGTCGGACGCGGGCGGCCGGGGGCGCGAATCGCGGGGCGAGACGTCGCGGCTGCGGGTCAGGCGCCGCGCGCCGCGAGCTCGGCGCGCAGGCACTCGATCTCGCGCCGCAGCCGGGCCACCGTCTCGTCCATCGCGTCGCGCGCGTGCCGCGCGCCGTCCTCGATCCATGCGATCCAGTCCGGCAGGCCTTCGCCGGTGGTCGCCGACACCGGGATCACGCGGATGCGCGGATTCACCCTGCGCGCGTTCTCGAGGCAGCGCGCCACGTCGAAGCTCACGTACGGCAGCAGGTCGACCTTGTTCAGCAGCATCAGGTCGGACGCCGCGAACATGTCCGGATACTTCAGCGGCTTGTCCTCGCCCTCGGTCACCGACAGCACCACCACCTTGTGCGCCTCGCCGAGGTCGAACGCGGCCGGGCAGACCAGGTTGCCGACGTTCTCGATCATCAGCACGCCCGGGCGCGCGAGCGCGAGCCGCTCGGCCGCGTGCCCGACCATGTGCGCGTCGAGGTGGCAGCCCTTGCCGGTGTTGACCTGGATCGCCGGGGCGCCGGTGGCGCGGATGCGTTCGGCGTCGACGCTGGTCTGCTGGTCGCCCTCGATGACCGACACGACCAGGCGCTCGCGCAGCGCTTCGATCGTCTTCACCAGAAGCGACGTCTTTCCCGAGCCCGGGCTGGAGACGAGGTTGACCGCGAAGATCCCGCGGTCCGCGAACAGCGCGCGATTCGACCGCGCGTACTCGTCGTTCTTCGAGAGGATGTCGCGCTCGACCTGCACGCGCCGGGTGGCGTCCGGGCCGCACGCATGCGCGTGCCGGGGCGCGCGGTCGTGAGCGTGATCGTGCTCGTGGATCGTCGCGTCGTGCGTGTGCGGACCGTCGTGCAGGTGCGCGTGCTCGGTTGCGTCGGCGTGGCGGTGGAGCGGCGGGGCACTGCCCTCGATCCGGACTTCGTCGGCACCGCATCCGCAGGTCGTGCACATCGTGAATCTCCTCAGGTCACTTCCAGGTCCCTGACCCGCATCTCGGTGCCGGCACAGACCTGCAACTGGTGAGTGCCGCAGTCGGGGCACGGGTCGAGCCGCGCCGCGACCGGCACCGTCTTCGCGCATCGCCTGCACCACGCGCCGCCGGGCGTGCGTTCGATCTCGAGGCGGGCGCCGTCCGCGATCCCGCCGCGCGCGACCACGTCGAAGCAGAAGCGCAGCGCGTCGATCTCGACGCCGGCGAGTTCGCCGATCTCGAGCCGCACGACGCGCACCGCCCCGAAGCCTTCGCGCCGCGCGCTGTCCTCGACGATCTGCAGCACGCCTTCGGCCAGCGACATCTCATGCACCGTGCACCTCGACGAGGCCACGCGCGCAGGGATCGAGCGACTCGATGCACAGCGCGGCCGGTGCGGCCCCGCCGCGGGCCGTGCCGCACGCGCGCCGCGGCGCGAACGACCGGGCTGCACCGCACAGCGAGAACACGCGCGACGCGAGGTCGGCCGCCACCCCTACCGCCGGTCCGAGTGCCACCGCGCCCGCGTCGGGTCCGACCCGCTGCGCGGGGTCGAAGTGCGCGTGCAGCGCCGCCACCGCGTTGCGCCGTGCGCCGTCCTGGTCCGCGAATCCTCGAGGTCTTCGGCCGCCGCCCTCGCGACCCCCGGGACGTCGACGACCACGAGCGTGTTCGGGATCAGCGTCTGCAGGTTGCCGAAGTCCTCGACCACGACCGGGTGCACGCCGATCACCAGGGCGTCGGTGGCGTCGGGGGGCATGCGTGGTCTCCGTGCGCCGGTCAAAACCGGCGAGATGTTGTGAATGAAAGAGTCATACGTTGAAGGCTTAGCCAGCTACGGCGGCCCCGAGTCATGCGTGCACGTTCGCGAGGGCGTGGGCGAAGCGTTGACAGGGGTACGCGCGGGCCGGGTATTGAGCCGCGTAATCCATGACCTGGGACTTCGGTCCCGGGGTGATCGGGGTGCCGAGGCCGTGGAGACATGCCGAAGGCCACACCGGTGCAGCCGCATTGGCGAGGCTGCAGCGGACCCCGCGCGGTCACAGACCCCGCGCACGCGCGGAAACATCTCGCACGGGAACCGGGAGATCCCGCGACCTGCTGCGGCGGCTCGGGAGAGCCTTGCCGCAGCGCGCATCGTGAAGCCTTCGGGCGTACGACGATGAGCCAGCGGCGCGGGAAGTCGGATCGCGGCGTAGTACCGAAGAAGCTGCCGAACAAGGCCACGGGGGAAGTTCCTGCGGCGGCGGAGGCGGTGGAGGGAAGGCTGCGAGCCAAGGGAAATGCCTTCGTGGCGCGCATGTCCCGGAGAACCAGCCGGGTCTACGACGTGCAAACGGCGCTCGATGGCATACGACAGACGGCACGAGGCCGTCGCGATGCGAGGTTCGACAACCTGTTGTTCCACATCTACGCCATTGAGCGGCTGCGCGCTGCGTACTACGCCACCCGGCGTGACGCGCCGCTGGCGTCGATGGTCAAACCTGGCAGGGTTACGGCATGAATCTGGAAGCGAACCTTCTGGACCTGCTGGACCGGCTGGCCCGAGGGGGCTACCGCCCCGAGCCTGTGAAGCGGGCGTACATCGACAAGGCCGACGGGAGTAAGCGCCCCCTGGGCGTGCCCGCGCTGGAGGACAAGATCGTCCAGCGCGCATCGGCCGAAGTCCTTGGTGCGATCTACGAGCAGGACTTCATCGGGTTCAGCTACGGGTTCAGGCCGGGCCGAAGCGCGCACGACGCGCTGGACG
This sequence comes from Burkholderiaceae bacterium, assembly GCA_046348465.1. Classification (GTDB taxonomy): domain Bacteria; phylum Pseudomonadota; class Gammaproteobacteria; order Burkholderiales; family Burkholderiaceae_E; genus Quisquiliibacterium. Next base: position 193,211 of record JAXMEE010000004.1, read on the forward strand.
CCGTGGCCGTGGGTGTGACGGCGAGGAAGGTGAACTGGATACTCGATGCGGACATCAGCAAGTTCTTCGACACCATCGAACACGACTGGTTGATCAAGTTCATCGAGCATCGCGTGGCCGATGCCCGCGTGATCCGGCTGCTCAAGAAGTGGCTGCACGCGGGTGTGCTGGAAGACAGGCAGGTCACGCGCAGTGAGCTGGGGACGGTGCAGGGCGGGAGCATCAGCCCGCTGCTGGCCAACATCTACCTGCACTACGCGTTTGACCTGTGGGTTGAGCAGGGGCGGCGGCGCCACGCCAAGGGCCAGATGATCATCGTGCGCTATGCCGATGACTGGGTGGCCGGGTTCGAGCACCGCTGGGACGCCGAGCGCTTCAAGCGCGACGTGGCCCAGCGGCTGAAGAACTTCGGGCTGGCGCTGCACGAGAACAAGACGCGGCTGATCGAGTTCGGCGCTTCGCGCGCGAGAACCGCAGCCGACGCGGACAAGGCAAACCCGAGACCTTCGACTTCCTGGGCTTCACGCACTGCTGCGGCAAGACCAGCAAGGGCAAGTTCATGGTCTTGAGGCTGACCAGTGCCAAACGGCTGCGCGCCAAGCTGCACGCGGTCAAGGACGAATTGCGAAGGCGCATGCACCGACCGATCGCCGAGCAGGGCCAGTACCTGCGTGCGGTCGTCAGCGGGCATAGCCGCTACTTCGCCGTGCCCTGCAACGGGGCGCGGGTGCAGGTCTTCCGCTTCCAGGTCGCCCGGCTGTGGCATCGCACGTTGTGCCGTCGCAGCCAGGCCAAGCACCTGAGTTGGAAGCGCATGCACCGCATCGTCGAACATTGGCTGCCACGTCCCCGCATCTGCCACCCCTACCCGGGCCAACGTCTGATCGTCACGACCCAAGGCAAGAGCCGTGTGCGGTAGCGCCGCACGCACGGATCTGTGAAGGGGGTGATGGGTGACTGTCATTCCTACTTCGACTGACGGACTGCAACGGGAGCCGTTGCACCGATTCTCCGGTCACGATACCCCGGCGTGCCGGACGCACGACATGACGATCGTCAATCCGCGTGGAAGTGCGACTGCACGTCGCCCGCGAGACGCGCTCGCGGATGGGCGTGCGCCTGCACCGGGCCCGGCTCGACGCGGGCCCCGTCGGGCCCGAGCCGCCGGCGAACGTTTCGCCCGAAGTGCGGGCCTGCCGCGACGCGTTCGCCGGGCTGTTCGGGCGTGCGGCTACACTGACGGCTTCGGCGGGCAACCTCGAGCGGCTCGCGCAGGAGTACCGGCGCTCGGTGCGCCGTGCCCGCGCGCAGCAGGACGTCCTGCTGCCGGAACTCGATCACTCGGTCTACGATATCGAGACCCGGCTCGAGGAGCTGGAACAGGAAGATGCGGTCTGGATGCGCAGGGGGCGGGCTGACGGATGGAAGTGAAGCGTTCGATGCTGGTGGAGCTCCCCGCGGAGCGAATCTTCGACATCGTCGAGGCCGCCGAGCACTACCCGAAGTTCGTTCCGTGGTGCACCGGCGCAGTGATCACCGAGCGCGACGACGACATCGTCGGCGCGCGCATCACGGTCGAATACAAGCGGCTGCGTTTCGGGTTTCAGACCCGAAACCCGAAGCGCCGGCCGCAGTGGCTGGGCGTGCAACTGGTCGAGGGACCGTTCCGCCGCTTCGAGGGCATGTGGCGCTTCACGCCGCTGTCCCCGTCCGCGTGCAAGATCGAATTCGGCCTGCGCTGCGAGCTTTCGGACTTCTTCATCGGCCGACTCGCGGTTCCGGTGTTCAACTACGTGACCGACACGCTGGTCGACGCGTTCGTGCGGCGTGCGGAACAGGTGCACGCGGCGGAGGTGGCGCGCGCGGCCGCGGCACGGGTCGACGGGTCGCTCCCGGCGACAGTGTCCTCGGACACGACGGCGACGGTGCTCTCGGACACGACGGAGACGCTCGCGAACCCGGCGTCCGGCGCGTCCGAACCATCGCGCGGGGCCGCCTCGACCGCGATCGCTCCGATCCCGATCACTCCGGCGCCCGCGGCGAACGCGAGTTCGGCGCTCGCACCGGAACCCCCGGCAATCGTCGTGCCGCCGCCCCCGGCGCCCGCGGCCGCCGATTCGCCTCCTCCCAACCCGAGACCGACATGAACCCTGCGGACAACACCGTCATCGAAGCGCTGCGCGGAACCCGACTCGCGGCCGAACTCGACGCCGAGCAGTGCGCCGTGCTCGCGAAGCTGATCAAGCTTCGCGACCTGAAGGACCACGAGGTGCTGGTGCACGAGGGTGTCGCCGACAACCACCTGTACGTGGTCGTCAAGGGCACGCTGGGCGTGGTCAAGAACGCCGGCACCGCCGACCAGATCCTGCTGCACAGCCTGGGCGCGGGCGAACTCGCCGGAGAACTCGGCTTCCTCGACGGCACCGAGCGCTTCGCGTCGCTGCTCGCGCTGGGCGACGTGCGCGTGCTCAGCCTCGAGCGCGAACAGCTCGAGACGCTGATCGACACCCACCCGCGCGTGCTCTACCGCGTGATGCGCTCGATCATCCGCACGGTGCACCTGGTGCAGCGCAGGCTCTCGATGCAGGCGACCGAGCTGTCGAACTACATCTTCAAGCAGCACGGCCGCTACTGAACCGCGGCCTCGGCGCGCGCCACGAGCGCGCGCGTCATGCCGCGGAAGATCACGAGGTGCGCGGGGACCAGCGCGTACCAGTAGAGCAGCCCCCACACGCCGGCCGGGTGCCAGTACGCGGTCTGGGTCAGGCGGGTGCCGCCGTCGGACAGCGGCTCGAGATCGAACTCGATCACGCCCGAGCCGGGCGTGCGCATGCCGAAGTGCAGCGTGAGGCGCCGCTCGGGCTGCAGTCCGATCACGGTCCAGTAGTCGATCGTGTCGCCCAGTCGCAGCGAGTGCGGATCGCGCCGGCCGCGCGTGAATCCCGGGCCGCCGACCATCCAGTCGAGCGTCTCGCGCAGCCGCCAGAGCACGTTCAGGTACAGGTAGCCGCGCTCGCCGCCGATCGCGATCACCTCGTTCCAGACCGCCCGCGGCGACGCGCGGGTCACCGCGCTGCCGCCCGCGCGCTTGGCGTAGAACGCGTAGTCGTGCCGAAAGCCTCGGAACATCAGCGTGCCCTCGGTCCAGCGCGCCGACACCGCGCGCTCGTGCTCGGCGCGCAGTGCCGCCTCGACGCCTTCGCGAAAGCCCAGCAGCCGCTGGGGCACCAACGCGCGCAGCGCGCGGTCGTCGGCGAGGATGTCGTGCTCGAGCCCGCCGATCAGCGCGCGCCCCACCGACGCGGGCACGGTCGTGATCAGCGACAGCCAGTACGACGACAGGCGCGGCGTCAGCACCGGCACCGGAATGATTGCCGGTCGCTTGCCGACCACCTCGCCGTACTGGCGCATCAGCGTCTCGTAGCTGAGCACCTCGGGCCCGGCCGCATCGTAGATGCCGCCCGCGGCCTGTGGGATGTCGGCCACGCGCACCAGGTACTCGAGCAGGTTCGCGAGCGCGATCGGCGCCGAGCGCGACTGCACCCAGCGCGGCGTGACCATCAGCGGCAGGTGGTTCACCAGGTCGCGGATCACCTCGTAGGCGGCCGAGCCCGGGCCGACGACGATGCCGGCGCGGATCTCGGTGACCGGCACCGGGCCCGCGCGCAGTCGCTCGCCGGTGTCGCGCCGCGACAGCAGGTGCTCGGAGTTCGCGCCGTCGGGCAGCAGGCCGCCGAGGTAGACGATCCGGCGCACGCCGGCACGCGCCGCGGCGGCGGCGAAGTTCGACGCGGCGTCGACGTCGAGCCGCGCGAATCCGCGTCCGGATGCCATCGAGTGCACCAGGTAGTACGCGACCTCGACACCCTCGAGCGCGGCGTCCAGCGACTCGGGCGCGAGCGCGTCGGCGCGCACGCGCTCGACGCCGACCCAGTCGCGCGCCTGCAGCACGTCGAGGTTGCGCCCGGCGGCCCGCACCGGGCGGCGCTCGTGCGCGAGCCGCTCGACGAGGTTCGTGCCGATGTAGCCGGTGGCACCGAACACCAGCGCGACGCCCGGGCGCGCGGGCCCGAGTTCGCCCGCGGGCACCGGCGCCGGGTCACCCGCGTCTCGAGCGGCGGATTCGCCGGAGGTCGGATCGATCTTCATCGGCGCGCATTGTGCCCGGCCCGCGGCGCGACGTCGACCGCGCTTCGCCGACGGGCTTCGCCGGCCGCGCTTCGCCGGCGGGCGTGCCGCCTCGGCGGGCGCACGGCTCCGGCGGGCGTGCGGCTCCGGCGGGCGCACGGCTCCGGCGGGCGTGCGGCCAGGCGCGGCGCGCATCCGATCGCGCCCCGTGCGCAGCGCCTCGTGCGCATTTGCCTCGCTCTCCCCGGTGTCGGATACTCGACGCCCGTGAAGCGGGCGGCGTGCGTTCGCCGCTGCGATCGAATGGGGAGGACGGATTGACGAGGCAACCCACGCGCGCCGACGCGATCGCCGCCGCCGAGCGCGTGTTCGATTCGGGCGAGCTGCTCGACACCCTGCGCCGCCGTGTCGCGATCCGCTCGCAGAGCCAGGATCCGGCGAGCGCCGCCGAGCTGCGCCGCTACCTCGACGACGAGATGATCCCCTCGCTGGAAGCGCTCGGCTTCGCGTGCGAGGTCTGGAAGAATCCGGTCGCGACGGCGCCCCCGTTGCTCTACGCGCGCCGCATCGAGGACCCGGCGCGCCCGACCTTGCTCACGTACGGACACGGCGATGTCGTGCACGGCCAGGACGCGCAGTGGTCCGCGGGCCGTTCGCCGTGGTCGATCGACGTCGACGGCGCGCGCTGGTACGGCCGCGGCAGCGCCGACAACAAGGGCCAGCACACGATCAACCTGGCCGCGCTCGGCGCCGTGCTGCGCGCACGCGGCCGGCTCGGCTTCAACGTGAAGCTGCTGCTCGAGATGGGCGAGGAGGTCGGATCGCCCGGGCTGCGCGCGACCTGCACCGCGCGCCCGCAGGCGCTCGCCGCCGACGTCTTCGTCGCGTCCGACGGCCCGCGCCTGCGCTCGGACCGCCCGACGATGTTCCTCGGCTCGCGCGGCGCGTTCAACTTCGAGCTCGAGTGCACCTTGCGCGACGGCGGGGGCCACCACTCCGGCAACTGGGGCGGGCTGCTCGCCAACCCCGGGATCGTTCTCGCGAACGCGATCGCGTCGCTGGTCGACGGGCGCGGGCGAATTCGGGTCGACGCGCTGCGCCCCGGCACGCTGCCGGACTCCGTCCGGCGCGCGCTCGCGGGCGTGGAGCCCGGCGAGCCGGGCGGGCCCGCGATCGACCCCGAGTGGGGCGAGCCCGGGCTCTCGCCCGCCGAGCGCGTGTTCGGGTGGAACAGCGTCGAGGTGCTCGCATTCCGCACCGGCAACCCCGATCGGCCGCAGAACGCGATTCCGGCGAGCGCGAGTGCGGTGATGCAGGTGCGCTTCGTGGCGGGTTGCGAGTGGCGCCGCTTCGTGCCCGCGATCCGGGCGCACCTGGACGCCGCGGGCTTCGGTGCCGTGCAGGTGCGCCCCGGCGCGATGGAGGCGATGGAGGCCACGCGGCTGGACCCCGACGATCCCTGGGTGCGCTGGGCGAGCGCGTCGATCGAATCGACCACCGGCACGGCGCCGGTGATCCTGCCGAACCTGGGCGGTTCGCTGCCCAACGACTGCTTCGCCGACGTGCTCGGGCTGCCGACGCTGTGGGTGCCGCACTCGTACCCGGCGTGCTCGCAGCACGCGCCCGACGAGCACCTGCTCGCCGACGTCGCGCGCCAGGGCCTGGCGATGATGGCGGGGCTGTTCTGGGATCTGGGGGAGCGCGCGTGAACGACTTTCCGCCGCCCGCGATGGAGCCGCTGCCGGCGTACCGCCGCTATCCGCCCGCCGAGATGGAAGCGCGCGCGCAGGCGTTCCTCGCCGACTTGAGGCGCCGGCGCAGCGTGCGCGAGTTCAGCGACGAGCCGGTGCCGGACGCGGTGATCCGCGACTGCCTGCTCGCGGCGGGCAGCGCGCCGTCGGGCGCGAACCAGCAGCCGTGGCACTTCTGCGTCGTGCGCGACGCGCAGGTCAAGCGCCGAATCCGCGCGGCGGCCGAGGCCGAGGAGCGCGCGTTCTACGGCGGGCGCGCGCCGCGCGAGTGGCTCGAGGCGCTCGCGCCGCTGGGCACCGATCCCGACAAGCCCTTTCTCGAGGCCGCGCCGGTGCTGATCGTCGTATTCGCGCAGAAGGCCGGCGTGCGCGCCGACGGCCGTCCGCTGAAGCACTACTACGTGCCCGAGTCGGTCGGCATCGCGACCGGCTTCCTGATCGCGGCGCTCCACCACGCGGGGCTGGCCACGCTCACGCACACGCCGAGCCCGATGGGCTTCCTCAACGCGATCTGCGCGCGCCCGGAACGCGAGAAGGCGACCATCCTGCTGGTGGCCGGCTATCCGAAGCCCGGGTGCCGCGTGCCGGTCCACGGGGGCGTGAAGAAGCCGCTGGAAGCGATCGCATCGTGGATCTGAACCCGTTGGGAGTACGCCGATGAAGCTCGCCGAGGCCCTGCTGCACGCGCTGCGCGACCGCGGCGTGGGCGAGATCTTCGGGATCCCCGGAGACTTCGCGCTGCCGTTCTTCAAGGTCGCGGAGGAGTCGGGCGTCCTGCCGGTGCACACGCTCAGCCACGAGCCCGCGGTCGGCTTCGCGGCCGACGCCGCAGCCCGCTTTCGCGGATCGCTCGGCGCGGCGGCGGTCACCTACGGCGCCGGAGCGTTGAACCTCGTGAACGCGGTCGCGGGCGCGTACGCGGAGAAGTCGCCGGTCGTCGTGATCTCGGGCGGGCCGGGCACCGCCGAAGGCCGCTCGGGGCTGTTGCTCCACCACCAGGGCCGCACGCTCGAGACGCAGGCGCGCATCTTCGCCGAGATCACGTGCGCGCAGACGCGGCTCGATGACGCGTCCGCGGCGCCGCGCGAGATCGCGCGCGTGCTCGGCGCCTGCCGCGCGCTCGCGCGCCCCGTCTACATCGAGGTCCCGCGCGACATGGTCGGCGTGCCGTGCGACCCGGTGCCGGGCGATCCCGCGCTCGCGATCGATCCTCACGCGACGGCCGCCGCCGCCGAGGAGATCGCCGCCCGGCTCGCGAGTGCGAAGTCGCCGCTGCTGATGGTGTGCGTCGAGGTGCGCCGCTTCGGCATCGAGGCCAAGGTCGCGGAACTCGCCCGACGCCTGGGCATCCCGGTCGTCACGACGTTCATGGGGCTGGGCCTGCTCGCCGACGCGAACGCGCCGCTGGCCGGCACGTACCTGGGCGTCGCGGGCGACCCCGCGGTGGCCGAGCTCGTCGAGCGTTCCGACGCGCTGTTCCTCGTCGGCGCGATCCTGTCGGACACGAACTTCGGCGTCTCGGGCCGCGAGATCGACCTGCGCCGCGCGATCCACGCGTTCGACCGCAAGGTGACGCTGGGTTACCACACGTACGCGGACGTGCCGCTGCCCGACCTGATCGACGCGCTGCTCGCGCGCTGCGAGGCGCCGCCGACGCCGTCTTCGCCCGCGCTGCCGGCTCGCGTCCCGCTCCCGCGCGGCCTCGTCGCCGACGACGCGCCGATCGCCCCGACCGACATCGCGTGCGCCGTCAACGACCTGATGGACCGGGTCGGGCCGATGCCGATCGCGGCCGACATGGGCGACTGCCTGTTCACCGCGATGGACATGCCGCACACGGCGCTCGTCGCGCCCGGCTACTACGCGGGCATGGGCTTCGGCGTGCCGGCGGGGATGGGCGGGCAGGTCGCGCTCGGGCGCCGCGTGCTGATCCTCGTCGGCGACGGCGCGTTCCAGATGACCGGCTGGGAACTCGGCAACTGCCGCCGGCTCGGCATCGACCCGATCGTCGTGGTGTTCAACAACCGCAGCTGGGAGATGCTGCGCGCGTTCCAGCCCGAGTCGCGCTTCAACGACCTCGACGACTGGCGTTTCGCGGACGCCGCCGCGACGATGGGCGGCGACGGCGTGCGGGTGCACACGCGCGCGCAACTGCGCGACGCGCTCGACGCCGCCGCGTCGCGCCGCGGGCGCTTCCAGCTGGTCGAGGCGATGATCCCGCGCGGCGTGCTGTCGCAGACGCTGTCGCGCTTCGTGTCGACGATCAAGCGCACGCACCGGGCGCCGGGCTGACGCGGCGGCGGGGCGGCGGCGGGGCGGCGGCGGCGGCGGCGGCGAAGGCCACGGCGCCCGCCGGGGTCGCGCCCGGCGCGCGGGCGCGTCAGCGTCCCACCGAACCCCCTGCGACGAACACCCCTCCAGCGAGCGTGGAACGTACCTCGAAGCCGTCGAGGTGCGTCGCGAGGTGGCTCCACGGCTCGCGCAGGCCGTCGAACGCGGTCACCGAGCGCAGCGCCGCGAAGAACACCCCGACGTTGGTCGCGACCGCCCAGGGCGGCGCCCACTTCAGCCCGCACGCGACCACCGGCGCGTCCGGGCGCAGGCGCGCGCACACGCGCGCCACGGCGCGCGGGTTGCGCAGGATGTCGTGCGTGAAGTGGAACAGGGCGGCGTCGGCGAGCCGGGGAAGACGCGCGTCCTCGACCGGCGAGTTCACCAGCGTCACGTTGTCCCAGCCGTGCGCGGCGACGCGCTCGCGGGCCCGCGCGATCATCTCGGGACTCTGCTCGATGCCCACGAGGTGCCCGGAGGCGCCGACCGCGTCCTCGAGCAGCGCGAAGCTCAGCCCGGTGCCGCAGCCGACGTCGACCACGGTGTCGCCGCGGCGCAGGCCCAGCAGCGCCACCGCGCGCCGTCGCACCGGCTCGAACAGCCTCAGCTCGGCGTCGTAGACGCCGGCCCGCTCGCGGTACTGCGCGAGCGCCGCGCGGCGGTCGGGACCGCGCGGCGCGCGGCCGGCGGCCACGGCGGTCAGTCCTTCTTCAGCGTGTAGCGGAAGTCGCAGTGGCTCGCGCCGCCCATGATCGTCTGCGTGCGCTCCAGCCGGATCGCCGGGTTGTAGCCGTGGCAGAACTCGCCGTCGCGGTTGCACGACAGCGTGTCGCCGAGCTCGCCCAGGCCCATCGCGCGATACGACTCCGCGTAACGGCAGCGCGTCACGTTGAACGACATCTTCTCGGGCGTGCGCTCGATCCATTCGATGGCGAGCGCGTCGTCGCGCTGCCACAGCGGCATGATCGCAGCGAAGTCGGCGAGGTCCGGCGGGTGCCGGCCGTCCTCGTTGCCGGGCGTGAGCGCGGCCATCTCGCGCCCGGTCGCGTGCGCCATCTTCGTGATCATCCGGCGCAGCAGCGCGCGCGCCTTCTCGGCGCCGAGCTCCTCGGACAAGGTCTCGAGAACGTGCCGGGCGAACTCCGCCTCGATGCGGCGCCGTTCCAGGATGCTGACTTCGCTCATGGCCACCTCCGTGCGGGCGGGATGTCAGGCGGACGCGCCGCCCAGGTACGAGTCTCTCACTCGGGGGTCGTCGCGCAGGCGGTCGGCATCGCCGTGCAGGCGGATGTGCCCGGCGTCCATCACGTAGCCGTAGTCGGCCACGCGCAGCGCGCTGCGCACGTTCTGCTCGACCAGCAGGATCGAGGTCCCGGCGTCGCGGATCGCGACGATCAGGTCGAAGATCAGGCGAACCATCTTCGGGGCGAGGCCGAGCGAGGGCTCGTCGAGCAGCAGCAGCTTCGGCCGGCTCATCAGCGCACGCCCGATGCACAGCATCTGCTGCTCGCCGCCCGACAGCGATCCCGCCTGCTGCGCGAGCCGCTCGCGCAGCAGCGGGAAGCGCTCGAGCACCTCCTCGAGGGTGCGCGTGAACTCGGCGCCCGCGAGCGGCCCTGCGCCGAGCTGCAGGTTCTCGCGCACCGTCATGTTCGAGAACACCTGCCGCCCCTCGGGCGCCTGCGCCAGCCCGCGCCCGACGATCTGGTGCGAGCGCAGCCCCGCGATCGGCTCGCCGGCGAAGCGGATCTCGCCCGCCGACGGTCGGTACAGCCCCGAGATCGTGCGCATCAGCGTGGTCTTGCCCACGCCGTTGGCCCCGAGAACGGTGACGATGCCGCGCTCGGGGACGTCGATCGAGACGCCGTGCAGGATCGCGTGCTCGCCCATCTTCACGCCGAGGGCGCGGACTTCGAGGATGTTCACTCCGCGTCCGTCCCGAGATAGGCGTCGATGACGGCCGGGTCGCGCTGGACCTCGGCGGCGCTCGCGTCGGCGATCTTGCGTCCGGACGCGAGCACGATCACGCGCGTGCAGATGCGCATCACCAGCGACATGTCGTGCTCGACCAGCAGGATCGTCAGCCCCTCGTCGCGCAGCGTGGTGATGAAACGCGCGAGATCCGCGGTCTCGGTGTCGTTGAGCCCCGCGGCCGGCTCGTCGAGGATCAGCAGGCTCGGGTGGCCGGCCAGCGCGCGCGCGATCTCGAGCATCTTGCGCCGGCCGTACGACAGGTTCGCGGCGAGCTCGTCGGCCGCGCCCGCGAGCCCGACTTTCTCGAGCATGCGAATCGAGTCCTCGCCGATGCGCGCGGCGAGCGCACCGCCGCCCAGCACCGCGTCGCGCATGCGGTTCGGCGCGCGGCCGATCGCGCCGACCGAGACGTTGTCGAACACCGTCATGTTCGGGAAGATGCGCAGGTTCTGGAAGGTGCGCCCGATGCCCAGCCGCGCGACCTCGAACGGCTTCAGGCCGGTGATCGTGCGCCCGCGAAAGCTCACGCTCCCCGAGCTCGGCGGCGTGACGCCCGAGATCAGGTTGAACAGCGTCGTCTTGCCGGCGCCGTTGGGGCCGATGAGCCCGACGAGCTCGCCCGCGTCGACGCGCGTCGTGACGTTGTCGACGGCGGTCAGGCCGCCGAAGCGGCGCGTCACGGCGTCGACCGCGAGCATCGGGGCGGGGGATGCGGCGCTCACCACGTCCGCCTCGCGCCGTCGGCCGCGCGCCGGATCTGCGCGCGGATCAGCTCGATCGCCGAGACCTCGCCGACCAGGCCCTTGGGCAGGAACAGGATCGATACGAACAGCACGACGCCGATCGCGACCATGCGCCAGCTGCCGAGGTCGCGCAGCAGTTCGGGCAGCACGCTGAGCAGGACCGCCCCCACGATCGAGCCGTACAGGCTGCCCAGGCCCCCGACCACCGCCATCGACAGCACCAGGATCGACTCGCCGAACTTGAAGCTCTCCGGGCTGATGTAGCCGGTCGTGTGCGCGAACAGCGCCCCCGCGACGCCGGCGAAGAAGCACGCGACCGAGAAGCCCTCGAGCTTCAGCCGGGCGACGTCGATGCCCATCGCGTCCGCGCAGGCGTCGTCCTCGCGCAGCGCGCGCAGGCTGTTCCCGTAATAGGAGTGGGTCAGGCGGTGCAGCACCCACAGGCACGCCAGCATCACGACCGCGGTCACGACCAGCGCCGTGACCATGCCGCGGGCACCGAACACCTCGATGCCGCCGATGCTGCGGATGCCCATCGGCCCGCGCGTGAGCCCGACCCAGTTGAGCTGGGTCACGTAGATCATCTCGCCGATGCCCAGCGTGGCGACCGCGAAGTAGATGCTGGTCAGGCGCATCGTCGGGACCGCGACCAGCGCGCCCACCACCGCGGCGACCGCGCCCGACACCGGCAGCGTGAACCAGAACGCCCAGCCGAGCTTCGTCGAGAGCAGCGCGGCGGTGTACGCGCCGACGCCGAAGAACGCCGCGTGCCCGAGCGTGAGCAGCCCGGCGCTGCCGGTCACGTAGTTCAGGCTCGCGGTCAGGATCACGAAGATCATCGTCGTGATCGCGACCTGGCTGTAGTAGCTCGAGCCCTTCCACGCGAGCGCGGCCACGCCCGCCGCGAGCAGCGCGATCAGCGCGAGGTTCAGGTGCCGCTTCACATCTTCTCTTTCTTGACGCCGAAGATCCCGGACGGGAAGAACCACAGCGTCGCGAGCAGGAACCCGTACGAGACCAGCGCCTTCCAGCCGTCGGAGAAGTACTGCGTCGCGACCGACTCCGACACGCCCAGCACCAGCGCGCAGATCACCGCGCCGGGGATGCTCGACAGGCCGCCCATCACCATCGCGACGAACGCCTTGATGCCGGGCTCGAAGCCCATCTGCGGGAAGATCGCGCCCTGGTACAGCCCGACCATGATGCCGGCGGCCGCCCCGAGCATCGAGCCGACGACGAAGGTGGCGATGATCACGCGGTTGGTGTCGATGCCGACGAACTGCGCGCCGAGGAGATTGTTCGACACCGCCCGGATCGACAGCCCGATGCGCGTGCGGTAGAGCACCCACTGCAGGGCGCCCAGCATCAGCACCGACAGCCCGAAGATCACCAGGTTGCCGTCGGCGATCGAGACGGATCCCAGCTGGATCGGCTTCTGCAGCAGGTACTGCTGAGCGATCGGCTGCATCTCGCCGGAGAATTTCAGTTCCAGCCCCTCGCGGATCACGATCGAGACCGCGAGCGAGGACAGCAGCGTCGCCTCGCGCATCGCGCGCGACTTCAGCGACGCCTCGTCGCGGAAGCGCCGGAACGGCCGGAACGCCAGCCGCTCGAGCGCGAAGCCGGAGAACGCGCCGATCGCGAGCACGACCAGGCCGACGACCCACCAGGGCGGTGCGATCGCGTTGATCAGCAGCAGGCCCGCGAAGGCGCCGATCGTGTAGATCTCGCCGTGCGCGAAGTTGACGACGTTGAGCACGCCGAAGATCAGCGTGAAGCCGATCGCCATCAGCGCGTAGACCAGGCCGATCGACAGTCCGTTGACGACCTGCTGCAGGAGGACGGAGTCCATGCGGTGTGCGTGACGTGACGCGCCCCGGCGCGCGCCTTCGGGCGCGCCGGGGGCAGGGGCCGCGGGACTACTTCGCGACGACGAACTTGCCGGCGACGATCTGCATCTTCGCGAGCGTCTTCGACGGTTCGCGCGTGGCCTTGTCGAACGTGGTCGCGCCGGTGACGCCGGGGTAGTTGGCGGTCGCGGCGAGCTGGTCGCGGATCTGCGCGCGCGTCGCGCCGGGGCCCGCGCGCTTGAGCGCTTCGAGCATGATCCCGGTGGCGTCGAACGCCTGCGCCGCGAACTGGTTCGGCGCCTGCTTGAAGCGCGTCGTGTACTCCTGCACGAACGCCTTCACGTTCGGCGCCGGGTTGTCGGGCACGAACGTGGTGGAGAGGAACACGCCGTCGGCCGCCGGGCCGGCGAGCTCGACCAGCTTGGGCTCGTAGAACGGCGACGCCGAGTACAGCTTGGCCTGGACGTTGAGCTGCTTGGCCTGCTGCAGGATCAGCGCGCCTTCCTCGTAGAACATCGCGAAGTAGATCGCCTCGGGCTTGGCCTGCGAGACCTTCGTCAGGATCGCCTTGAAGTCGCGCGCGCCGGGGTTGAAGAGCTCGGTCGACGTGACCTTGCCGCCCAGCTTCTCGAACTCCTTGGCGAACTCGCCGGTCGCGGTCAGGCCCCAGTCGTTCTGCAGGCCGATGACGGCGACGGTCTTGATGCCCGCGTCACGCAGCCACTTCGCGTTGAACGGGCCCTCCTGGGCCTGCGTCGTGATGTTGCGGAACTGCCAGTTCGAGACCTTGAGGAAGTCGGGGTGCGACGCCGTCTGCGACAGCTGCGGCATGCCTTCCTTGCCGTAGACCTCGCCCGCGGCCATCGACGGGCCGCTGGCGAAGTCGCCGAGCACCGCGACGATGCGCTTGTCGTCGACGAACTTGCGCGCGATGTTCACCGCCTCCTTGGGATCGGACTTCGAGTCCTCGAAGACGATCTGGACCTTGCGCCCGCCGACGCCGCCGGCGGCGTTGAACTTCTCGAGCTGCATCGTCGCGGAATTGCGGAACACCTCGCCGTAGTGCGACTGCGAGCCGGTCAGCGGCAGCTGGTAGCCGATGAAAATGTCCTGCGCCAGGGCCGGCGCGGAAGTCGCGCCCAGCGCGGCCGCGAGCGCGACGCCCGCGAGCCTGGAGGTCAGACCTTCGATCATTTGGGTTCCCCTTCAGAGTGCAACCGGAAAATGTACCACTACTCGAGCGCGACGCACTCCATCTCGACGTCGAACTCCATCGGCCAGGAGCCGACGGCGACGAAGGTCCGCGCGGGCGGGCCGTCCGCGAAGAAGCCCGCGTAGACCTCGTTGACGGTCTTGAAGTGCCCCGAGTTGGAGCAGTACAGGCGAACGCTGACCACCTTGTCCAGGCTCGAGCCGGCGCTCTCCAGGACGTGGCGCACCGCCTCGATCGACAGTCGCGTCTGCGTCGCGATGTCGCCCTGGACGATCTTGCCCGTCTTCAGGTCCATCGGGGGCATGCCGGACACGAAGACGAAGCCGTTGGCGCGCACCGCCGCCGACAGCGGCACCTTGTGCGCGACGAGCCCTTCCGAGATGCCGGGGACGTGGACGATCTGCTTGCCGCTCAAGGGAGCCTCCGTGCGTTCGTGGACGAAGCGATGGCGGATGATCCGGCGGGGCGCCGAGCCGCGTCAACCTGGCCTCGTCGCCGCGGCCCCGTCGTCTCCGAGGCGTCGATGCGGGTCTGCGGGCGCGCCGGCGGCTGGCGGGCGTGCGGGCGTGCGGGTCCGGGCCCGCCGGCAGGGTATCGGCCGGCGCGCCGGAAGTGCCTGCTAGGATTCGCGCTCCAGCGATCGACCCTGCGCCTCGTTGAACCGATTCCTCCCGTTTCTCGCCTGGTGGCCGTCGGTCGGCGCGCACACGCTGCGCGCCGACCTGCTCGCGGGCCTGGTCGGCGCGGCGCTCGTCCTGCCGCAGGGCATCGCCTTCGCGACGCTGGCCGGCATGCCGGTCGAGTACGGCCTGTACTGCGCGATGCTGCCGACCGCGGTCGCGGCCCTGTTCGGGTCGTCGCTGCACGCGGTGTCCGGCCCGACCAACGCGGTCTCGCTGTTCGTGTTCGCGGCGCTCAGCCCGATCGCGGCGCCGGGGGGCGCCGAGTACGTGTCGCTCGCGCTCACGCTCGCGTTCATGTCGGGGCTGCTGATGATCGCGCTGGGCGTGCTGCGCCTGGGCTTCCTCGTCAACTTCATGTCCAACGACGTGGTCGTGGGGTTCACCGCCGGCGTGGGCGTACTGATCATCGTGAGCCAGCTCGGCCCCTTCGCCGGCATCCCGATGCCGGCGTCCGGTTCCGCGCTCGAGACGCTTCCGGCGTTCGTCTCCAGGCTGGGCGAGGCGCGCGGCTGGGTGCTCGTGGTCGCGTGCGCGACGCTCGCGTCGGCGGTCGCGAGCCGGCGCTGGATCCCGCGCCTGCCTTACCTGATCGTCTCGCTGGCGACGGGCAGCGCCACGGCGTGGGCGATCCGTCAAGCCGTCGGCGAGCAGGCGAGCGGCATCCGAACGCTGGCGCCGCTGACGAGCACGCTGCCGCCGCTGTCGCACCCGAGCTTCGCGCCCGACACCTTCTCCCACCTCGCCGGGTCCGCGATCGCGCTCACGCTGGTGTCGCTGACGCAGGCGGTCTCGATCGCGCGCGCGATCGCGCTGCGCTCTGGCCAGCGGCTCGACCCGAACCAGGAATTCATCGGCCAGGGCCTGGCCAACGTCGCGGCGAGCTTCACGTCGGGGTTCCCGACCAGCGCGTCGGTGAACCGCTCCGGCCCGAACTTCGAGTCCGGCGCGCGCACGCCGCTCGCGGCGGTGTTCGCCGCGATCGTGCTGGCGCTCGTCGTGCTGCTGCTCGCACCGTACGCGCGGCTACTGCCCACCGCGGCGATGGCCGGATCGCTGATGCTGGTCGCGTGGAACCTGTTCGACTTCGCCCGCATCCGCCACGCGCTGAAAACGAGCCGCGAAGCGGCGATCGTGCTCGGCACGAGCTTCGCGGCGACGCTCGCGCTGCGCATCGAGTTCGCCGTGCTCGCCGGCGTGATGACCTCGCTGGTGCTCTACCTGCACCGCACGTCGCGACCGTCGATGCGCAGCCTCGCGCCCGACCCCGACCACCCGACGCGCAAGTTCGACGAGGTCCGCGACCGCCTTCGCGAGTGCCCGCAGGCCAAGATCCTGCGCGTCGAGGGCTCGATCTACTTCGGCGCGGTGGCGCACGTCGAGCACCACCTGCGCACGCTGCGCGAGGTCGCGCCCGGCCAGAAGCACCTGCTGCTGATGTCCAAGAGCATCAACTTCGTCGACCTCGCCGGCGCGGAACTGCTCGCGGCCGAGGCGCGCCGGCGCCGCGCGCTCGGCGGCCGGCTCTACCTGTACTCGCCGCGCCAGCCGGCCGAGGACATGCTGCGGCGCGGCGGCTATCTCGACGAGATCGGCGAAGACGCGGTCTTCCGCACGAAGGCGGGGGCGATCGCCGGCGTCGTCGCGGGCCTCGACCACGCGGTGTGCGCGCGCTGCACGGCGCGCGTGTTCACCGAGTGTCGGGCGCTGCCCGGGCCGGGAGACGGCAACTCACCGGCCGCTCGGGCATCGCCCCGCGAAGCGGGAATGCCAGGAAACCCGACGCGCGGCGCCGGCTGACGTTCGCCGCGGGGGCGTCGTTCGCCGGCGCGGCGCGGGCCGTCGCGTCCGCCCCGTCGCGCGCTCCAGCCCGCACCCCCGCGTCCGCCCCGTCGCTCACTCCAGCCCGAACCCCCGCGCCCGGATCGCCTCGGCGAGGCGGTGCCGTCCCGACAGGCTCTCCGGGCCGGCGACGCGCTGCGACGACTGCTGCGACCAGGGCACGGGCGCCATGCGCTGGTCGCGCTGGAACGCCTGGATGACCTCGTCGTAGGAGCGCACCGCGTCCGCCTCCGCGCCGGCGTCGTACTGCTCGTGGTGGACGATCGCGGTCTGCGCGAGGCGCGGCTTCACGCCCGCGGGCTGTGCCGGGTCCGGGTGCCCGACGCACAGCCCGAACACCGGGAACACGAGCGGCGGCAGCTTCAGCTCCGCGGCGACCTCCTCGGGCCGGTTGCGGATCGCGCCGATGTACACGGTTCCGAGCCCCATCGCCTCGGCGGCGAGCACCGCGTTCTGCGCGGCCAGCGTCGCGTCGATCGCGGCGGTGAGGAACATCTCGAAATAGCGCGTCGCGCCGGCCTGCGCGCCGCGATCGCGCGCGACGCGCTCGAGGCGCGACAGGTCGGCGAGCCAGACCAGGAACAGCGGCACCTGCCGGATGTGCGCCTGCGCCGCGGCCCACTGCGCGAGGCGCGCCTTGCGTTGCGGGTCGGTCACGGCGACGACGCTCCAGGTCTGCAGGTTCGACGAGCTCGCCGCCGACTGCGCGGCCGCGACCAGCGTCTCGAGCGTGCCGGCGGCCAGCGCCGCGTCGGTGAAGTGGCGCACCGAGCGGTGCGCGAGCAGGTGCTCGAGCACCGGCAGCGCCGATTCGGGCGCCGGGCTGGCGGGGAGCGAAGGGGCGGCGCCGTAGCGCGCGTGCAGGCGGTCTGTCAGTCGGGTCATGGCGCAGTGGATTGGGACGGGACGGCGCATCGTAGCCGGAATGCGCCCGCGCGGGCGCGGCCGCGGCGCGGCGCTCTGTCAGAATGCGCACGGGCGGGCGACCCGCGAGCGGGGAGGAGCTTCGATTCGTGGCTGATCCGGAACGCAGTGGGCGCGCATCGTCGACGGTGCTGCCCGGCATCGGGCTCGGCGAGCTCGAGACCTTCATCGTCGTCGCCGAGCTCGGCAGCTTCAGCAAGGCCGCGGCGCGGCTGCACCTGTCGCAGCCGGCCGTCACCAGCCGCGTGCAGCGGCTCGAGGCGGCGCTGGGCACGAAGCTGCTGGTGCGCACCACGCGCAGCGTCGAGGTGACGCCGTCGGGCGAACAGCTCGCGGCGCGCGCGGGCGAGGCCCTGCAGAGCCTGCGCGTCGTGCTCGCCGACCTCGCCACCGACAAGGCCGCCGCACGCCGGCGCGTGACGGTCGCCGCGACCCCGATGCTCGCCGCCACCCTCCTGCCGCGCGCGATCCGGGTCTTCGTCGAGCACGACCCGAGCGTGCAGGTCCGCGTCACCGACCAGCGCTACGCCGAGGCGATCGCGAGCGTGCAGCGCGGAGACGTCGACATCGGCTTCATCGCGATGGAACGGCCGCATCCGAGCCTTCGCTTCGAGTGCCTGATCGAGGAGGACCTGGTCCTGATCGTGCCCGGCATGCACCCGCTCGCCAGCGAGGGCGCGGTGACGCTGGAGCGGCTCGCGCCGTTCCCGATCATGCTGCTCGAACAGTACTCGCGGCTGCGCGAGAAGGTGGCGAGCGAGTTCGCACACCACGGGCTGCGCTTCGTGCCGACGGTGAGCGCCGGCAACCTGCTGACGCTGCTGGGCATGGTCGACGCGGGCAACGGCATCGCGCTGTTGCCCCGATTCGTCGCCCAGCTCAACGCGGCGACGCCGCGTGCGACGGTCGGCATCCTGGGGGCCGACCTGCGGCGCCGGTACGGCATCGTCACGCGCAGGAACGCGAAGCTGAGCGTCGTCGCGCGCAGCTTCTGCGAATTCCTGCGCGGGGAGTTCGAAGGGCGAATGCGTCCGTGAATCGCGTGCCGGCTGAACGCAGCTATTCGCCGCGCGAATAAGTCCATAGACGTTCGCGACTTTTCCGGGTGCGGCGGCACGCGTAGATTGCTCGTGACCCGGGCACCCCGGGCGCAGGCGGCCGCCGAGCCGCCGCCACGAGGAGACTTCCATGACCGCGGCCGCCGCGAGCGCTCCGACGGGCGCCGGTGCCCCGCCGACCGAGACCGGACGGATCGCGCGCTTCGCGCTCGAGCTGTCGCTGTCCGACGTTCCGCCCGAGGTGCTGACGCTGGCGCGCGAGCACCTGCTCGACGCGCTCGGCATCGCGATCGCCTCGTCGCGCTTCGACTTCGGCGACGTCGCGCTGCGCGCCGCGCGCGAGCTCGGCGAGGGCCGGCAGGCCACCGCGATCGGCTCCGGCGAGCGTCTGCCCGCGACGTCCGCGGCGCTGGTCAACGGCATCCTCGCGCACGGGCTCGACTTCGACGACACCCACGTCGGCGCGATCTATCACGCCGCGGCGCCGGCGCTCGCGACCGTCCTCCCGGCGGGCGAGGCGACGCGCGCGAGCGGCGCGGAGGTGCTCGCGGCATTCGTCGCGTCGCTCGAGATCGGCTGCCGGCTCGCGGCGGGCGGCGCGGGGACGTTCCACGACCGCGGATTCCACCCGACCGCGGTGTGCGGAACTTTCGCGGCTGCCGCCGCCGCCGGGCGGCTGTACCGCGTCGACCCGCGCACGCTGGGCTGGGCGATCGGCCTGTGCGGCAGCACGGCGGCGGGCCTGCTCGAGCGCGGCGAGTCCTGGCTCAAGCGCCTGCACCCGGGCTGGGCTGCGCACAGCGGGCTGTCGGCGCTGGCGCTGGCGCGCGCGGGCTTCCTCGGGCCCGACCTCATGTTCGAGGGGCGGCGCGGATTCTTCGCGTCGCACGTGCAGTCGATCCCGCAGGGCGACGCGGCGCCGTCGCACGCGCTCGGCAGCACGTGGCACACGCTCGGGATCGCGCTCAAGCCGTATCCGTGCTGCCACTTCATCCACGCGTTCGTCGACGCCGCGCTCGAGCTGCGCGGGAAGTTCGACAACGCCGGCGTCGAGCGCATCGAGTGTCCGCTCACGCCGCGGCTGCACAAGATGGTCGCCGAGCCGCGCGAGGTCTGCGTGCGGCCGAAGACGCCGTACCAGGCGCTGTTCAGCGTCCAGTACGTGACCGCGGCCGCGCTCGCGCGCGGGCGCGTCGACCTCGCCACGTTCTACGACGAGCCGCTGGACGCGCCCGACGTGCTCGCGCTGGCGAGCCGCGCGCACTGCGTCGAGGATCCGCTGTCGGACTACCCCGCGCACTTCCCCGGCGAGGTCGTCGTCACGCTGAAGGACGGGCGCGTGTTCCGCAGCCGGCGCCACACGAGCCTGGGCACGCCCGAGATCCCGCTGTCGAGCGCGCAGGTGGTCGAGAAGTTCATGGCCAACGCCACGCGCGCGATCTCGCACGCGGCGGCGAGCGAGCTGGCGCGGCGGGTGCTCGCGCTCGAGAAGGAGCCGTCGCTGGACGCGATCATGGCGCTCACCGTCGCGCCGAACACGACCGGCCGCTGGACGCGCGGCTGACGACGAACCGGGAGCCGCACGCATGACCGCGAGACGCATCGAGCACGGTCCTCACTACGAGGACTTCACCGTCGGCCAGCGCTTCGAGCACCACTGGGGGCGCACCTTCGCCGAGGGCGACGCGCTGTGGTACGCGAACATGACCATGCAGTACAACCCGATCTACTTCAATGCGCCGTACGCGAGGGAGCTCGGCTATCGCGGGATCCTCGTGCACCCGCTGTTCGTGTTCACGACCGCGCTCGGGCTGTCGGTCGAGGACCTCTCCGAGGGCGGCGGGCCGTTCCTCGGCGTCGACGACCTCGATTTCCACGCCCCGGTCTACCCCGGCGACACGATCACGTCGTGCTCGGTCGTGCTGAGCATGCGCACCTCCGACAAGCGCCCCGGCTGGGGCATCGTCGAGTGGCGCACCTGGGCGGTGAACCAGTCGGGAGAGAAGGTCGTCGAGTTCCGCCGCCGCAATCTCTCGCGCATGAAGACGCCCCCGAAAGGAAACTGAGCATGGAAGACCTGTCCAGGGAGTTGCAGGAGCTCAAGGAGGCCACGCGCGAGTTCGTCGTCCGCGAGGTCGAGCCGATCGCGCAGAAGCTGCACCTGAAGGGCGACGAGATCCCCGACGACCTGCTGCGCAAGATGATCGACATGGGCTTCTTCCGGCTGATGGCGTCGCCCGAGTGGGGCGGGCTGGGAATGGGCGCGGTCGCGATGACCGTCGTCACCGAGGAGCTGTGCCGCGGCTGGTTCTCGGTGGGCGCGCTGCCGTCGCGCAACTGGGGCACCGCCAACGCGCTGGAGAAGTTCGGCACCGAGGCGCAGAAGAAGAAGTGGCTGCCCGGCATCGTCTCCGGCGAGATCCAGGCCGCGCACGCGTGCACCGAGCCGGAGGCCGGGTCCGACGCCGCGGCGCTGAAGACCTCCGCCACGCTCGGGAACGGCGTCTACCGGGTCACCGGCACGAAGCAGTGGTGCACGCAGGCCAACCGCGCCGACGTGCTCAAGGTGTTCTGCCGCACCGGCGCGTCGTCCAAGCGCCACGGCGGCATCAGCATGCTGCTGTGCGAGAAGCCGCGCGGCGAGCAGTTCGTGCCGCCGACGCTGACCGGCCAGCGCATCGACACGATCGGCTACCACGGCATGCACACCTATTCGCTGTTCTTCGACGGGCACGAGATCCCGGAGGAGAACCTGCTCGGCGGCGTCGAGGGGCAGGGCTTCCGGCACCTGATGGTCGGCTACGAGCTCGCGCGCACGCGCTTCGCGTTCAGCTGCATCGGGCTGGCGCGCGCGGCGTTCGAGGCGGCGCTGCAGTACAGCCGCGACCGCGTCCAGTTCGGCCAGCCGATCTGCAACTTCCAGGCGATCCGCGGCAAGCTCGCCGACATGGCCACGCACATCGAGGCCGCGCGCCAGCTCGGCTACGCGTGCGCGCGCAAGCTCGACGCCGGCCTGCGCGTCGACCAGGAGGCGGGCATGCTCAAGCTCTTCGCCTCCGAGATGGCGCAGATGGTGTGCCGCGAGGCGGTGCAGATCCACGGCGGCAACGGCTTCGCGACCGACATGCCGGTCAACCGCTACTGGCGCGACTCGTGCCTGCTCACCATCGGCGAGGGCACGAGCGAGATCCAGCGCGAGGTGATCGCGCGCCGCCTGCTCGGGGAGCGCTGAGATGGCGCGCACCGGAGCGAACAACTACTTCGAGGACTTCGCCGTCGGCGACACGTACGAGCACGTGCGCGCGCGCACCGTGACGAACTTCGACAACTACGCGGTCACGCACATGTCGATGAACACCGCGCAGTCGCACTTCAACCTCGCGCGCGCCAAGGACGTCCTCGGCGGGCTGCCCGAGCGCATCGTCGCGGGCCCGTGCACGATCGGCATCGTGGTGGGCCTCACCAGCCAGGACATGAGCGAGAACGCGTTCATGGACGTCGGGCTCACCGGCCTGCGGCTGCTGACGCCGGTGTTCCAGGGCGACACGCTGTACGCGAAGAGCGAGGTGCTCGAGGTGCGCGACGACCCGCAGCGCCCGGACGCGGGGATCGTGCGCTACCGCTTCACCGGCAGCAACCAGCACGGCAAGGTGGTGGCGGAGGGCGAGCGCACGGTGCGGCTCAAGCGCCGTTCGGCGTGGGCCGTGCGCGACGGCAATGCGCCGGGCCCGGCCGCGGGTGCCGGCGACGCAACGCAGGGGGGCGCGAAATGACCGCCGCGCTCGACGGCATCACCGTCGTCGACCTCACGCAGGCCGTCTCGGGCCCGTTCACCACGCGGCTGCTCGCGCAGATGGGCGCGCGCGTGATCAAGGTCGAGCGTCCCGGCACCGGCGACGTGATCCGCATGTGGGACACGATCGTCCAGGGCCAGTGCTCGGGGCACGCGTGGGTGAACCCCGGCAAGGAGAGCGTCGCGCTGGATCTGAAGACCGACGAGGGGCGGGCGTTGCTCGCGAAGCTCGTCGAACGCGCCGACGTCGTCATCGAGAACTTCGTTCCCGGCACGCTGGAGAGCTTCGGCTTCTCGTACGAGAAGTTCAAGGCGCTCAAGCCCGACGTGATCCTGTGCCGGATCTCCGGCTTCGGGCAGACCGGGCCGTATCGCGACCGAGCCGCGATGGACCTCATCATCCAGGGCGAGGCCGGGCTCGTGCTGACGAACGGAACGCCGGACACGCCCGCGAAGATCTCGGTGTCGATCTGCGACATCACGACCGCGTTCTACGCGACGATGTCGATCCTGCAGGCGCTCTACCACCGCCGCGGCACCGGCCGCGGGCAGGAGGTCCAGGTCTCGATGCTCGAGTCGACGCTCACGCTGACCGGCTACTTCCCGTACATGTACTGGTACGCGAACCAGCTGCCCGAGCGCGTGGGCCTGCACCACCACACGATCGCGCCGTACGGCCCGTACGAGTGCCGCGACGGGCGCAGCGTGATCATCATCGGCGGCGGCGCGGGCGCGGCGCGCTGGAAGAAGTTCTGCGAGGCGATCGGCCGGCCCGACATGTTCGAGAACCCGAAGTTCGGCAGCAACCAGCTGCGCATCGCGAACCGCCCGGAACTCGACGGCCAGATCTGCGCCGAGATCAGCAAGCGCGACCGGGCCTTCTGGCTCGAGCACTTCCACGCGCACGACGTGCCCTGCGGCGCGCTCAACGACATGGGCGAGGCGCTCGAGCACCCGGTCGTGAAGGCACGCGGCTTCGTCAAGGAGCTGCCCAGCGCCACCGGGCCCATCAAGTCGTTCGACTTCCCGCCGATCTTCTCCGAGCTGCAGGCGGTCAACGAGAAGGGCCCGCCGGTGCTGGGCGAGCACACGGCGAAGGTGCTCGCCGAGCTCGGGCTCGACGCCGCCGGCATCGAGGCGCTGCGCGCGGCCGGGGTGGTCGAGTGCGCGAAGGCGAGCGAGGCACCGAAGTGAACGTGCGCCCGAGGCGGGCCGCCCGATGCGACGGCCGCGGCCGTTCGGCGGCGGCGCCCGCGATGAGGCGTCCGTGAGCGCCGTGGCGGCCCCGCGCGAGACGATCCGGCGCTGCCAGATGACGACGCCGGCGAAGAGCGTCGCGATGATCGCGAAGGCGCTCGCGCTCGAGTGCGACTCGATCGTCATCGACCTCGAGGACGCGGTCGCCCCCGCGATGAAGGCACAGGCGCGTTCGGTGCTGCGCGAGGCGCTCGCCGCCGGGCGCCCCGCCGGCAAGGAGATCTGCGTTCGCGTCAACGGACTCGACAGCCCCTGGTGCCTGGACGACCTGCTCGCGCTCGAAGGCCTCGCGCTGGACGCGATCGTGGTGCCGAAGGTTCACGACGCCGGCGACGTGATCGCATTCGACCGCCTGATGCGGCAGCTCGAGCTGCGCGGCGGCCGTTCGGGGCAGGGGATGATCCCGCTGATCGAGAGCGCGCGCGGCGTCGTGAACGCCGTGCCGATCGCCGCGGCCTCGTCGCGCGTGTGCGCGCTCGTGTTCGGCGCCGGCGACTTCCGCGCGGACGTCGGCTGCGCGTTCACGGCCGGCGCACTGCACCACGCGCGCGCGCAGATCGTGCTCGCGGCGGCGGCGGCGGGCGTGCAGGCGCTGGACCACGTGCACCCGGGGGTCGCGGACCTCGACGGGCTCGCCGCGGCCTCGCGCGAAGGCCGCGAGATGGGCTTCGGCGGCAAGTGGGCGATCCACCCGCAGCAGGTCCCGGTGATCCAGCGCGCGTTCGGGCCGTCGCCCGAGGAGGCCGCGAAGGCACGCCGGCTGCTCGCCGCGTACGACGCGGCGCGGGCGCAGGGCGAGGGCGCGATCGTCGTCGACGGCGCGATGGTCGACGAGGCGTCGCTGAAGGCGGCCCGGCGACGGGCCGCGCTCGCGGAGCGGATCGGGCTTTGAAACGCGTGGAGGTCGAGATGACGACTCGCAGGGGATTCGCGGCCGCGGCGGCCATCGGGCTCACGGCCGCCGCGGGGCCGCGGCGGGTCCTCGGCGCCGGCTATCCCGAGCGCCCGGTGCGGATGGTCGTCGGCTTCCCGCCCGGGCAGTCGCTCGACATCGTCGCGCGCATCGTCGCGGAGCGGCTCGGCGCGGTGCTCGGCCAGCCCGTCGTGGTCGAGAACCGCGCCGGCGCGGCCGGCATCATCGCGCACGAGGCGGTCAGGAACGCGCCGCCCGACGGCTACACGCTGCTGATCAGCTCGTCGGGCTCGCTCGCGATCAATCCCTCGCTGTACCGCAAGCTCCCGTACGACCCGGTGCGCGACTTCGCGCCGATCGTCGCGATCAACGCGAGCCCGATGTACCTCGCGACGCGCACCGCGATGCCGGTGTCGAGCGTGGTCGAGATGATCCCTTACGTGAAGGCGCGCCCCGGCAAGCTCACGTACGGTTCGGGCGGCAGCGGACTGACCGGCCACATCGCGATGGAGATGCTCAAGGACGCGGCCGGGCTCGACCTGCTGCACGTTCCGTACAAGGGCTCGGCGCCGATGATCACCGACCTGATCTCCGGCCAGGTCGACTTCTGCATCGAGCCGTCGAGCAGCATCCTGCCGCAGGCGCGCGCCGGCAAGGTCAGGCTGCTCGGCGTGACGACCTCGAAGCGCCAGGAGGCGATGCCGGAACTGCCGACGATCGCGGAGCAGGGCGTGGCGGACTTCGAGGCGATGACCTGGTCCGGGCTGCTGGCGCCGGCCGGCACCCAGGTCGCCATCGTCGAGCAGCTCAACCGTGCGATGAACCAGGTGCTCGAGCACCCGGAGGTGGTCGCGCGAATCCGCGGCAACGGCTCGGCCACCGTCGGCGGCTCGCGGGCGGACTTCGAGCGCTTCGTGCGCGCCGAGATCGCGCGCTGGGGCCGAGCGGTCAGGGCGTCGGGGGCGCAGGTCGATTGAAGGCGGCCCCGCCTCGGCACCGTCACGGTGCCGCGGTGCGGGCGTCGAACCGCGCGGCACGCCGCGCACTCGGGGAGGAACGGGCATGGACAACGCAACCGCGAGGCTCTCGGCGTTCATCGCCGGCGCGAACTTCGCGAAGATTCCGGAGAAGGTCCGCGCGAAGATGCGCGAGTGCCTGATCGACTTCCTCGGCGTGTCGTCGGTCGCGTACCTGGCGGACTCCACGCCCAGCTTCTTCGCGGCGATCGACGCGATCGCCGGCGACGGCGACTGCACGGTGGTCGGGCACCGGCGCGGCTACCCGTTCCAGTACGCCGCGATGCTCAACGGAACGCTGGCGCACACGTCGGACTTCGACGACACCAACGCGATCGGCGGCGGCCACCTCGGCGCGCCGGTCATCGCGGCGGGACTCGCCGCGGCCGAGCGCTTCGGCGCGAGCGGCGAGGACTTCGTCAGCGGCCTGGTCGCGGGCTACGAGACGATGGTGCGCGTGGGCACGGGCCTCGGGATCAGCGCGTACGAGCGGGGCTTCCACCCGACGGCGGTCGACGGCGTGTTCGGCGCGACCGCCGCGGTGTGCCGGATCGCGCGCGCCGACGCGCGCGTCACCGAGCACGCGCTCGGCCTGGCGCTGAGCACTGCCGCGGGCTCGATGCAGTACCTGGAGAACGGCGCGTGGAACAAGCGCCTTCACCCGGGGCTCGCGGCCTACCACGCCAACCTCGTCTACGTGCTCGCGAACGCCGGCGTGATCGGCGCGGCGCTGCCGCTCGAGGGAAAGTTCGGGCTGCTGCAGGGGTACAGCGACAAGCCCGACCCGAGCTGGCTCGACCGCGCGCTCGGCACCGACTGGTACACGCTGAACACCGCGATCAAGCCGTATCCGTCGTGCCGCTTCACGCACGGCGCGGTCGACGTCGCGCGCGCGCTGCGCACGGCGCACGGCCTGGACGTCGCGTCGGTCGACGCGATCGACGTGACGATCTCGCCGGTGGCGTACGAGATCGTCGGCGACAGCCGTCCGAACAAGCTGATGCCGAACAACGTCGTCGACGCGCAGTTCAGCATGTACTTCCAGGTCGCGGCCGCGCTCATCGACGGCAACGTGTTCTGGGATTCCTACCGGCTGATCGGCGACCCGCGCATCGAATCGCTGTCGGGCAGGCTGCGCATCGGCATCGACGCCGGCTACTCGAAGCTGCAGACGACGCTCTCGGTGCGTGCCGGCGGACGCACGTTCGCCGAGCAGGTCACGCACCCCAAGGGCGACGACCGCAACCCGCTCGCGTGGGACGACATCATGGCGAAGTTCCGCGGCAACGCCGCGTGCCGCTTCGACGCGGCCGCGGTGAAGCGCATCGAGGACGGCGTCGACGCGATCGAGCGCTGCACCGACGTGCGCGCGTGGATCCGTGCGACGCTGCGCGGCGACGCGCGCTCGGCGTGAGCATGGCACCGGGCGGGCCGTGCGCCAGTGCCGGTTCGGGGATGGCGGCCGGCGCCGCCGCAATCGGGAGGCGAACATGACTTCACGACGATCGATGCTGCGCGCCGCGGGCGCCGCGGCCGCCACCGCGCTCGCCGCCGTCGACGCCTGCCGGGCACAGGCCCGCGCCTGGCCGGAGCGCACGGTCCGCATCGTGGTCGGGTTCCCGCCGGGCCAGACCACCGACCTGACCGCGCGCATGCTGGCCGAGAAGATGGGCCCGATGCTCGGCCAGAACGTGATCGTCGAGAACCGCGCGGGCGCCGCCGGCATCATCGCGCACGAGATCGTCAAGAACGCGCCGCCCGACGGCTACACGCTGCTGATCACGTCGTCGGGACCGCTCGCGATCAACCCCACGCTGTACAAGCGGCTGCCCTACGATCCGGTGCGCGACTTCACGCCGGTCGTGCTCGTGAACGCGTCCGCGATGTACCTGGTCGCGCGCGCATCGCTCCCGGTGAGCAGCGTGCGCGAGATGGTCGCGCTCGTGAAGGCGAATCCCGGCAAGTTCACCTACGGCTCGGGCGGCAGCGGCGTCACCCAGCACATCGCGATGGAGATGCTCAAGGACGCGGCCGGGCTGGACCTGCTGCACGTGCCGTACAAGGGCTCGCCGGCGATGGTGACCGACCTGCTCGCCGGCAACGTCGACTTCTGCTTCGAGCCGTCGACGAGCATCCTGCCGCACGTGCGAACGGGGCGCGTGAAGGCGCTCGCGATCAGTTCGGCGAAGCGCTCCGACGTCACGCCCGAGGTGCCGACGGTCGCCGAGCAGGGTGTTCCGGACTTCGAGGCGCGCACCTGGGCCGGCATCCTCGCGCCGGCCGGCACGCCGGCGCCGGTCGTCGAGCAGCTGAACAAGGTGCTGAACGCGATCCTCGCGTCGCCGGAGATCGGCGGGCGCATCCGCCAGAACGGATCGGTGCCGGGTGGGGGCACCTCCGCCGAATTCTCGGACCTGATCCGCAGCGAGATCGCGCGCTGGGGGAAGGCGGTGAGGGCGTCGGGGGCGCAGGTCGACTGACTCGTTCGAAGCGTCATCAGGCCCCGGCGTCGGGCCCCGAGTGTGCCAGGCCGCGCGCGTTGACACGTGCCGCCGCCTGCCACAGACTCGCCCGACCCCGCGACCTCCGCCGAGCAACGCCATGCCCGATCGATCCGTCCCCGATTCCCGCCGCCGCGCCGTCGCCCTCGGCGTGACCACCGCGCTCGCCGTACCGAGCCTGGCGCGCGCCCAGCCGCGCTGGCGCCCCGAGCGCCCGATCACGATCTACAACCCGTTCGCCGCCGGCGGCGCCACCGACATCCACCTGCGCTTCCTCGCAGAAAAGGTCGGCAAGATCCTCGGCCAGCAGGTGCTGGTCGAGGCGAAGGCCGGCGCGGCCGGCACCCTCGCGCCCGCGGCGCTGCTCACCGTGCGCCCCGACGGCCACACGCTCGCGTGCATGAGCATCAACAGCCTGCGCTATCCGCACTACCAGACCGCGGCGTGGCACCCGCTGCGCGACTTCACGTACATCACCGGCCTGTCGGGCTACACGATCGGCGTCGTCGTGCGCGCGGACGCGCCGTGGCGCACGATCGAGGACCTGATCGCCGCGGGCCGGCGCGAGCCGGAGAAGTACACGTACGGCACCAGCGGCGTGGGCGGCACGGGCCAGCTGCTGATGATCGAGGTCGAGCAGGCCACCGGCGCACGCTTCACGCACGTGCCGTACAAGGGCGGCGCGGAGTGGATGCAGGCGCTGCTCGGCGGGCACGTCCACTTCCTCGCGGACGCCGCGCAGTGGGCGCCGCACGTCGACGCCGGCCAGTGCAGGATCCTCGCGATGGCCACCGAACAGAGGATCCCCAAGTACCCGGACGCGCCGACGATGCGCGAGCGCGGCTTCGACGTCGTCGCGCAGAGCCCGTACGGGCTCGTCGGGCCGAAGGACCTGCCGGCGGGCACCGTGCAGGCGCTGCACGAGGCGTTCACCGAGGCGACCAACGATCCCGGCCTGCAGCCGCTGCTCGACCGCTACATCCAGGTGCCGTGGCGCCGGAACCCGGCCGAGTTCAGGGCGTTCGCCGAGCAGTACTTCGGCAGCGTTCGCCCGCTGCTGATCAAGGCGGGGCTGGCGAAGAACTGATTCAGCGCGAGCGCGCCGCCGCGCGCTCCACGACGCCCGCGTCGAGCTGCGTCATCGATTCGATGCACGCCCCGGCGAGCGCGAGCACCTCGGCCGACAGCGGGTAGCCCGGCCCGGGCGCCGCGACGATGCCCATGCCCGCCGCGGCGAGCGAGCGGATCCCGTTGCCCGAATCCTCGATGCCGACCGCGCGCGCCGGTGCCACGCCCATCCGTTCGAGCACCTTCAGGTACATGTCGGGCGCGGGCTTGCCGTTCGCGACCTCGTCGCCGTAGATCGTCGCGGCGAAGACGCGGTCGAGGCCCGTCACCGCGAGCACGACGTCGCCGAGCGCCCGCGGTGACCCCGACGCGAGCCCGAGCGGCCAGCGCGCCGCGGCACGGCGCACCGCGTCGACCGCACCCTCGCGCTGCGGCAGGCGCTGCTCGTACTTCGCCGCCATGCGCCCGATGATCTCGCGTGCGACGCCGTCCTCGTCCATCCCGACCCGCGCGCGCAGGTCCAGGCGCTCGACCATGATCCTCGACCAGGCGGCCGTATTGCAGCCCATCGTCGCGACCTGGTCCTCGGCGCGCCACTTCGCGCCGATCGACGCCGCGAACTCCTCGCGCACCTCGAGCCAGATGTCCTCGGAGTCGATCAGCACGCCGTCCATGTCGAACACGACGGCGTCCACGGTCTTCGTTGCGTTCATTCGATCCCCCGCTGCCGGGCGTGATCATACGTCGCGGGTCCCGGTGCGGCGGGCAGGCGGGCGATCGGGGTCGAGGGAATGACAAAGATCAATTCAGTACCCATGGAAAGCCACAAACGATCAAAATGATCTTGTTAGCCTGAAAAACGCTCCGTATCATACCGTCATCTTTTCAGAATGATCGCATCGGGCGGCGGCGAGTACAGGAGCACGGCATGGCGAAAGTCGAAGAAGTCACCCGGGAATCGTGGATCCTGGGCACGTTCCCGCAGTGGGGCACGTGGCTGAACGAGGAGATCGAGCGCGAGGTCGTGAAGCCCGGGACGTTCGCGATGTGGTGGCTCGCGTGCACCGGCATCTGGCTGAAGACCGAGGGCAACACGAACGTGTGCGTCGACCTGTGGTGCGGCACCGGCAAGCGCTCGATGAAGAACCCGCTGATGGACCCGCACCACCAGATGGCGCGCATGAGCGGCTGCGTGAAACTGCAGCCGAACCTGCGCCATTCCCCGTTCGTGATCGACCCGTTCGCGATCAGGCAGATCGACGCGGTGATCTCCACGCACACGCACAACGACCACATCGACATCAACGTGGCCGCCGCGGTGCTGCGCAACTGCGACGCCAAGGTGCCGTTCATCGGGCCGAAGTCCTGCGCCGAGGTCTGGACGAAGTGGGGCGTCCCGCCCGAGCGCATCGTCACGGTGCGTCCGGGCGACGTGGTGAAGGTCGGCGACCTCGAGATCGTCGTGCTCGAGTCCTTCGACCGCACGATGGCGATCACGCTGCCCAAGGAAGTCACCGCGAAGGACCGCATGCCGGTCGACATGGACGAGGTCGCGGTCAACTACCTGCTCAAGACGCCCGGCGGCAGCCTGTACCACAGCGGCGACTCGCACTACGCGAACGGCTACGCGAAGCACGGCAACGAGCACGCGGTCGACGTCGCGCTCGGCTCCTACGGGGAGAACCCGCGCGGCATCACCGACAAGATGACCTCGTCGGACATCCTGCGCATGGCCGAGGCGCTGAACGCGAAGGTGATCATCCCGTTCCACCACGACATCTGGACCAACTTCATGGCCGATCCGGCCGAGATCGTGATGTTGTGGAAGATGAAGAAGGACCGGCTGAAGTACGGCTTCAAGCCGTTCGTGTGGCAGGTGGGCGGCAAGTTCGTCTGGCCCGACAACCGCGACGACATCGAGTACCACTACCCGCGCGGGTTCGACGACGTGTTCACGAAGGACACCGACCTCCCGTTCCCGTCGTTCCTGTAGGCACGCGGACCGGGGCGCAGCGCCCGTCGGGGCAAGCGAGGCACGAAGTGGATCCGGACACGATCGGTCTTCAACTGCAGGGCGTCGGCAAGGCGTTCGGCCCGGTTCGGGTCGTCGCCGGCCTGGACCTCGAGGTGCACCGCGGGGAGTTCGTCGTGCTGCTGGGCGAATCCGGGTGCGGGAAGTCGACAGTGCTCAGGATGATCGCCGGCCTGGACGACGTCAGCGAGGGGCGCATCCTGATCATGGGGCGCGACGTCACCGACCGGGCCCCGCGCGCGCGCGACATCGCGATGGTGTTCCAGAACTACGCGCTGTACCCGCACATGAACGTCGCGCAGAACATGAGCTTCGCGCTCGAGCTCGCCGGCGCCGGCAAGGACGAGATCGAGCGCCGCGTCGCCCAGGCGGCCGCCATCCTGAACATCACGCACCTGCTCGCGCGCAAGCCCAAGGAGCTCTCGGGCGGGCAGCGCCAGCGCGTCGCGATCGGGCGCTGCATCGTGCGCGAGCCGGCGCTCTTCCTGTTCGACGAGCCGCTGTCGAACCTGGACGCGAAGCTGCGCGCGCACATGCGCACCGAGCTCGCGGTGCTGCACGAGCGGCTGGGCAAGACCACGATCTACGTGACGCACGACCAGGTCGAGGCGATGACGCTCGCCTCGCGCATCGTGATCCTGGACAAGGGCCGCATCCAGCAGGTGGGCGCGCCCGCCGAGGTGTTCAACCGGCCGGCGAACCTCTTCGTCGCGGGCTTCATCGGGATGCCGAGCATGAACCTGCTCGAGGGCACGGTGCGCTCGGAAGGCGGGCGCGCGCGCGTCGAGGGGCCGGGCTTCGCGTTCCCGCTCGAGGGCGGCGCCGCCGACGGCGCCACGCTGATCGCGGGCGTGCGCCCGCAGTCGCTGCGCCCGGCCGCGGGCGCGGGGATGCTGTCGCTGCAGGTGGACGTGGTCGAGTACCTGGGAATGGAGTCGCTGCTCGTCGGCCGCCTGGTCGGCGGCGGCGACGGGCGCGTGACCGCGATGCTGCCGGGGCAGCGCGGCGACCTGCTGCGCACGACGGTGCCGCTGGACATGGAGCCGGACGCCTTGCACGTCTTCGACAAGGCGACCGGGACGAGAGTCGACGTTCGACATTCAGTGAACTGAGGAGCCGATGATGAAGAGACGCGAATTCATGCAGACCGCCGGTGCGGGCGCGCTGGCGCTCACGGGCAGCGGGATCGTGCTGCCGGCCCGCGCCCAGGACCGCTACGCGAAGTACAAGGGCCAGACCGTGGTGATGAGCATCCCGGCGCACCCGCACTACGACGCGATGCAGAAGCTGCTGCCGGAGTTCACGAAGCAGACCGGCATCAAGGTCGAGGTCGACAAGCTCGCGATGGCGCGCATGAAGGACAAGCAGCTGCTCGAGATGGCCAAGCCCAAGGGCGACTACGATCTCGTGTGCTACGTCGTGATGTGGAAGGGCGAGTACGTCAAGAAGAACCTGATCCGCGAGCTCGACCCGTTCCTGAAGAACGCGGCGCTCGCCGACCCCGACTACGACTTCAAGGATCTCGTGCCGCGCTACGTCGAGAACATCGGCCTGGTCGGCGGGCCCAAGACCTACCTGCCCGGCCCGGGCGCGAAGCTCTACGGGCTGCCGTACGGCGCGGAGACTTCGATCCTCGCGTACCGTCGCGATCTCTTCGAGAAGCACGGCCTGAAGCCGCCGGCGACGTACGCGGAGTTCGAGAAGCTGCTGCCGATGGTCAGGGAGAAGACCGGGATCGGCGCGCTGACCTCGCGCGGCCAGGCCGGCCACCAGTGCGTGCACGCGTGGCTGCTGCACCTGAACCCGCTGGGCGGCGCGGTCTTCGACGACAAGTGGAAGCCGCGCTTCAACGACGCGACCGGCGTGCAGGCGCTGAAGTTCCTGAAGCTCGTCTCCGACACCGGCCCGACCGGCATTCCCGGGTTCGGGCAGGGCGAGATGATCACGTCGTTCCTGCAGGGGCAGGCGGCGATGTACCTCGACTCGACGCTCATCTTCGGCCAGGTCAACAACCCGGCGATCTCCAAGATCGGCGGCCAGGTCAGCTACGTGGTGCACCCGAAGGGCACGCGCTACGCGTCGCAGTCGGGCGGCCTGGGGCTGGCGATCCCGAAGAACGCGAAGAACGCCGAAGCGGGCTTCCTGCTGCTGCAGTGGCTGACCTCCAAGGCGCAGGACAAGGCCGTGTGCCGGGTCGGCGGCGTGCCCACGCGCACCTCGACGATCGCCGACCGCGAGATGGTGCTGCAGTACCCGGAGTACATCACGCTGCGCCAGCAGATCGAGTACTCGGAGCCCGACTGGCGGCCGATCATCGCCGAGTGGGACGAGATCAACATCCAGGCGCTCGGCGTCGCGGTCTCGGAAGCGCTCACCGGCAAGAAGTCGCCCGAGGACGCGCTGAACGGCATGGTGCCCAAGGTGACCGAGATCATGAAGCGCGGGGGCTACCTGAAAGGCTGAGGCGCACCGGCGCGTTCGCCGCGCGGGAGCGTCCCGCGCGGCGGGCGCGTCGCCGAGCCCTCCCGTTCGCGCGCACGACGAACCCGTGAAAACCCCGTCCTGGGTCCCCGCCGTCTACCTCGGCCCCGCCGTGGCCGTGATGGCGGTCGCGTGCCTGTATCCGCTGCTGTCCGCGCTGCAGCTCGGCTTCTACGACTGGAGCATGGGCACGCCGTGGGACCAGGCGCGCTGGGTCGGGAGCGAGGCGTTCGTCGCGGCGTTCAGGGATCCCGCGGTCTGGCGCTCGCTGGTGACGACGCTGATCTTCGCCGGCGTGTGCGTGACGGCGGAGATGGTGCTCGGAATCGCGCTGGCGCTGGCGCTCGAGGGGCAGTTGCGGGCGATGGCGTTCTTCCGCACGCTGTTCATCCTGCCGATGATGATCGCGCCGATCGCGGTGGGCCTGACGTGGCGCTACCTCTTCGACGCGCAGTTCGGGCTGCTCAACGCGCTGCTCGAGGTGCTCGGCAGCGGGCCGGTCGCGTGGCTGGCGCAGGAGAACACCGCGTTCGCGGCGATCATCATCGCCGACATCTGGCAGTGGACGCCGTTCGTCTTCATCATGATGATCGCGGGCCTGGCCAACGTCGACGGCGCGGTGCTCGAGGCCGCGCGCATCGACGGCGCCACCTGGTGGCAGGCGACGCGGCGGGTGAAGCTGCCGATGGTGATGCACGTGATCGCGATCACGCTGCTGATGCGCCTCATCGACGCGTTCCGCGTCCTCGAGGTCATCTACATCCTGACCTTCGGCGGCCCCGGCGACAGCACCGAGATCCTGTCGCTGCACATCTACAAGACGGCGTTCGTCGGCCAGCGACTGGGCTCGGCCGCGGCGATCTCGGTGCTGCTGCTGCTCGTCGTCGCCGGGCTGTCCTGGGCGGCGCTGCGGCTGTCGAACCCGCTCGACGAGGAGGGCGGCTCGTGACGAAGCGCCCGCCGGCCGTCGTCGCCGCGCACTACGCGGCGCTGATCGTGCTCGCGCTCGTGTGCGTGACGCCGATCGTCGTCATGTTCGCGACGTCGCTGAAGTTCCAGACGCAGATCTTCGACAAGGGGATCCACTTCCTCTTCGCCCCGACGCTCGAGAACTACCGCGCGGTGCTCGGCGAAGGCAGCTTCTTGCGCTACCTGTCGAACAGCCTCTTCGTGGGCATCGTGTCCACCGCGATCACGCTGGTGCTCGGCTGCATGGCCGCCTACGGGCTCGCGCGCTTCCGCTTCCGCGGCCGGACCGCGATCGCGTACACGACGCTGCTGCTGCGCACGGTGCCGCTGGCGGTGCTCGCGGTGCCGGTGTTCATGCTGTGGAGCCGCACGGGGCTCGTGGACACGCTCTCGGGCCTGGTGCTGCTGTACGTCGCGGTCAACCTGCCGTTCACGATCTGGCTGCTCTACGGCTTCGTGCTGCAGGTGCCGATCCAGCTCGAGGAGGCGGCGGCGATCGACGGCTGCGGCCCGCTGCGGGTGTTCTTCCGCGTGGTGCTGCCGCTGATCAAGCCGGGGCTCGCCGCCGCGGCGATCTTCACCTTCCGCATCGCGTGGAACGAGTTCATCCTCGCGCTGGTGCTCACCGACCGCGCCACGCGCACGCTGCCGGTCGCGGCGTCGCTGTACATCACCGACATCGGCGTCGACTGGGGCAAGATCATGGCGCTGGGCAGCCTGATCGCGATCCCGCCGCTCGTGTTCACGTTCGTCGCGGCACGGCAGATCATCACGGGGCTGACCGCCGGAGCGGTGAAAGGCTGACGATCATGGCGGTGCAGCGAGGCGGGGCGTGAACGGCCTGATCGCGCTCGACGTCGGCACGACGAGCCTGCGCGCGGTGCTCTACGACGTCTGCGGGCGCGCGCTGCACGTCGAGCGCCGCTTCTGCGAGCCGCGCTACCACGAGGGCGGCCGCGTCGAGGAAGACCCCGCCACCTGGAGCGCGGGCGTCACGGACGCGCTCGCGGGCTGCGCCGCCCAGGCCGCCCGCACCGGCGTGCGGCTGCACTGCGTGTCGGCGACCGCGCAGCGCTCCTCGGTGATCGCGGTGGACGCCGGCGGCGCGCCGCTGCACCCCGCGCTGATGTGGCAGGACACGCGCGCCGCGTCGCTCGCGAGCGCGATGGCCGCGGAGCTCCCGCGCGTGTACCGGCGAACCGGCCTGAGGATCTCGCCGGTGTTCTCGGCGGTGAAGATGACCTGGCTGCGCCGCCACCGTCCCGAAGTCTGGGGCGCCACCGCGAGGCTGCTGGGCGTGCAGGACTGGGTCGTCCACCTGCTGACCGGGCGCTACGTGACCGACCACACGTTCGGCAGCCGCACGAACCTGATGGACCTGGCCGCGCGCGACTGGGACGACGAACTGCTCGAGCTCTTCGAGGTGCCCCGGCACCTGCTGTGCGAACTGGTCGCGCCCGGATCGGTCGTCGGCGGGATCGAGCCCGAGTTCGCGGCGCGGACCGGCCTCGCGTCGGGGCTGCCGGTGGTGAGTGCCGGCGGGGACCAGCAGTGCGCGGCGCTCGGCCTGGGCCTGTTCGACGCGGGCTGCGCGGTCGCCAACACCGGCACCGGTTCCTACCTGATCGGCCACTCCGCGCGGCCGGTGCTGGACGACGCGATGAGGGTCTCGTGCAACGTGTCCGCGCTGCCCGGCGCTTACATCGTCGAGGCGGCGATGCTGAGCACGGGGGCCGTGCGGCAGTGGTTCGACGCGCTCGCCGACCGCGACGGCGTGGACCCGCCCGAGCGCGACGACGAGATCGCCGCGGTGCCGCCCGGAGCCGACGGGCTCGTGGTGCTCCCGCACTTCGAGGGCAGCGGCTCGCCGCACTGGGACCCGCGCGCGCGCGGTGCGATCGTCGGGCTCGGCCTGGACACCACGCGCGCACAGCTGCGGCGCGCGATCCTCGAGGCGATCGCGACCGAGCTCGCGCAGGGCCTGGAGATCGTCGAGTCGCTGTGCGGCCGGGCCGAGCAGGTCCACGTCTCGGGCGGGCTCACGCGCTCGGCGCTGTTCAACCGAATCCAGAGCGACGCGCTCGAGCGCCCGGTGCTGCGCTTCGAGGAAGGCGAGGCGACCGCGCACGGCGCGTGGATCGCCGGCTGCGTCGCGACCGGCCTGGCCGACGGCCACGCGCAGGCGTTCGCGCGCATCGCGCAGCGCGCGCCGCCCGCGCGCTACGATCCGGATCCGGCGTCGGCCGGCGTGTATCGAGGCCTGCGCCGGCGCGCGCGGGCGATCTATTCGGCACTGGCCGCGCCCGCGGCGCGGGCGGACGGCGGGCAGGGGGAGGGGTGATGAAGGAACCGGGCAAGCGCTCGATGATGGCGGTGTCGAACTACCGTCACAAGAAGATCCTGGAAATGGTCTACCAGCGCAAGTCGGTCACCGCCGACGAGCTCGCCGCCGAGTTCGGCGTCTCCAAGATCACGATCCGCCGCGACCTCGACGCGCTCGCGGTCGACAAGCTGCTCGAGCGCACGCGCGGCGGCGCGATGTCGATCTCGGACCTCGGCTTCGAGGAGATCTTCGAGACCAAGGACCACACGGCCAAGAAGGAGAAGACGCTGATCGGCCGCTACATGGCGTCGCTCGTCTCCGAGAACGAGACCGTGTTCCTGAACGCCGGGTCGACCACGCTCGAGGTCGTTCGGCACCTCGCCGGCAAGAAGGCGAGGGTGGTCACGAACAACGCCGCGTGCCTGATGCTCGACCTCGACCCGAACGTCGAGCTGATCCTGCTCGGCGGCGACTATCGGCCGCAGTCGCGCTCGCTGGTGGGCGGCATCACGATCGCGAGCCTGCAGCCGATCTACTCGAGCATCACCGTGCTGGGCATCAACGGCGTGAGCATCAAGCGCGGCTGCACGACCGCGGTTCAGCTCGAGACCGCGGTCAACAAGGCGATGCTCGAGAACTCGAGCGGGCGGGTCGCGGTGGTCGCGGACCACACGAAGATGAACTGCGTGTCGAGCTTCCTCACCTGCCCGCTGACGCGCGTCGACCTGCTCGTGACCGACTGGATGACGCCCGCTTCGTTCTGCGACGAGATGAAGGCGCTCGGCGTCGAGGTGCACCGGGTGCCGCAGGAGTGAACCGGGCGCGTGCGGCGTGAACGCGCGCCCGGTCGCGTCGCGGACGCCGCGGCGCGCCGCACGCGTGCCTCAGCGCTGCCCGTAGTACGCGCCGGGCCCGTGCTTGCGCAGGAAGTGGCGATCGAGCAGGTAGCCCGGCATCGCCGGCTGCCCCGGTGCGAGCGTCAGCGTGAGGAACGCCATCTGCGCGGTGATCTCGAGCACCGCCGCGTTGTGGACCGCGCCGGCCGCGTCGGCCCCCCAGGCGAAGGGGCCGTGGTTCGCGACCAGCACCGCGGGCATCTGCGCGGGGTCGGCGCCGAGCGCCGCGAAGTGCTCGACGATCGCGCGGCCGGTCTCGTGCTCGTAGGCGCCCGCCACCCGCGCCGCGTCCAGCGTCGGCGTGCAGGGGACGTCGCCGCGGAAGTAGTCGGCGTGCGTGGTGCCGAGCGCCGGGATCGCGCGGCACGCCTGCGCCCACACGGTCGCCCAGGTCGAGTGCGTGTGCACGATCCCGCCGATCGACGGGAATGCGGCGTACAGCGCCAGGTGCGTCGCCAGGTCCGACGACGGCTTGCGCGCGCCCTCGAGCACGCGGCCCGAGGCGTCGACCACCACCATGTCGCCCGCCGTCATCGCCTCGTACGGCAGCCCGCTCGGCTTGATCGCGATCGCGCCGCTGGCGGGGTCCCGGGCGCTGACGTTGCCCCAGGTGAACGACACCAGCCCCAGCCGGGGAAGCTCGAGATTGGCGTCGAGCACCGCCTGCCTGAGCGCGTCGAACTTCACGTGTAGCCTCCCTGGGCCATGCGCTCGCCGACCCAGCGGCGCGCGTGGCGGATCTCGGCGATCGGGTCGGCGGCCTTCTCGGTCCACATCTCGACGAGGAACGGCCCGCAGTACCCGTTCGCGTGCAGCGTGCGGAAGCACGCGACGAAGTCGACGCTGCCGTCGCCGAAGGGCACGTCGCGGAACGCTCCCGGGAATCCGGGCGCGACCGGCCGCGTCTCCTTCACGTGCACGCCGACGATCTGGTCGATGCCCAGCGCGAGTTCGCGCGCGACGTCGTTGCCCCACGCGCTGAGGTTGCCGAGGTCCGGGTACACCGCGAGCCACGGCGACGGCAGCTCGGCCTTCAGCGCCAGGTACTTGGTGATCGAGTTCATGAACTCGGTGTCCATGATCTCGAGCGCGAGCATGACCTGGTGGCGCGCGGCGAACTCGAGCGCGTCGCGCATCCCGTCGACGTAGCGGGCGCGCGAACCGGCGTTCGCGGGCTCGTAGTAGACGTCGTAGCCGGCGAGCTGGATCACGCGGATGCCGGTGTCGCAGGCCAGGCGGATCGCTTCGCGCATGATGCGCGCCGCCTGTGCGCGCACCTGCGCGTCGGCGCTGCCGAAGGGGAACTTGCGGTGGCCGGACAGGCACATCGAGGGCACCGGAATGCCTTCCTCGCGCGAGGCGCGCACGAGGTCCAGCCGCTGCGCGAGCGTCCAGTCGAGTCGCGCGAGCCGCTCCGGCGTCTCGTCGACCGAGATCTCGACGAAGTCGTAGCCCGATTCGCGCGCAGCGACGAAGCGCTCGCGCCAGCCGAGCGTCTTCGGCAGGGCCTTCTCGTAGATTCCGACCAGGGGCTTCATGTCCGCTCCGTGCGCGTGGGCCGTGTCGCCGTCAGGTCACGACGTACAGTGCGGCTTCCGCCTTCTCGCGGTTCGCCGACAGGATCAGGTCGCGGCCGGGCTCGTGCAGCACGTGCACGTTGCTCGGCCCCACGCCCTCGTCGATCACGACGGCCTCGAGCGCGAGCGGCGCGCGACGCGTCGCGCGCACGTAGAACAGCTGCTGGCGCCCGCGCCGGCAGCCGCCGACGAAGACGGGCTGCCCGCCGAGCGTCGTCGCGACCACCACGTGGTAGAACTCGCTCACCTCCGGGTGCTCGAACACGCGCTCGAAGCGGCCGCCCACGCGCTTGTAGACGCGGAAGTACGAGCCGTGGAACGGCTCGATCGTCGCGTACTCGAGCTCGCCGTCGCCGTCGATGTCGATCGCCGCGATGTCGCTGATCGGCCAGTCCATGAACTGGCGCACGCTCCAGCCGTCGCCGGGGCGGGCCGGAGGCGCGACCTCGAACGCGCCCTCCTCGCAGGTGACGAGGCCGACCGCGCCGGTGTCGCGCTCCAGGCGGCTGTAGCCGTGGTTCTTCGTGAGGCCGTCGCGCAGCACCTCGACCCGCAGCGGGCCGGCGCCCTCGTATTCGCCCACGTAGAGGCGGCCCGGCACGCGCCAGTCGTCCTTGGCTTCCTTGCGGGTGGCGAGCGTGCAGCCGAGGAACCACAGCCGGCCGCCGGCGGGCAGGAGGTCGAAGCGGTGGATGTACGGCAGCGCCAGAACGTCGCGCACCGCGTAGCGCCCGGCGCCCTCGGGCCGCACGTGCACGATCTTCGCTTCTTCCCAGTCGAACATCCGGAAGAACTTCTGCACGGCGAGGAACTCGCCGTTGCGCCGCGGGACGGGGACGATCGACATGGTGCCGCCGGGGCCGTCCCAGACGACGTGCGGCTCGGAATACCCGGGGCCGGACCACGCCAGGCACGGGCCCTCGCCTTCGGTCGCAGCCAGGATCCGGGTTTCGCCGTCGACGACGACGTGCGCGACCGCGTAGCAGCGGTTCATCGACGCGAGGAAGCGCTTTTCGATGTTCATGATCCGAGGAAGGCGCATTCGATCGATCGGGGCGATCGAAAATCCGTCTGAAAGAATCAGAATGCTCGTTATTGTAGCGCAGTACGGTAGCAAATTGATCGATTGAATCTCGGTCGACGGCGCCGCCGCAACGGTCGCCCCTCCGCTCGCGGTGGGGCGCGCGCGGGCGCCGCCCGGGACGCGCCTATACTCGCCCCCTGTCGGCCGAGGGGCCCTTGCGTGCGCGTGGTGGCACGCATCCGCCCGCACGACGCCGACGAACCGAGAGGAGACCCCGATGTCGCTTTCCCCGCTCCTGCGCGCGGCGACCCGCCGGGCGAGCCTGTGCCTGACGGCCGCCGCGCTGCTCGTGCTCGTCGCGGCACCCGCCGGCGCGCAGCCGTTCCCGAACCGGCCGGTGACGCTGGTGATTCCGTTCCCGCCCGGCGGCGCGACCGACGTGCAGTTCCGCGCGCTCGCGTCCGCGGCGCAGAAGGAACTCGGCCAGCCGATCGTGATCGTGAACAAGGCGGGCGTCGGCGGCACGCTCGGACCGGTGACGATGGCGCGCACCGCCGCGCCCGACGGCTACACGGTCGCGGTGCTGCCGGGCACGCTCTATCGGCTCCCGCACCTGATGGCGTCGGCCGACTGGGACCCGGTGCGCGACTTCACGTACATCGTCGGCCTGACCGCGTATTCGTTCGCGGTGACCGTCGCGGCCGACGCCCCGTGGAAGACGCTCAAGGACCTGCTCGCCGAGGCGCGCGCGAAGCCGGACCAGCTGTCGTACGGCACCGTCGGCACCGGAAGCACCGGGCACATCGCGATGTCACGGCTGCTCAAGGCGGCCGGGGTGCGAATGAACTTCGTTCCGTTCAAGGGCGCGGCCGAGGAGCAGCTCGCGCTGATCGGCGGCCACCTGCACGCGGTCGGCGACGCCGGCTGGGGCGCGCAGACGAAGGCCGGCAAGATGCGCGTGCTCGCGGTGATGGACGCTCAGCGCGCGAAGAACTGGCCCGACGTCCCGACGCTGCGCGAGCTCGGCTACGACGTCGTCGCACTGTCGACGCTGGGCATCGGCGGGCCGAAGGGCATGGATCCCGCGGTCGTCAGGGTGCTGCACGACGCGTTCCGCAAGGCGTCGAAGGATCCGGGCTTCCTGAAAGTGCTCGACCTCGAGAACCAGCCCGAGCTCTACGTCGACAGTGCGACGTATGCGCGCGAGGCCGCCGAGCAGTTCGAGAACGACCGCCGCTTCGTGCGCGAGCTCGGCCTGCCGAAACAGTGAAACGGAGAGATCGACGATGACCACCACCCACCGACGCGTTCTCCTCGCCGAGTTGCCCACCGACAAGCTCGGGCCCGAGCATTTCCGCCTCGACGACGCCGCGATGCCGACGGTGGCCGACGGCGAGGTGCTCGCACGCGTGCTCTACCTCTCGCTGGACGCCGCGAACCGCGCGTGGATGCAGGGCGCGACGTACCGCTCGGCGATCGGGGCCGGCGACGTGATGGCGGGCTACGCGCTCGCCGAGGTCGTCGAGTCGCGTGCACCGGGCTTCGCCGCCGGGGACCTCGTGCTCGGCGACGCGGGCTGGCAGCAGTACGCGTGCCTGCCGGCGAAGGCGTGGGCGAAGGTGCCGCGCGCGGAGCCGCTCACCTACCTGCTCAGCGTCTACGGCGTCGCGGGGCTGACCGCGTACTTCGGGCTGCTCGAGGTCGGCCGGCCGAAGGCGGGCGAGACCGTGGTCGTGTCCGCGGCGGCGGGCTCGGTGGGTTCGCTCGTCGGCCAGATCGCGAAGATCCAGGGCGCGCGGGTCGTCGGCGTGGCCGGCGGCGCGGCCAAGTGCGCGCTGCTGACTTCGGAGCTCGGCTTCGACGCCGCGGTCGACTACAAGGCCGGCGGGCTGTTCAAGGCGCTGAAGGCCGCGGCGCCCGCCGGCATCGACGTCTATTTCGACAACACCGGCGGCGACATCCTCGAGGCGTGCCTGTTCCAGATGAACCTGCGCGGCCGCATCGCCTGCTGCGGCGCGGTCTCCCAGTACGACGGCAGGGCGCCGGCGCACGGGCCACGCGGCGTGCCGGGGCTGATCGTCACGAAGCGCCTGACGATGCAGGGCTTCATCCTCACCGACTCCATGGACCGTGCCGCGCCCGCGCGTGCCGACCTGCAGCGCTGGGTCGAGGACGGGCGGCTGCGCGTGCGCGAGGACGTGGTCCAGGGGCTGGAGAACGCCCCGGCGGGGCTGATCGGCCTGCTCGCCGGCGAGAATGTCGGCAAGCGCATGGTGAAGGTCGCCTGAGGCGCCGCGCGTGCGGCGAGGCGCCCGGCGCAGGTCGGCGGAGATGCGCGATCGGGCGTTGAAGAGGTCGTGACGCCCGGCCTCGCCGGGCACGTGTCCGGCATCGGGGGCGGCCGCATGAAGGCATCGACGACGACGAACTTCCTGCACGGGCTTCTGGCGCTCGGGATCCTGGCCGGATCGGGCGCGAACGCGGCCGTCGACGACCCCTCCCAGTTCCAACAGAACGCGGTCTGCGTCGCGGCGATCGAGCACGAGCTCAAGGACGATGTCGCCGCGGCCGAGTCGGCCACCGACGACCTCCGGCGCCAGTGGCTCGCGCGCATGGAGGCGGGGTTCGCGATCATCGGCCAGAGCTATCGCCAGGGGCTGCGCGAGCCGCAGGCCACGGAACTGCTCGATCGCGCCCGCGAAGAGGTCGAGGCCTGGGCGCCGCCGCGCCGGCAGGCGCACGCGCACGCGTGCGTCGAGCGCGGCGAAAGGCTGCTCGCGCAGGCGTCGGCACTCGAACGGTATCTGCTCGAGCGCGCGGCCCAGCGCCGGCTCGCGCGCTTCCTGAGCCGGCGCCCGAACGCCTGATTTCCTCGTGTGGCGGCCGCTACCGCGCCCCGTCAGCGCGGCGCGTCGCGAGCCGCGCCCGCATCGAGCAGGAAGGTCGCGGTGAGCCGGTTGCCGTTCGGCGTTCTCGCGTAGTCGAGTTCGTGCGCGAAGTGGCGGACGATCGCGATTCCCCATCCGCCGACGCGCGACTCGTCCATGCGTGCCGACGCGCGCGGCGCCTGCCGCAGCGGGTCGAACGCGGGCGCTTCGTCGTCGATCACCAGCTGCACGCGGGCGTCGCCGACGATCAGCGCGACGCGGACCGGCGCGCCCGCGACGCCGCCCAGCCCGTGCTCGAGCACGTTGGCGACGAGTTCCGCGGCGCAGACGTCGATCCGGTCGAGCAGCGCCGGCGCGAGCGCGTGAGCGTCGCCGCGCGCGCGGATCCAGTCCGCCACGCGGATGAGCGCCTCGGGGCCGGCGCGCACGACGATCGACGACGCGTGCGGCGCCTCGCGCCGCACGCCGCTCACGAGCCCGGCGCCGGCGCCTTCGATGCGG
Source organism: Burkholderiaceae bacterium (assembly GCA_046348465.1). Taxonomy (GTDB): domain Bacteria; phylum Pseudomonadota; class Gammaproteobacteria; order Burkholderiales; family Burkholderiaceae_E; genus Quisquiliibacterium. The sequence goes on from JAXMEE010000004.1 coordinate 236,944, forward strand.
CGCTCGCCGCCTCCACGTCGGCGAAGACCGGGATGATCTTCGCGATGCCGGTCACGTCGAGGACTTCCGCGACGACCGCCCGCGGGCCGACCAGCCCGAGCGATCCGCCGCGGCGCGCGAGCGTGCGCGCGTGCGTGAGCAGCGCGCGAATGCCGATCGACGCGAGGAACGAGACCTGCGAGAGGTCGACGAGCACGCGCGAGCCTGCCGCCGCGATCGCCGCGGACAACGCAGCCTCGATCGACGCGACGCCCGCGCTGTCGAGTCGCCCGGCGAGCAGGACGAGTTCGGTTCCGTCGGCGAGCCGGTTCGTGTGCAGTTGCATCGTGATTCGTTCCTGGCGTGTCAGCCGAGTCCGCGCACGAGCTCGGAACCGTAGTTCGTGCACTCGAACGCGTGGAGGCCGAACTCGTCGGCGAGGATGCGAAAGGCCGCGAGCCCGCGCACCGAGTTGCCCTTGGGGTCCAGGCGCGGCGAGTAGCTGCCGATGCCGAGCTGGCGATTGACCACGCCGACGACGCCCCCGCCGACGCCGCTCTTGGCCGGAACGCCGACGTCGAGCGCCCAGTTGCCCGAGTAGTCGTACATGCCGCAGGTGAACATCACCGACAGCGTGTCGCGCACCGCGGCGACGTCGAACACCGACGCGCCCGTGAACGGGTTGACGCCGATGTTCGCGAGCGTCGCGCCCATGCGCGCGAGGTCCGTGGCCGTGACGAGGATCGAGCAGAGCTTGAAGTAGAGGTCCAGCGTCGGCTCGATCGGCTCGCTGGCGGCGCCCACCGTCAGCAGCAGGTGGCCGATCGCGCGATTGCGGTGCCCGGTCAGGGCCTCGGACCGGTACACGTCCTCGGAGATCGACAGCGGCCGTCCGGCGGCGCCGGAGAAGCGCTCCATCACGAAGTCGAGCGCCGCGTCGCCGTGCACGCGCCGGATCAGGCCGCACACGGTGATCGCGCCGGCGTTGACCATCGGATTGAACGGGCGCCCGGTGCGGGGGTCGAAGACGATGGCGTTGAAGGCGTCGCCGCTGGGCTCGACGCCCACGTGACGGAACACCTCGTCGCGCCCGAGCAGCTCCAGCGCGAGGCAGTAGCTGAACGCCTTCGACACCGACTGGATCGTGAACGCGCGCTCGGCGTCCCCGCACGCGGACAGACGTCCGTCGATCGTCGCGAGCGCGATGCCGAATGCATCGGGCTCGACGGTGGCGAGTTCGGGGATGTAGGTCGCGACCTCCCCGGTCGTGTCGGGCAGGCATCGCTCGTGGACGCTCGCGAGCCCCGCTTCCAGGGCGGGGTGCGGCGCGTGCGGGACATCGACGGCGGCGTTCATCGGCGGGGCTTCACGGCGCGGGTCCATCGGCCGGGGCGCGGCCGCGCGAACGCACGGTGAAAGCCGCCCCCGGGTCTCTCATCGCTTGCTGGAATGCAACTTCCGGGCCACGTCGGCGTGGGGCGCGGGATCGCCCGGCCGGGGTGCATCGGGCCGGGCCGCGAGGTGGGGCCGCGGCGCGCGCGCACCGAGGCGGTGCCGACGCGCGCCGCACCGGGGATCAGAACGTGACGACCTTGTCCGCGGCGAGGGTGGCCTGGGCGAGCTCGCCGAGCGTGCCGATCGTCACGCCGGGGATCAGCGGCAGTTCCGCGAGGCCGCGCGCGAGCGCGCAGGTGCGGCACACGCGGATCGCGACGCCGTGGGCGACCAGTTCCTCGACCATCGCCTGCAGGCCCTTGCCGGTGCCGTCGACCTGGTTCGGCAGCCCGAGGACGGTCGCATCGGACATCAGGAACATCCGGACCTCGGGGGTCTCGGCGTCGAGCGAGACCAGCGCGGTCGCCAGCCTCAACGCGGACAGGCAGCGCTCGCTGCCGTAGGGAGGGGCGTGCACGATGATGAGGACGTTCTGGGCCACGATCGGGGCTCCGTGGGGTGTTCGGGGAGCGCTAATGTACCGCCGTCGGCCGCGGGCCGACCGCGACACCCGCGGGGTCGGCCTGCGCGTTGCGCGCCACACGGACCCGGGGCGGGTCGGACACTTCGCCGCGCGCAACGAGCACCAGGTTCCGAGACGCCGGATTCGCGCGTCTGTGCTGCAATCCGCCGCGTGCGGGCGTCGCCGTCCCGCGACAGGAGAATCGCCGATGTTCCGATCGTCACGAGCCGGGGTGCGCCGTCTCTTCGCGCTTGCGCTGTTCGCACTCGCCGGCGCGGCCGGCGCGCAGCCGTCGTATCCTTCCAAGCCGGTGCACTTCGTCGTTCCGTACCCGCCGGGGTCGGGCACGGACATCGTCGCGCGCCTCCTCGGGCAGAAGCTGTCGGAGGCGTGGGGGCAGCCGGTGGTCGTCGAGAATCGCGCCGGGGCGGGGGCGATCATCGGCGTCGACGCGGTCGCGAAGGCGGCGCCCGACGGCTACACGATCGGCATCGCCGACACGGGGCCGCTCGCGATCAATCCCGCGCTCTACCCGAAGCTGCCCTACGATCCCGTGCGGGATCTCGCGCCGGTCACGCTGGTCGCGAGCCTGCCCTTCATGCTGGTGGTGCACCCGAGCGTGCCGGCCGCGAACCTCGCGGAATTCGTCGCGCTCGCCAGGGCGAGGCCGGGACAGATCAACTACGCGTCGGTGGGCAACGGCAGCCTGGTGCACCTCGCGACCGAGCTGCTGAAGAAGCGCGCGGGCATCGAGCTGGTTCACGTTCCGTACAAGGGCAGCGCGCCGGCGCTCAACGGACTGCTCGCCGGCGACGCGTCCGCGATGTTCGTGAACCTGCTGTCGGCGATGCCGCTCGTGAAGGCGGGCAAGCTGCGCGCGCTCGCGACCAGCCCGGCGCGGCGGCTGAGCGCGAGCCCGGAGATCCCGAGCGCCGCGGAGGCGGGCGTGCCGGGCTACGACTTCGAGGGCTGGTTCGGCATCGTCGCTCCGGCGGCGACGCCGCGCCCGATCCTCGATCGCCTCACGGCCGAGTTGCGCCGGATCGTCGCGCAGCCCGACGTGCGCGAGCGGCTGATCCAGCAGGGCGGCCTCGAGCCGGTCGGCGGCAGCGCCGAGCAGTTCGCGGCCTTCCTGCCGGCGGAGATCCGGCGCTGGGGCGCACTGGTGCGGGAAGCGGGCGCTCGGGTGGATTGACGTCGCCGGGGGGGCGGGTGGCGGCCGGGCGCGGGCGGATTCGTGCACGGCGCGCCGTGCGCCGTGCGCCGTGCGCCGTCAGAGCACCGAGCCGCGCGGCCGGATCGTGCCGTACAGCACGACGTCGCCGCCCGCCACGCGCGAACGCGACTCGGCGTCGTCGCGCGGCACGCGCCACAGCTCGGTGCTCGCATCCGCGAGCGTCACCGCGACGAGCAGGTCCGCGCCGCCTTCCACGCCGACGAATCCGGCCACGCGCGCGACCCCCGCGAACGCGTACTGCGCGAGCCGCGTCGCGTCGGGGTCCGCGAGGTAGACGATCCGGTCGCGCGTTCCCGCGGAGTCGTTCGGCGTGACCCACGCCTCGGCCTGGCATCCGCTCTGCTCGCGCGAGGCCGGCGGCGCGTTCGCGACGACGCAGCCCACGCGCCGGTCGGCATAGACGAACGACGAGCCGCTGCCGTGCCGAATGAAGTCGGTGGCGCGGGCGGCGCCGCTCGCCGCGTCGACGAGGTGGTACTGCGTGAAGAGCACCGTGTCCTGCGCGTACAGGAGCACGCTGCGATCGATCGACAGCGGCACGTTCGGCGGGGCGAGCGACAGCGACAGGCGCACCGTTGCCGGTCCGTCGAGTGCGAATTCGTGCACCGACGGCAATCTCGGCGGCGGCGGGTCCTGGAGGCTGGCCGGTCCGTTCGACACCAGATAGGCCCGGCCGCCCGCGATGCCCGCCGACTGCACGCGCAGGAAGTCGTCTTCGGCGAGGCGGGCCCACCGGGGCGAGCCGGACGGCGAGAACCGATACGGCGCGCAGTCGCGCGTGTCGTCGAGGCGAGCACATAACACCACGGTCTGTGCGTCACGCGCGAGCACCTGCCATTCCATGAGACGGGCCGCGTCGGCCGGCGCGGGCGCGAGCGTCTCGGCCCGACCGGTGCCGCCGGCGCCGGCGAGCCACGAAAGCGAGGTCCCGTCGACGCGCAGCGTTCCGAGCGCCGAGCCGCCGGGTTGCGGCCCCACGCGCCACTCGCCGGTCGCGTGCACCGCGGGCTTGTCGGCCGCGAGCGGAATCGAGAGCACGCGCTCGCCCGCGGCGTCGATGCAGCCGGTCGACGCGACGAAGCGCACGTCGACCTCGAGCACCGCCTCGTCGGCACGCGCGCGCACCATCGCGACCGCCGCGTCGTCCGGGCCGCCGGTGTGGCCGCAGGCCCTCACCGCGGCGCCGCCGGTGTCGAGTTCGTGCAGGAGCGGCGCCCGGCCGTCCGAGACGCCGGCGAGCCGGTAGACGCGCCCGCCGTTGAAGAGGATCAGGTCGTGGTAGCGCCCCGCGTCGCCCGCGCGCTCGACCGGCAGCGCGAAGTCGTCCCCGGCCGCGAGGTCTCGGGCAAGCTCGATCGGCTCCGCCCGAGAGTCCAGCGACAGGGCGAGCAGACGCGCACCGACGCGCGCGTACGCGTAGCGGCCCGCGGGCGGTGGATCGGGTTCGGAAGAGCCGCCGCCGCACCCTGTGAACAGGGCGGCGGAGACGACGAGCGCGAGTGCGCGGTGCGACACGGTGCGGACTCGGTGCTCCCGCGACCGGGAGCGAGATGCGATCACGCCGTCATGCCTGCGCGCCGACCGGCGCGGGCCGCCCGGTGGCGGGCGGCCGCGGCGTCCGGCGTTCTACTGGGCGGCGGGCCGCGCCTTGCGCCCGGGGGCTGCCGGCGGCGTGTAGCCGGACACCCGGTACAGCCAGCCGTCGACGCGGTCTCCATTGTTGAAGCGCGTGACGTTGCACGCGACCACGTGGCCGGCGGCCGCCAGCGTCGCGACTTGCTCGCGCACCGCCTCGACCGGAACGCCGACCGCGTCCGCGATCTGGGAGTCGAGCCGCTCGCCGTGCTTCTTCAGGTACGTCAGGATTTCGGTCAAATCGATCGCTCCTCGGTGGGTCGGGTCTGAAGCCGTTGGGTGACGCGCAGGGCGCCTGCTCGATGATGCCGAGGTCTTTGTCTCACGCACCTCGCGGGGATCGGTGGGTCCTCGCGCGGGGTCCGCAAAGCAAGAAGGCCAACCGGTCAGGCTGGCCTCGATGCAGGACGGGGCGACACCGGAGCCGCACGTCGCTCCTTGCCCTGGCGGACGTGGAGAGCGGCGGCCCGCAGAATCTCGGCACCATTTAACATTATAGCCTGAATCGAGTCCCCGTTCGATGCCGACGCCGCCTCCGCGACCTTGATCCTCTTCCCGCCCCCGAAAAGGCTGCGCGCCGCCGCGGGCCGCTGGATCACGTCGCTCGACGAGCACAGCGACGCGCTCGCGCTGCTCGCGGCGAGGACGTCGCTGAAGCTGCGCACGCGGCAGAACGTCGCGGCGGAGCGCACGTCCGGGCTCGTGTCGGTCGTCATGTTCCCGGTGCTCGCGGCGTTCGCGCCCTGGTGGCACGTTCTCGCGTGGCTGCTCGTCTGCGCCGCCGTGCTCTACGTGTCGCGAGTGACTTCGTTGCGCTACCTGGATTGCGTCGACACTGCCACGCCCGGCGAACTCGCCGGCATGGAGCGCGTGCTCTTCACGATCGTCTTCGTCTCGACCGCGGCGTTCGCGTCGGGCCTGTTCTGGCTGGGAGACCGCGCCGTCCACCCCGACCCCGCCTTCCTGATCACGGTCCTGATGCTGATGCGGCTCATCGGGGTGATGATCAACAACGCGACCCACCCGCGCACGGTGCACGCCGCGGTCGCGGTCGCCTGCGCCGCGTCGATGGGGTACTGGATTCGCCCGGATCCCGTCGGCCTGATGATCTGTGTGGGCACGGTCGGGCTGGCGTTCCTGATGGCGCGCTTCGCGTCGGTGTCGCGGCCGATCTTCCTCGACAGTGTGCGGGTGGCCCTCGAGAACGCCGAACTGGTGCGCGAGCTGGAGGCGGCCAACGCGGCGAAGTCGAGATTCCTCGCGGCGGCCAGCCACGACCTGCGCCAGCCGATCCACGCGCTGGTGCTCTTCTCCGAGCTGATCGGACGCGTGCCGGCGGCGGAGTTGCCGAAGGTCGCGCGCGACATCCGGCAGTCGGTGGAGTCGCTGGACAAGCTGCTGACCGGGTTGCTGGACGTCTCCAGGCTCGACGCCGGCGCCATCGAGGCGAGCGCGTCCGATTTCGCGCTGGCGCCCTGGCTGCATGGGGTCGCCGCGGACTACCGGCAGCCGGCCGCGAACAAGGGGCTGGCGCTGGACGTCGACCCGCCGGCGGTCTGGGTGGCCTCCGACCCGTTCCTGCTCGAGCGCGTGCTGCGCAACCTGATCGACAACGCGATCAAGTACACGGAGCGCGGGCGCGTGTCGATCTCCGGCACCAGCACCGACGGCCTCGTGCGGCTGGAAGTTCGCGACACCGGCGTGGGGATCCCCGCCGGCGAGATCCCGCGGATCTTCGACGAGTTCCACCAGGTCGGGAACCCGCAGCGCGACGCGTCGCGAGGCACCGGCCTGGGGCTGACGATCGTTCGGCGCCTGTGCCGGATCCTCGATCACCCGCTCGAAGTCGAGTCGACGCTCGGGGGCGGCTCGAGCTTCGTCGTGACGATCCCGCGCGCACCGGAGAGGCCGGTTCAGCCGGAAGTGGCCGGCCCGTGCGCTTTCACGCCGCCGGAATGGCTGGCGGGTGCTCGCATCCTGCTCGTCGAGGACGACGCGCAGGTCCGGCACGCACTCGAGGAGCTGCTCGTCTCGTGGGGGTTGTCGGTGACGGCGGTCGGGTCGCTGCCCGAGCTCGAGCGTGCCATCGGGGCGATGCCCGGGCCGCCGCAGGCGCTGATCGTCGACTATCGGCTCGAAGAGGGCCGCTGCGGCCTGGATGCGATCCGGCGCGTGCGGCAAGCGTTCGGTGCGGTGCCTGCGGCCGTGTTCACCGGCGAGCACGCACTCGCCCTGCATCGCGACGAGGCGCTGCGGCAGATCCCGGTGTTCCAGAAGCCGGTGCGACCCGAGGAGATCGGCGCCTGGATCGAATCGGCGCTGGAGGTGCCGGCGGGACTGAATCGGCGTCCCTGAGGCATCGCCCGCCCGCGTCCGCGCGCGCGGAGGCAGGCGGGCGGATCCGAACGGTCGTCAGGCCTTCTTCACCCAGGCGGTGCACCAGCCCTTGGCGCTCACGACCTTGTTGGCGAGCGCCGAGCACGGAGCCTGCGCGTCGGCCGGCTTGCCCAGGAAGAGCTGGCAGCCGTTGCACGTGCGGCCTTTCTGCCAGGCGGGATACTTCTTGGCGTCGATCTTGGTCGCGTCGTGCTTGTAGCCGAGCGCGACGGCGACCGGGTCGGTTTCGGGGACCAGGCCGGCCTGCGCGCGGACCTGGCCCACGCCGCCCATCAGGGCGGCGCCGACCGGCAGGGAATGGAGAACGAATTGGCGGCGAGTCGTCATGGAGGTTCCTTTCGTGCTTTGGGTGGGTGGAGTCGCGGACACCCCTTGGCGAGGTCTCTCGGGCGACGTGCTGCAGCTCTTGGCGTTCGACTCGACGCAGTCCGTCGGAGCTCGGCCGGAAAATCGGAGCGCGTGGATTTTATAGGCAACCTCGATGCGGTGTCAGGTCCGGATGCGCCGGACCCATGCGCTCGAGGCTGCTCGTGTCCCGAATGATACGCAGGCGTCGCGGGCGGGCAAGGCCCACGGGCGGTACCGCCTCGTCGGCCGAACCGAGGTACGCTAGCCAGCGCCGCGAGGACGCTGGCGAGTCGGGACGTTCCGTCCCGTTCGGGGCGAGAGCGACCGCCCGGCCGCCGCGCCGGCGGTCCTTGCGACCTTCACTCGTGGAGGACGGCACGTTGAGCCGACTGATCTTCTGGCTGTTCGTCGCACTGGACGGCGCTGCGATCGGCCTCTTCCTTCTGCTCGGCCTGGCGGCGGCGAAGCCTTCGCACACGCCGGTGGTGTCGGTGCTCGGCTTCTTCCTCGTCCCCGTAGCCCTGCTCGCCGCGCTCGCGCTGCTCTTCGAGCGCGCGCCGTGGCCGGCGGCGCGCCCGGTCGCGCTGGCGCTGGCGGCGGCGCCGGTGCTGATCGTCGCGATCAGCGCGCTGCTCTCGCAGGGGCTCGCGTGGCGGCTCGGCGTGCCTGCCGACGGCGGGCTGCGGCCGGATGCGGCCGCGCAGCAGGCACTGGAAGCGGCCATTGCCCGAGGCGACACCGCGGCGGTCGCCCGGATCGCCGGCGATCGGCGCCGCAGCCTGAACGAGGGCGCCGCACTGGTGGCGGCGATTCGACAACTGGAGAGCACGCCGGCGCAACGGGACGTGCTGCAGGCCCTGCTGCAGGCGGGAATGCGCGCGGACGCGGGTGGCGGCGCGCAGGCGCCGCTCGCGGCCGCGATCCGGTCCAGCCGCGTGGCCGGCGTCGAACCCGTGCACATGCTCCTGCGCGCGGGCGCGGATCCGAACCAGCGCGCCGGCGCCGGGCCGGTCTGGTTCGCCGCACTGGAGACGTCGGCCGACCCGGCGTTGCTGCCGGCGCTGCTCGATCGCGGCGTCGACCTGCGGGGCCTCGACATGGCGGGCGGCAACGCGGTGGGTGCGGCCGTCCGGCACCGGAACTGGGCGGCCGCGGCCGCGCTGATCGAGCGCGGCGTGCCGTGGCAGGCGGTGCGCCTGCCCGACGGGCAGGACCTGCGTCAGTTCGCGGACGCGCAGGCGCGGCGCACCCCCGACGACGCGGCCGTGGGGCGCCTGCGGCGCGCGCTCGGCGCGGCGCCCGCCACGCGCTGAGCCCGAGCGATCGATCCGCCGACGATGACCGCCGAGCCCGCCGCCCCGTCCGCGCCGATCCGCTTCGAGCGGACCCTGCTCCTGCTCGACGCGCGTGCGCCGTACCGCGTCCACGCCCAGCTGGAGCGCGCGACCGCGGTCGTGTTCGCCGCACCGGCCGGCGCCGCCGTGCCGTCGCGCCAGGCGCGGCTGGCGGAGGGCGGCACCACGTATCGGCTCGAACTCGGCTTCGTCGCGGCTCTGCCGGACACGAACCTGTATCGACTGGTCGTCGAGGTCTGCGGCCGCGGGGCCGCCGACGACGCGGCGTCGCTGCGCAGGCGTGCGGACGCGTGGCTGGACGTGTGGACGCACGGCCTCGTCGCGATCGAGCAGTTGCCGGGCGACCCCGGCTCGGCCGAGCGTCACGCCGCGCTGACCGCGCAGTGGAACGAGGCCGATGCGAGACTCGCGGACCCCGCCGCCACGCAGCGCGCGATCCTCGACGCGATGCGCGCGGGCGCGCGCTTCTCCACCGCGCACAAGGAGGGCGGGACGACGCTGCGCTTCGACGGGCGCGGCTTCGTGCAAGTCGACTTCGGCGACTTCCCCGGCAGCGAGCGCTTCGCGGGCGACGCCGAATTCCTCGCGTTCCTGCGCAGGTTCTTCGACGCGGAGATCTCGCGCCACGTGTGGCCCGAGCGGCTTCGCGAGGCCGACGCCTGGCGACTGATCTATCGTCGGATGGACGACGCGAGCCCCGGGGACGCGCTCGTCGATTCGACGGCCGCCGCGTGCGCTGCCCGGCGCCGGAATGCCCGCCGCGCCTCGGCGGCGGCGGTGGCGCTCGCCCTCGCGGGCGGTGCAGCGTGGCTGAAGATCCATCCGCGTGCGGACGCACCGCGCGCGGAAGCGGGCGCCGTGCCGATCCGGCCGCCCGCTGGTCCGGTTCCTGCGGTCCTGCAGCGCGTCGAAGACGCCGCCCGCCGGGCGGCCGAGGCCGCACGCGCCGCCGCGGCCTCGCGCTGACCGCGCGGCCGTGCCCGCTTCCGCGCGGCCGTGCCCGCTCCCGCGGGGCGCGCGCGCTCCTCAGCGGAACAGCCCGCCGTGCCGCGGCGTCACCGCATCGAGCCGCTTCATCGTGGCTTCGTGGGTCCGGGTGTTCCAGCGCGTCGCCGCGTGGCGCTCGCGCGCGAGGTCGTACGCCGTCGATCCCCTGGCGACCGGCAAGCCCGGACCGAAGGCGCGCGATACGGAGGAGGGCCGCCAGTGCGTGTCGCGCGTGGTGCGCAGCGCGGGATCGGCGCCCGCGGCGAGCAGCGTCTCGACGAGCGGCAGGTTGTCGGCGAGCGCGGCCACGTGCAGCGGCGTGAGGCCGGCGTCGTTCGCGACGTTCACGCCCACGCTCCGCAGCGCCGGGTGCCACACGCGGTGCAGCGGCACGTAGCCCTGCGCGTCGCGCGCGGCCGGGTCCAGTCCGGCGGCGACGAGCAGCGGCACCGTGTCGACCCCGGCACCGTGGAGCAGCGTCTCGCCGTCCGGCCCGCGCCAGCGGACGTCGGCGCCCGCGGCCACCAGCACCTCGACGCAGGCTGCGCAGTTGAACCGCACCGCCATCGCGAGCGGCGTGACGGGGTCGTTCCGGTCGCGCGTGACGGTGTGGGGCGACACGCCGGCGGCCAGCAGCGCCCTCACGTACGACCCGGCGTTGCGTCCGCCCACGTGTGCCGCGAGGTGCAGCACCGACGCCCCGTCGTCGCGCTCGGGCCAGCGGCCGTCCCGGCGGCAGGCCGTGACGAGCGTGCGGAATTCGTCGTCGCGCCCGCCGGCCATCGCGTCGCGGAAGGCGTAGAAATCGCACACGGGGTCCGGCGCTGCGCCGGCCGCGGACGCGGACACGGGCAGGGCGAGGGCGAGGGCGAGGGCGAGGGCGAGGGCGAGGGCGAGGGCGAGGGCGATCGTGGCGGCGATTGCGCGGGCACGCATGGCGCGAGCATAACCGCGCCGCGGAGGGTAGAGTGCGGTCGTTTCCATCGCCGGGCAGCCTCGGCCGCGAGCGTTCGCGCGGCCCCGCGGGCTGGCCGCCAACGCCCGAGGACTCTCTGACCCCGCATGAACAAATCGACCTTCCTGCGGCGCTCTTCACCGTCGCGGCAGCGCTGCTCGCGGCCTGCACCGGCCGCCCGCGCTCGAGGAGGCGCGCGCGTCGCCCACGGCCGTTCGAGATCGTCGCCGAAGGCCGCCGGATCTCGGCGCATTCCCGAACAACGGCGGCAATCCGTTCGCGACGATGGAGGTCACCGCGTTCTTCCTGCGCTGGCGCAACCAGGACGTCGAAGCCGGCGTCGGAAAGCTCGGTTCTTCCGCGTCCTGCGCCTCGCGGACGCCGGCCCCCGTCGGTGCTCGTGGCGACGACGGACTTCCTCGTGACCGAGGAAGCCGGCCAGCGTTGCCGGATCACGCGCTTCGACGACGAGCACGAACTTCGCCGAAGCCGTGTCGACGCCGACCGCCCGGGCAGCCCGGCCCGGTGGGATACACGGCATCGAGAAGGTCGTACCGGGGCCGGGCACCGGTCTCGGGCGGACGCTGGCTGCGGCTGGCTTCGCACACCGTGCTCGACGTCAGGACGCTGAAGGCGTATCCGGTCGAGCCGTGGTGCGCCCTCACCGCGAAGACCGGCTGGGATTCAACGCCGGCGGCATCGCCGCGCGCGCCTTCTCGCCCGGACAGACCCAGTTCGTCGCGCCGTCGAATGCGGACTATGCGGACGAGCAGGAGGAGCCGGACGGGCTGGTGGTCGTCGATATCCCGACCGGCAAGAGCGCCGCGCCGTGCTCGACCGCAGGCACGCCCTACGCCGACTTCGACGACATCACCGGCGCGTGGATCGCCCACTGCTTCCGCTGGGAGAGGGCACCTCGGGGCGCGAGTCGCTGGCGCCGCGCGCCGGCGTCGCGCCGCTGCGTGGAAGGGCCGGATGGTCGACTTCGGCGATCGCAAGGAATATCGCGTGATGCGCGTCGATCCAGCAGCCGCGTCGTGCGCCGGATCGCGGTCGACAGCTCGGCGCCGCGTCGCGCCGGACTGGATCGATCCCGCGCAAGCAGAACGGCAACACGCTTTCCGTGCCCGGATGCGACCCACGTGATCGCGCTGTCGGCCAACGCCGAGCACGTCGGCGTTTACGTGCCACAGCCCAAGACGCCTCCTGGGTGCGATGCCAGGACACGGTCGCGCGGCTCGGTGCGCTCGTGGACGCCCGCCAAGCTCACCGACGGGCGGCGACAGGATGATTCGGCTGGAGTGAGGTCTTGCGGGTTGGCCGGGCGGGTCGTTCGGCTTTCAAGGAGACCTCGCCAGCGAGGTGGGCGTCGACACAGTTGCCGCGGGAGCATGCCCGTCGAGTCGTGTCGACGAAACAAAGAAATATCGACATGTGAGATTGACGTGTCGTCCGCCGCGACATAAGCTGGGTACATGTCGCCAAAATAGCGTTTTTGCATCATGATGGACCCCAACCCCGTGTGGCCGCCCCGATCGGCCGCACAACGCTGGGCGCGCTGCCTCCGGCGCCGCGAACTGGAAAGCCGTGCGGTGCTCAAGGCCTGCATCGAGGCCCGTGCCGCCCTGGCCGAACTGAAGCAGGCAGCCGAGCTGATCCCCAACCAGGCGATGCTCATCAACACCCTTCCTGCTGCCGCTCGAGAACATCGTCACCACTACCCGGACCAACTGTTCCGGCTCGCAGGGCCACGACAATGCCGATCCAGCCACCAAGGAAGCGCTGCGCTACCGCACTGCCTTGCACCGCGGCTACCAGTCCTTGAAAGTCCGGCCGCTGTGCACCGCCACCGCCGTGGACGTCTGCCGCACCCTGAAAGGTGCCGACATGGACATTCGGCGCACGCCAGGCGCAGCTCGTCAACGACCCGCACGGGCGAAGTGATCTACACCGCCGGAGGGCGAAGCGGCGCCTGCGCGACCTGCTGGCCAACTGGGAGCGCTTTCTGCACGACCAGACCGAACTGGACCCGCTGATCCGCATGGCCGTGGGCCACTACCAGTTCGAGGCCATCCACCCCTTCACCGATGGCAACGGGCGCACCGGCCGCGTCATCAACATCCTCCACCTGATCCAGGAAGGGCTGCTGAACCTGCCCATCCTGTACCTGAGCCGCCACGTCATTGCGCACAAGACCGACTACTACGGCCTGCTGCTGGGCGTCACGCGAGACCAGGCCTGGGAGCCGTGGCTGTTCACCGAGGCCGTGGCCCAAACCTCCCGGTGAATACGGGCAAGATCTCCGCCATCCGCAGACTGGCCGAGGACACCACCGAGCACGCGCGCGCGGCTGCCCAAGATCTACACGCGCCCAGTGGACGTGATCTTCGAGCCTTGGCTGCGCATCGGCAACCTGGTGGACAAGGGCATCGGCCAGCGCCAGGCGGCCTCACGCTATCTGCACGATCTGGCTGACCTGGGCGTGCTGCGAGAAATGCCGTTCGGCAAGGAGAAGCTCATCGCCCAAACTGATGCAACTGCTCAGCCGGGACGACAATGCGTTTCCGCCGTACATCGAAAGCGCCCGCCGAGGAGCTCGCCTAACGAGCAGGCTCTGCAACGGATCAGCAGGGGAAAAGGCCGCGGCGCGAATCCGCGCCGCCAAGTACAAAGGGGTTGACGGCGAACGCCACCAACCCCTTGATTTCTTTGGCTCCCCATTGGGCTCGAACCGAGGACCTACGGATTAACAGTCTGCGGACTGCTTAATTCATGGGCATTTCGGCAAGTTGATTCTGGCGCTGCATTCGCCCCGCACTCCTCTGAAAGTAAGCACTGGAAGTTCGGGCCGGTGGCTGCGGCATTGCGTTGCGTTGATCCGTTGCCATAGAATTTGCTTACGGCTGCTTACATGAGTTCGCGGCCAGTCTCATCGGGGGATGAGGGGATGTCGAAGCGGATCAACTTCACGGCGACACGGGTCGCCGAGTTCCAGTGCCCGACGGGCAAGCCGCAGGCGTTCCTTTGGGACGCGAAGGCGCCCGGATTGGCGCTGCGGGTGACGCGCGCTCTACGTGTTCCAGTCCCGGCTCAAAGAAGGCGGCGCGCTGCGCATGACCATCGGCGAGCCGGCCTCGTGGGCATCCCGGACGCGCAGGCCGAGGCCCGTAAGCTCAAGGGCTCATCGACCAGGGCAAAGACCCGCGCATCGAGCGCGCTGCGACCATCGCCGGACAGCAGGCCGAGCGGCAAGCCGCCAAGGTCGAGCGCGCCAGGCGCGAGGTGTCCAGGCTCGACGCCTGGACCGTCTACGTCGCGGCCCGCCAACCGCATTGGGGCGAGCGCAACCACGCCGACCACCTTGCGGCAGTCGCCGAGGAGGAGCGCCGCAGCACCTGGCAACTCGCGGGTCAAGGCTCATATCCCCGGCTGTCCTGCGCGACCTCCTGGCCCGCCCGCTCGCTGAACGCCGAGGCGGTCGAGAAAGTGGATCAAGCGTGAGGAAACGCGCGACCGCCCGACGAAAACGGCGCTGGCGTTTCGCCAGTTGCGCGCGTTCGTGAACTGGTGTGCCGAGCTCCGGAAACTACCGCGGCATCGTCGTCGCCGACGCCTGTCGGGGTAAGCGTGTGCGCGAGCTGAGAAGCCGGCCGCCAAGATGACGCGCTCCAGCGCGAACAGTTGACCGCTTGGTTCGCCGAGGTCCGCAAGCTGTCGCCGGTCATGAGCGGCTACCTGCAAGTTCTCCTGCTGACCGGGTGGCCGGCCGGGCGAGGCGCTGGGGCTGCAGTGGGCCGATGTGGATTTCAAATGGAAGTCTGTGCGCATTCGCGACAAGGTGGAAAGGTGAGCGAACCATCCCGTTGACCCCTACGTTGCCGAGTTGCTAGCGGGGCTCAAGGCTGCGAGCGAGCGGCCCCGCGAAGGTGCCGCGCAGGATTGAGCCGACCGACGAGCTGCGCCGCGTTCAAGGCGGAATGGAAGCCGTCCGTATGGGTCTTTGGAACCCGCCACGCGGCCGGCGGACGCATCGCCGATGGTCGGGAGCCTCACGGCCGTGTGCTGGCTGCTGGCCTGCCGCACGTCACGCTGCATGGGCTGCGCAGGTCGTCGGCACGCTGTCCGAATGGGTCGAGGCACCCGTGGGCATCGTCGCGCAGATTCAAGGCCACAAGCCCAACGCTATCGCCGGAAGCACTATCGGGTGCGCCCGCTGGACTTGCTGCGCATGTGGCACACGCGCATCGAGGGATGGATTCTCACCGAGGCCGGCATCGAGCAGCCGAAGGCGCAGGAGCCCGGCGCGCGGCCAGCGCTAAATCTGTTGCAGGGTCATATCCTAAAGGCATCAGGCGGGCGGAGCCGGCTCGCGCAGGAGCACGGACCGGCCCCTCGCCACGAAAGTCCGGCAGATTCCTCCTGACAGGTGGCCCGTCCATGCTGATACTGCGGGTGATACCATTGGCCGCCGATAAACTGCTGGCAAGCAAAGATGCGGGAGAACCCGCGCGACTGGCGGTCAACTGGAACCGGGGCGCGTCGGCAGAGCTTGGTGTGAGGAAGTCTGGAGGGGAGTCACGTCGTGTTTTCGCGTGCCGGTTGTCCACTTCGAGTAACTGTGCCGGCGCACAAACCCGTCAAGCCGGTTTACATCGCCCAGTTCTTAGAACTTGTCGACTGGGACGGAGGTACAGAATGAGCAAGTGGCGTTTTGAGGATTACGCCGTAGAAGTCCGACCGCTGACTGACGGAGAAGGCGGGGGGTTCCTGGCGACCATCCCGGATCTTCCTGGGTGCATGGCGGACGGAGAGACGCAAGAAGAGGCGATTAAGGACGCCAAGGGGGCGTTCGAGGCGTGGGTGGGTTCTTGCGTCGAAGAAGGCCGACCTGTCCCTCCGCCTACCACAGTAACGGCGGCTTCCGGGCGGTTTGTGACGAGGATACCGAAGTCACTGCACGCGAGTCTTACTGCCCGCGCGCGTGCCGAAGGAGTGAGCGCAAACGCGCTTGTCGCCACATACATCGCTGCCGGTCTCGCTAGCGGCGGCGCAGAGTCTTGGGCGGGGACTCGACCGAATGTTGCGAGTCTGTTTCTGGCGCAAGTGCGGCCTGCGGAAACCGCGTTGACCTGGGTAGCGGCCGACACTTCTACTCTTTGGGTGCAGTCAATCGCAAAGTGGCAAGCAGTTAATCACGCATCTACGATTCACTTTATCCAGCCAATCGTGGATCTTCAGCGAGTGGTTGGAGAAGCGTCGTCCGCAATCACCCGTGCCCAACAGCCCAGAGAGGCCCTCCATGGCTGAGCCATCGCGCTATTCATTCAAGATGAACGAGCTCGCAGAAATCTTGGTGCGTGAGGCAGGCGTAACGACCGGTCTGTGGCAGGTCGATTTTCGATTTACCCTAACCGCGGGAATGGTGGGGCCGACCGAGACGGAGTGTCTGCCGACTGCACTGACGTCGATCACCGAAATCGGAATTGTGCAGGTCGACAAGCCGGGACCGTTAACGGTGGACGCGGCGACTGCTCGAAGGGCTCGAAAATCGCCCCTACATACCGATCAACCGAACGTCGCAGCTGTCGACTCGGCGGCAAAGTTGCCGCAACAGGTCCGCCGGAAGCGTTCCTCTCCGACCAGCAAGACGTGAGTGCGCTGCTCGCGAAGCCGCGTGTCACCGACCGGCGTAATGGATCCAGTTCGTGATCGGCATATTGGGGCCAGCCGATGATCGGCGTAATGGAGCCAAGGCGTGATCGCCGTAATGGAGCCAGTCGATGATCGGCGTAATGGAGCCAGTGACGAGGGGATAGGCGGCATCTTGGATTGACGGCGGGGTCGCTACGCTGCGGGCTTTTTGCCCGGAGCGCACGGCGATGGCCCGCAGGAGATTCGAGATGCATCAGTACAGACAGGCCCTGGTGCGCATGCGTCAGGGCGACACCGACCGCGAGATCGCGCGCGCCAAGGTGATGGGCCGTCGCAAGGCGGCGCACTTTCGCAACCTCGCGCAGCGCCACGGTTGGCTCGACGCGCAGCAGCCGCTGCCCGAGGACGCGACGCTCGCCGAGGCATTGGGCGCGCCGAAGCGGGCGGCCACGACGATCTCGAGCCTGGAGGACCGGCGCGAGCTCGTCGAGGGCTGGGCCGCGCAGGGCGTCTCGGGCGTGGCGATCCGCGCCGCGTTGGCCCGCGAGCACGGCTTCAGGGGCAGCTACTCGGCGGTGCGCCGGATGCTGGCGCAGATCCGCGCCGATCAGCCGTCCGAGGCGACGGTACGGCTGCACTTCGATCCGGCCGAAGCCGCGCAGGTCGACTTCGGCGCCGGGCCGAAGCTGCCCGATCCGGACACCGGCGAGCAGCGCCGCACCTGGGCGTTCGTGATGACGCTGTGCTTCTCGCGCCATCAGTACGTCGAGTTCGTCTGGGACCAGACCGTGGCGACCTGGCTGGGCTGCCACCGGCGCGCCTTCGAGTGGTTCGGCGCGGTGCCCGCGCGCCTGATCATCGACAACCCCAAGTGCGCGATCACCCGCGCATGCGCCCGCGACCCCGAGGTCCAGCGCGCCTACGCCGAGTGCGCCGAGGGCTACGGCTTCAAGATCGATCCGTGCCCGCCGGCCGACCCGCAGAAGAAGGGCATCGTCGAGGCCGGGGTGAAGTACGTCAAGGGCAACTTCTTGCCGCTGCGCGAGTTCCGCGACCTCGTCGACTTGAACGCCCAGGCGCGCGCCTGGGTGATGACCGAGGCGGGCGTGCGCATCCACGGCACCACGCGGCGTCAACCGCTGGATCTGTTCGAAATCGAGCGCCCGCTGATGCGCGCGCTGCCGGCGGTTGCTCCGGATCTGGGCAGTTGGCATCGCGTGGTCGTGCATCGCGACTGCTTCGTCTCCCACGCCCGCATCCTGTACTCGGCACCCTACCCGCTGGTGGGCAAGACGCTGTGGCTGCGCGCCACCGACGGCGCGGTCTCGATCTACGAGGACTACCGCCTGGTGGCGATGCATCGGCGGGGCCGACGCCCCGGCGAGCGCATCTGGATCCTCGAGCACCTGCCGCCGGACGCCCGCGCGTTCCTCGCCCACGACCATGACTGGTGCCTGGAGCAGGCGCGTCGCGTCGGCCCCGGCTGCGCCGAGCTCATCGAGCGGCTGCTCGCCGATCGCATCCTCGAGCGGCTGCGCTCGGCCCAGGGTGTGCTGGGCCTGCGCGAGACCTACGGCGCGCCGCGCCTGGAGGCCGCATGCCTGCGCGCCCTGTACCACGCCAGCCCCTTCTACCGCACCGTCAAGACGATCCTGGCCTGCGGCCTGGACCATACCGAGGCGCCCGCGCCGGCCTCGCCCCACGTGCACGCGCCCGAGGCTCGCTTCGCGCGCAACGCCCAGTCCCTGTTCGACCCCGACGCCAGCGCGCGTCACTGATCCACGGAGCCCGTCCCCATGAACCCGATCCCCGCGCTCACCCCGCACCTGAAGCAGCTTCGCCTGTCGGGCATCCTCGACTCGCTCGAGGCCCGCAACCGTCAAGCCATCGACGCCAAGCTCGCCTACACCGAGTTCCTCGGCCTGCTCATCGGCGACGAGATCGCCCGGCGCGAGCACAAGAAGTTCGACATGCGGCTGCGCCGCGCCGCGTTCCGTACCACCAAGACGCTGGACGCCTTCGAGTTCGAGCGGCTGCCGCAACTGAACCGCGCGCTCGTCCACGATCTGGCCACCGGGCGCTACATCGAGGAGCACGCCCCGGTGCTCATCGTGGGTCCGTGCGGCACCGGAAAAAGCCATCTCGCGCAGGCCCTCGGCCACGCCGCCGTGCGCCAGGGCGTCGACGTCGCCTTTACCTCCTGTGCGCACCTCACCACGAGCCTGAACGCCGCGCGCGCCGTCGGCAACTACGAGCGCAAGCTCGCCGCGCTCGCCAAGGTCCCACTGCTCATCGTCGACGACTTCGGCCTGAAGCCGCTGCGCCCGCCCGCCGACGAGGATCTGCACGACCTCATCGCCGAACGCTACGAGACCGCCGCCACCATCGTCACCAGCAACCTCGACTTCCCCGAGTGGGACCAGGCCTTCCCCGCCAACCGCGTACTCGCCTCGGCCACGCTGGATCGGCTGCGCCACAACGCCTACTGCCTCGTGCTCGACGGCCAGTCCTACCGCGCCCCGAAGCAGCCGCCCGGCGCCGTCAAACCCAGCATTGCAAAGACCTCGAAAACCACCCATCCTTGACACCCGCCAGGATGTCGCCAAACCCCACTCGCACTGGCTCCAATACGCCGGTCATCCCTGGCTCCATTACGGCGATCGGTGACACCGCGCACCGAGCGCGAAGCGCTCATCGCGACCGCAGTGCATTTGGTGCGGCTAGTATTGCCCGAGATGGCGCCCGCTGTAGAGCGCTTCTTGCGTTGACAGGGAGACTCGTCGAGTTACGCCCCAGCTAGGTCCGACCGCAAATCGGACTGAACGCCACGGCCCCCGACGTGGCCCGCTGGGCTCCTGATTCATCGGGGCGTTGCGCGGGGGCGCGATGGCACGAACCTACAGCCGGGACGACTTCCTGGCGCTCATCGCCAGCGAGCACGACAAACGCGACGAACCCGACGAGCACCCCAAGCGTTACGCCCGACTCTATGGCTACGTCGTGCGAGACGATGGCGTCTACGTGCGGCGCTCGGACGACGACGCAAACCGCATCGGAATCTCCGTCCCCCTGGCCGAGCACCCGACTGGCGACCCGAACGTGCCGGCGCTGCCGTTCCCGTTCACGCTGGGCCAGTTCCTCGCCTTCGCAGCGACGGCGGGCATCGTCGCGCAGATGGGCGACGACGAAATCGAGGCGCTGGCGAAGAAGAACGAAATGCCCGCGGGGGAACTGGCGCACGCAGCGCGCGACGCCGAGTGCGCGGCCGGGGCCGGTGGTGATTCGCCCGCGCGGGCTGCGGTGGCCTACCTCCCCGATGGTCGCCCGTTCTACACGGTGGCCGATGCCGTCGAGATCACCAGTGCAGCGCTGCACCCACGCAGCGAGGGTGCGGAGGGGTCGGGCAAGGACCTGGCGCGCGAAGTCGCGCGGCAAGAGCATTTGAAGGTCATCGAGGAAGCCGCGGCCTTCGGAGGTGTCGAGGTCTTGAATCCCACGACCATGACCCGGCACACGATGCCGACGGGCGACGCGTTACGTCGGGCGCTCATCGCGCGAGACGAGTTGCAGCGGTTCGCGCGTGACCGACTGCGCATTGAGCTACGCGTGCGGTCGGGCGCTGTTCGCGATGAGCGCGCGGCTGCTGAGCGCCGAACGGCTGGACTTTACACACTGAACGAAGCGGCCGATGCGGTTGCGAAACTGCGCGACTGGTCCCCCAGCGAGCGCGATTCCTTTCTCGCAAAGTTGGTGGCGGCTGCGGAGCGGGGCCACCTACGGGTGCGTGACCCGCGCGACGGATTGCCGTACCCCAAGCCGCAGGCCGTGCGCGCGTTCCACGACGTCGTGACCCGCAAGGACGTACGTGAGTGTTTGGAGCGCGAGGGCAGTCCGTGGACCTGGCCCGTTGATGAGCCGCCCGCCGCTATGCCGGCAGAGGTCGCGAAGGTGGACGCAGACGCCGATGCGCCGGTGTCGCCGACGGCGGGGCCGCAAGGTGAGGCCGCGTCACTTGCGGACGACGCGAGCGACGCCGCACCGGAAATTGCGACGGACCGGCAAGGCCAGCAGGTAGTAACGCATCGCCTCGATACCCGGCGGCATCGGCTAGACCCGCTAATTGACCTCGCTATTGAACGGTCAACCGATCCGTCCGACCCTGAGGCGGTTTGGAACTCGCTCTGCGCGCTCGCGCGCGAGGCAAAGCCGGTTGAACCCCTTCGAGGCATCGCAGACGGCTCGGTGCAATGGCTGAATAGCAACGACGAAGCGAGATTCCTCAGTAAGGATGCCTTCAAGAAGCGCCTGAAGCGGCGAGCCGCCAAGCGCCGGTAACCGCCGCTTTCCGCCGGTAGCCGCCACACCTCATCGAGAATCGAGGTCGGCGCTGAATAGTCCTATTCCATGTGCAACGAACCGGAGGGTTCAAACATGGAGTCTCGGACTGTTCAACTCGTGCCGCTCGACCGGGAGGCGCGAACCGCCATCCCGACCGCGGAGGCGGCGCTGCACCTGGGTCGTGCTGCACAGACACTCAGGTGCTGGGCGATGCGTGAGGATGGCCCCGTGAGGCCGATCCGCGTGCACGGCCGCCTCGCGTGGCCGGTGGCCGAACTGCGCCGCGTGCAGGGGTGAGCCACGCGACGAGCGAGGCCCCGAAATGAAGAAGCCCCGCCGACCGACCAAGACCGTGGGGCTTTCAAGGGAACCGAGCCGATTCGATTCTACCTCCGGAGGATTCACCGGCACCAGCAACCCGAGGCACCTGCGCGCGATCCACGCCCTGATGCGGCGCGCGATGCCGCGTGAACAGCTCGACCGCGAGGCCGGGTGCTCGAACGGTCCTGACCTCGTGAGCGACCTGCGCGAGCGTGGGCTCGACATTCCTTGCCATCGCGTCGAGTGCTTCGACCGAGATCATCGTCCGGTGACGCGCGGGGTGTACGCCCTGACGTCACGCGACCGCGTGCGGCTGGCGCGCTGGATCGTCAAGCGCGACCGCGCGGCCGGGAGCAAGCGATGAAGGTGATGAGTCTGCAAGACGAAACTCTGGACTTGTGTCCGCGGGAGGACTTTCTCAGGTTTGGATTCATTGCCGAGACCGGCATCGCGCTCGTGGTCGCGCCGCCGGGCGAGGGCAAGAGCACGTTCGCTCAGCAACTTGCGTTCGCAATCTCAACGCGCCGTCCGTTCCTGGGGCGTGAGGCCTGGTGGGAACAGGAGCGGTGCTTGTTTCTGGCTGCTGAGGGGAACGAGAAGACGTTGCAGAACCTGATCGTCCAAAGAAATCTCGCCGGTAATCCGGCGTGCGACCTGCACATCATCGATCACCGGTTCAATCTGCTGGACAAAGGCGAGCGGACGAATTTCATCAGTGCGCTGCGGGACAGTTGCAACGTTCTGATCGTCGACACGCTCTCGCGCCTACTGCCCGGCGCCGACGAGAACAGTCCGGCGGTGATGACTGCCGCCGTGGAGGCGCTCGAAGAAATCCGCGCGAAGGTCTGCGGCGGCGGACTGGTCGTTGTCGTCCACCACACCGGCAAGGACGCGAGCCGTGGCGCCCGAGGGCACGGCGCGCTGACCGGCGCCGTCGCAACCGAACTGATCCTGACCCGCAAGAACGGCGACAGGCTGTCGCTCTATGTGAAGAAGAACCGGGATGGTCCCGATGGATACGGCATCCCGCTGCGGGTGCGGACAGCCACCTTACCGGTGCGCGACACAGGCGTGCCCGAAGGTCAGGAAGGCGACTACGTCAACTACACCTTCCGCGAAATCGTCGCCGCAGGCGAAGTCGACGACGGAATGGCCGCAGATACCGGCACGGCCCTGCGCGGGCTTCCTAGGGCCGTCTGGACGGTTCTGGAGCCCATCCTGAACGACAAGGGGTCGGTGCCGGTCAGCGAGGCGCGGATCGCGGGCTTCGCAGCGATGCCGTCAACGATCAGCAAGCGGCATCGGGCGACGAGATTCAAGGAAGCACTGGAAGCGCTGCAATCGCGCGGGCTCGTGACGATCAGCGGCGAAGTCGTCGCGCGCACCGACAACCGGACCGCCAGTGCACCGACTGCACCGACTGCACCGACCCCCTTATGAATAAGGGGGGAGTCGGTGCGGTGTTTCGGTGTCACCGACCGCACCGAAACAGCACCGAAGGCGGTGCGGGCGGTGCAAAGGAAATTCTGATGAAGCAAGGAGCAAGCAAGTGAACGAACGAACGTACCCACACAGGTGGAAGCCGGGTCAGTCCGGCAACCCCGGCGGTCGACCGCCTGGACTGGGCGAGGTGGCGAGGTTGCGGGCCGGTATCGCCGAGCACGTCCCAGCCATCGTCGACAAGCTCGTGACGGCGGCGCGCGAGGGCGACACGCAGGCCGCCCGGCTGCTGCTGGAACGCGTGCTGCCGCCGGTCAAGGCCGTGGAACTGCCAGCGCCCGTGGCGCTGCCCGACGGCACCCTGACCGAGCAGGGCCGCGCGGTGCTGGCCGCGGTCGCGACCGGCAAGCTCGCGCCCACGCCGGGAGCGGCGCTGCTGAGCGCACTGGGCACGCTCGCGCGGGTGGCCGAGGTGGATGAACTGACGCGCCGGGTCGAGGCGCTGGAGGGTAAGCATGGGAACGCTTGATACGCGGGTAACGGCGCTCGAGGACGACCGGGCGCACCACGCCGGAAAGATTACCCCGCAGCGGTTGGCCGAGATCCGAGCGCGGCAGCGGGCAGGCACGCTAAACCTTCGCGAACTGCTCAACGTCGAGCTCGAGGCGCTGATCCGGGAGAACCACGACATCTCCGGCCCGCTGACCGACGCGGTGCTGGACGAGGCGATCCGCAAGGCCAAGGGGGTGCGCAATGACTGAGACTTTGCGGCGTCGCGTGGCCGAACTGGAAAAGGTCGCGCCGGCCGAGCGCCGGGTGCTTATCGTCAGGTGGATCGCCGGGCGCGACGAGGTCGCCCACGGTCTTCGGCGGCTGCGCTGCGGCGAGCGCACGTGGACCCGGCGGGACGACGAGACCGAGCAGGAGTTCCGCGAGCGCGCAATCGGCCAGGCCGAGCCGAGCGCAACGGGCTTCGTGACCCTGTGGGGCGACTATGGGGCGGTGCCGTGACCGCCGCGCTGATGCGCAGGGTCGAAGCCCTGGAGGCCGTGACGCCGCAGGAGCACTGGTCAGACGGGCGGCGCGACGCTTGGTTCGCGCAGCAGATCAGCGACATCTTGGACGCGATGAACTGTGGCGCGCCGCTGGCGCGATTCGACGAGCGGATTGTCCAGCATGTCTGCATTTTTCTCGCAGACCCCGTCGGCTACCAACACGCGGCGCGGGAGAATTTCTGACCCGGCGCCTCCGCCTTCACGGACTTTGATGTCCATTTCTATGCAGGAGACGCTCGCGCCTAAACGAGTGGCTAGGTGATGCGTCAACAGCGTTCAATTCGGAGGCATACTTTCCTAGAAGAAGTCAGGGGAGAGAGATGCTTTCGCGAGCTCTTCGAGGCGTCGTCGCGGCCGGCTGGGTGGCCGGCTTCGTGTTCATCGCGCCGGTCGCGGCGTCGCCGCTGACGGTGTACTTCGCGGGCGATGTGACGCAGTTGCAGGTCTACAACGGCGACGGGAGTATCACCGTCGACGCGGGCGCGGTTGGTCAAGGATTCAGCGGGTGGATCACCTTCGACCCGGCGCTGTCGACGAATACGCAGGTCAACAATTCGCCGACCGTGCAGGTGTCTCGAGTCAGCACGACCTTCGGATGTCAGATGTTCGTGAACGGGGCGTGCGGCCCTGGGTATTCATACGGTCCGGTTGGCGTGTCGATGGTCACCGGGGACTCGGTATCGCTGCCGTACCTGTCGTCGGTCTTCGGGCCTGCTCCCGTCGGAACGAACGCCGACGTGGCGCTGCGAATCAATGAACGTGACTATCCGGGCGCCAGCTTCCCGACTGGCTATGACTCGTTCACGCTGGTTCGCAGGCAGTACACCAACGAGGTGTCGAGCGTCGCGGCCGGAATCGACCTGTCTACGTTCGAACGGGCGGTGGGGATATTGCTTGAGTCGCTGTCGAACGCGCTATTGACGGACCCATTGGACTTGGGGGCCGGGGTCGACTTGCTTGGCAATACGCGCGTCGATCCGTTCTATGCCACGAATGCCAGCATCGACCTGCAATGCGACGGGACATCGGACAACTACTCGAACTGCGTCGGGACGAGAGGTGCGGGCTTCGCGTTTGTGGGTGACCTGACTTCGCTTCGCTTCGCGTCGGGAGTACCGGTTCCCTCCCCGACGTCCGCTTGGCTGACGCTCGCCGGACTGCCTCTTATGGTTAGACGAAAGCGCTCGGCGGGCGGTCACGCGCTGACCTTGCCCCTGAAGGCCGGAGTTCTTGGCATCTGATCCAATACGGGAAGGGAGCCGAGAAATGTCAGAGAAGTTGGTGCGAGCGAAGTACACGCCGGAGTTCCGGCTGGAGGCGGTGCGCCAGGTCAAGGCCGGGCAGACGATGTCGGTGGTCGCTCGGGTGCTGGGGATCCCCAAAGCGAGCCTTGGTAACTGGGTCCGTGCGAGCGAGAAGGGCGAACTGCGCGCGGTGACCGAGGCGGGCACGCCGGTGACGCCCGAGCAGATGGAGCTGGCCCGCCTGCGTGCGGAGGTTGCTCGTCTGCGGATGGAGCGCGACATCGCAAAAAAAGCCGCGGCGTACTTTGCGCAGGATGTGCTGCAAGGTACGCCTGGATTCACAAAATGAGGACGCACTGGCCTGTGAGCATTGCCTGCGAAGTCCTGGGCGTGAGCGCCAGCGGATATTTCGAATGGCAATCCCGTCGCGATGCTGGGCGTCCTGGTCCAGCCGGGCGCCTCAATGACGAGGCACTGCTCGCGCACATGCGGGCTATCCATGCCGAGGTCAACCAGGAATACGGGTGGCCGCGGATGCACAAGGAACTGCTTGCCCGCGCAATCCGCGTTGGCAAAGAGCGGGTCCGCGTTCTGATGAAGCGTCATGGCCTGCGGGCGAGAACCAAGCGCAAATTCGTCGTGACCACCGATAGCCGGCACAACCTGCCAGTGGCTCCCGACCTCGTGCAGCGCGACTTCAACCCCGAGACGCCCGACCGGATCTGGAGCGGCGACATCACCTATTTGTCGACTGGCGAGGGCTGGCTGTATCTGACGGTCGTGATCGATCTGTACAGCCGTCAGGTCGTGGGCTGGAGCCTTAAACCGCACATGCAGACGAGCCTGGTCAAGGACGCGATGACGATGGCCTTGTTCCGGCGTCGCCCGGGCAAGGGACTGATCTTCCATAGCGACAGGGGCAGCCAATACTGCAGTCACGAGTTTCAACAGGTGCTGCGCGACTGGGGGGTGCGATCCTCGATGAGCAGGAAGGGCGACTGCTGGGACAACTCCCCGACCGAGAGCTTCTGGGGACACCTGAAGAACGCCTGCGTACATGGCCGCAAGTTCGCGACCCGGCAGGCCATGCAGGAGACCGTTCTGAACTGGATTGCCTTTTACAATCATCGACGTTTGCACTCGACCTTGGGCTACGTCAGCCCGATGCTGTTCGAGCAACGCTGGCACGCGGCCCAGCGAAAGATGGCCGCGTAAACACGGGCCTAAGAACTCCGAATCTCGAGGGCAAGGTCACGCGTAGTTGATGCTCGCCGCAAATCTGCCAGGATGAATCATTCGTCTGAGTGATATTCCTGCGATTTGTCAATTGATGTGCAGCGGCGTTCGCGCACCATACCGAATGACCTGTCGGGGGAGGATTCTGCGATGCGTGCGTGTCGAGCAGCAATCTGGACTCTTGCGAGCATCATCATTTGCGGATGCGCATCACAGGCGTCCCTTGTGGTTCATTCGCAACCGATGGGGGCTCAGGTCTCCGAGGTGGGGACGGGCCAGGTGTTTGGAATCGCACCGGTCAGAGTGGTTTACAACGCGCAGGCGCTTTCGAGGCATCGAAATTCGAGCGGGTGCTACATCGTCAAGGGAATGCAGGCGCGATGGATCAGCGGCGCGACCGCTGTCTTGGATCCGATTTCGCTCTGTGAGGGTAGTACAGGGTCGTACACCATTACCTTGAACCGGGACACCTCAACGCCAGGGTTCGATCAGGACATGAAGTTTTCATTGCAGGTCCAGGCGGTTCGAGCCCAGCAGCAGCAGGCACAGGCGGCGCAGGACGCGGCCGCGAGTCAAGCCTTTATCAACGCCATGCGCATGATGCAGGCGCCTCAAGCTGCCCCACCGCCTCAGGTTCAGCCGCCATTTGTGAATCCGCTGAGCCCAACAATCAACTGCACGTCGTATCAGTCTGGTAACTACGTCAATACGCGGTGCCAGTAGCGGCGAAAGGCACAGGTGCGTTGCGACATCGAACACCACGTGTGGTCGAGGGCTACCTCATAGAGGTGATACGAACAGCGCGGCCACTGAACGAGGAAAAATTCGGTCTACGAGGCGAACAGAAATGAAGGCGAAACCGGTCGACCTGATGAACGCGAAGGTCATCGCGGTAAGTGATCGTGGCGAGACGATGCGCATCCAGTGGGAGCGCAACGGCGAACTGCTCGAGGGCGAGTTCTGCCTGCACGGGTGGTTAAAGCCGCCAGCCGACACGCTGCTGACCGACTGGCGGCGGCGGATCAGTCAACCCCCTGTCCAGATGGTCTCGGGAGCAAAGGGGCGAGAACGGAAGCGCCCGTGAATGACGGCAGCGCCCACCCCTGGTCGAGCGCGTAACGGGCTAGTACTGACGCGCGCGTGGATCAGGCGTGGGTCTAGTATGAGGGGTGACGATGACGACGAAGACCATCAAGAAACCCGCCGGCTGGCGCCAGGCCGAGGCACTCGGGTGCGTCCTGATGGAGGACCGCGGCCGGCGCTACTGGTTGTCGCCGATAGGCGGCAAGTCCTGGGTCGACACACCGCACCGCGACGTGCAGGTCGAGTACGACAAGCACATGGACACACCCACGGGGTGGATCATCAATACCCCTGGTCGCCACCTCCCTGGAGCGCCCCGACCCCAAGACCAATCACCGTCGCCGGAAGAACCTTCCCGCGATTGAGCGTGTCGCGCGGGGCGGTCACAATCGGTCCTGGCCTGTAGACCGTCGCTCACCGAACTGCCGTGCAGAAGACGGGCGGAGTCGAACGGGCCAGAAAGACAAAACCCCGCCAGGTGACGGGGTTCTGAGCCAGCCTGGAGGGGGGGGTTGGCTACCACCTCTTGGTCGCTTCAGCTTGCGCTGACGTTGCCGCCGCACCTACAGACCAGCGTTTCCGCTCCCATTTGAGCGACAGGTGGATTGTCATGTGGGGCGCTCGCTCAGTCAATGCGCCGGGCGTGAAGTCAAGCCGCCGAACCGGGACAATCAGGGCATCGACCAGGGAGCGCCGATGCCCGCAGACCCGTTGCCCGCTCGCAATCCGCCTGCCGAGCGCATCGCCCGCATCATCGAGGCGTCCCACCACGAGGCGGCGAAGTGGCTCAAGGACGCCGCGACTGGGGATGTCTGGTTCTGGCCGGCCGAGCAGTCGACGCACGCCGAAATGGCGAAGGCGCTGGGTGTCGCCGACTACACCAAGGGCATCGCCACGCGCGATGATTGATGGGATGCCTGCGTGTCCACTGTGCAAGCAATGAAGCCGACATTCGCGGCGCTACACGAACGAAGCTATCGCAGAGACCCGCAGCGCGCATCGCCCTCCGAGCGCGGCGAGACCTGATTAGGTACGCCCGAATGGGGCAGCGCCGGCCTGTGTAGACAGGCCGGGCGCAGGCGTTCACACCTGAATGCCCGTTGGAGGGTATCGGTCGCTCGTGGGCGAAAGTCGGGCGCGGACCGCCGACACTATTCTGCAGTCTTGCTTGGTCTGCGACGACGCAGGAAAAGAGCACAGATAGCCGTCGAGACTAGCGCTAGCGAAGCTGGCTCAGGCACCGAGTTCACCTCGACGAGCCCGCTAATCGACCGAATGAATGGGCTCGCGCCCGGCGGGTTGTGCGCGTAGCTCGCAGTGTCGGTGAAGTTGTTCCATGCACCGCCGGTCCATGTCGGGAAATGGGGCGGGTCGTACATGGCGTACATATGAGCGTAATTCTCATTCACTTGGTCGGGTTGGCCCGGCTGCCAGTTCGTGTATGAGACCGCTTCGCCATTCGCCCAAGCCCATGTGCCCGCGGGACGATATAGGCCGATCCAAAGATCCAAGCCCGGATTGCCCGGCTGCGCGAATGTCGAGTAGATCCAGTTGTTCTCGGCTTGGTCGTTTACCGTGACCAGATGGCCTCCGAGCGCTTGGGCGGCGGTTTCCGAAGTCGACCAGTTCGCAGACTCGAGAAGGAAATAGCTGTGCCCACCGTAGGTTCCGCTCCCTATGACGCCCAGTGCATGCGATTGCAGCGGCATCAGACAGCCGACGGCGAGTGATGACGCGGCGATCCACGCGCGAATGTCAACTGATTTAGCGAGTCTCGCCTGCAAGCTCATCTTCATCCCCTTGAAGAAATGCACTTACTTCTGGAAGGGATGCAAATTTTGTTCCATTTCAGCGGACCCCAAGAGAATCAATGACCTAAGTTCGCGTGCAGAGCTACGGCCCCAGGGTTTGTAAAGCGTGCCGACAGACGCGCCTCCCAAAGATTGGGGATGACGCGGGCGTCGAATAGTTAATTGGGGATATCAAGGGATAGAGGTGTTCTAACCGAGGCGTAGCCGATCCGTCGATTGACGTGTGAACTGTCCGCGTCATTGCCACGGCGGAAGGCTGGGCCCGGACTTGACTCACGGATGTGGCGACCGGGGACGTGTGGTACTCGCCGACGGAGCATTCCCCGCACTGCGGCACCGCGAGAACGCTGGGCGTCGCCGACTACATCGAGGGTATCGCCGCGCCAGCGTGACTCGCCCATCCGACTCGACCCGCGGCGCGGAGCCGTCGCGTGACGACAATAAGCAAGGTGATACCGGCAGCAAGCAAAACGGACGGGCGCGGTTCCGGGACCTGCCCGATGACATCGAACGCTTGGCGCTGCTGAGAGGGAAGCCACGCGTTTTCGGCAAAGCTACGTAGAAAGGCGATTGGTAACCTCACGTTGTCCGCTGACCACCCCCAATTCTTGTTAGAACTGAAGATCGACAGCCAGTAGGGCGTGTTCGCCGACAACGTGGTTAGGTCCACGGCCGCCTCATACTGCAAGACCGGCAAGCCATTTCCGTGAGTCAGCACGCCAGTGTCGGATGCCGTCATGCTCAAGATGGGCAAGAACAGGGGGCTTCCCGACGGCAGACCACCACTGTCCGCGAACACCCGCAGCGTGAAGTTGTCCGGATAGCGTGGGTCGCCGGCGGTGCCCCACCACCGAACTCCTTCGATAGTAGTTTCTCCAGGCGACAAGGAGAACTCTGCGGCGATAAACCACCCATCGGCGCTGTTGGAAAGGTACGAGCCGTAGGTCAGATCTACCGGCCCGTTTGTGAAAATGGGCGCCGGCTTCGCGACGGCGCAGGTGAGTGCCAGGACAGCGAAAAGAATCCCCCGAAGTAGTGACACAGTGGCTCCCCGCGTGAACGCGCCAAGCGAAGCAAGCTTCACGCCAGCATGTAATTTCATACACTTGCATCCGCTTCGAAGCGACTCTTCTAAGAAAGCCCGACAGCGGTCGCGCTACGTGCTTACCGGGGAAACTGTCGGTGCTGACCGGGTGATCGAGCGATGCCGGCGCCATGCCCGGCGGATGGGTTAGCGTCGATAGGCCGGATGGCCGAGCCCAGCGTTGCGCGAGGGCGACAGGCGTGATTTCCGGTACGCCGACCGCGGACCCGTTGAAGGAATCCGCTTACACCAGCGCTTACATTACGCGCGCCAAAGAGAAAGGGGTCAGGCACTCGAGCACCTAACCCCTTGATTTCTTTGGCTCCACGACCTGGGCTCGAACCAGGGACCTACGGATTAACAGCCCGGTCGCCGACGCCTTAGGACACGAGTATACACCGGATAGCACCCACTAACTTAGGGGCGAATTTACAGTCACCGGCGGACCTGTAGACCTTCAAGACCGTTGCGGGGCGCGGCTTTCCGCGAAAAAATGCGGCTGTGCTTCGCGGTTCCGATCAACAGGGCCGCGCGAGGAATGCTCATGGCCGACCCCATCGACGTCGTCTTGCGCCTGGTGCGCGAGCACGCCCCGGAAGTGCCCGATGACGCGCTCAGGCGCATCGATGCGCGCGCGCGCATCGAAGTCGGCGGCGATCGGCACTACGTCGTCAGCAGCAGCCGCAAGGCGCGCGAACTGCGCAACCGAAAGATCATGGCCGCGCTCGCGGCCGGCGCCTGCACGTCGGATGTCGGCCGGCGCTTCGGGTTGACGCGCCAGGCCGTCTGGTCAATCGCGAAGTCGCGGGCCTAGCGCGGCTGTGTTTCAGGGGGCGACCGGCGCCCCACGCGAGCAGCGGCACCCGGAGAAGTTTCGCCCCTCTTGGCGGACGACGCGCACGCGCGCTCGTACCGCGCTGGACTCTGCGGGGTGATCGATCACCAGTCGCAGGATCGCGCCCGCGTCGACCTCGGTGCGCGCGATCCGGGCGAGCCCCGGCGGCGCGCACTGTTCGATCGTCGTCAACAGCCAGGCGTCGAACTCGTCGCCGTCCTGCAGCTCAGGCACGCCGGTCTCTCCGATCGTGGGGCAGGTGTCGCCGTCGCACGACCGGAACCCGGTCGCGCCCGTAGGCGACCCCCGGCGGGGTTGGATGAGGCCCAGCCGGTCGGTGGCGCCGCATGGGTACCCTCTGGGCCAGTATCGACGGGATGGCCCGACCGCCCGCGCTATGCGGGCCTCGCTCGCGCGTGCGGTCTACCACGGTCAGCCGGGAACGCGAACCGCCCTCAGGCCCGCAACGGCCTCCATTGCGGTCGCAGGGGGCAGTGCGACGATTGCGCCCGGCTGTGCGATCACCCGCTCGCCGTCGTCCTGGGTGAACCAGAACGGGCGAGTGACGCGAACCTTTTCCGGCGCCTTGACGGGCTGCCCGGTCCTGCAGGAAAGAACGACGGTTTCGGCCATGATCAGCTCACAGTGGTCGAGGCGGTGAACGCCCCAGGTTGAAGGACTCCCACGTCACAGGTGACGAGGCAGCGCATTCCGTAGATGTTCCCGGCGAAGTTGGCGTAGGGGTTGACCGCGACCTCGAGGACGCCCCATTGCCCGATCGCGAGGTGCGACCACTCGCCGAGCACCAGGCGCCCGGCTGCGACGGCCGAGCTGGCGAACGCCGGCATTCCCTCGATCGCGCCGACGACCGGCGACCCGGTCCACAGCGGCGTATCCGTCGAGGCGAAGCGCTGGCGCTGCCGCAGCAGCGATGCGACTGTCGGCGTCGTCACCCAGCCGAACCGGCCGTCGGGCAGCGCTTCGATCGCGCTCGCGAGGTCGCCGACCGCGTCTTCGATTCCGGCCAGCCCGAGCGTCGTTCCGCTGAACGAGCCGATGCCGCTGGTGCCGACGATGCCGGTCGGCTCGCCGCCGCTGCCCGAGCCCGCGATCACCGCCGCGTCGATCGCCTTCGCGACGACGCCGGTGAGGTTCTGCGCGAGGATTCGCTCGATCATCGCGCCCGTCTGCACGAGCAGCAGGCGCGAGAACTCCGCGTAACCGCCGACCGTCTTGGGTCGCAGAGGCACGGTCCCGAGCGTGGGCTGGCTTTCGGTGACGGCCGTTGCCTCGTCGGTGAGCCAGTACGCCGTGGTCGAGCCCGAGACGCGCGGGAAGTCCACATTGCCCTTGAGGCCCGGCAGCATCACGGCGCCCGCGCGCAGCACAGCGGATTTCGCCTCCAGGGCGGCAACATAGCCGGGGATTCCGCTGCCGACCGCGTAGCCGCCCGCAGAGTTGGTGCCCGCCGTCAGGTCGCGCCCGAGCAGCGCCAGGGGGATCGTCGCGCTGTACTGGCCATTGCCGTGAACGAGGTTCACGCCGTCGGACTCGGCCTGGCGGCAGACCTCGCGCTCGTACCCGGCTTCCCGCCAATCGCCCGATGTGAGCGCGGACAAAGCCCGCTTGAAGCTGAAGCGCTTGCGGTCCGCGTCGCTCATGCCCGAAAGGGCTCGACCGTCCAGTGATCCGTTCCTGTAGTGCACGATTCGTCCTCGGCAAAGTGTGTGCCGTTGATTGGACGCCTCGCCCTCGCGCGAGTCACCGCGTGTTACCACCTCAGTCGCCAGATGTTGCCGTCGTTCGATCGGCCTGCACGCTCGACGCGCTCGCCCGTGTCGGCCTCGCGACTCAGCGCATACCCGAGCGCGCGAGTCACCGCCTGGTCCCCCGACACGGTCTTCGCGCGCACCAGGTCGCGCACGGTCCATACCGTGTCGCGCCTGGTCGACCAGACCATAGCGAGAAGATCGGCGAGCGCCGGGCCATCGAGGCGCCGGCCGTCAATGGCCCCGCAGGCGGGCTCGGACGCGGGAACACCTGCCCCCGACTCGATCAGGGCCGCCAAGCGCCGGATTTCAAGCCGCAGGACCATGATCGGCGGCCGGCGGCGCCGACGCATCGGGCCGGGCAGCACGCGCGGCGTCACGCTCGACCCTCGGCCAGCCGGCGCTCCGGGTTGCTGGCGAGGACCTCGCCGGCCGCTGCCGCGTACCAGAACGCCGCCATCGTCGCGACGCGGTCCTCGTCGGGCATCGATTCGGCTGATTCGGCCGGCGGCTCGAACGCGCCGACCACGTCGCGCACGTCGGCGACCAACTCGCGCCACAGCTCGATCGGCAGCGCGACGCGCGGGCGCAGCTCGTCGGGGACCTGCGCGAGCGCCACCCGCAGCAGCGCGACGGCCTGGCCGGCAGGGCCGCGTGCGACCTCGTCGGCGGCCGCTGGCCACAGGCGCGCGACCAGCGCGAGCGCGAGCGGCAGATCATCGCCGCCGGCAGCGCGGGGCCGCGGCCCCGGCGCGGCAGCGCGGGCGCTGCCCGCGCGGCGCTGAGCCGCCGAGCGCACCGGATCCACGCGGCGCCGATACCAGCTCAGGGCGGCGTCGATGCTGTCGGCAGGCATTCCATCGCGACGCAGTTGGCTCACGCGCTGAGGGGTCACGCCCAGCGCGAGCGCAATGTCCCGTCCGCTTGCTTTACCGTGCACCGTCATCTACCCCTCGGTATAGCTTTCAGGTGCGCAGCCACTAGCGAGAGAACGCGGGGCGAATTGACCTCAATCAAGGTCATGGCGGAGGACCCGCGATCAAGTGCGAAGCGCATCGGCTACCGCGCGGCCCATCTCGTCGGATGCGACGCTGCGTGCTGCGCCACCGACGACGGCGGCGAAGTTGATCCGGCGCCCGTAGTTCGGCGCTCGATCCACGAACAGCAGGATCGGCTCGGGCTTGCCGCGCTTGGACTTGACCCACACACCGGGACGAAGTCCGCGCTGCCCGATGCCGCCCTTGACCACGAAGACGCGCCCACCATTGAACGTCCCGCCGGTCGTCGCGGCTTCGAGGATGCGCAGCAGACTTGCCTTCGAGATATTCCCGGCTGAATTGATCGGAGCGGACGGGCCGGGCACGAAGAACCGGCCCATGAAGCGCTGCTCCGAGACCTTCTGCCCGCGCGCGCCGCCGGTGATCAACGGACGCAAGTAGCGCGCCTGAAGGGGCTTCATCTCGATCACCGCTTCGAGGTTCTCGGGCGTGGCCTTCGCCCCCACCCATAGACTCTTTTCGGTGAACGCCGTCGGCCGATCCAGTCCTGCCACCAACTCAGGGCCGGCCTCGCGCTGCACGCGAAAGGCGACGTTGTTCAGCCCGCGCGCCGCCGCCCGCGGAATCTCTTCGCGCCACCGTTGCAGGCGTTGGCGCAGCTCGTCGAAGTTGTGCTCGATCGTCACGTTGAACATTGGTCAGCCTCCGCTTGCCAGCATCCGAAACATCCGAATCCGTCCGGTCTTAAAGACCGGACGGATGTTTCGGATGCATCCGGCCATCCGAATCGGATGGTTTCGGATGATTCGGATGAATCCCATTTCCCCGCCTGCCGGGCTCACGCGAGCCACACATAGGGCTTGTGGACGCCGACCCAGCCGCCCGCCTGCAGGCTCGACAGCGCCTCATTGATCCGCCCGCGCGAACGGTAGGCGTCGGCGGCCGGGATCTTCGGCTCGACGCGTCGCACGAGTGCATCCAGCTCGACGCCGGCCGTGCCCGGCGGGATCACGCTCGACGCCGGCAGGGCCTCGCCGCACTCGATCACCAGCTCGCGCAGCGCGGCCAGCACGATGCGTTGATTGCTGCCCTTGGGCTCGCCGCTCACCTTGGGCGGGCGCACCAGCTCCAGCGGCTCGACAGTGCACGACGTGCGCCGCTCGGCCGGGTCGGCTTCCGGATCGACGTCGATCATCGGACCCAGGTCGACCGTGCGCAGCCTGAAGGTGAGCAGCGCCTCATGGTCCGCGCCGTCGCGGACTTTCTCGGCGGTTACAGTTCGGTCGTCGTCGGTGCGCTTGACCGACAGCTCGGCGTCGGTCGCCGCCTTCAACGAGGAGTGCCCGCGGCTGCCCTTGGACTCTTCCTTGCCGCTGTGGTGCACGAACATGACGACCGCGCCGAGCGCCCGCTCGATGCGCTTGGCGGCCTGGATGACCATGCCCATGTCGAGCGCCGAATTCTCGTCGGCGCCCGGCATCGCTCGATTCAGCGTGTCGATCACGACCGCGGCCAGCGGCTCGCCGCCCGCCACCAGCTCGCGCAGCGCGGCAATCAGCTCGTCCACGTCCGCCGACGGGTCAAGCAGGTTGATCGATGAATCGAGCACGCGCAGGCCGTCGAGGTCGGCGGGCTCGAGCTCGTTGCGTTCGAGGTAGGCTTCGATGCGCTCGCGCAGCTGGCCCTCCGCGGCGATGTAGGCGACCATGCCGCGGCGCGTGCGCCGACCGGCCCACTGAATGCCGCGCACGATGGCCCCGGCCATGTCGAGCGCCACGAACGTCTTGCCGCTGCCCGATGCCCCCCACAGCACGACCAGGCCGCGCGCGGGGATCACGCGCAGCACCAGCCAGGTCGGCGTGGGCTGCGCGATCAACTCGTCCACCGTCAGGAAGCGGAAGCGAGGCAGCTCGGCGACTGGTGCGTCGCCCGCGCCGCCTGGTGCATCGAGCGAGCGAAGCCGCCGCAAGATCTCTTGCTTGACGCCGTGGTCGAGGGGCGCGAATAGGCCGGAGAAATCTGCCGGCGCGTGCCGCTGTAGGAATGCCCAGGACCTCAGCACGAAGTCCGCAAAGAGAATGGTCGGACGCGACGCGTTCGGCGCGACCCGGATCGCCTCGGTGACGAACTCGATGGCCTGTTCGAGCTGCAGCTCATGCGGGCTGAGCTTCGGGGTATCGCGAAGCGTGCCGGTGATCTCGATTCCCACGGCGCCCATCAATGTCGAGCGCCTTGCGGCGGGTCGAGCGCGGCATCGACCGCGGCGACGAGGTTGTCCGGCAGCATCATGAAGACCAGCACCGTGATTCCGGTATCGCGCTCCGCGTCGTCCATCAGGCGCAGCCACGCGGCGGTGGCGTCGGCCAGTTCGATCAGCTCCGCGTCATCGTCGGCGAATCCGGCGAGCAAGGGGCCGGCGACCGACTGGCCCACCACGAACACGAATGCAGTGCGATCGTCGTCCGCGGCCCAGCCCCGGAGCGTGTCGACGATGTCGTCCGATCGCCGCGCCATGGCGCCGACGTCCCGTGCGGTCTTGTCATAGAAGCGCGAGAGAGAGTCGCAGAACGACCCGACCTCGGCGGCCGCGCCGTCCGCGAGCACGAACCCCCAGAACACGGGCGCCCCGACCTGCCCGACGAAGTCGAGCGCGCCCTCGAAGGTGTCGGCGGTGATCCGGCGGTAGTTCATCGCTCGCTGGCCGGCGCGGCCTGGGCGGGGGCCGCCGACAAGGTCGCCGCACCCGTCTTCACGCGTCGTCGGCTCGCCGACTCGCGATCCATCCGTTGCAGCGCCTGGAGCAGCAGTTTCACGTCCTCCGCGGGACCGAGCAGCAACCCGGCGACCTGATTGACCTCGAAGCCGACGTGACCGGTGCAGCACGACAGCACGTCGGCCAGGTCGTACAGGCCGGCGGCGCGCTCAAGGGCAAGCGCGAGCACGTCCGCTCGGCTCGCTTCGGGATTGACGATCAGGACGGCTTCTTTCGAGAAGTGCCCGCCGATCGCGTGCCCGCTGTCGTAGGTGCGCGTGACGCTCGCGGGCTCGATCATGCTGCCCTCTGCGCGAGGCGGCGCCCGATTTCGATCACCTTCGCGTCGAACCGGGACGGATCGGCCATCCAGCGGCCCGCGACCATCAGCAGGGCGCCGGCCTCGACCAGCTCGGGCTTGTGCTGACGCAGGAACCAGCGGATGGACTCGTCGGACGGGAACAGGTGCCGGCGTTCCTGCGCGTAGCGCGCCGTCGGCGTGAGGACCGCCACGTCGGGCGGCGCTTCGATGACTTGAGACATAGCGGACTCTCCTGATTCGGCAGGCGCTACTAGACGCCACCTGCCGCGAGAATCCGCCTTAAGACCCACCGCAAATACAAACTGAAATCGGAAAGACCTCCGGTTTCAGGTGTCAGTCCATCAGCCCCCGATCACGCAGCGTCGCGAGAACCTTGCCGAATGGTCCGCGAGCGTGCGCGGTCGATACGCCCGGGAAGTGCCGCTCGAAAATCCGCGCAAGGACCGTGCGGCGGGCCAGCGCATCGGCGTCGCTGTGCTTGTGCCCTCGATCGAGCGCGAGCGCTTGCGCGGCGTCCTCGGCGGCCCCGCCGACCATGTCGAGCAGCGCATCGAGGTCCGCCATCGCGTCGGGCAGGAAGCTTGCGGCGGGCCTTTCCTTGGCGAAGTACCAGCGCTCGCGGTAGAAGGCGTGGATGATGCTGCGCAGGCGCCCGGAGGGCCGCTCGAGCTGGCGCCGCAGGGCGTCGGCCGCGCGTGCCAGGTCGAGCGCCTGGTCGCGCATCGCCGAGCCGTTGCGCAGGTGGGACACGGCCCACGAGCCGAGCTCGAATGAAGCGTCGCGAAGGAATGCATCGGCCGCTGCGCCGCGACCGCGGCGCCCGAGCGCCGCGCGCAGCAGGCGCTCGGTGTCGCGGTCGAGCGCGCTCGGCGTGATCGAGGGATCCCACTCGAAGGCCAGGCGCGAGCGCGGCGGGGTCTTCACCGGATGTCCCCGAGCACGCGCCCGACGAGCGCCGCCTTGTGGCTCGTCGTCAGGTGCGAGTAGCGCTTGGTCATCGCGAGCTGGCGATGCCCCAGGACGTCGGCGATTTCGAGCAGGGAGGCGCCCGCCTGCGCGAGATAGCTCGCGCAGCAGTGCCGCAGGTCGTGGAAGCGGAAGTCGCGCACGGCTGCGGCCTTCAGTGCCGCGCGCCAGGCCGTCTCGAAGTTGAACGCGGTATCGGGTCGGCGACGGCTCGCGAAGACGAGCGCGCCGGGGGCGCCGACGTGGCGGCGCAGCTCCTCGACGACGGCCGGCAGCAGGACGTGCACCTTGGGGTCGCCGTTCTTCGTCTGCGCCACGCGCGCCTCGCCGCGCTCGAAGTCGACGTCGCGCCAGCGCAGCGCCTCCAGCTCCCCGCGGCGCGCGCCGGTGGTGATGCCCATCAGGACCATCAGGTACAGGCGCGGCCACTTCGAGGCGCGGCACGCGGCGAGCAGCCGCGCGCGCTCGGCGTCGGACAGGAAGCGCACGCGCTCGTTGTCCTCGGGGCGGCGCTCGACGCGGCTCGTCGGATTGAGCCAGTCGCGCGGGGTCAGGCGCTTCTTG
This sequence comes from Burkholderiaceae bacterium, assembly GCA_046348465.1. Lineage (GTDB taxonomy): Bacteria > Pseudomonadota > Gammaproteobacteria > Burkholderiales > Burkholderiaceae_E > Quisquiliibacterium. Next base: position 275,264 of record JAXMEE010000004.1, read on the forward strand.
ATCGCCCAGGAGAACACGGCGCCGATCGCCGCGTTGTAGCGGTTCAGCGTGGCCGGCGAGAGCTGGCGCTTCTTGGCCTTGTAGATGGCCCGCCCGTCGGCGTCCAGGCCCGCGTAGTAGCGCGGGGGCTGCACCGCCAGGTCTTCGAGGGCGAAGTAGATGTCGTCGTCGGTCACGTCGACCAGGCGCGCGGTGCCCAGGCGTGCGGACCACCAGGCCAAGCGCTGCGCGCGCGTGGAGTCGCGGCCCTTGTAGTCGGCCATGTAGCGCTCGACCAACGCTGCCACGGTCATCTGACCATCGCGGGGGGCGCTAGTAGACGCCCGGATCCCGCCACCGACGGACTGAACAGGTGCTTGCATCGTGATTCCTCACATCGTGGAATCCGCCTTTTCACCGGCGGACTGAGTGAGGCGACGGCTAAGTGCCTGTCGAATCAGGAGTTTTGGCTCCCCGACCTGGGCTCGAACCAGGGACCTACGGATTAACAGTCCGGCGCTCTACCGACTGAGCTATCGGGGATCAGCCTGCAATTCTAATACGACCCCGCCATCTTCCGCAAACCGGGTACGCCAGGCGAACGCGCACCACCCGCTCAATGAAACTGCTCCGCGAACTTCGGGTAGGTCTCGGCGATCTCTTCGCGCACCCGCCCGCGGATCAGCGCCAGCACCGCGTCGTCCGGCATCGGTGTCACCGGCACGTGCTCGGGCAGGTCGAACTCGAAGCCGGTCTCGTCGCGCACCTCCTCGAGCGTGTGCCCGGGGTGCACGCTCGCGAGCGCGAAGCGGCGCCGCGCGCGGTCGAACGAGAACAGGCACAGCCGCGTGAGCAGCGCGTACGGGCCGCCGGGGCGGTGCACGCCGGCGTCGCGCGGGCCGGGGCCCGAGACGAAGTCGACCTTCGGCACCATCACGCGGCGCGTGTGCTCCTCGCGGAACAGGATCACGCGCGGCACCAGGTAGTACAGGTACGCCGAGCCGAACGAGCCCGGCCAGCGCACGTCGGTGTCGGGGTAGTGGCCGGTGCCCACCAGGTTGATGTTCGCCAGGCCGTCGATCTGGCCGCCGCCGAGGAAGAACGCGCCGATGCGCCCGCGCCCGATCATGTCGAAGATCTCGACGCCGCCGTTGGTGAACGTGTTGTGGCGCCGCGAGCCGAGGATCGAGAGCCGGGTGCGCGGGCCCGCGCCGTGCTCGCTCAGCGCGCGCGTGAGCAGGGCGCCCGCGCCGGGAATCGGCGAGCTCGCGCCCACCGCGACGTGCTCCACGCCCGCGAGCAGCCGCGAGATCGTGAAGACCAGCCCTTCGGTGGGCGAGGCGGGAGTGTGCGACGAACTCATGCAGGAAGCGCCTCGGTCTCGAGCAGCTGCTGCAGGCACTGCCGGAAGCCTTCCTCGGTGCGCGCCTCGCGCGCGTAGGCGGCGAGCAGGGATGCGTCGGGTCCGTAGTGGTCGGCGAAGCCCACCGGCCAGGCGCCGCCCGGCGCGTGCGCGACCGCGCTCGCGTACATCGACGGCACCACCGAGCCCGCGCGTGCCGGATCCTCCAGCAGGTTGCCGTCGACGATCTCCTCGACCGTGATCAGCGCGTCGCGCGAGGCGTGCGCGAGCAGCAGGCCGTCGCGGTCGCGGCCGATGAAGACGTTGCCGTGGCGGTCCGCCGCGCGGGCGTGGAAGAGCGCGAGGTCGGGGACGATGGCGCGGATGGCGACGATCCGGTCACCGGGCGCGAAGGGGTTGTCGATCAGCTTCCAGTCGTCGCGGTTCGCGAGCAGGTCGCTCTCGACGATGCCGCGCAGCGGCATGAAGGGGATGCCTTTCTGGCCCGCCTGCAGCCCCGCGTAGATCGCCGGGCAGGTGCCGTCGACGATCTTCACCGAGCGTTCGCGCGCCGCCGCGGTGAAGCGCGGGGCCGCACCGAACTCGCCCAGCGACACCGCCGAGGTCTCGATCACCGACACGCAGCCGGCGCCCAGCAGCAGGTCCGCCTGCAGCCCCGACACCGGTACGCAGACGAGGTGCAGGTCGCGAACCCCGCGGCGGATCAGCGCGCGCGTGGCCGCCATCGCCACGCCGCAGCCGTCGGTGGGGACGGCGAGCTTCGCGCCGTCGGGGATGCGGGCGACGAGGTCGTCGAGGCTGACGAGGGGCATGGTCGTTTCCCTGAGTGCGGTGTGGGTTTGCGGCAGTGTAGGGCGATCGACCGCGCGGCGCATCCTCGAGCGGCACGCCCGCCCGAGAAAACGGAAACGGGCGCCGAAGCGCCCGTTTCGCCGTCGATCGCTCGCGCCGTGCGGCTAGAGCACCTTCGCGATCGCCTGCGCGACGTAGTCCAGGTTGCGCGTGTTCAGCGCGGCGACGCAGATGCGCCCGCTCGACACCGCGTAGATCCCGAACTCGTTGCGCAGCCGGTCGACCTGCGCGCTGGTCAGCCCCGAGTACGAGAACATGCCGCGCTGGCGCACGACGAAGGAGAAGTCTTTCGTGACCCCGGCCGCCGCGAGCTTGTCGACCAGCCCGGTGCGCATCGCGCGGATGCGCTCGCGCATGCCGGCGAGCTCGCCCTCCCAGACCTGGCGCAGCGCCGGGCTCGAGAGCACCGCCGCGACCACGGACGCGCCGTGCGTCGGCGGGTTCGAGTAGTTGGTGCGGATCACGCGCTTGACCTGGCTCACGACGCGCGCGGTCTCGTCCTTGCTCGCGGTGACGATGGACAGCGCCCCCACGCGCTCGCCGTACAGCGAGAAGCTCTTGGAGAACGAGCTCGACAGCACGAACGACTCGCCGGACGCGCCGAACAGGCGCACCGCCGCCGCGTCGGCGTCGATGCCGTCGCCGAAGCCCTGGTAGGCGCAGTCGAGGAACGCCATCAGCCCGCGCGCCTTGACGGCGTCGAGCACCTTGGCCCACTGGCCGGCGTCGAGGTCCACCCCGGTGGGATTGTGGCAGCACGCGTGCAGCACGACGATCGAGCCCGCCGGCAGGCCGTTCAGGCACGCGAGCATGGCGTCGAACTTCACGCCGTGGGTGTCGGCGTCGTAGTACGGGTAGGCGTTGACCTTGAAGCCGGCCGCCTCGAACAGCGCGCGGTGGTTCTCCCAGCTCGGGTCGCTGATCCAGACCTCGGCGCCCGGCAGCATCCGGCGCAGGAAGTCGGCGCCGACCTTCAGGCCGCCGGTGCCGCCCAGGGTCTCGAAGGTGGCGACGCGGCCCTCGGCGAGCACCGCGGCGTCCTTGCCGAACAGCAGCTGCTGCACCGCCTGGTTGTAACCGGCCATGCCTTCGATCGGCAGGTAGCCCCGCGCCGACGGGTTGGCGGCACGGTCCGCCTCGGCTTGCCGCACTGCAGCAAGCAGGGGCACCTTGCCGTTGTCGTCGGTGTACACGCCGACCCCGAGATTGACCTTGGTCGGGCGCGTATCCGCGACGAAAGCTTCCGTCAACCCCAGGATCGGATCACGGGGGGCCATTTCGACCGATGCAAACATCGTGGGCGTGGTCACTTTTGTCTAAGTCCCGGAAATTTCAGAGGAAAAATGAATTGTTACAATTGGGTCTGCACAAAAAATGTGCAAACGACTAGCTTTTTCAGGGGGGGTGGGCGATAATTCGCGTTTAACCCGGTGGGCGTGCCCGCCGGAGAATCGCGCTCCGGGGCCGTTGGCCCGGCACCGGGGATCCCGAGCGGAAACCGCAGTTTAACACGCAGCAAAATCGCGCCGATGGCTGGCCTTCCCGTCGATCAACCGGGCTTCGTGACGTACCCGGGCAGTCCTTTCCAGCTGTGCCAGCCGTTCCCCCCGGCCGGTGACCAGCCGGAGGCGATCGACCGCCTGGTGGAAGGCGTGGCCGACGGCCTGAGCTACCAGACGCTGCTCGGCGTCACCGGCTCCGGCAAGACGTTCACGATGGCCAATGTCATCGCCCGCACCGGGCGCCCCGCTTTGGTGCTCGCGCCGAACAAGACGCTCGCCGCGCAGCTGTACGCGGAGATGCGGGAATTCTTCCCGAACAACGCGGTCGAGTACTTCGTCTCGTACTACGACTACTACCAGCCCGAGGCCTACGTCCCGCAGCGCGACCTGTACATCGAGAAAGACTCGTCGATCAACGAGCACATCGAGCAGATGCGCCTGTCGGCGACCAAGTCGCTGCTCGAGCGCCGCGACGTCGTCATCGTCGCCACGGTCTCGTGCATCTACGGGATCGGCAACCCGCACGACTACCACGCGATGATCCTGGTGCTGCGGGTGCGCGACAAGATGTCGCAGCGCGAGGTGCTGCAGCGCCTGGTCGCGATGCAGTACAAGCGCAACGAGACCGATTTCGCGCGCGGCACGTTCCGGGTGCGCGGCGACACCATCGACATCTTCCCCGCCGAGCACGCCGAGCTCGCGGTGCGCGTCGAGCTCTTCGACGACGAGATCGAGAGCCTCCAGCTCTTCGATCCCCTCACGGGGCGCGTGCGCCAGAAGATCCCGCGCTTCACGGTGTATCCGTCGTCGCACTACGTGACGCCGCGCGCCACCGTCATGCGCGCCATCGAGGACATCAAGGTCGAGCTCGCCGAGCGCCTGAAGTTCTTCTACGACGAAGGCAAGCTCGTCGAGGCGCAGCGGCTCGAGCAGCGCACCCGCTTCGACCTCGAAATGCTCCAGGAGCTCGGCTTCTGCAAGGGCATCGAGAACTACACCCGGCACCTGTCGGGCGCGCGCCCGGGCGAGCCGCCGCCCACGCTCGTCGACTACCTGCCCGACGACGCGCTGATGATCGTCGACGAGAGCCACGTCACGATCGGCCAGCTCGGCGGCATGTACCGCGGAGACCGCTCGCGCAAGGAGACGCTCGTCACGTACGGGTTCCGGCTGCCGTCGGCCCTGGACAACCGGCCGCTGAAGTTCGAGGAGTTCGAGGCCAAGGTGCGCCAGTGCATCTTCGTCTCCGCCACGCCGGCCGACTACGAAGCCGAGCACACCGGGCAGGTGGTCGAGCAGGTGGTGCGCCCCACCGGGCTGGTCGATCCCAGCGTCGAGGTCCGTCCGGCGTCGCGCCAGGTCGACGACGTCCTCTCCGAGATCAACCTGCGCGCGAAGCGCGGTGAAAGGGTGCTCGTCACCACGCTGACCAAGCGCATGGCGGAGGACCTCACCGACTACCTGGGCGACCACGGCGTCCGGGTGCGCTACCTGCACTCCGACATCGACACCGTCGAGCGCGTCGAGATCATCCGCGACCTGCGCCTGGGCACGTTCGACGTGCTCGTGGGCATCAACCTGCTGCGCGAGGGCCTGGACATCCCCGAGGTCTCGCTGGTGGCCATCCTGGACGCCGACAAGGAAGGGTTCCTGCGTTCCGAGCGCAGCCTGATCCAGACGGTGGGGCGGGCCGCGCGCAACCTGAACGGCGCCGCGATCCTGTACGGAGACCGCGTCACCGACTCCATGCGCCGGGCGATCGACGAGACCAACCGGCGCCGGGCCAAGCAGCTCGCGCACAACACGGTGCACGGAATCGTGCCCCGGGGCGTTGTCAAGCAGGTCAAGGAGCTCATCGACGGCGTCTACGACCCGCACCAGGCCAGGCAGGACCTGAAAGCCGCTCAGCAGCAGGCGCAGTTCGAGCTGATGAGCGAGAAGAGCGCGGCGCGCGAGATCAAGCGTCTGGAGAAACAGATGCTCGACTGCGCGCGCAACCTGGAATTCGAGAAGGCGGCTCAGCTTCGCGACCAGCTCGCGGCGCTGAAGACGCAGGTCTTCGGGGCGAACGGCAATGCTAACGTGGTTCCGTTCGTGGCTGATCGCGCGGCGTAGGGCCAGGCCCCGCGCCGCGCGCAAGAGTTTCGTTACATCGACGGATATCGATATGGCAAAAAGGGAACCGATCTCGCTCGCAATGAACACGAGAGTGCTCTTCGTCTGCATGGGGAACATCTGCCGTTCCCCGATGGCGGAGGGCGTCTTCAGGCAGATGGTGCGTCAGGCGGGGCTCGAGGACGTGGTCAAGGTGTCGTCGGCGGGCACCCACGCGTTCCACGCCGGCGAGGCGCCGGACAAGCGGGCGCAGGCGGCGACGGGCAAGCGCGGCTACGACATCTCCGACCTTCGCGCGCTGCGCGTGAAGGAAAAGGACTTCGACGACTTCGACATGATCCTGGCGATGGACTGGGACAACCTGTCCGCGCTGCAGCAGATGGCCCCGAAGCGCACGCACCACAAGCTGCAGCTGCTGATGCGCTTCGCCACCGAGCACGAGACCGCGACGATCCCCGACCCGTACTACGGCAACGCGCAGGGATTCGAGCAGGTGCTCGACTACATCGAGGACGCCTGCACGGGGCTGCTCGAAGTCGCCAAGCGGCGGGCGACCCAGGTCGCTGCGGCTTAAGCAGGCCGCTTCGCAGGGCGTGCGGCGCGCGCGGCGCCGCACCCCTCACATCTTCTTCATCAGCGCCAGCATCCGGTGCACGATCGGCCGGTACGGCGGCATGAACAGCCCCATCCCGTTGAGCTTCGACTGCCGGAACACCGGCGTGAGCTTGCTCAGGGTGTCGAAGCCCCACTTGCCGTGGTAGTGGCCCATCCCTGACGGGCCCACGCCCCCGAACGGCAGCGACTCCTGCGCCACGTGCATCAGCGTCTCGTTGATGCACGCGCCGCCCACGTGCGTCTGGCGCAGCGCCCAGTTCGCGCGCGCGGCGTCGTCGTCGAACCAGTACAGCGCGAGCGGGCGCGGCATCGCGTTGACGAACGCGACCGCGTCCTCGGGGCGATCGTAGGGCAGCACCGGCAGCAGCGGGCCGAAGATCTCGTCGCGCATCACGCGCATCGTCAGCGGCGGGCCGACGACGATCGCCGGGCCGAGCCGGTGGCGCGCGTCGTCGCGCGCGGGGCCGTCGAAGAGTTCGACGACGCGAACGCCCGCGGCCGCGGCCTCGTCGAGGTAGCCGGTCAGGCGGCCGTACTGGCGCGCGTCGATGATGCTGCAGAAGTCGCGGTCGGCGAGCCCGTCCGGGTGCATGCGGCGCGCCTGCGCGTGCGCGGCGTCGACGAACGCGTCGAGCGACGCGCGCGGCACGAGCACGTAGTCGGGCGCGATGCAGGTCTGGCCGGCGTTGAGCAGCTTGCCGGCGAGGATGCGCTCGGCCGCTTTCGCGATCGGGTAGCCGGGCGCGACCACGCTGGGCGACTTGCCGCCGAGCTCGAGCGTGACCGGCGTCAGGTTCTCGCTGGCGGCGGCCATCACCTTGCGGCCGACGCCGGTGGAGCCGGTGAACACGAGGTGGTCGAACGGCAGCGCCGAGAAGGCCGCGGCGACGTCGGCCCCGCCGGTGACGACCGCGAGCTCCTCGGGGCGGAAGCGTTCCGCGACGAGCCGGCGGAAGAGTTCGGAGAAGCGCGGCGTGTACTCCGACATCTTGACCATCGCGCGGTTGCCCGCCGCGAGCGCGCCCGCGAGCGGGCCCAGCGCGAGGTACAGCGGGTAGTTCCACGGGACGATCACGCCGACGACCCCCACCGGGCGCGGCAGCACGTACGCGCGCGCCGGCAGGAACCACTTCGACACCCACGCGCCGCGCGGCTTCGTCCAGCCTCGCCCGTGGCGCATCGCGACCTTGAGCTCGGCGAGGCTGGGGAAGAACTCGGCGATCTGCGTCTCGAGCCGCGGGCGACCGCCGAAGTCGGCGTCGATCGCGTCCTCGATCTCGGCCTCGTGCGCCTCGAGCAGCGCACGCAGGCGGGCGAGCCGGTCGTGGCGCTCCGGCCACTCGGGAAACGGCGCCTGGTGGTGCGCGACGCGCTGCGCCTCGAACAGCGCCTGCATGGCGGCGTGGCCTTCGGATGGTGTCATGGCGTCTCCTCGCGTCTTCGCCGGACGGCGATTCACGGCAGGATAGCGTGCGCGGTTAGTGGATGGCCTCGAAATCGCGTGGTCGGTGTCCGGGCCGCGGGTGTGCGATGCTACCGGCCACGACGCGGCGGGACAGCTGCGCGCGAGAACGTGTTCGTGGAGTGATGCGCGAGGAGACGCACGCATGCCGCACCCGCTGATCTCACGCGGCTTCGGCCGCCTGGACAAGGGCAAGGTCGTCAGCGCCGCCGAGGCCGTGCGGCTGATCCGCAGCGGCGACACGATCGCGACCGGCGGCTTCGTCGGCATCGGTTTCGCCGAGAACGTCGCGGTCGCGCTCGAGGCGCGCTGGCTCGACTCCCAGCGGCACGCGCCGGACGGCATCGGCGAGCCCTCGGGCCTGACGCTGGTCTACGCGGCCGGGCAGGGCGACGGCAAGGAGCGCGGCCTGAACCACCTGGGCCACGTCGGGCTCGTGCGCCGGGTGATCGGCGGGCACTGGGGGCTGGTGCCGCGCCTGCAGGAGCTCGCGGTCTCGAACCGGATCGAGGCGTACAACCTGCCGCAGGGCGTGATCACGCACCTGTTCCGCGACATCGCCGCGCGCCGCCCGGCGCACCTCACGCGCATCGGGCTGGGCACCTTCGTCGACCCGCGCAACGGCGGCGGGCGCATCAACGAGCGCACCACCGAGGAACTCGTGCGGCTCGTCGACGTCGACGGCCAGGAAGCGCTGATGTACAAGACGTTCCCGATCGACGTCGGCATCATCCGCGGCACCACCGCCGACCCCGACGGCAACGTCACGATGGAGCGCGAGGCGCTCACGCTCGAGGCGCTGGCGATCGCGATGGCGGCGCGCAACTCGGGCGGCATCGTGATCGTGCAGGTCGAGCGGCTCGCCGAGCGCGCGTCGCTGAGCTCGCGGCAGGTGAAGATCCCCGGCGTGCTCGTCGACTGCGTCGTCGTCGCCGAGCGCCCGGAGTACCACCACCAGACGTTCATCGAGCCCTACAGCGCCGCGTTCGCCGGCGAGATCCGCGTGCCCGCGTCGACGATCGCGCCGATGCCGATGAGCGAGCGCAAGGTGATCGCGCGCCGCGCGGCGCTGGAGTTGCGCGCCAACAGCGTCGTGAACCTGGGCATCGGCATGCCGGAAGGGGTCGCCGCGGTGGCCGCCGAGGAGAAGGCGAGCGACCTGATCACGCTCACCGCCGAGCCCGGCGTGATCGGCGGCGTGCCGGCGGGCGGCCTGAACTTCGGCGCGGCGGTCAATGCGCAGGCGATCGTCGACCAGCCGAGCCAGTTCGATTTCTACGACGGCGGCGGCCTCGACCTCGCGTTCCTCGGCCTGGCGCAGGCCGACCGCGCCGGCAACCTGAACGTGAGCCGCTTCGGCCCGCGCCTGGCCGGGGCCGGCGGCTTCATCAACATCAGCCAGAGTGCCAAGGCGGTGGTGTTCGTCGGCACGTTCACCGCGGGCGGGCTCGTCGTCGAGGTGGTCGACGGCCGGCTCGTCATCGTGCAGGAGGGGCGCTCGCGCAAGTTCGTGCGCGAGGTCGAGCAGCGCACGTTCAGCGGCGCGCAGGCGCTCGCGCGCGGCCAGCCGGTGCTGTACGTGACCGAGCGCTGCGTGTTCAGGCTCGCGCCCGAGGGGCTCGAACTGGTCGAGGTCGCGCCCGGCGTCGACGTCGGCCGCGACATCGTCGCGCGGATGGACTTCGAGCCGGTGATCCGCGGCACGCCCGCGACGATGGACCCGGCGATCTTCTCCGAGGGGCCGCTCGGGCTGCGCGAGCGGCTGCTCGCGATCCCGCTGGAGCGCCGCTTCGCGTACGACCGCGAGCGCAACACGCTGTTCCTGAACTTCGAGTGGCTCGACGTGCGCTCGCAGGCCGACATCGACGCGATCCGTGCGCTGGTCGAGCGCAATGTCGCGCGTGTGGCGCACAAGGTGTACGGGGTCGTGAACTACGACCACTTCTCGATCCTGCCGGAGCTCCAGGACGCCTACCTCGACATGGTCAAGGACGTGGTGAGCCGGCACTACATCGACGTCACGCGCTACACGACGTCCGGATTCCTGCGCCAGAAGCTCGGCGACGCGCTGTCGAAACGCGGGCTGTCCGCGCACATCTACGAGTCCGCCGAGGAAGCGCAGCGCCACCTCGGGCCCGCCCCGGGGCCCTGACGACTGCGCGCGTGCCGCAGTGCACGATCCGGGTATTGCCCAATAATATTTGTCGGAATATTCCGTTAGACTCGGAACCGGTGGATGTCCAGGACACGCGCGGTCAGACGTGGCCGGGGCCGAAACCCTTGGAGTTTTGCGGATACTCGACTAAAATACTCAACCAAGGGTATAGTCGAGCGTGTTAGTCAAGTTTATCGAGGGCATACCATGCGCTTGACCACTAAAGGCCGATTTGCAGTCACCGCGATGATCGACTTGGCGATGCGCCAGCACCAGGGCCCCGTCACGCTGGCCGGCATCAGCCAGCGGCAGAAGATCTCGCTGTCCTACCTCGAGCAGCTGTTCGGCAAGCTGCGCCGGCACGAGCTCGTCGAGAGCACGCGCGGGCCCGGCGGCGGGTACACGCTCGCGCGCCCGATGAAGGACGTGACCGTCGCCGACGTGATCTTCGCGGTCGACGAGCCCCTGGACGCCACCCAGTGCGGCGGCCGCGAGAACTGCGTCGAGGAAGGCCAGTGCATGACGCACGAGCTCTGGTCGAACCTGAACAAGAAGATGATCGACTACCTCGATTCGGTGACGCTGGCCGAACTGGTCGACCAGCAGCGCACGCGCGAGGCGCAGCAGACGCCCAAGCAGATGTCGGTCTTGCGCGAGCACCGCGCCGCGCTCGAGTTCCCGACGTCCACGCTGCAGCCGATCCGCGTCGACGGCACGCGGGCGAACACCGCGAGCTGATCGCGCGCGGGTCCACGGGAGAGAACAAGATGCTGCACCTGCCTGTCTACCTCGACTACTCCGCGACCACGCCGGTCGATCCGCGGGTCGTCGAGAAGATGGTTCCGTTCCTTCACGACCGCTTCGGCAACCCGGCGTCGCGCAGCCACGCGTACGGCTGGGACGCCGAGGCGGCCGTCGAGGCGGCGCGGGAGGAGGTCGCGCGGCTGGTCAACTGCGACGCCAAGGAGATCGTCTGGACCTCCGGCGCCACCGAGTCGATCAACCTCGCGCTCAAGGGCGCGGCGCAGTTCTACAAGGAGCGCGGGCGGCACCTCGTGACGGTCAAGACCGAGCACAAGGCGACGCTCGACACGATGCGCGAGCTCGAGCGCCAGGGCTTCGAGGTCACCTACCTCGACGTCCGCGAGGACGGGCTGCTCGACCTCGCCCAGTTCGAGGCGGCCCTGAAGCCCGGCACGATCCTCGCTTCGGTGATGTTCGTGAACAACGAGATCGGCGTGATCCAGGACGTCGCCGCGCTCGGCGAGATGTGCCGTGCGCGCGGGGTGATCTTCCACGTCGATTCGGCCCAGGCCACCGGCAAGCTGCCGATCGACCTCTCCGCGCTGAAGGTCGACCTGATGTCGTTCTCGGCGCACAAGACGTACGGCCCGAAGGGCGTCGGTGCGCTGTACGTGCGCCGCAAGCCGCGCGTGCGCATCGAGGCGCAGATCCACGGCGGCGGGCACGAGCGGGGCTTCCGCTCCGGGACGCTGCCCACGCACCAGATCGTCGGCATGGGCGAGGCGTTCCGCCTGGCGCGCGAGGAGATGGCGGTCGAGAACGAGCGCATCCGCATGCTCCGGGATCGCCTTTGCGCGGGCCTGACGCAGATCGAGGAGGTCTTCGTCAACGGCGACATGGAGCGGCGCGTGCCTCACAACCTGAACGTGAGCTTCGCGTACGTCGAGGGCGAGTCGCTGATCATGGCGGTCAAGGACCTCGCGGTCTCGAGCGGGTCGGCGTGCACGTCGGCCAGCCTCGAGCCTTCGTACGTGCTGCGTGCGCTCGGCCGCAGCGACGAACTCGCCCACAGCTCGATCCGTTTCTCGATCGGCCGCTTCACCACCGAGGAGGAAGTCGACTTCGCGGTCGCGCTGATCAGGGGTAAAGTCGCGAAACTTCGCGAGATGTCCCCGCTGTGGGAGATGGTCAAGGAAGGCGTCGACCTGGCGTCTGTCCAGTGGGCCGCGCACTGAGCGCGGTGTTGCGCGGCTTCCCCCGGGGAACCGTGGACGATCGTTGGAGATAGGGCAATGGCGTACAGCGAAAAGGTCATCGACCACTACGAGAACCCGCGCAACGTCGGCGCGTTCGACAAGGCCGACCCGCACGTCGGCACCGGCATGGTCGGCGCGCCCGCGTGCGGCGACGTGATGAAGCTGCAGATCAAGGTCAACGAGCGCGGCGTCATCGAGGACGCGAAGTTCAAGACCTACGGCTGCGGCTCGGCGATCGCGTCGTCGTCGCTCGTCACCGAGTGGGTGAAGGGCAAGACGCTGGACGAGGCGGCGCTGATCAAGAACACCCAGATCGCCGAGGAACTCGCGCTGCCGCCGGTGAAGATCCACTGCTCGATCCTCGCCGAGGACGCGATCAAGGCGGCGGTCGACGACTACCGCAAGAAGCACGGCGCAGCAGGCGAGCCGCCGGCGCAGAAGGCGGCCTGAGGCGAAGGAGGGCGAACCCATGGCGATCACGCTCACCGAAAGCGCCGCGCGGCACGTCTCCGGATTCCTGGCCAAGCGCGGCAAGGGCGTCGGGCTGCGGCTCGGCGTCAAGACCACCGGGTGCTCGGGCATGGCGTACAAGCTCGAGTTCGCCGACACCACCGGCCCCGAGGACACCGAGTTCGAGTGCCACGGCGTGAAGGTCTTCGTCGACACCCGCAGCCTGCCGTACATCGACGGCACCGAACTCGACTTCGTCCGTGAAGGGCTCAACGAGGGGTTCAGGTTCAACAACCCCAACGTCAAGAGCGAGTGCGGTTGCGGCGAATCCTTCAACGTGTGACACGGCCGGGCCCGCGACGCGAAGGGAGGCGGCCTCGGGCCGCCTCTTTTGTTGTCCGGCGGCCGCCGATCCGATGAGCGTCCTCTCGCGCAACCACTTCGAGCTCTTCGGCCTGCCGGTGCGCTTCGAGATCGACACCGCCGCGCTCGACGCCGCGTACCGCGGCGTGCAGGGGGCCGTTCATCCCGACCGCCACGCCGGCGGCACCGCCGCGGACCGCCGCGTCGCGATGCAACTGGCCACGCACGCCAACGAGGCGTACCGTACGCTGCGCGACCCGGCCCGGCGCGGCGCCTACCTGTGCGCGCTCGCCGGCGTCGACGTCGAGTTCGAGTCCAACACCGCGATGCCCGCGCAGTTCCTGATGCAGCAGATCGAGTGGCGCGAGGCCCTCGACGACGCGCGCGCCGCGCGCAGCGCCGCGGGGCTGCAGGCGCTGCGCGAAGGTCTCGAAGAAGCGCGCGACGCGCTGCTCGCGCGGCTGGCGCGCGCCATCGACGCCGACGGCGACTACGTCGAGGCGGCCGGCGACCTGCGCCAGATGATGTTCCTCGACAGGTTCTCGGCCGAGATCGACGACGCCGAGGAAAGACTGCTCGAAGCCTGACCGGGCGCTGGACCACGAAACATGTCTCTGATGCAGATCTCCGAACCCGGCATGTCGCCGGACCCGCACCAGCGCAGGCTGGCGGTGGGGATCGACCTCGGCACGACGAATTCGCTCGTCGCGACGGTGCGCCACGGGATCGCGGAGGTGATCGACGACGAGCAGGGCCGCTCGCTCCTGCCGTCGATCGTCCACTACCGGGCCGGCGGAGGGGTCGACGTCGGCTACGAGGCCGGCGAGCAGGCGGCCGCCGACGCCCGCGACACGATCGTGTCGGTCAAGCGCTTCATGGGCCGCGGGCTGGCCGACGCGACGCGCGTGAAGACGCCGTACCGGTTCGTCGACGCGCCGGGCATGGTCCGGATCCGCACGCGCGCCGGCGACAAGAGCCCGGTCGAGGTGTCCGCCGAGATCCTCGCGGTGCTGCGCGAGCGCGCGCAGGCCGCGCTCGGCGGCGAGCTCGTCGGCGCGGTGATCACGGTGCCCGCGTACTTCGACGACGCGCAGCGCCAGGCGACCAAGGACGCCGCGAAGCTGGCCGGCCTGAACGTCCTGCGGCTGATCAACGAGCCGACCGCGGCGGCGGTCGCGTACGGCCTCGACAACGCCGCCGAGGGCCTGTACGCGGTCTACGACCTCGGCGGCGGCACCTTCGACATCTCGATCCTGCGGCTGACCAAGGGCGTGTTCGAGGTCATCGCGACCGGTGGCGACTCCGCGCTCGGCGGCGACGACTTCGACCGCCGCATCGTCGAGTGGGCGCTGCGCGAGACCGGCGTCGCGCCCGCCGGCGACGGCACGGCGCTCGACGCCGCGATCGACGCGGGCGTCGTCACGCCCGGCGACCTGCGCGCGATGATGGTCGAGGCGCGCCGCTGCAAGGAGCACCTGACCGACGAGCCGGTCGCGACGTTCTCCGTTCAGCTGTCGGACACGACGCGGGTGCGCCTGCCGGTCACGCGCGAGCGCTTCGACGAGCTCACGCGCGACCTGCTCGAGCGCACGCTGCTCGCGACGCGGCGGGCGATGCGCGACGCGCAGCTGCGGGTCTCCGAGATCAAGGGCGCGGTGCTCGTCGGCGGCTCCACGCGCATGCCGCAGGTGCGGCGCGCGGTCGCCGAGCTGTTCGGCAAGCCGCCGCTCGTCGACCTCGATCCCGACAAGGTCGTCGCGCTCGGCGCCGCGGTGCAGGCGAACCTGCTCGCGGGCAATCGCAGCGCCGACGACGAGTGGCTGCTGCTCGACGTGATCCCGCTGTCGCTGGGCATCGAGACGATGGGCGGGCTGGTCGAGCGGCTGATCCCGCGCAACTCGACGATCCCGGTCGCGCGGGCGCAGGAGTTCACCACCTTCCGCGACGGCCAGACCGCGATGGCGATCCACGTCGTGCAGGGCGAGCGCGAGCTCGTCGCCGACTGCCGCTCGCTGGCGCGCTTCGAGCTGCGCGGCATCCCGCCGATGGCCGCCGGCGCGGCACGCATCCGCGTCACGTTCCAGGTCGACGCCGACGGGCTGCTGTCGGTGTCGGCGCGCGAGCAGTCGTCCGGCGTCGAGGCGTCGATCGCGGTCAAGCCCTCGTACGGCCTGTCCGACGAGGAGATCGCGTCGATGCTCAAGAGCTCGTTCGCCGCCGCCGGCGACGACATGCGAATGCGCGCGCTGCGCGAGCAGCAGGTCGAGGCCGATCGGCTCCTCGAGGCGATGCGCGCCGCGCTCGCGGCCGACGGCGACCTGCTGCCCCCGCCCGAGCGCGCCGCGATCGACGAGCTGGTCGAGCGGCTCGCCAAGGCTCGCGCGGGCGACGACGTCGGCGCGATCCGCGGGGCGCTCGACGCGCTGTCGCGCGGCACCGAGGCCTTCGCGGCGCGCCGCATGGACCGCTCGATCGCGCAGGCGCTCACCGGGCGCTCGCTCGACGACGTCGGGCTCTGACGGCCGCCCGCCAGCGCGACGAATCCGGCCTCCGAACCCTCCCGCCCGTCAGCACGAAATCGGCTCCAGCCCCTCCGCCATGCCGCAGATCAAGGTCCTTCCCCACGAAGCGCTGTGCCCGTCGGGCGCGCAGTTCGAGGTTCCCGCGGGCACGGTCCTGTGCCGCGCGCTGCTCGCGCAGGGCATCGAGATCGAGCACGCGTGCGAGCTGTCGTGCGCGTGCACGACCTGCCACGTGATCGTTCGCGAAGGGGGCGCGTCGCTCGATCCCTCCGAGGAGAAGGAGGACGACATGCTCGACAAGGCCTGGGGGCTGACTTCGCAGTCGCGCCTGTCGTGCCAGGTGGTGGTCAGGGACGCGCCGCTCGTCGTCGAGATCCCCAAGTACACGATCAACCTCGCGCGCGAGGATCACTGACCATGAAGTGGACCGACATCCAGGACATCGCGATCGCGCTCGTCGACGCGCACCCGGACCAGGACCCCGCCAAGGTGCGCTTCACCGACCTCTACCAGTGGGTGATGGCGCTGCCCGGGTTCGACGACGACCCCAAGCGCGCCGGCGAGAAGGTGCTCGAGGCGATCCAGCAGGCGTGGATCGACGAGGCCGACTGAGGCCGCTTCGCTCACCCGCGCGCGAGGATTCGGGGCGCCGGCCCGCGATCCGGGCGCGCTACACTGCGGCGAACGACGGGCGCGGCGCCCGGGAGATCGTCAGATGAGAGGCTACGTGTCGGGCACGATCCTCGTGCTGCTCGGCCTGCTGTTCCTGGGCCAGAACTTCGGGCTGATCTCGCTGCAGTCCGTGTGGAAGTTCTGGCCGGTGATCCTGATCGTCGTCGGCCTCGGGATGCTGTTCGGGGGCCGGCGCAGGGGCTGATCGCCGGGCCGCCCACGGCGCCGCTTGCAGGCGGCGCCGCTTCGCGGCGCTCGCCGCATGCGGCTCGAAACCCCCGCTCAGCCTTCGAACTTCAGCGCCGGGAACAGGATCACGTCGCGGATGTTCGGGCTGTCGGTGAGCAGCATCACGAGACGGTCGATGCCGATGCCGCAGCCGCCGGTGGGCGGCATGCCGTACTCGAGCGCGCGGATGAAGTCGGCGTCGTAGTACATCGCCTCTTCGTCGCCCGCCTCCTTGGCCTCGACTTGCGCGCGAAAGCGTGCGGCCTGGTCCTCGGCGTCGTTGAGCTCGGAGAAGCCGTTGGCGATCTCGCGCCCCGTGATGAACAGCTCGAAGCGCTCGGTGATCCCGGGGCGCGTGTCCGACTCGCGCGCGAGCGGCGAGACCTCGACCGGGTAGTCGACGATGTACGTCGGGTCCCAGAGCTTCGACTCGGCGGTCTCCTCGAAGAGCGCGAGCTGAAGCGCGCCGACGCCGGCGCGCGCGTGGCGGACGTCGTCGACGTCGACGCCGAACGACTTCAGCTCGGCGCGCAGGAACGCGGGGTCGGACAGCGGCTTGCCCGCGTACTGCGGCGCGTAGCGCTCGATCGCCTGCGCGATCGTGAGGCGGTCGAAGGGCTTGCCGAGGTCGAGCGCGCGGCCCTGGTAGACGAGGGCGGTGGTGCCGGCGGCGGCCATCGCGGCGTCGCGGATCACCTGCTCGGTGAAGTCCATCAGCCAGCGGTAGTCGGTGTACGCGGCGTAGAACTCCATCATCGTGAACTCGGGGTTGTGCCGCGGGCTGATCCCCTCGTTGCGGAAGTTCCGGTTGATCTCGAAGACGCGCTCGAAGCCGCCGACGATCAGCCGCTTCAGGTACAGCTCGGGCGCGATGCGCAGGAACATGTCCTGGTCGAGCGCGTTGTGGTGCGTGACGAATGGGCGCGCCGCGGCGCCGCCGGGAATCGGGTGCAGCATCGGCGTCTCGACCTCGAGGAAGCCGGCGCCGGACATGAAGTTGCGGATCGCGTTGATCGTGCGGCTGCGCCTGGCGAACGTGGCGCGGGTGGCGTCGCTGACGATCAGGTCGACGTAGCGCTGCCGGTACTTCTGCTCCTGGTCGGCCAGGCCGTGGAACTTGTCGGGCAGCGGTCGCAGCGCCTTCGCGAGCAGGCGCACCGACGCGCAGCGCACCGAGAGCTCCCCCTTCATCGTCTTGAACACGCGCCCGCGCGCGGCGACGATGTCGCCGAGGTCCCAGTGCTTGAACGCCTCGTGCGCGTCGGCGCCCACGCCGTCGTCGTTGAGCCAGAGCTGGATGCGCCCGGTGGCGTCCTGGATCGTCGCGAAGCTCGCCTTGCCCTGCACGCGCTTGAGCACCATGCGCCCGGCGAGCGAGACGTCGATGCCGGCGGCCTCGAGCTGCTCGCGCGTGGCGTCGGCGTGCAGCGCGGCGATCGTGCCGGCGCGATCGGCCGGGACGAAGTCGTTGGGAAACGCGACCCCCGTCTCGCGCAGCCGCGCCAGCTTGGCGCGGCGCTCGGCGATGATCTGGTTCTCGTCGATCGGGGGCGGGGTCTCTGTGCTCATGGTGCGGGTTCCGTTGGGGCGCCCTCGGGCGCGTGCGCCGGCGCGGGTCAGACGCCCTGCTTGAGGCTGGCCGTGATGAACTCGTCGAGATCGCCGTCGAGCACCGACTTCGTGTTGCTGATCTCGACGTTGGTGCGCAGGTCCTTGATGCGAGACTGGTCGAGCACGTACGAGCGGATCTGGTGGCCCCAGCCGATGTCGGTCTTGCTCGCCTCGACCTTGTCCTGCTCGGCGCGGCGCTTGCGCAGCTCGAGCTCGTACAGGCGGGCGCGCAGCATCTTCATCGCCTCGTCGCGATTGCGGTGCTGCGAGCGGTCGTTCTGGCACTGCACGACGACGTTCGTCGGCAGGTGCGTGATGCGCACCGCGGACTCGGTCTTGTTCACGTGCTGCCCGCCCGCGCCGGACGCGCGGAAGACGTCGATGCGCAGATCCGCCGGGTTGATGTCGACCTGGATCGAGTCGTCGACCTCCGGGTACACGTACAGCGACGCGAACGAGGTGTGGCGCCCGCCGCTGGAGTCGAACGGCGACTTGCGAACGAGTCGGTGCACGCCGGTCTCGGTGCGCAGGTAGCCGTACGCGTAGTCGCCCTCGACCTTGAGCGTGGCGCCCTTGATGCCCGCGACGTCGCCGGGCGACTCCTCGAGCACCTCGGCCTTCAGCCCCTTGCGCTCGCAGTAGCGCAGGTACTGGCGCAGCAGCATCGCGGCCCAGTCCTGCGCCTCGGTGCCGCCTGCGCCGGCCTGGATCTCGACGAAGCAGTTGCTGGGGTCGGCGGGGTTGGCGAACATGCGCCGGAACTCGAGGTCGGCGACGCGGCGGTCGATCTCGGCGACGTCGGCCTCGACCGCGAGGAGCGTGGAGTCGTCGTCCTCGGACTGCGCCATCTCGAAGAGCTCGGCGGCGTCGGACAGCGCGCTGTCGACCTCGGACAGGCGCTCGACCACCGCCTCGAGCGACTTCTTCTCCTTGCCGAGCTCCTGCGCGCGCTTGGCGTCGCTCCAGACGTCGGGTGCCTCGAGCTCGCGGGTGACTTCGATCAGGCGGGACTTCTTGACGTCGAAGTCAAAGATACCCCCGAAGATCCGCGCTGCGCGTGCGCAGCCCCGAGATCGTGTTCGAGAGCTGGTTCAGGCGTTCGGCTTCCATGGCTTCGATTCCGTCGGTAAACCGATCAGTATAGCCCAGCGCCCCGGTTCACTCGACCGCGTCGACGAGGAGCTGCAGCTCGGACAGCCCGTTCCAGTCGTTGCGCGAGATGCGGTACGCGATGCGCGCGCGCGCCGGCAGCGGCTCGGCGCGGCCGAACGCGATCGCCGCGACCGCGCGCCCGCGCACGCGCAGCGACAGCCGCGTGTGCCGGTCCTTCACGAGGCGCTGCGACAGCACGTCGACCTCGTCGCAGAAGACCGGCGCGGGAAAGCCCTGGCCCCAGACGCCGCGCTCGAGCGCGTCGACCAGCGAGAGCTCGAGCTCGTGCGCTTCGAGCGCGCCGTCGGCGTGCAGCGCCGGCGCGAAGCACGCGGCGTCCGCGCTCTCGGCGACCGCCTGCTCGAAGGCGATCGCGAACGCTTCCAGTGCGTGCGCGCGCAGCGTGAGCCCGGCGGCCATCGCGTGGCCGCCGAAGCGCTCGATCATGTCGGGGTGGCGCTTGCTGACGAGGTCGAGCGTGTCGCGCAGGTGAACGCCGGCGATCGAGCGGCCGGAGCCGCGCAGCACGCCCGCGTCGGCCGCGGACGGCGCGAACGCGACCGTGGGGCGGTGGTGGCGGTCCTTCAGCCGCGACGCGATCAGCCCGACGACGCCCTCGTGCCAGCCGTCCCGCCACACGACGAGTGCGCGCTGCCCGGGCGCCGGCGCGCCGACGTCGGCGAGCGCCTGCTCGCGCATCTCGCCTTCGATCTCGCGGCGCTCGCGGTTGATCGCATCCAGGCGGGTGGCGAGCGCGGTGGCGCGCCCCGGGTCGTCGGTCAGCAGGCACTCGATGCCGAGCGCGATGTCCTGCAGGCGGCCCGCCGCGTTGATCCTCGGGCCGACCGCGAAGCCGAGGTCGGCGCACGACGCGAGCCGGGCGTCGCGGCCCGCGACCGCGAGCAGCGCGCCGACCCCTTCGCACGCGCGGCCCGCGCGGATGCGCCGCAGCCCGGCCGCGACCAGCAGGCGGTTGTTGCGGTCCAGGCGGACGAGGTCGGCGACGGTGCCGAGCGCGACGAGGTCGAGCAGCCCCTGCAGCGCGGGCTCGCGCGCCTGCGCGAAGCGCCCGCGGGCGCGCAGCTCGGCGCGCAGCGCGAGCAGCACGTAGAACATCACCCCGACGCCGGCCAGGTGCTTGCTCGCGAATCCGCACCCCGGCTGGCTCGGGTCGACGATCACCGCGGCGTCGGGCAGGCGCTCGCCGGGCAGGTGGTGGTCGGTGACCAGCACGTCGATGCCGAGCGCGTTCGCGCGCGCGACGCCCTCCAGGCTCGCGATGCCGTTGTCGACGGTGACGATCAGGCGCGGGTCCGGCAGGCGAGGGTGCGCGCACGCGAGGTCGACGATCGCGGGCGTGAGCCCGTAGCCGTGCTCGAAGCGGTTGGGCACGAGGAAGTCGACGCTCGCGCCCATCGCGCGCAGGCCTCGGACCGCGACCGCGCACGCGGTCGCCCCGTCGCAGTCGTAGTCGGCGACGACCAGTACGCGCTCGCCGCGTTCGATCGCGTCGGCGAGCCGCCGCGCGGCGCGGTCGGCGCCCAGCAGGCCGGCCGGCGGCAGCAGCCGGCCGAGGTCGTCGTCGAGCTCGGCCGCGTCGCCGACGCCGCGCGCCGCCAGCAGGCGCGCGAGCACCGGGTGCACGCCGGCGGCGACGAGGGCGTCGCGCGCGCGGGCCGGCACTTCGCGTTCGACGATCTTCATCGGCCTGATCCGGGCGGGCCCGGCACGTCGCTGCGCACGGACTTCACCCGTTCGCTCCGCGCGTGCCCGGCCCTTCGTGGCGAGGCCTCATCGCCGGCGCACCCCCGACGTTCCCAGCACGCGCGCGAGCGCGTCGAGGTGGCGCCACGGCTGCCAGCGCTCGGAGCGCGCGAGCGCGAGCTCGACGCGGCGCCGCTCGCCGGTGAACACCCAGCGCACCCGCGCGAAGTCCGCGAGCGGGTCGCGCCGGGCGCACAGCGCCGCGTACCACGCGTCGGCCGCGCGCCAGGCCTCGTGCCAGGCACTCGCGTCGGCACCGCGCCGCGGGCTCCGCCACACCCCGACGTCGAGCAGCACGTCGCCGTCGCGCGCGAGCGCGCGCCACGCGGTGTCGTCGAGCGCGAGCGGGTCGGCGTCGAACGCGCGGGCGCCGGCGGCGCGCGCCAGGCCGGCCACGGCGGGCTCGCCCGTCACGACCGCGCGCGGCGCACGCGTGCCGTCGCGCGCGAGCGCGGTCGCGCGGCCGTCCAGCCACAGCGCGTTCACCGGCGCCCGGCCGGCGGCCTCGCGCGCGCTCGTGACCGGGTGCGCGTGCCACAGCATCTGCACCTCCGTGAACAGGCGCCGCCAGGCGCGCGCGTCCTCGCCGCCGGGCAGGAACGCGTCGATGCGGCGCCCGCACGCGAGCGTCCACGGGCGCGCCTGCCAGCGCTGTGTCGTGTCGCCGGTGGCGAACCACGCGAGCGGGGCGGGCGCCGTCAGTGCGAGCCCGGCTTCGGCGAACAGCGGCGCGGCCGCGGCGGCGAGCGCACGCGCTTCGCCGGCGCCCAGCGCGAGCGCGCCGGGGTCGTCGAGCACGAGGCTGTCGTGGCCGACACGCACGTTCACCGGGGTCAGGCGCCAGCACGGCGGGGCGACCCCGTGCACCGGGGCGGACCAGGCCTCGATCGCGTCGCCGGGCGCCACGCCGAAGCGCTCGCGCAGCCAGGCGTCGCAGGGCAGCTCGCGAGGCACGAGGGCGTCGTCGGTCGCATCCGCGGCGACCCCGGCGCGAACGCAGGCGCGCGCGATCGCGCCGCCGGCGAGCGCGGCGGCGATCGCGCCCGGCTCGAGGGCGGCGTCGGACGAGGACGGGTCGTGGGCGGCGGACGTGCCGTCCGCCGCGGCGCCCGAGCACAGGAGGATCAGGTCGGACACCCGCGGATTCTATGGCAAACTCGGCGCAGTCCGCGCCCGGCCATCGCGCGCCGCGCGGGCGTCGGCCCACCGAGATCCCGCTTGCAGCTACCGTACGAGTTCCAGATCGGCCTGCGCTACACGCGCTCGGGGCGGCGCGCCGGGCGGCGCAACGGCTTCATCTCCTTCATCTCCGCGCTGTCGGTCGCGGGCATCGCGCTGGGCGTCGCGGCGCTGATCACCGTGCTCTCGGTGATGAACGGCTTCCAGAAGGAGGTGCGCGACCGCATGCTCTCGGTGCTCTCGCACATCGAGGTCTTCGCGGGCCGCGAGCCGATCACCGACCCTCGGCAGCTGATCGCGCAGGCGCGCAAGAACCCGCGCGTGATCGCAGGCGCCCCATACGTGTCCGGGCAGGCGATGCTCACGCACGAGGACGCGGTGCGCGGCGTGCTGGTGCGCGGCATCGACCCGGCCGCCGAGCCCGGCGTCGCCGACTTCATGTCCGGCGCGAACGCCGTCGCCGCCGCGCGCCTGGTGCCCGGCGAGTTCGGCGTGCTGGTCGGGCGCGAGCTCGCGCGCCAGCTGCTGATCGACGTCGGCACGCGCATCACGCTGATCGCGCCGCAGGGGACGATGACGCCGGCGGGCGTCGTGCCGCGGCTGCGCCAGGTCACGGTGGTCGGCGTGTTCGAGTCCGGCCACTACGAGTACGACAGCTCGCTGGTGCTGATGCACATCGCCGACGCCGCGAAGCTGTTCCGCATCGACGGCGTGTCCGGCGTGCGCCTGAAGACGTCCGACATGCTCGCGGCGCCGGCGATCGCCGCCGAGCTCGCGCGCTCGCTGACCGGCGACCTCTACGTGCGCGACTGGTCGCGCGAGAACCGCAACTGGTTCGCGGCGGTGCAGATCGAGAAGCGCATGATGTTCATCATCCTGACGCTGATCATCGCGGTCGCCGCGTTCAACCTCGTGTCGATGCTCGTGATGACGGTCACCGACAAGCAGGCCGACATCGCGATCCTGCGCACGCTGGGCGCGACGCCGCGCAGCGTCATGAAGGTCTTCGTGGTCCAGGGCGCGCTGGTCGGGCTGCTGGGCACCGCGATCGGCGTCGTGCTGGGCGTCGTGCTCGCGCTCGAGGTCGACACCGTCGTCGGCGCCGTCGAGCGGCTGTTCGGCTTCCAGGTGCTGCCCAAGGGGATCTACTTCATCAACCACCTGCCCAGCGACCTGCACTGGGACGACGTCGCGACGATCGGTCTCACCGCGTGCCTGCTCGCGCTGGTCTCGACGCTTTACCCGAGCTGGCGCGCGTCGCGCGTCCGGCCGGCCGAGGCGCTGCGCTATGAGTGACGCCGCGCCGGCGGTGCTGGAGTGCGCCGGGCTCGCCAAGACCTACGGCGAGGGCCCGCTGGCGGTGAACGTGCTCGCGGGCGCGGACATCCGGGTCGGGCGCGGCGAGCGCATCGCGATCGTCGGCGCCTCCGGCTCCGGCAAGAGCACGCTGCTGCACCTGCTCGGCGGGCTCGACTCCCCGAGCGACGGCGTCGTGCGCTGGGAGGGCACCGACGTCGCGTCGCTCGGCGAGGCCGAGCGCGGCGCGCGCCGCAACCGCCTGCTCGGCTTCGTCTACCAGTTCCATCACCTGCTGGCCGAGTTCAGCGCGCTCGAGAACGTCGCGATGCCGCTGCGCATTCGCCGCGACAGCGCCGCCGACGCCCATCGCGCCGCGCGCGAGATGCTCGCGCGCGTGGGGCTGGCCGCGCGCGTCGATCACCTCCCGGGACAGCTCTCGGGCGGCGAGCGGCAGCGCGTGGCGCTCGCGCGCGCGCTCGTCACCCGGCCCGGCTGCGTGCTCGCCGACGAGCCCACCGGCAACCTCGACCGTGCCACCGCCCGGCAGATGTTCTCGCTGATCGACACGCTGAACCGCGATCTCGACATCGCGTTCGTCGTCGTCACCCACGACCTCGAGCTCGCCGGTCACGCCGCGCGCGTGCTGACGGTGCGCGACGGGCGCCTCGCGGACGCCTGAGGCCGTGAGCGCCGCCGGCGCGCCCGCGATCGCCCCGCAGGCCGTGGACCGGGGCGTGCTGGTCGACACCCACTGCCACCTCGACGCCGCCGAGTTCGACGCCGACCGCGAGCGCGTGATCGGCGACGCGCGCGCCGCCGGCGTGCGCTGGATCGTCGTTCCGTCGGTCGACGCGGCCGGATTCGACGCCGCGGCCGCGATCGCGCACGCGCACGACGGCTGCGCCTACGCGCTCGGCATCCACCCGATGTTCACCGACCGCGCCGAGGCCGGAGACCTCGAGCGGCTGCGCGCGCGGGTCGCCGCGGCGATCGAGGATCCGCGCCTGGTCGCGATCGGCGAGATCGGGCTCGACCACTTCGTGCCGGGACTGGACCGCGAGCGCCAGGCCTGGTTCTTCGTCGAGCAGCTGAAGATCGCGCGCGAATTCGGGCTTCCGGTGCTGATGCACGTCCGCCGCGCCCAGGACGCCGTGCTGCGCGAGCTGCGCCGGGTGCGCCCGCCGGGCGGGATCGCGCACGCGTTCAACGGCAGCGAGCAGCAGGCGGGGGCGTTCCTCGACCTGGGATGCGCGCTCGGTTTCGGCGGCGCGTTCACCTACGAGCGCGCGCTGCAGCTGCGCCGGCTCGTGACGGCACTGCCCGCGCACGCGCACGTGCTCGAGACCGACGCGCCCGACATCCCCCCGGCGTGGCGCCACCGCCAGCGCAACACGCCCGCCGAACTCGCGCGCATCGCCGCCGAGTTCGCCGTGCTTCGCGGCGGCACGGCGGGCGACGCGGCGCGCCAGACCGCCGGCAACGCGTTCCGGGTGCTGCCGCGGCTGGCCGCGCTCGCGGGCGAAGGCGCGCACTGAGCCGCTTGCTGCGCGGGAGGGCCGACGGCGGCGAAGGCAGGCGCGCACCGGCCCGCGGAATCGGACCTTCGGGGCGAGCCCGAGGGTTCGCCCCGGGTTGGCGTATCGGCCGCGAACAGGCTACATTCCTGCGCAAGCGACAGAAGACAGTGCGCCAGGCTCGCCCCGCAGGGTGAACGCCGGCGACGACGAGGAGACTCCATGATCTGCACGCGCGCAGGCGCCCGCCGCGGCGCCCGGGCGCGGGCCTGACCGGACGGAGCCCGCATCCGGTGGCCCAGCCGTACCTCGATTGCCAGGAGCTCGATCGCTATTTCGGCGGCCTGCACGCGCTGAAGGGCGTGTCGCTGCACGTCGACAAGGGCGAGATCTACGGGCTGGTCGGCCCGAACGGCAGCGGCAAGACCACGATGGTCAACGCGATCACGGGCTTCTACCCGCCGCAGAACGGGCGCATCGTGCTGGCCGGGGACGACATCACCGGGCGCCGCCCCTACGACGTCGCACGCATGGGCATCGCGCGCACGTTCCAGAACCTCGCGCTGTTCCGCGGCATGAGCGTGCTCGACAACATCATGATGGGCCGGCACATCCACATGCGGCCGAGCGCGCTCGCGACGTTCTTCTACTGGTGGTGGGCCGAGCGCGACGAGCGCCGCCAGCGCGCCGTCGTCGAGGACATCATCGATTTCCTCCAGCTCCAGGACGTCCGCGGCGAGCCGATCGAGGTGGTGCCGCTCGGGCTGCAGAAGCGCGTCGAGCTCGCGCGCGCGCTCGCCGCCGAGCCCAGCATGCTGATCCTGGACGAGCCGATGGCCGGCATGAACCAGGAGGAGAAGGAGTACATGGCGCGCTTCATCCTCGACGCGCGCGAGGAGCGCGGCATGACGATCCTGCTGATCGAGCACCACATGGACGTGATCGCCGCGGTCTGCGACCGCGTCACCGTGCTGTGCTACGGCGAGAAGATCGCCGAGGGCACGCCGCAGCAGGCGCTCTCCGACGAGCGCGTGATCGACGCCTACATCGGCGGGAAGAAGCGCCATGCCGCCTGAGGCGGACACCGCGGTGCGCGCCCCGGTGCCCGTCGCGGCGGCGGGTGCGGGGCCGGTGCCGCGCGCGTCGGCGGGGCTCGACGGCGGCACGCTGGTCTCGCTGCTGGCCGCCAATGCCCAGGCGCACGCGCGCGAGGTCGCGATCCGCGAGCGCGACCGCGGCATCTGGATCGAGACCACCTGGGCCGACTTCCTCGACAGCGCGCTGGCGAGCGCGGCCGCGCTCGACGCGCTGAATTTCGCGCCCGGCGAAGGGCTGCTCGTCATCGGCGACAACCGGCCGCGGCTGTACTTCGGCATGCTCGGCGTGCTGATGCTGCGCGGGCTGCCCGCGCCGGTGTTCCCCGACATGCCGCCGGAGGAGCTGCGCTACTACGCGAGCAACAGCCGCGCGCGCTTCGCGCTCGCCGAAGACCAGGAGCAGGTCGACAAGCTGCTCGAGCTGCGCCGCGAGACCGGGCAACCCGAGGTCATCGTCTACGACGACGCCCGCGGCCTGGCGCGCTACGCGGACCCCGGCCTCGTGTCCTGGGACAAGCTGGTCGCCGACGGCGCGGCTCGCCTGGCGGCCGAGCCCGCACTGCGCGCCGACCTGCTCGCGCGCGCGCAGCCCACCGACGCCGCGGTGCTGCTGCACTCGTCGGGCACCACCGGCAAGCCCAAGGGGATCGTGCTTTCGCACCGGCGCGTGATCAGCGCGGTGCGCAACGCGGAGGCCGCCGGCTATTTCCGCACCGGCGACGAGCTGATGGCGTACCTGCCGATGGCGTGGGTCGGCGACTTCGTCTTCACCGTGGGCGCCGGCATCACGCTGCGTTTCCACGTGAACGTCCCCGAGCGCCAGGACACGGTGCTCGCGAACCTGCGCGAGGTCGCGCCCACCGTCTACTTCGCCGCGCCGCGCAGCTGGGACGCGATGCTCACCTTCGTGCAGGTGGGAATGGCCGAGTCCTCGCGCCTGAAGCGCCGCGTCTTCGACACCTTCATGCCGCTGGCGATCCGCGTCGAGCGCGACCGCCTCGAGGGCAAGCCGCCGCCGGGCGCGTTCGAGCGGCTGATGCTGAAGCTGGGCGAGTGGATGGTGTTCGCGCCGCTGAGAGACCACCTCGGGCTTTCGCGCGCGCAGCGCCCCTTCACGGCCGGCGAGGCGATCGGCGAGGACACGTTCCTGTTCTTCCGTGCGCTGGGCCTGGACCTCAAGCAGTTCTACGGCCAGACCGAGAACTCCGCGCTGACCGCGGCGCAGAGCCCCGGCGGCGTGAAGCTGCACACGGTGGGGCGCGCACTGCCCGGCGTCGAGATCTCGATCGCCGACGACGGCGAGATCCTCATCCGTGCCGACAGCGTCTTCGACGGCTACCTCGACAACGAGGAGGCGTCGGCGCAGGCGCTCGCCGGCGGCTGGCTGCACACGGGCGACGCCGGCTACCTCGAGCCCGACGGCCAGCTCGTCGTGCTCGGGCGCACCAGCGAGGTGGTCCACACGGCGGGCGGCGAGCGCTTCATCCCGAACTACGTCGAGAACCGGCTGAAGTTCAGCCAGTACGTCAAGGACGCGGCGGTGATGGGCGCCGGGAGAGACTTCCTCACCGCGATGATCTGCATCGACATGGCCGCCGTCGGCCACTGGGCCGAGGAGAACGGCGTGACGTACACGTCGTACGCGGACCTCGCCGGCAAGCCCCAGGTCGTCGACCTGATCGAGGGCGTGGTCCGCCACGTGACGAGCCTGCTGCCGCCCGCGCTCGCCCTGAAGCGCTTCGTGCTGCTGCCCAAGGAGTTCGACCCCGACGACGGCGAAGTGACGCGCACGCGCAAGCTGCGCCGCAACGTCGTCGAGGCGAACTACGCGCCCGTGATCGCCGCACTCTACGACGACTCAGACGCGGTCGAGTACGAGACGAAGATCACCTACGAGACCGGCTCGGTCGGCGTGCTCAAGCGCCGCCTCGCGATCAGGACGACTGCCTGATGGACATCTCCTTCCTCCTCGAGCTGGCGATCAACGGTTCGCTCGTCGGCCTGATGTACTCGATGGTCGCGCTGGGCATCGTGCTGGTGTTCAAGTCCTCGGGCATCGCGAACCTCGCGCAGGGCGCGCTCGCGCTGGTGGGCGGGTACGTGACCTGGGCGTTCGTCGTGCTCGCCGGCCTGCCGCTGTGGGCCGCGATCCCGGCCAGCCTCGTCGTGATGTTCTTCTTCGGCCGCGGGATCGAGCGCGTCGCGCTTCGGCGCATGGT
Source organism: Burkholderiaceae bacterium (assembly GCA_046348465.1). Classification (GTDB taxonomy): domain Bacteria; phylum Pseudomonadota; class Gammaproteobacteria; order Burkholderiales; family Burkholderiaceae_E; genus Quisquiliibacterium. The sequence goes on from JAXMEE010000004.1 coordinate 303,377, forward strand.
CGGGCAGCCGGTGATCATGGTGATCATGCTCACGCTCGGGCTGGAGATCCTGATCCGCGGCCTGGCGCCGGCGATCTTCGGCACCGAGCTCAAGCGGCTGAGCCTGGGGCTCGGCGAGGCGCCGCTGATCGTCGGCGGCATCCTGATCAATCGTTCCTACCTGGTGAGCGGCGCCGCCGCGCTGGTGCTGATCGGGCTGGCGATGCGCTTCTTCGGCACGCGGCTGGGCGTGGTGCTGCGCGCGGTCTCCGACGACCACGCCGCGTCCTGGTCGGTGGGCATCGCGGTCGAGCGCGCGATCGGCCTCTCGTGGGGGCTCGCCGGCGTCGCCGCGGCGTCCGCCGGCATCCTGTGGGGCTCGGTGCAGGGCGTCGACTGGACGCTGTCGCTGCTGCTGATCAAGGGGCTGGCGGTCGCGATCCTGGGCGGCCTCGACAGCCTGCCCGGCGTGCTGCTCGCGGGGATCATGGTCGGCATCCTGGAATCGGTGGTGCCAGGCTACCTCGACCCGCTCGTGGGCGGCGGCAGCCGCGACGTCGTCGCGTCGCTCGTGATCCTGGCCACCGTCATCGTCCGCCCGCACGGCCTGTTCGGCCGAGAAGACATCGAGAGGGTCTGACGCCGTGTTCTTCCGCCTCGCCGGCATCCGGCACACGTCGTACCGTGAAGACCGCCGCATCTGGCCGGTGCCGCTGGACCGCCGCCTCGCGCTGTTCGTGATGGTGCTCGCGATCGTCGCGCCGTTCATGCTCTCGACGCTGTACCTGAACAGCTATCTCCTGCCCTGGGTGATCTGGGCGACCGCGGCGCTCGCGCTGAACCTGCTGATGGGATGGGGCGGGCAGATCCACCTCGGCTTCGCGGCGGTGATGGCGATCGGCGCCTACGCCGCGATCCACTCGGTGCGCGCCGGGGTTCCGTTCGAGATCGCGCTGCTGCTCGCGGGGCTGCTCTCGGCGCTGTCGGGGCTGGTCTTCGGCGCGGCGGCGCTGCGCGTCAAGGGCCTGTACCTCGCGGTGAGCACGCTCGCGATGCAGTACCTCGTCGACTGGATCATCACGCACGTGCCGGCGATCAGCGGCGGCAGCCAGGCGACGCTGCAGGTGCCGGCGTTCCGCGCGCTCGGCATCCCGATCCAGACCGACACCGCGCGCTACTGGGTCGCGCTCGGGATCTGCGTGCTGGTGACGCTGTTCATGCTCAACGTCAAGCGCACGAGCTTCGGGCGCGCGCTCGCCGCGGTGCGCGAGAAGGACTTCGCCGCGGCGATCATCGGCGTGAACTCGTTCTACGTGAAGCTGGTCGCGTTCTGGACCGCGTCGTTCATCGGCGGCGTCGCCGGCGCGGTGCTCGCGTTCTGCTACTACGGCGCGGTCACGCCGGAGCAGTTCCAGCTCGACGTCTCCATCCAGGCGGTGGCGATGGTGATCGTCGGCGGCATGGGCAGCGTGATCGGCAGCTTCTTCGGCGCGGGGCTCGTGCTGCTCGCGCCGATCGTGCTCAACAACGGCGCCACCTGGATCGCCGGCGCGATCGGGCTGAAGATCTCGACCGAGCTGATCTCGCACATCCCGATGATCCTGTACGGCGGGATGATCGTGGGGTTCCTGCTGTTCGAGCCGCTGGGGCTGGCCAAGATCTACGACAACGTGCGAACCTATTTCCTGGTCTGGCCGTTCAAGCACGCGCGCCGCTGAGCGCGCGGCGAGGCCGGAACTTCCTTCATCGTGAGAGGAGACAATCGATGAGCAAACGCAATTTCGCCCGGGCGCTCGTGGGCGCCGCCGCGCTGGCGCTCGCGGCACCCGCTGCGCAGGCGCAGGACAAGACGATCAAGATCGGGCTCGCGGAGGACTTCACCGCGGTCTACACGTTCGCGAGCATCGAGTACGCGCAGGGCCAGCAGGACTACCTCGCGCTCGTCAACGCGCGCGGCGGCGTCAAGGGCCACAAGTTCCAGGCGCTGGTCGTCGACCACGGCAACCAGCCGCAGCGCGGCATCGAGGCGTACGAGCGCTTCAAGACCGAGGGCGTCGTGCTGGTCGACTTCCTCTCCACGCCGGTGTCGCGCGCCGTCGTGCCGCGGGCGCTCAAGGACGGCATCCCGATCATCACGATGTTCCACGGCCGTTCGGATTCCGCCGACGGGCAGACGTTCCCGTACATCTTCCCGATGACGCCGCTGTACTGGTCGCAGGCCACGCACCTGGTGCAGTACATCAGCGTCCAGGAGAAGGGCAGCCTGAAGGGCAAGAAGATCGCGTTCGTGCACATCGACTCGCCGTTCGGCAAGGAGCCGATCCAGCTGCTGCAGGCGCTCGCGGCCAAGCACGGCTTCGAGCTGCAGCTGTTCCCGTATCCGTCGCCGGGCAACGAGCAGTCGTCGACCTGGGCCGCGGCGCGCCGCTTCCAGCCCGACTGGACCATTCTCTGGGGCACCGCGACGCCGCAGTCGGTGTCGCTGCGCGAAGCGATCCGCAACGGCTTCAAGCTCGACCGGCTCGCGTCCGTCATCTGGCTGTCCGAGACCGAGGTCGGCATCGTCGGCAACGACGCGCTCAAGGGCGTGCTGCGCTTCGAGGGCGTCGCGCACGGCAAGGACCAGCCGGTCATCCAGGCGATCCAGAAGGAAGTCATCGCCAAGGGCAAGGGCAGCGGCAAGCCCGAGAAGGTCGGCAGCACCTACTACAACATCGGCGTCGCGAGCATGGCGCTGACGGTGCAGGGCGCCAGGCTCGCGCTCGAGAAGCTGGGCGAGCCGCTCACGCCGGCCAAGCTCAAGCAGGGCCTGGAGATGATCTCCAACTACGACGGCGAAGGCCTGCTGCCGCCGACGACCATCACCGCCAAGGACCACCAGGGCGGCGGCGCGGGCCGCATCGCGCAGTGGGACGGCACGAAGTGGGTGCCGAAGACCGGCTGGTTCGCGGCCGGCCAGGACCTGGTCTGGGAGCTCGTCAAGAAGAACGCCGACGAGTTCAAGGCGTCCGGCAAGTAACGGAGCCGGGGCCGCGCGCGATGCTCACGCTGGAGAACGTCGAGGTCGTCTACGATCGCGCCTTCCTCGCGATCAAGGGCGTCTCGCTGGTGGTCCCCGAGGGCGGCGCGGTGGCGCTGCTCGGGGCCAACGGCGCCGGCAAGAGCACCACGCTGAAGACGATCTCGGGGCTGCTGCGTCCCGAGCGCGGCGAGGTCACGCGCGGCACCGTGCAACTCCTCGGGCGCGACATCACCGGCCTGCTCGCGCCCGAGCGCGTGCGCCAGGGCCTGGTGCACGTGCTCGAGGGCCGGCGCGTGTTCGGGCACCTGACGCCGGCGGAGAACCTGATCGCGGCGGCGTCGATGCACCGCAGCCGGCAGAAGGTCGACGAACTGATCGAGAAGGTGTTCGGCTACTTCCCGCGCCTGAAGGAGCGGGCCAGTGCGCAGGCCGGGTACCTGTCCGGCGGCGAGCAGCAGATGCTCGCGATCGGGCGCGCGCTGATGACCGAGCCCAGGCTGCTGATGCTCGACGAGCCGAGCCTGGGACTGGCGCCGTTCCTGGTCGAGGAGATCTTCGGCATCATCAGCCGCATCAACCGCGAGAACAAGGTCGGCGTGCTGCTGGTCGAGCAGAACGCCACCGCGGCGCTCGAGATCGTCGACGACGCCTACCTGATCGAGAACGGGCGCGTCGTGATGAGCGGCAGCGCCGACGAGCTCAAGCGCAACCCCGACGTCCAGGAGTTCTACCTGGGCGGCGCGGGCCGGGTGGACTACCACAACGTCAAGCACTACCGCCGGCGCAAGCGCTGGCTGGCGTGAAGCCGGCGGGGCGGCGCGCGCGGTAGTTCCCGGCGCCGTTCCGGTTCCGCGCGCCCCGGCCTGACGCGCGTGCGTGCGCGGTGGCGCCGGCGTGCCCGCCGACTCGCCGTCGGGCTCATCCGTCCGTCCGATCGCCCGGCGCACGAGCGCGCCCTAGCATCGGCGGCATGCGCAGCGCGATCGATCGTCTCCGCGAAGGGCGCGTGGGGCCTCCGGGTGCCTGGGTCGTCGCCGCCTGCTGGAGCGTCCAGCAGCTGACCGCGATTCCCGGGCGCTTCGTCGCGTCCGGCGTGCTCTGCGCCGGGCTGGCCTGCATCGCGCTGGGCATCGCGCCGGCGCTGCGGGCCGGGGCCCGACGCGCGCTGATCGTCGCGGGCACGGCGCTGGCCGCCTGCGGTTGGGCGCTGTGGAGGGCCGACGCCGCGCTCGCGGCCCGCCTGCCGCCCGCGCTCGAAGGCGTGACGCTGACGGTCGTCGGCGTGGTGGACGAGATGCCCCAGGCCGACGCGCACGGCACCCGATTCCGCTTCGCCGTCGAGCAGTGCGTCGCGGGCGCCGTGGAGTGCGCCGGCCTGGGCGCGCTGCGGCTGGGCTGGTACCGCGGCACCGGCCGCGATCCCGGGCCGCCGGTCCCGGAGATCCTGCCGGGGCAGCGCTGGCAGCTGGCCGTGCGCGCGCGACGCCCCCACGCGCCGGTGAACCCGGGCGTGTTCGACGCCGAACTGCGTGCGCTCGAGGACGGAATCGCCGGCATCGGGTCGGTGCGCACGCGGGGCGACGACGCCGCGGCCAACCGGCGGCTCGACGCCTTCGTCGCGACGCCGGGCCGCGCGATCGAGCGCCTGCGCACCGCGATCCGCGATCGCATCGCGGAGCGCTCGACGGCGCAGGACCCGGCGGCGCGCGCCGTCGTCGCGGCACTCGTGATCGGGGACCAGGCGGCGATCCCGTCGTCGTGGTGGGGCGTGTTCAACCGCACCGGCATCGGTCACCTGATCTCGATCTCGGGGCTGCACATCACGATGCTCGCGGCGCTCGGAGCGTCCGCCGCGAGCCGCCTGTGGTCGAGTGCCGCGCTCGCGCGGCGCATGGGCGCGCGTCCGCTGCCGTCGCGGCTGCCGACGCCGGTGGCGCGCTGGGTCGCGGGGCTCCTGGTCGCGTTCGGCTATGCGGGGCTCGCGGGGTGGGGCATCCCCGCGCAGCGCACGTGCTGGATGCTGGCGGTCGCGGGCGCAGCGGTGCTCTCGGGGCGCGCCCGATCGCCGGTCGCGGTGCTCGGCTGCGCGGCGGCAGTCGTGTGCGTGCTCGATCCCTGGGCGCCGCTCGCGGCGGGCTTCTGGCTGTCGTTCGCGGCGGTGTCCGCGATCATCTGGGCCGGCAGCTGGCGCGGGCATCGGCGCGCGGCCGGGGCCGACCGTGAGCCCGACCGGTCGGGAGCGCGCCGGAAGCACCCCTGGCAGGCGCGCAGTCGGGAAGTCCTGCGCGAGGCGCTGCGCTCGCAGGTCGCCGCCACGCTCGTGCTGCTGCCGCTGGGCGTCGTCTTCTTCGCGTCGGTGTCGCTCGCGAGCCCGTTCGCGAACGCGTTCGCGATCCCGCTGGTCTCGGGCGTGATCACCCCGATCGCGCTCGCCGGCGCCGCGCTCGCTCTCGCGTGGGGGCCGCTCGGCGAGCCGCTGCTGGCCGCCGCGTGCCTGCTCGCGCAGGCGCTGATGGGAGCGGTGCGCTGGCTCGATTCGGGCGGCCTCGCCGCGGTGACGGTGCCGCAGCCCGGCGCCGCGGCGCTGCTGCTCGCGGCGGCCGCTTGCGCGCTGCTGCTCGCGCCGATGCGCTGGCCCGGGCGGGTCGCGGCGGGCCTCGCCTTCGCGCCACTGATGCTCACGCCGGTCGCGACGCCGGGTCCGGGCGAGATCGCGCTGACCGCGATCGACATCGGCCAGGGCACCGCCGTGCTCGTCGAGGCGGGCGGGCGGCGCCTGCTCTACGACACCGGACCGAAGACCGGGCCGGACTCGGACGCGGGGGCCCGCGTCGTCGTGCCGTACCTCCAGGCGCGCGGTGTCTCGCGGCTGGACGCGATCGTCGTCTCGCACCTCGACCTCGACCACTCCGGCGGGGCACTGTCGGTGCTGCGCGCGCTCGCGGTCGACTGGGTCGCGAGCTCGCTGCCCGCGGACCACCCGATCGCGAAGTCGGCCGCCCGCCACTTCGCGTGCCGGCGCGGCGACGCCTGGCAGTGGGGCGACACGCGCTTCGAATTCCTCCACCCCGGTCCCGAGGGCGAGACGCGCGTGCGCTCGCCGACGAACGCGCGCAGTTGCGTTCTGCGGATCGTGTCGCCGGCCGGCGTCGTGCTGCTGACCGGCGACCTCGAGGCCGCGCAGGAGCGGCGGCTGCTCGATCTGTACGACGCCGAGCGCCTGCGTGCCGACGTGCTCTACGCGCCGCACCACGGCAGCGCGACGTCGTCGAGCCCGGAGTTCCTGGCCGCGGTGCGACCGGCGCTCACGATCTTCCAGGTCGGGTACCGGAACCGATACCGGCATCCGAATCCCGGCGTGTTCGCGCGCTATCTCGGCGCCGGCACGACGTCGCTGAGAAGCGACGCACACGGTTCGATCTCGGTTGCGTTGCGGGCGGGGCGACCGCCCGAGGTGACCCGCGGCAGGGTCGACGCGCCGCCGTATTGGCGCGTGCAAATCGACGAATCGGCCCCGCTCCCGGCGGGGCGGCCACGCGAGGCCGCGACCGAGGCCCGCAGGCGCGAAACGCGATCGAAGACGCCCCGCTCGAAGGCCGCCCGGCCGAGCGAGTACCCGTCGGACGAGCATCGTCCGATCGAGACCCGGTCCGCCGATCCCCGTTCCGCCGATTCCGCGCCGGAAGACGACTGAGCGCGCGAAGCGGCCTTGCCCGGCTCGCTCCGGAGCGTCGCCGCTATTGCGCGGTCCACCCGCCGTCGATCGTCCACGCCGCGCCGCGCACCTGCTGCGCGGCGTCCGAGCACAGGAACCGGGCGAGTTCGCCGATCTGCTCGGTGGTCACGAACTCGAGCGACGGCTGCTTCTCGGAGAGCAGCGCGACCTTCGCCGCCTCGGCCGACACGCCCTGCTGCTGCGCGCGCACGTCGATCTGCTTCTGCACGAGCGGCGTCAGCACCCAGCCGGGGCAGATCGCGTTGCAGGTGATGCCCGTACGCGCGGTCTCCAGCGCCACGACCTTCGTCAGGCCGACGATCCCGTGCTTGGCCGCGACGTACGCCGCCTTCTCGATCGACGCCACGAGTCCGTGCGCCGACGCGATGTTGACGATGCGCCCCCAGCCGCGCTGCTTCATCGAGGGCAGCGCGCAGCGAATCGCGTGGAACGCGGCCGACAGGTTCAGCGCGATCACGGCGTCCCAGCGCTCGGGCGCGAACGACTCGACCGGCGCCACGTGCTGGATGCCGGCGTTGTTGACGAGCACGTCGACCCCGCCGAAGCGGCGATTCGCGCGCTCGATCATCGCCTCGATCTGGTCGACCTTCATCAGGTCCGCGCCGTCGTACGCGACCTGCACGCCGAACTCCGTCGCGAGCGCGCCGCGAATCGCCTCGATCTCGGCGGCGTCGCCGAAGCCGTTGAGCACGAGGTTCGCGCCGCCGGCCGCCAGCGAGCGCGCGATTCCGAGCCCGATGCCGCTGGTGGAGCCCGTGACGAGTGCCGTCCTGCCCTTGATCATGTCAGCTCCCTGCTAAGATTGGCCGGGATTCTACAGGGGGGTGATCCGGGAACGATCGGCGCCCCCGTTGCCGGCGCCACGGCTCGCGAGCAAGCAAAGGGACTGGAGATGACGATCAAGCGACTGCACGTCGGGCCGCGCCTTTCGGAGGCCGCGGTCTTCAACGGGGTGATCTACCTGGCCGGCCAGGTGGCCGACGACCCGTCGCAGGACATCGGCGGCCAGACCCAGCAGGTGCTCGCCGCCATCGATCGCCTGCTCGGCGAGGCCGACAGCGACAAGACCCGCATCCTGCAGGCGACGATCTTCCTGAAGACGATGGCCGACTTCCCCGCGATGAACGCCGCCTGGGACAAGTGGGTCGTCCACGGCCACACACCGCCGCGCGCGACGGTCGAGGCCAGGCTCGCGAAGTCGGAGTACCTGGTCGAGATCAAGGTCGTCGCCGCGCAGCGCTGAGCCGCCGTGCCGGTCCGCGTCGCGTGAACGGGCGCAGGACCCTCGTCGCCGGACTGCCCGCGGGACTGGCCCTCGCGCTGGTCGGGTGCGCGTCCGGCCGCCGGCCCGACGCGGCGGCGGCCGCGACCGCGACCGAACCCGCGAAATCCGGCCCCCCGACCCCGCCGCAGGCGGCCCCCGGGCGCCGTCCGCGCCTGGCGCTCGCCCTGGGCGGCGGTGCCGCGCGCGGGTTCGCGCACGTCGGCGTCGTCGAGGCGCTGGAGCGCGCGGGCCTGCGTCCCGACCTGATCGTCGGCACGAGCGCGGGCAGCCTCGTCGGCGCGCTCTACGCGAGCGGACTGGACGGCCACGGTCTGCACCGCGCGGCGCTTTCGCTGGAGGAGGGCGTGCTCGGCGACTGGACCCTGACCGGCCGCGGCCTGTTGCGAGGGCGTGCGCTCCAGGATCTCGTGAACCGGCTGGTCGCGAGCCGTCCGATCGAACGCTTCGCGATCCCGTATGCGGCGGTCGTGACCGACCTCTACAACGGGCGGGCGATGCTCCTGCGCCAGGGCGACGCGGGCGTCGCGGTGCGCGCCTCGAGCGCGGTGCCCGGCGTGTTCGAGCCGGTCTCGATCGGCGGACGCGAGTACGTCGACGGCGGGCTGTCGAGCCCGGTGCCGGTGCGCGCGGCGCGCGGCCTGGGGGCGGACGTGGTGGTGGCGGTCGACATCGCCGCGCAGCCGCGCTTCCAGGAGACCGACACCTTGCCGCGCGTCCTGCTGCAGACCTTCGCGATCATGGCCTCTCATCTGGCGGACAACGAACTGCGCGAAGCGGACGTCGTGATCCGCCCTTCGGTGGGCGACTTGTCCTCGGCGGACTTCTCCCAGCGCGCGCTGGCGATCGCCGAGGGCGAGCGGGCGGCGCTCGCGGCGCTCGCCGCGATCCGGGCGGCGCTGGCGAATCGCGCCGCGTCGCACTGAATCGTCCGGATTCGCCGCGCGCGCTGCCGCGGCAGTGCGCGGCTCAGCGGCCGCGCTTGGCCCGACGGCCTCGCGGATGCGCCTTCTCGGGCCCGTGGGGCGCCGCGGCACGGATCATCGCCGCGACGCGCAGTGGCGCGATCGCGGCCGCCGACGCCGAGACGGGCATCGATCCCGCCTGCGCGGACGGATCCGGACCCAGGGCGGCCGCCTGGGCAGCGAAGTCGTCGGTGGTCGACGCCAGGGTCATCCGGCGGGCGCCGTCGAAGCGGTGCGTCCAGTACTGCGAATTCATGCTGTCGACGCGCACCTCGCCCCCGGACGACGGCGCGTGCACGAACTGGTTGTTGCCGATGTAGATCCCGACGTGCGAGAACGCCCGGCGAAGCGTATTGAAGAAGACCAGGTCGCCCGGCTTGAGCTGCGCGGTGTCGACGATCACCTCGCCGGTGCGGCTGATCTCCGCGGCGCGGCGAGGCAGCACCAGGCCGACCGCCTCGCGGAAGACGTGGCGCACGAGACCGCTGCAATCCAGGCCGGTGTCAGGCGTATTGCCGCCGAGCTTGTAGTTGACGCCCAGCAGCGAGAGCGCGCGCAGGACGAGCTCGGTGCCGACGTGCGCTTCAGGCGCCGGCGCCGCCGGATCGGCCCCTTCGGCGTGCACCCCCGCGGCCCACGCGAACGCGCAAGCCGCGAAAATCGCGGCCAAAAGACCTCTCAGGCCCGGTCGACGGGCGGACATCTCGGAACCTTGCATGGCCGACAGGGTAGTCCACCGTGTGACAAGTGTCAAAATTCCTGACACTGTCAGTCCCTCGTAAGGGCGGGTTTCGACACTGCCGGCCAGGACGGCGGGCGAAGCGCTTCGGCACGCGGCGTCGCCGGGCGGGCACGAACGTGGAGGGGAACGGGTCATGGATCTGAAGAGTTTTCACCGGCGCTCGATCGAGGATCGCGAGGGATTCTGGGCCGAGCAGGCCGCGCTCATCGACTGGAACAAGCCGTTCGGCAAGGTGCTCGACTATTCGAAGCCGCCGTTCGCGCGCTGGTTCGTCGGGGGCGAGACCAACCTGTGCCACAACGCGATCGACCGCCACCTCGCGACGCAGGCGGACAAGCCCGCGCTGATCTTCGTGTCGACCGAGACCGACGAGGAACGCGTCTACACGTTCGCCGAGCTTCACCGCGAAGTGATGCGGATGGCCGCGATCATGCTCGCGCACGGCGTGGGGCGCGGCGACCGCGTGCTCGTGTACATGCCGATGATTCCCGAAGCCGCGATCGCGATGTACGCCTGCGCGCGCATCGGCGCGATCCACTCGGTGGTGTTCGGCGGGTTCGCGTCGCACAGCCTGGCCACGCGCATCGACGACGCCACGCCGAAGCTGATCGTCTCGGCCGACGCCGGCTCGCGCGTCGGCAAGGTCGTGCCCTACAAGCCGCTGCTCGACGAGGCGATCCGTCTCGCGGCGCACAAGCCCTCGAACGTGCTGCTCGTGGACCGCAAGCTCGCGCCGATGGAACTCGTGCCCGGGCGCGACCTCGACTACGCGACGCTGCGTGCGCGCCACCTCGACGCCCAGGTGCCGGTGACCTGGCTCGAGTCGAACGAGATCAGCTACACGCTGTACACGTCGGGCACCACCGGCAAGCCCAAGGGCGTGCAGCGCGACGTCGGCGGCTACGCGGTCGCGCTCGCCGCGTCGATGAAGTACATCTACTGCGGCAATCCCGGCGAGACGTACTTCTCGTCGAGCGACATCGGCTGGGTCGTCGGCCACTCGTACATCGTCTACGGCCCGCTGATCGCCGGCATGGCGACGATCATGTACGAGGGCACGCCGGTGCGGCCCGACGCCGGCATCCTGTGGAAGCTGGTCGAGAAGTACCGCGTGACCGTGATGTTCTCGGCGCCCACCGCGATCCGGGTGCTGAAGAAGCAGGACCCGGCGTACCTCACGAAGCACGACACCTCGTCGCTGCGCGCACTGTTCCTCGCGGGCGAGCCGCTCGACGAGCCGACCGCGAAGTGGATCGCCGAAGGGCTCGGGCGCCCCGTCATCGACAACTACTGGCAGACCGAGACCGGCTGGCCGATCCTCACCGTCGCGCACGGCGTCGAGAAGACGCCCACCCGCTTCGGCAGCCCCGGCATGGCGATGTACGGCTACGACGTGCGCCTGCTGCACGAGCAGTCGGGCGAGGAGGTCGGCACGAACGAGAAGGGGGTGGTCGCGATCGTGCCGCCGCTGCCGCCGGGCTGCATGCAGACGGTGTGGCGCGACGACGAACGCTTCGTGAAGACGTACTTCACGAGCATTCCGGGGCGCTCGGTCTACTCGACGTTCGACTGGGGCGTGCGCGACGCCGACGGCTACTACTTCATCCTCGGGCGCACCGACGACGTGATCAACGTCGCCGGCCACCGCCTGGGCACCCGCGAGATCGAGGAGTCGATCTCCAGCCACTCGGCGATCGCCGAGTGCGCGGTCGTCGGCGTCGCCGACAGCCTCAAGGGGCAGGTCGCGGTGGGCTTCGCGGTGCTCAAGGACGCTTCGCTCGTGGCGACGCCCGAGGCGCGGTTGGCGCTGGAGGGCGAGATCATGAAGACCGTCGACCGCCAGCTCGGCGCGGTCGCCCGGCCCTCGCGCGTGCACTTCGTGACGCTGCTGCCCAAGACCCGCTCCGGGAAAGTGCTGCGGCGTTCGATCCAGGCGCTGTGCGAGGGGCGCGATCCCGGGGACCTCACGACGATCGAGGATCCGGGCGCGCTCGACCAGGTGCGCGGCGCGGTCGGCGGCACGGGGCGCTGATCCGGATCGCAGATCGCGCGGGCGGGGCGTGCCGCGCGCCCGCAGCGCCCGCGCGCAAGGCGCGTTCGCACGGCCCGCCCGCGGCTCAGGCCCGCGCGCGGCTCAGTACGGCGCCAGCGGCGGCTCGCTCATCGCGGCGACCTGCTCGCGCAGCTCCAGGATCCGGTCCTGCCAGTAGCGCGGCGTGCCGAACCACGGGAACGCCGCGGGGAAGGCGGGGTCGTCCCACCGGCGCGCGATCCAGGCGCTGTAGTGGACGAGCCGCAGGGTGCGCAGCGGCTCGACCAGGCGCAGCTCGCGCGGGTCGAAGTCGTGGAAGTCCTCGTAGCCGGCGAGCACGTCGCGCAGCTGGCGCGTCATCGACGCCGCGTCGCCCGACAGCAGCATCCAGAGGTCCTGGATCGCGGGCCCGGTGCGCGCGTCGTCGAAGTCCACGAAGTGCGGCCCGTCGTCGGTCCACAGGATGTTGCCGGGGTGGCAGTCGCCGTGAAGGCGCAGCGTTCGCACCGCGCCGGCCTCGTCGAACGCGCGCGCCACGCCCTCCAACGCCTGGTCGACGATCCCGCGCCACGCCGGCAGCAGGTCGGCGGGGACGACGTCGTGCGCGAGCAGCCAGTCGCGCGGCTCGCGGCCCATCGACGCGATGTCGAACGCGGGGCGCGCGACGAACGCGCGCGCCGCGCCGAGCGCGTGGATGCGGCCGATGAAGCGCCCGGTCCACTCGAGCGTCGCCGGGTCGTCGAGCTCGGGCGCGCGCCCGCCGCGTCGGGGGTAGACCGCGAAGCGGAACCCGGCGTGCGCGTGCAGGGTCGTGGCGTCGCGCTCGAGCGGCGCGACCACCGGCACCTCCGAATCCGCGAGTTCGCGGGTGAATGCGTGCTCTTCGAGGATCTGCGCGTCGCTCCAGCGCTGCGGGCGATAGAACTTCGCCACGACGGCACCGCCGTCCTCGAGCCACACCTGGTAGACGCGGTTCTCGTAGCTGTTCAGCGCGAGCAGTCGTCCGTCGCCGCGCCAGCCGGCACTCTCGAGCGCGTCGAGGATCAGGTCGGGGGTGAGGCCGGCGTAAGGGGCCGCGCACGCGTCGGCGGAGATCGGTTCCATTCCCGGATTCTAGTGGCCGGGGGCGGCGGCCCGGTCCGTGCGCGGCGTGGCCGTCCGGGCGCCGTGCGTCGGCCGGAATCGTCCGCCCGTGAATTGCGTCACTGGAGCGCCTCGGGGAGGCCCCGAGAATGATCCGGACATTCCCTGTCCGGCGGTGCGCTTCCATGAAGAATCGTCGCAACTACTACCGTGTCCTTCAGGTCCAGCCGGGCTGCCCGCCCGAGGTGATCCGCGCGAGCTATCGCGCGCTGATGGGCACGCTGCGGCTGCACCCCGATCTCGGCGGCGACCACGAGCAGGCCGCGCTCGTCAACGAGGCGTACGCGGTGCTCGGCGACCCCGAGCGTCGGCGCGTCTACGACCAGCTGAACGGCCCCGAGCGTCTGCGCGACCCGGGCGGGCGTACCGCCGGCGCGGCGGCCCGCCCCGCGCAACCCCGCGCGCCCGCGTTCGACCCCACGCAGTGGATGCGTCATCGCTGCTGCCCGCGCTGCCGCACCGCGTGGCCCGAGAAGGTCCGCAACGACACCCGCTGCGGCGGCTGCGACGCGGCGCTCGCGCCCGCGCCCGGCGGCGCGCTCGCCGAGCGCGAACGCGGCGGGCGGCGAGGCGCAGCGCGCCGGCTGCGCAACACCCCCGCGGAGCTTCACGTGGGCTGGCCGGCGCAGCGGGTCGGCGCGCGCTGGCGCGACCTCTCGCTGAGCGGCCTGTGCGTGCACGCTCCGGTCCCGGTCGAGCCCGGCAGCGTGGTCCGGGTCGCGGACGCGGTGCTCGACGCGACCGCGCTCGTGGTGTCGTGCCGGCGCGAGCGCGACGGCTTCGTCGTGCACGCGCGCATGCTCACCGCGCGCTTCGAGCGTCCGGCCGGCGTTTTCGTGTCCGCACGCGCCTGAGGCCGGCGCGGGCCGGCGCGCGCGGGCCTTCGGGACGCCCGGCTGGCGTGGCTCATGCCGACGCGCCCGGCCGGGCTTCGGGCAGTCGCCTGGCCGTTCGACCGGCTTCGCCGCCCAGCCGATCGACCGGCTTCGCCGCCCAGCCGATCGGAAGGCATCGCCTGCGCAGCCCATCGGTAGAATCGGCGTCCATGGACTGGGCCGTCGCCAAGCCTGTGATCGTGATGCTCGCGCTCCCGCCGGCGGGGCCGCTGGTGCTCGCGCTGTTCGGTCTGCTGCTCGCGCTGATCGCCGGCGCGCGGTGGGCGTGGCTGCGCGGCGCCGCCCGCGCGATGGTCGTGCTCGGCGTGGCGCTCGCCTGGTTCACGTCCTGCGGCATCTTCAGCGGCCCGCTGATCGCGTGGCTCGAGTCCGAGAACCCGGTGGCGCTCGACCCGGATCGCCTGCGCGACGAGATGAGGGGGCGCGACCCGCCCGGCGCGATCGTCGTCCTCGGCGGCGGCGTGCGCGTGAACGTCGCCGAGCGCCCGAGGCACCAGACACCGAACGCGTTCACGCTGGAGCGTCTCGCGCAGGGCGTGCTGCTCGCGCGGGCGAGCGGGCTTCCGATCCTCGTCACCGGCGGGCGTCCCCCGCGGACGGAGGAGTCGGAGGCGCGCACGATGGCGCGGGCGCTCGAGACGCAGTTCGGCGCGCGCGCGCGCTGGGTCGAGGAGCGCGCCGCCGACACCGCCGGCAACGCGAACGAGACCGCGCGCCTGCTGAAGGCGGCGGGCATCCGGCGCGTGGTGCTCGTGACCCACGCGTATCACATGCGCCGCGCGCGGCCGGTCTTCGAGGCGGCGGGGCTGTCGGTGATCGCCGCGCCGCACGGGTACGGAGGCAGCACCGACGCCGCCGTGTTCACGGATTTCGTCCCGACGTCGACGTCGATCCAGTGGAGCTGGCTCGGCGTTCACGAGGCGGTCGGGCTGCTGTGGTATCGCGCGCAGCGGCTGCTGTGACCGATCGGCGGCCTTCGGGGCCGCGCGTCGCCGCGCGTCCGCGCGCGGCTCACTCCCCGTCGAGTGACTGAGCGATCCGGTAGAGCCCCTCGAGCACGAGGTTCTCGTGGTAGCGGAAGTCGATCGTGAGCCGCGGCCCGAGCGTGCGCGCCGCGCCCCCCGAGATGATGCACACGAGGTCCGGGTAGTGGCGCTTGTGCTGGTAGTACAGCCGCTCGACTGCGCCGGCCTGCGCGTGCGCGCAGCCCGACGCGATCGCGTCGACGGTCTGGCGCGGGTAGTCGACGTACTCGCCCTGGGAATCGGGCAGCGCCGCGGTCTGCTCGTGCAGCACGCGCTGCATCAGGCCCAGGCCGGGCATGATCGCGCCGCCGACGAACTCGCCGTCGGCGCTGAGCAGGTCGATCGTCGTGGCGGTACCGCACACCGCGACCAGCGCCGCGCGGTCGCCCACCAGCGCGCGCGCGCCGATCATCGCGGCCCAGCGGTCGCTGCCGAGCTGCCTCGGGTTCAGGTAGCCGTTGGTCACGCCGCACTGCTCGGCCTGCGACGAGATCCAGTGCGGTTCGGGCGCGTCGGGCCAGACCTCGATCGCGCGCAGCAGCGGGTTGCGCAGCCGCGTGCCGGCGACGTTCGAGATCACGATGACGTCGGGACGCGGCTGGTCCTTCCACATCATCGTGAGCGACGACAGCTCGTCGTGGAGCACGCGCCCGTAGCTCGAGCAGATCTCGGCCGCCGGCACGCCGCGCGCGCCGTCCGGCGGATAGCGGCCCCACTTCACGAAGGTGTTGCCGATGTCGACGAGCAGGTAGGCCATCGGTGGGGAGGCTGCTGGCTTGGGCAAGACTTGGGCTCCGTCAGGCGCGTTGGAAGACGGGACCGAGCGGGCGCAGCCTCAGGCCGTCGCGCAGTCGCGTCCAGGGAAAGTCGGCCGGGTCGGCGAGCGCCGGCCCCGGAGCGCGCACCACCAGCACCTCGCGGGCGATCGGCTGGAAGTCCGCGCGGAAGTGCACCGAGCTCTTGAGCGCGACGACGCGCTGGCGCGCCGGCTCGACGCCGAGGTGGCGGAACATCTGCTGGTCGGCCGCCTGGCACTTGCGCGACGCGAGCGCGACCTGCACGCCGCCCTGGCGCAGCAGCGCCATCGGCCCGAGGTTCATGCGGAATCCGCGGAACATCGGGCCCGTGCACGTGAATTGGCCGTCGCCCAGGCGTTCGACCGTGAAACGTCCGCCCAGCGGCTTGCGCCCGGGCACGCCCGAGATCTCGCCGAGCTCGAACTCGAGCGCGGCGCCCTGGCCGGCGTCGTGCGCGCGCGCGGCCGACGCGGGGTCGATCAGAAGGCCGAGCACCGCGTCGCGCGCCTGCTGGCGCAGCAGCGCGGCGAGCAGGTCGGTGGTGTCGCCGTTGCCGCCGGCGCCGGGGTTGTCCTGGGTGTCGGCGAGCACCACCGGCGAGCCGGGCTCGCCGCGCGCCATCGCGCGCCGCACCGCGTCGTCGGGCGAGAGCAGCTCCAGCACGAAGTCCTTCTCGGCGTCGGCGACCGCCGCGGCGAACTGCGCCACCGCCGCCTCGGTGGCGGTGGCGTCGGGCCCGTAGCCGACGACGGACATGCCGCACTCGTCGAAGTCGGCCATCGGGAAGCCGGGCGCGAACGACAGCGCGACGCCGCTCGCGTGCTCGATGCGCTGGAGCAGCTCGAACAGCCCGCGGCACGGCTCGATGAACGTGCTCTGCGACGGAATCCCGGTGAGGTAGTCGAATTGCCGGAACGCCTTGCTCAGCCGCTGGCCGGACGCGAGCATGCGCACGAGCAGCGCCGCGGCGCGCGCCCCGGTGTCGGCCATGTCGACGTGGGGATAGGTGCGGTAGATCGACAGCGCGTCCGCGTGCTCGACCATCGCGCGCGTGACGTTCGCGTGCAGGTCGAGGCTCGCGACGACGGCCACCCGCGGGCCGACCGTCTCGCGCACGCGGCGCAGGATCTCGCCCTCGCCGTCGGGGTGGTGCTCGACGACCATCGCGCCGTGCAGGTCCAGGTAGACGCCGTCGACCGGGCCGGCGGCGCGCAGGTGCTCGACGAGGTCTCCGACGATGCGCTCGAACGCGTCCTCGGTCACGTGCGCCGACGGCGACGCCGCGGCCCACACCAGCGGCACGATCGTGTGGCCCGCGGCGCGCAGCGCCTCGATCGCGCCCTGGACGGGGATGTTCGCGCCGGCCACCGCGCCGAACAGCGGCTCGCCGCGCTGGATGCCCGGCCATCCGCCGCCGTGCTCGAAGGCGACGTAGTCCGCCTTCGACGGGGCGAACGTGTTCGTCTCGTGCTGCATGCCGCCGATCGCGATCCGTGCCATGGCGCTTCGCCTGCGTTGCGTCAGGCCGGCGCGCGCGGCGCCGGCGGGGATGGCGAGATTATGCAGACTTGTCCGCCGGCTGCGATCTGCTAGGCTTTTCGGAAAACAGGCGCCCGCGAAACGGCCCACGAGGATCGTGCGCCGCGACGCGATCCGAGACGACGGGGGAGGGCATCGATGCCGCAGGAAGAGATCCACTGGCTGGGGGCCACGGAACTGGTCGATGCCTACCGCGCCCGGCGCCTGTCGCCGGTGGAAGTCACGCGCGCCATCCTCGATCGCATCGCGCGCCTGAACCCGTCCCTGAACGCGTTCTGCCTGGTCGACGAGGCCGCGGCGCTCGCCGACGCACGCGCCGCCGAGGCGCGCTGGCGCGACGGCGTGCCGGCCGGCCCGCTCGACGGCGTGCCGGTCTCGATCAAGGACCTCGTCTACACACGCGGCTGGCCGACGCTGCGCGGCTCGCTCACCTCCGACCCGGCCGGCCCCTGGGATTTCGACGGTCCGGCGGTCGCGCGGCTGCGCGAGACGGGTGCGGTGCTGCTCGGCAAGACCACCACCCCCGAGATCGGGTGGCGCGGCAGCACCGATTCCCCGCTCACCGGCATCACGCGCAATCCGTGGCGCCTGGACGTGACCCCCGGCGGCTCGTCGGGCGGCGCGGTCGCCGCGGTGGCCGCCGGCCTCGGGCCGCTCGCGGTCGGCACCGACGGCGGCGGCTCGGTGCGCATTCCGGCGGCCTTCACCGGCACGGTCGGGCTGAAGGCGCACTTCGGGCGCATCCCCGTCTTCCCGGCGTCGATCATGGGGTCGGTGTCGCACGTCGGCCCCCAGACGCGCACCGTGGCCGATTGCGCACTGATGTTGTGCGTGCTCTCGCGACCCGACGCGCGCGACTGGACCGCGCTGCCCTCGATCGGGCGCGACTGGACCGAGGATGCGCGCGACGGCGCGCGCGAAGGCGGCCTGCGCGGCCTGCGGATCGCGTACAGCCCGCGCCTGGGCTACGTCCGCTACGTCGACCCGCGCGTGGAGCGCGCGGTCGCGCGCGCCGCCGAGGTGCTCGAGTCGCTGGGCGCCCACGTCGCCCACGCGGACCCCGACATCCCGGACAGCACCGAGGCGTTCCGCATCCACTGGTTCTGTTCCGCGCGCCAGGCCCTGCACCGCCTGCCGCCCGAGCGCTTCGCGTTGCTCGATCCGGGCCTGCAGGACAGCGTGCGCGCCGGGGCGCGGTACTCGATCGTCGACTACCTGGACGCGCAGGCGCTGCGCGCCGAGCTGGCGCTGCGCATGGCGCGCTTCGCGCAGCGCTTCGACCTGCTGCTCACTCCCGCGACCGCGGTGCCGCCGTTCGAAGTCGGGCGCGTGATGCCGACACCCCCGCCGGAGCACGCGGGCGTGGCGAGCTACGACTGGAGCTGGTGGACCCCGTTCTCGTACCCGTTCAACCTGTCGCAGCAGCCGGCGCTCGTGATGGGGTGCGGCTTCACCGACGACGGCCTGCCGCTGGCGCTGCAACTGGTCGCGCCGGCGCACCGCGAAGACCTGTGCCTGCGTGCGGCCGCCGCGTACGAGTCGGCCACCGACTGGCACCTGCGCCGGCCGCCGATCTGAATGACCGGCACCGGGCCTCCCCGTGCTGCCGCGCAGGGCCGCCTCACGAGGCCGCTTCACGGGTCGGCACGCCCATCGCTCCGGTATGAAAGTTGCTTTGTTCGTAAACCGGAACGGCGCGTGCTCGATCTAGGGGCATATGCCGATTTGACACCCGGCCGGTGATCGTCAAGCATCGGCCCCTTGCGGTGCGCGCCGCGTGTTCGTGCGTGCGCGGCGCCGCCCACGACAAGGAGGAGAGATGAGCAATCGAAGCCTGATCCGGCGCACCGCGATGGCGTTCGCACTCGCCGGCGCGCTCGCGGCCGGGGCCCCGGCGGTCGCGCAGACCGTGCTGAGGGTCGTCCCGCACTCGGACCTGAAGATCGTCGACCCGATCTGGACCACCGCGTACATCACGCGCAATCATTCGTACCTGGTCTACGACACCCTGTTCGCGATGGACGCCAAGGGCGAGATCAGGCCGCAGATGGTCGACAAGTACAGCGTGTCGGCCGACAACCTCACCTGGACGTTCACGCTGCGCGACGGCCTGCTGTTCCACGACGACAAGCCCGTCACGACCGACGACGTGATCGCGTCCCTGAAGCGCTGGTCCGCGAAGGACTCGCTCGGCCAGAAGCTGTGGAGCTTCGTCAAGGACATCTCCGCCACCGACGCGAAGACGTTCAAGATCACGCTGAACTCCCCCACCGGCCTGATGCTGCTCGCGCTCGGCAAGCCGTCGTCGAACGTGCCGTTCATCATGCCCAAGCGCGTCGCCGAGACGAGCCCCAACGAGCAGATCAAGGAGTACATCGGCTCGGGCCCGTTCGTCTTCAAGACCGACGAGTGGAAGCCCGGCGAGAAGGCCGTGTACGTCAAGTTCGCCAAATACAAGCCGCGCGCCGAGCCGCCGTCGGCGCTCGCCGGCGGCAAGGTCGTCAAGGTCGACCGCGTCGAGTGGCGCGTGATCCCCGACGCGCAGACGCAGGTCAACGCGCTGATCAAGGGCGAGGTCGACGTCGTCGAGGACGCCCCGCACGACCTGCTCCCGGTCGCGGCCAAGAGCCCGGACGTGAAGCTGTTCGACATGAACCCGCTGGGCAACCAGTTCGTGCTGCGCTTCAACACGCTGCACAAGCCGTTCGACAACCCGAAGGTCCGCCAGGCGCTGTTCTACGCGTTCAACCAGGAGGACTTCCTCAAGGCGGTGGTCGGCGACGCCAAGTACTACAAGATCTGCAAGCAGCTGTTCATCTGCGGATCCCCGCTGGGCAGCGACAAGGGCATGGCCGACAAGCTCGAGTCGAACTTCAAGAAGTCGCGCGAGCTCCTCGCCGAGGCCAAGTACGACGGCACCCCGATCGTGCTGATGCACTCGACCGACCTGCAGGTGCTCACGAACCTCGCGCCGGTGGCGAAGTCGCTGATGGAGCGCGGGGGCTTCAAGGTCGACATGCAGGACATGGACTGGCAGACCGTCGTCGCCCGTCGCGCGAAGAAGGATCCCCCGACGGCGGGCGGCTGGCACGCGTTCATGACGTCGTGGGTCTCGGCCGACGTGCTCAACCCGGTCGGCACCGCGTTCCTGAACTCGAGCTGCGACAAGGCGCTGTTCGGCTGGCCCTGCGACGAGCAGATGGAGAAGCTGCGCGACCAGTTCGCGCGCGAGCCGAACGCCGCCAAGCAGAAGGAGATCGCGGAAGCCGTGCAGCTGCGCGCGCTCGAGTACCCGACGCACGTCTGGGTCGGGCAGTGGTACAAGCCGCTGTCGCTGCGCAAGAACGTCGAAGGCTGGCTGCAGGCGCCGGTGCCGGTGTTCTGGAACATCGAGAAGAAGTAGTCGATCGCGCCGCGGCGCGCGCGGGGTGAGGCTTCGGCCGCCGCGTCGCGCGCCGGCGTGCGCGTCCCGTTCGGACCTTCGAGAAGGCGCCCATCGATGTGGGGTTACATCGGCCGACGCGTGCTGGCCATCGTGCCGGTGCTGCTCGTCGTCGCCGTCGTCGTGTTCCTGATGCTGCGCCTGACGCCCGGCGACCCGGCCGCGGTGATCGCCGGGCCGTCGGCCACCGGTCAGGACGTCGCCGACATCCGCGCCAAGCTCGGGCTCGACCGCCCGATCGTGGCGCAGTTCGTGCTGTGGGTCGGCGGAATGCTGCAGGGCAATCTCGGCGAGTCGTTCTTCTACAAGAAGACGGTGGCCGAACTGATCGGCGACCGCGTCGGCCCGACGATGTCGCTCGCGTTCTTCACGATCGTGCTGGCGACGGTGATCGCGGTGCCGCTGGGCACCGTCGCCGCCTACCGGCAGGGCACCTGGATCGATCGCGTCGTCATGGGCTTCTCGGTGCTCGGCTTCTCGGTGCCGGTGTTCGTGATCGGCTACCTGCTGATCTACGTGATGTCGATGCAGCTCGAGTGGTTCCCGGTTCAGGGCTACCAGCGCCTGAGCGAGGGCGTGGGCGGCTGGCTGCACCGGCTGGTGCTGCCGTCGTGCGCGCTGGCGGTGATCTACGTGGCGCTGATCGCGCGCATGACCCGCACCAGCGTGCTCGAGGTGCTGGGCGAGGACTACGTGCGCACCGCGCGTGCCAAGGGGCTGGCTCCGGTCAAGGTGCTGGTGCGCCACGCGCTCAGGAACGCCGCGGTGCCCATCGTCACCGTGATCGGCATCGGCATCGCGCTGCTGATCGGCGGCGTCGTCGTCACCGAGAGCGTGTTCAACATCCCCGGCCTGGGCCGGCTGACGGTGGACGCGGTGCTCGCGCGCGACTACCCGACGGTGCAGGCGGTGATCATGCTGTTCTCGGTGTTCTACGTGCTGATCAACCTCGTGATCGACCTGCTCTACACGGTGCTCGACCCGCGCATCCGCTACTGATGACGACGATCCCCACCTCCGACCAGGATCCGGCGATCGCGGGGCTCGCGGTCGGCGCCGAGCCGATCGTGCCGGTGCGACGGCAGGGCCTCGCCGCGCGGCTCGCGCGCAACTGGAGCGTGCTGATCGGCGGGCTGATGGTGGTGCTGATCGCGCTCACGGGCGTGTGCGCGCCGCTGCTCACGAGCGCCGACCCGGCCGCGATCAACCCGGCGTCGCGCAACAAGCTCCCGGGCTTCGAGACCACCGAGCGCGACGACGACGGCAACAAGATCACGCGCAAGGCGGTGATGGGCACCGACAGCCTGGGCCGCGACGTCTACGCGCGCGTCGTCTACGGCGCGCGCGTGTCGCTGGTGGTCGGGATCGCGGTGGCGGCGCTCTCGGTCGCGCTGGGCCTGGCGATCGGGATGGTCGCCGGCTACTTCCGGTGGGTCGACGCCGTGGTGATGCGGATCATGGACGGCCTGATGGCGATCCCCGGCATCCTGCTCGCGCTCGGCCTGGTCGCGGTCTCGGGCGCGAGCCTCGTGACCGTGATCCTCGCGATCACGGTCCCCGAGATCCCGCGCGTGGTGCGGCTGGTGCGCTCGATCGTGCTCTCGATCCGCGAGGAGCCGTACGTGGAGGCCGCGATCTCGCTGGGCACGCCCACGGCCAAGGTGCTGTGGCGGCACGTGCTGCCGAACACGATCGCGCCGCTGATCGTGCAGGCCACGTTCATCTGCGGCTCGGCGATCCTGCTCGAGGCGATCCTGTCGTTCCTCGGCATCGGCATCCCGGCCGAGACGCCGACCTGGGGCAACATCATGGCCGAGGGCCGGCAGTTCTTCCAGCTCTACCCGCACAACATCCTGTACCCGGGCGTGTTCCTGTGCCTGACGGTGCTCGGCATCAACATGCTCGGCGACGGCCTGCGCGACACCCTCGACCCGCGCATGTCGAAGCGGATCTGACGCCGTGAGCGCACCGATCCTCGACGTCGACGGGCTCACGATCGCGCTGCCGCGCGGCGGCGACCGCCCGCACGCGGTCGCGGGCGTGAGCTTCCAGGTGAACCCGGGCGAGATCGTGTGCCTGGTCGGCGAGTCCGGCTCGGGCAAGTCGGTGATCGCATTCTCGGTGATGGGCCTGCTCGCGAAGAACCTGCCGGTGGTCGGCGGGCGCATCGCGGTGCAGGGCGAGGACGTGGTCGCCGCGCGCGAGGAGCGGCTGCGCGAGCTGCGCTGCACGCTGATGGGGATGATCTTCCAGGAGCCGATGACCGCGCTCAATCCGGTCATGCGCTGCGGCGACCAGATCGACGAGGTGCTCGCCGAACACACGACGGACTCCGCGCCCGAGCGCCGGCGCCGCATCCTGCAGATGATCGAGCACGTCCACCTGCCGGACCCGGAGCGGATGTACGCGTCGTACCCGCACCAGCTCTCGGGCGGGCAGCGCCAGCGCATCATGATCGCGATGGCGCTGATCCTCGGGCCGGCACTGCTGATCGCCGACGAGCCCACGACCGCGCTCGACGTGACCACGCAGGCGCAGATCCTCAAGCTGATCCGCGAGCTGCAGCGCGAGCGCGGCACCGGGGTGCTGTTCATCACGCACGACTTCGGCGTGGTCGCCGAGATCGCGGATCGCGTCGCGGTGCTCAAGCAGGGCGAGCTCGTCGAGATCGGGCCCACCGAGCAGATCCTGCGCTCGCCGCAGCACCCGTACACGAAGATGCTGATCGCGTCGGTCCCGAGCCACGTGCCGCCCGCGCGCTCGGCGGTCGCGGGCGTCGCCGACACCGTGGTGCTCGAGACGAAGGGCCTCGCGAAGTCGTACACCACGCAGTCGATGTTCGGCGGCAGGCGCACCGTGGACGCGGCGCGCGACGTCGCGTTCGAGATCCGCAAGGGCGAGACGCTGGGCATCGTCGGCGAGTCGGGCTCGGGCAAGTCGACGGTCGCGCGCTGCATCGCGCGCCTGATCGACCCCTCCGCCGGCAGCGTGCTGCTGTCGGGCACCGACATCGCGCGCATGCCGAGCGGCCGGCTGCGCGAGCTGCGGCGCAAGGTGCAGGTGGTGTTCCAGGACCCGTACCGTTCGCTGAACCCGCGCCGCAACGTCGGCGAGGCGATCGTCGAGGGGCCGATGAACTACGGCGTCTCGCGTGCCGACGCGATGGCCAAGGCGCGCCGGCTGATGGAGCTCGTGCGCCTGGACCCGAACGCGCTCGATCGCTTCCCGCACCAGTTCTCCGGCGGCCAGCGCCAGCGCATCTGCCTGGCGCGCGCGCTCGCGATGGACCCGGAGCTGCTGATCGCCGACGAGGCGGTGTCGGCGCTCGACGTCTCCGTCCAGGCGCAGGTGCTGCGGCTGCTAGAGGAGATCCGCCACTCGCTGCACCTCGCGGTGCTGTTCATCACGCACGACCTGCGCGTCGCGGCGCAGGTCTGCGACAAGGTCGCCGTGATGTCGAAGGGGCGCATCGTCGAGTACGGGCCGGCGGCGCAGGTCTTCGCCGACCCGCAGCACGAGTACACGCGCGCGCTGTTCGACGCGGCGCCGGGGCGGCACTTCCGCTTCGGCAGCACCGACTGACGCGCGCCGTCCCGCCGCCGCCGACCGAGCCGCGACCCGCCCCCGCCGACAGAGCCCCTCGATGCGCGTGTTCACCGGAACGCTGGCCACCGAGACCAACACGTTCTCGCCGCTGCCCACCGGGCTGGACGCGTACCGTGAAGGCGGGTACTTCCCCGCGGGAACGCACCCGC
Organism: Burkholderiaceae bacterium; assembly: GCA_046348465.1. Lineage (GTDB taxonomy): Bacteria > Pseudomonadota > Gammaproteobacteria > Burkholderiales > Burkholderiaceae_E > Quisquiliibacterium. The sequence continues at coordinate 327,732 of JAXMEE010000004.1, forward strand.
CGCGCCTGCTGATCTTCTCGGGGCCGCTGTGGGCGGCGCGCCGGCGCGCGAGCGAGCGCGGCTGGACGCTGGCCGAGGGCCTGGTCGCGATGGCCACGCCCGCCGGCACGACGACGCGCCACGCGTACGAGACGCTGCGCGAGCAGCTGCTCGCGGACCTGCGCGCCGCGATGCCGCTCGACATGGTCGTGCTCGGCATGCACGGCGCGATGGTCGCCGACGGCTACGACGACTGCGAGGGCGACACGCTCGCCCGTGTGCGCGAGATCGTCGGGCCCGACGTGGTCGTGGGCATCGAGATCGACCCGCACACGCACCTGTCGGAGGCGATGGTCGCGAACGCGAACCTGATCGTGTCCTTCACGAAATACCCGCACACCGACATCGGCGAGCGCGCGCTCGAGCTCGTCGACCTGTGCGCGGCCGCGGTCGAGCGCCGCGTGCGCCCGGTGGCGGGGGTGTTCGACTGCGAGATGATCGCCGTCTGCCACACGTCGCGCGAGCCGATGCGCGGCTTCGTCGACCGCGCCAAGGCGATGGAGGGGCGCGACGGCATCCTCTCCATCTCCCCGATCCACGGCTTTCCGTGGGGCGACTCGCCCGACATGGGCACGAAGATCCTCGTCTACGCCGACGGCGACGCGCCGCTCGCGGCGCGCACCGCCGAGCGGCTCGGGCGCGAGCTCATCGAGATGCGCGAGCGGCTCGCGCCGCCGAGCGTGGGCATCGACGAGGCGCTCGATCGCGCGGCCGGCATCGCCGGCACCGTCGTGCTCGCCGACGGCGCCGACAACTCCGGCGGCGGCGCGCCGAACGACTCCACCTTCCTGCTGCGCCGGATGATCGAGCGCGGCGTGCGCGACGCCGCGCTCGGGCCCCTGTGGGACCCGGTCGCGGTGTCGATCGCGTTCAACGCGGGCGAGGGCGCGCGCCTGCCGATGCGCATCGGCGGCAAGATCGGCCCGATGTCGGGCGACCCGCTCGACCTCGACGTCACCGTGAAGGCGCTGCGCCGCGCGCACACGATGTCCGGCCTGCAGGGGCCGACGGCGCTGGGCGACTGCGCGCTGCTCGAAGCGAACGGGATCTCGATCCTGCTGAGCGCGCTTCGCATGCAGGCGATGGGCACCGACATGTTCACCGGGATGGGCTGCGAGCTGGCCGACAAGCGCGTCGTCGTCGTGAAGTCGTCGCAGCACTTCTACGCGTCGTACTCGAAGATCGCCGCCGAAGTGATCTACGTGCGCTCGCCCGGCGCGCTCACCGACGACTTCTCGAGCCTGCCGTACCGCAAGGTGCGCCGGCCGAAGTGGGGCATCTGAGGCGCGCCCGCGCCACGGAGGACGCATGCGAGACATCCCCCGACTCATCGCCCGGCTCGTGCGCGCGCTCGCGGCGGCGGCCTTCGCCACCGCGTGCGCCGGCGCGCACGCGCAGCCCGAGACGCTCGGCGTCGAGAAGCTGGCGCCGGCGGACGCGCACCGCGCGTACCTCTTCGACGTCGCGCTGCCGCACATCGTCGACGGCAAGGTGCACGTCGTCGACGGGCGCACGCTGCGCTACCTCGGCCAGGTGCCCAGCGGCTACGCGGGGCAGGTGCTGCTCTCGCCCGACCGGCGCGAGCTGTACGTGTCGACCACGTACTACTCGCGGCTCGTGCGCGGCGAGCGCGTCGACGTCGTCGACGTCTACGACGCGGCGACGCTCGCGCACCGCGAGGAGATCCGCATCTCGGGCAAGCGCGCGCAGGCGCTGAACTACCGCGGGCTGATGCGCACCACCGCCGACGGGCGCTTCCTGCTGATCCAGAACGCGACGCCCGCGACCTCGATCTCGGTGGTCGACCTGCGCGAGAAGCGCCAGGTCGCCGACGTTCCGCTGCCCGGCTGCTGGGCGATCTTCCCCGCGGCGGGCAACGCGCGCCGCTTCGCGACCATGTGCGGCGACGGCGCCTTCGTCACGGTCGACCTCGACGACGCCGGGCAGCCGGTCGCGCAGAAGCGCAGCGACGCGCTCTTCGACGCCGACCGGGACCCGCTGTTCGTCTCCGGCGACGAGATCGGCGACGTGGTGTGGTTCGTGTCGTTCCAGGGCCGCGCGCTCGCGGTCGACGTGGGCGGCGCGCAGGCGCGCGCCGCGGGCGGGTTCGACCTGCGCGCGACGCCCGCCGAGCGGCGCGCCGGGTGGCGCCCCGGCGGCTACCAGGTCATCGCCGTGCACCGCGCGTCGGGGCGCGCGTACGTGACGATGCACGCGCGCGGCGCGGAAGGGTCGCACAAGCGGCCCGCCGACGAGATCTGGGCGTTCGACCTCGCGAGCGGGCGGCGCGTCGCGCGCGGCAAGGCGAGCCACGCGGTCGCGCTCGCCGCGAGCCGCGACGACACCGGCACCGTGTACGCGCTCGACGGCGCGAAGAACGCGCTGGTCGCGTTCGACGGGCGCACGCTCAAGGCGCTGCGCCGCCTCGACGCGGTGGGCGAGGGCGCCACGCAGCTGGAGCTGCACTGATGCCGCTCGCGCTCGACCCGGTGGCCGACTGGGCGATCCGCGCGCTGGTCGCCGGCGTGCTCGGCTTCGCCGCGACCGCCAAGCTGCGCGACCCCGACGCGTTCGCCGCCGCGCTCGCCGGCTACGGCCTGCTGCCGTCGTGGGCGCTCGGCGCGGCCGCGCGCGGCGTCGCCGTCGCCGAGGCGGCCGCAGCGCTCGCGCTGCTCGCGGCGCCGGGCAAGTGGGGCGTGCTCGCGGGCCTCGCGCTGCTCGCCGGCGTCACCGCGTTCGCGGGCCTGGCGCTCGCCCGCGGGCGCGCCGGCGTCGCGTGCGGCTGCGGCGGGCTCGGGCGCGAGCCGGGGCTGTCGAAGGCGCTGCTCGCGCGCAACGCGGGCACGATCGCGCTGCTCGCGCTCGCGCTGCTGCCCACGGGCGCGCGGACGTGGACGGCGCTGGATGCGTTCACCGCCGCGCTCGCGCTCGCGGGCGGGCTGGTGGCGTACGCGGCGGCGAGCCAGCTGATCGCCAACCGGGAGCGGATGATGCTCGCGCGGAGGCAGCGTGCTTGAGGCGCTGATCGTCTCCAACGTGCTGCTGTGGCTGCTCGTGTTCGGGCTGCTCGTGACGGTGCTCGCGCTCGCGCGCCAGGTCGGCGTGCTGCACGAGCGCGTCGCGCCGATGGGCGCGCTGATGATGGACGCGGGGCCCGCGGTCGGCGACTCCGTGCCCGCGCTCGCGCTCGCCGACCTCGACGGCGCGCCGCTCCGGCTGGGCGCGGGACGCCCGGCACTGCTCTTCTTCCTGTCGCCGGAGTGCCCGGTGTGCAAGAAGCTGCTGCCGATCCTGCGCTCGCTGCACGACGTCGAGCGCGGGGCCTTCGACCTCGTCTTCGCGAGCGACGGCGCCGAGCACGACCACCGCGCGTTTCGCGCAGCGAGCGGGCTGGGCGCCTTCCCGTACCTGCTCTCGACCGAGCTCGGCATGGCGTTTCGCGTGAGCAAGCTGCCGTACGCGGTGCTCGTCGACGCCGCGGGCAAGGTGAAGGCCAAGGGGCTCGTGAACTCGCGCGAGCAGGTCGAGAGCCTCTTCACCGCGGGCGAGCTCGGCGTCGCCTCGATCCAGGACTACCTCGCGCGGGCGCAGGCCGCGGCGGCCGCGAGCTCCGGCGGCGCCGCGCCGCCGGCCCGCTGACCGCCCACGGAGCGCACCCATGCTCGACAGGCTCGACCGTTTCTTCACCCGCGCGTCGCGCGGCCTCGCGCAACGCACGTCGCGGCGCGGCGCGCTCGCGCGCCTGGGCAAGGCGATGATCGGCACCGCGGCGCTCCTGCCGGTGCTGCCGGTGGACCGCGTCGCGAAGTTCGCGCACGCGGCGTCGCGCGGGCGCGCGGCGCAGGACCCGACGAGCTGCGACTACTGGCGCTACTGCGCGTTCGACGGCTTCCTGTGCTCGTGCTGCGGCGGCTCGGCGTCGAGCTGCCCGCCCGGGACGTCGCCGTCGGCGGCGTCGTGGGTCGGCACCTGCCGCAATCCGGCCGACGGCAGGAACTACCTGATCAGCTACAACGACTGCTGCGGCAAGTCCTCGTGCGGGCGCTGCGCGTGCAACACGAACGAGGGCGAGCGGCCCGCGTATCGGATGTCGGTCCACAACGACATCAACTGGTGCATGGCGAACGCCGACAGCACGATGTTCCACTGCACGACCGCGCTGCTGCTGGGGCCGGCCGGGTAGAGGAAGCGGGTGGGCGAGCGAAGCGGGCCCGGACGGTCGATGTCGCGAGTGCATTGCGCCTTTGTCGTCGCGGCGCTGTCGGTCGTCGCGACGACGGCCCGCGCCGATCCCGACGAGATCGCGTACCGGCTTCACTGCTCCGGCTGCCACCAGGCCGACGGCAGCGGCCTGCCCGACGGCGGCGTCCCTCCGGTGCGCGACGCGCTCGGCTGGTTCCTGCACACCGAGCGCGGGCGGGCGTTCCTGGTCCAGGTGCCGGGCACGCGGCAGTCGCCGCTGTCGGACGCCCGCGTCGCCGCGCTGCTGAACTGGATGGTGACGCGCTTCAGCCCGGCGCAGGCGCCGGCCGGCTGGGCGCGATACACCGAAGCGGAGGTGGCGCGGCTGCGGCGCCAGGGCCTCGACGACGTGATGGCGACGCGGCGCGAGATCGTCGCCGACCTGCGCGCGCGGGGGCTCGCGGCGCGCTGAGCGACCGAGGCGCCCCGCCCGCCCCGCACCTCGCCAAAAGGGGAAGCGCTCCTCGGCGCGCGCCGTGCCGAAGGACCGGTACCGCCCCTCAGCCCGTGGCGCGCGCGCGCGCCACGCGCCGCGCGCCCAGGTCTTCCGGCGCGAGCCCGAAGTCGACGATGCGCTGCGGCACCGGCAGCCCGCGCGCGAGCGCCGCGCAGGCCTCGCCCATCGCCGCACAGGTCTGGATGCCGTAGCCGCCCTGCGCGGCGTCCCACAGGAAGCCCGGCGCGTCCGGGTCCATCCCGCCGACCAGGTCGCCGTCGGCGACGAACGAGCGCAGCCCCGCCCAGGTGCGGCGCGGCCGGCGGATCGTGAGCGTGGTCGCGGCCTGGATGCGGTCGATGCCGAGCGCGACGTCGAGCTCCTCGGGCTGAACGTCGTGCGGCGGCACCGGGTCCGCGTTCGCGGGCGAACCCAGCAGCAGGCCCGCGTCCGGCTTGACGTACCAGGTCTCGCCGGCGTCGATGAACATCGGCCAGCGCGCGGTCTCGATGCCGGCCGGCGCCTCGAAGACGAACGCCGCACGGCGCTTCGGCTGCAGGCCGATCGGTGCGACGCCCGCGAGCGAGGCGATCGCGTCGCACCACGCCCCCGCCGCGTTCAGCAGCACCGGCGCGCGCCAGGCACCGGCGCGCGTGTGCACGGTCCAGTCGCCGCCGCCGCGCTCGACGGCCGTCACCTCGGCGTCGCACACGAGACTCGCGCCCCGGGAGCGCGCACCGCGCAGGAACCCCTGGTGCAGCCGGTGCACGTCGATGTCGAATGCGTCGGGTTCGTGGATCGCGGCGCGCACCGCGTGGTCGCGCAGCACCGGCACCATCGCGCGCGCCTGCCCCGCGGTCAGGCGCCGCAATTCGGGCGCGTGCGGCGCCACCGCGTCGTGCGTCTGCTCGAGCGCGTCGAGCTGCGTCTCGTCGGCGACGATCAGCGCGCCGCGTGCCGAGAGGATCGGCCCGTCGGCGAACCCCGGCGGCGGCGTCTCCAGGAACGCGCGGCTCGCGCGGGTGAGGGCCCGTACCTGCGGCGTGCCGTAGCCGGCCCAGAACAGCGCCGCCGAGCGGCCGGTGGAGTGGTACCCGGGCTGCGACTCGCGCTCGAGCAGCACGACCCGGCCGTGCGGCGCGAGAAAGTACGCGACCGACGCGCCGGCGATGCCGGCGCCGATCACGACGAAATCGGCGCGCCGCGCCGGCGCGGACACCAACGCGGTCACCGGCCGCGCGCCGACGCCGCGCGTCCCGACGCGGCCATCAGGCCGTCGTGACCGGAATCTTCCCGATCCGCTGCTGCCACTCGCGCGGCCCGGTCTGGTGCACCGACGTGCCGCCCGCGTCCACCGCCACCGTCACCGGCATGTCTTTCACGTCGAACTCGTAGATCGCCTCCATGCCGAGGTCGCCGAACGCGAGCACCTTCGAGCCCTTGATCGCCTTGGCGACCAGGTACGCGGCGCCGCCCACCGCCATCAGGTACGCGGACTTGTGCTTGCGGATCGCCTCGATCGCCACCGGCCCGCGCTCGGCCTTGCCCACCATCGCGATCAGGCCCGTCTGCGCGAGCATCATCTCGGTGAACTTGTCCATTCGCGTCGCGGTGGTCGGGCCCGCGGGGCCGACGACCTCGTCGCGCACGGGGTCCACGGGGCCGACGTAGTAGATGACCCGGTTGGTGAAGTCCACCGGCAGCTTCTCGCCCCGGGCGAGCATGTCCTGGATGCGCTTGTGCGCGGCGTCGCGCCCCGTGAGCATCCTGCCGTTCAGCAGCAGCGTCTGCCCCGGCTTCCACGACGCGACCTCGGCCGGCGTGAGCGTGTTCAGGTCCACGCGCCTGGACTGCTCGTAGTCCGGCGCCCAGGTCACGTCGGGCCAGTCGGACAGCGCGGGCGGCTCGCAGTACGCCGGGCCGCTGCCGTCGAGCACGAAGTGCGCGTGGCGCGTCGCGGCGCAGTTCGGGATCATCGCCACCGGCTTGGACGCCGCGTGCGTGGGGAACATCGAGATCTTGACGTCGAGCACCGTGGTCAGGCCCCCGAGGCCCTGCGCGCCGATGCCCAGCGCGTTGACCTTCTCGTAGAGCTCGATGCGCATCTCCTCGGCCTTGGACTTCGGGCCGCGCGCGAGGAGCTCGTACATGTCGATCGGCTCCATCAGCGATTCCTTGGCCATCAGCATCGCCTTCTCGGCGGTGCCGCCGATGCCGATGCCGAGCATGCCCGGCGGACACCAGCCGGCGCCCATCGTCGGCACCGTCTTGAGCACCCAGTCGACGACCGAATCCGACGGATTGAGCATCACGAACTTCGACTTGTTCTCCGAGCCGCCGCCCTTGGCCGCGACGGAGACGTCGACCGTGCTGCCGGGCACGAGCTCCATGTGGATCACGGCCGGCGTGTTGTCCTTGGTGTTCTTGCGCTCGAACTGCGGGTCGGCCACGACGGAGGCGCGCAGCACGTTGTCCGGGTGCAGATAGGCGTTGCGCACGCCCTCGTTGACCGCGTCGGCGAGCGAGCCGTCCAGGCCCTCGAAGCGGACGTCCATGCCGATCTTCATGAACACGTTGACGATGCCGGTGTCCTGGCACAGCGGGCGCTTGCCCTGCGCGCACATGCGCGAGTTGGAGAGGATCTGCGCGATCGCGTCCTTGGCCGCCGGGCTCTTCTCGAGCTCGTAGGCGCGCGCCAGGTGCCGGATGAAGTCGGCCGGGTGGTAGTAGCTGATGAACTGCAGCGCCGCGGCGACGGAATCGACCAGGTCGGCCTTGCGGATGGTGGTCATGGAGGAGACTCCTGAGGTTGCCGGACTGCCGGCTCAGTGCCGGTCGTCGGGGGCGCCGGCGGGGCCGTGGCGCTTGCCCGGCGAGGGCGTCATCAGGCGGTCGATCAGCGCGATCGAGACCGCGGAGACGAGGAAGACGCAGTGGATGATCGTCTGCCACATCAGCGCCTGCACCGGCAGCGTGCCCGCGGAGATGAAGCTCTTGAGCAGATGGATCGACGAGATCCCGATGATCGCGGTGCCCAGCTTGACCTTGAGCACGTTCGCGTTCACGTGCGACAGCCACTCGGGCTGGTCGGGGTGGTTCTCGAGGCGCAGCCGCGACACGAAGGTCTCGTAGCCGCCGACGATCACCATGATCAGCAGGTTCGAGATCATCACCACGTCGATCAGCGACAGGACGATGATCATGATCACCGTCTCCTTGCTGCGCTCGGCGATGCCCAGCCGCGAGACGGTGGCGTCGAGCGCGCTCGGGTTCCACAGCAGCTCGACGAGGTGGACCAGCTCCTCGACGAACAGGAACACGTAGACGATCTGCGCGACGATCAGCCCGAGGTACAGCGGCAGCTGGAGCCAGCGGCTCGCGAAGATCAGGCGGGGGATGAATCTCAGGGGCTGATTTTCGTCCATCGGGGGGCGTGAGAGCGGAGGGGCCATCGCGGTCGGATTCTAGCGGAATTGCACTGCAGCATCGCGGCCCAGCGTAAGGGCTCCGTAAGGGTGCGTGCATAATTTGCGCTCCATTCCGGAGGCATCCGGTCTGAGTCTGCGACGCGAAGGGGAAAGAGCAATGGCTGCGGGCGAAATCGAATCCACGCTTCACGAAGAGCGCATCTTCAATCCGCCGGAGGCGTTCGCGCGCCAGGCGACGATCGCCGGCATGGCCCAGTACCAGGCGCTGTGCGACGAGGCCGAGAAGGACCACGCCGGCTTCTGGGCGCGGCTCGCGCGCGAGCACGTGCTCTGGCACAAGCCGTTCTCCCGCGCGCTCGACGAGTCGGGCGCGCCGTTCTACAAGTGGTTCGACGACGGCGAGCTCAACGTCTCGTACAACTGCCTCGACCGCCACCTGGGCACGCCGGTCGAGCACAAGACCGCGATCATCTTCGAGGCCGACGACGGCAGCGTCGCCAAGGTCACGTACCGCGAGCTCTACGAGCGCGTGTGCCGCTTCGCCAACGGCCTGAAGGCGCTGGGCTACAAGAAGGGCGAGCGCGCGATCATCTACATGCCGATGTCGGTCGAGGGCATCGTCGCGATGCAGGCGTGCGCGCGCCTGGGCCTCGTGCACTCGGTGGTGTTCGGCGGGTTCTCGGCCAAGAGCCTGCAGGAGCGCATCCAGGATGCCGGCGCGACGCTGGTCATCGCGGCCGACGAGCAGGTGCGCGGCGGCAAGAGCATCCCGCTGAAGGCCGCGGTCGACGAGGCGTTCGCGATGGGCGGCTGCGAGTCGATCCGCCACGTGGTGATCTACCAGCGCACCGGCGCCTCGGTGCCGATGGCCGCCGGGCGCGACGTCACCTGGTCGCAGGTCGTCGCCGGGCAGGGCACCGACTGCCCGCCGGAGTGGGTCGGCGCCGAGCACCCGCTGTTCATCCTGTACACGTCGGGCTCCACCGGCAAGCCCAAGGGCGTGCAGCACTCGTCGGCGGGCTACCTGCTGCACGCGATGCTCACGATGAAGTGGACGTTCGACATCAAGCCGGCCGACGTCTTCTGGTGCACCGCCGACATCGGCTGGGTCACCGGACACACGTACATCACGTACGGGCCGCTCGCGTGCGGCGCCACCGAGATCGTGTTCGAGGGCATCCCGACGTACCCGAACGCGGGCCGCTTCTGGGACATGATCGGCAAGCACAAGGTCTCGATCTTCTACACCGCGCCCACCGCGATCCGCTCGCTGATCAAGGCGTCCGACACGACGCCCGCCACGCACCCGCGCAACTACGACCTCACCAGCCTGCGGCTGATGGGCTCGGTGGGCGAGCCGATCAACCCCGAAGCGTGGATGTGGTACTACAACAATGTCGGCGGCGCGCGCTGCCCGATCGTCGACACCTTCTGGCAGACCGAGACCGGCGGCCACATGATCACGCCGCTGCCCGGGGCCACGCCGCTGGTGCCGGGCTCGTGCACGCTGCCGCTGCCGGGCATCGCCGCCGCGATCGTCGACGAGACCGCGCACGAGCTGCCCAACGGGCACGGCGGCATCCTCGTCGTCAAGAAGCCGTGGCCGTCGATGATCCGCACGATCTGGGGCGACCCGGATCGATTCAAGAAGAGCTACTTCCCGCCGGAGCTCAAGGGCTACTACCTCGCCGGCGACGGCGCCGTGCGCAACAAGGACACCGGCTACTTCACGATCACCGGCCGCATCGACGACGTGCTCAACGTCTCGGGCCACCGGATGGGCACGATGGAGATCGAGTCGGCGCTGGTGGCCAACCCGCTGGTCGCGGAGGCCGCGGTGGTCGGGCGCCCGGACGACCTCACCGGCGAGGCGATCGTCGCGTTCGTCGTGCTCAAGCAGGCGCGCCCGGCCGGCGAAGACGCCGTGAAGATCGCCAACGAGCTGCGCAACTGGGTCGGCAAGGAGATCGGGCCGATCGCCAAGCCCAAGGACCTGCGCTTCGGCGACAACCTGCCCAAGACGCGCTCGGGCAAGATCATGCGCCGGCTGCTGCGCGCGATCGCCAAGGGCGAGGCCATCACGCAGGACGTCTCCACGCTGGAGAACCCTGCGATCCTGGACCAGCTCAAGCAGACGAACTGAGGCTCGGGGACGCGTCGCCCGGCGCGGGCGACGCGGGGCGCCCCGCATCGCGGGGAGGGAAGGCGGGTTGGACGGCGTCCTGACGGTCGTGAAGGGGCTGCTCGAGGTGGCCGGGTACTTCCTGCTGGCGCAGGGGGCGGTCTGGCTGCTGTGCGTCGGGCGCCCCGGCGCGAACCCGGTCTACCGGCTGCTGCAACTGCTCACGTCGCCGGTCACGCGCGTGGCGCGGGCACTGTCGCCGTCGTTCGTTCCCGACCGGCACGTGCCGCTGGTGGCCTTCGGCATCGTCTTCTGGCTGTGGGTCGGGGCGATCCTGGCGCGACGTGCGCTGATCGCGTCGGCGATGGCATAGTGCGCGGATGGAGCCTCCTTCGCACGAGCGTCCCCCCGAGCTGCGCCGCTACTGGCGGCGCAACCTGCGCCTGACGGGCGCGCTGCTCGTCGTGTGGTTCCTGGTCACGTTCGTCGTCAGCTACTACGCGCGCGAGCTGCGCTTCAATTTCTTCGGCTGGCCGTTCTCGTTCTACGTCGGCGCGCAGGGCGCGCTGATCGTCTACCTCGCGATCATCTGGTACTACGCGCGCCGAATGGACCGGCTCGATCGCGAGCACGGCGTCGACGAGCCCGACGAGCGATGAGCAAGGCCCGCGTGCCGAGCGGCTTTCGCATCCAGCTGCGGCGAATCTACTTCCTGTACACGCTGGGCTTCGTCGCGTTCGTGCTCGTGCTCGCCGGGCTCGAGCAGATGGGCATGCCGCGCACGATGATCGGCTACGCGTTCCTCGCCGCATCGCTGCTGCTGTACGCGGGCATCGGCATCCTGAGCCGCACCAACGACGCGGTCGAGTACTACGTCGCCGGCCGGCGGGTGCCGGCGATCTACAACGGCATGGCCACCGGCGCCGACTGGATGTCGGCGGCGTCGTTCATCGGGCTCGCGGGCGGGCTGTACCAGCAGGGCTACTCGGGGCTCGCGTTCATCATGGGCTGGACGGGCGGCTACGTGCTGGTGGCGCTGCTGCTCGCGCCCTACCTGCGCAAGTTCGGCCAGTTCACGATCCCGGACTTCCTGGGCGCGCGCTACGGCGGGCACGTGCCGCGCCTGGTCGGCATCGTTCTGGCGATCGTGTGCTCGTTCACGTACGTGGTCGCGCAGATCTACGGCGTGGGGCTGATCACCACGCGGCTCACCGGCGTGGGCTTCTCGGTCGGCATCTTCCTGGGCCTGGCCGGGATCCTGGTGTGCTCGTTCCTGGGCGGCATGAAGGCGGTCACCTGGACGCAGGTGGCGCAGTTCATCATCCTGATCATCGCGTACCTGATCCCGGTCGTGTGGCTGTCGGTCAAGCAGACCGGGATCCCGATCCCGCAGCTCGTCTACGGCAAGCAGCTCGAGCGCGTCACGCAGCTCGAGGAGAAACTGATCGCGGACCCGCGCGAGCGCGAGGTGCGCGACATCTTCCGGCGGCGCGCCGCCGAGGCCGCGCAGAAGCTGGAGACGCCGGGGCGCTCGTTCGCCGAGGGCAAGGCGGCACTGCAGCGCGAGCTCGACGTGCTGCGCGCGACGAACGCCACGCGCGAGGAGATCGCGCACGCCGAAGAGGCGCTGGTGCGCTACCCGCGCAACGAGGCCGAGGCCCGCGCGGCCTGGAACCGGGACCGCGCGAACGCGCCGCGTGCCGCGCCGCCGCCGCGCCACGGCGAGGCCTACCCCGGCAAGGACGAGGCCACGCGCGACATCGCGCGCAAGAACTTCCTCGCGCTCGTGTTCTGCCTGATGGTCGGCACGGCGGCGCTGCCGCACATCCTGATCCGCTACTACACGACGCCGTCGGTGCGCGAGGCGCGCGAGTCGGTGACGTGGTCGCTGTTCTTCATCTTCCTGCTCTACATCAGCGCGCCGGCGCTCGCGGTGCTCGTGAAGTTCGTCGTGTACAACGACATCGTCGGCACCGCGTTCTCGAGCCTGCCCGCGTGGGTGCAGTCGTGGGCGCGGGTGGACCCGTCGATGCTGTCGATCTCCGACATCAATCGCGACGGCATCGTGCAGCTCGCCGAGATCGTCATCGGGCAGGACATCGTCGTGCTCGCGACGCCCGAGATCGCGGGCCTGCCGTACGTGGTTTCGGGACTGGTCGCGGCGGGCGGGCTCGCGGCCGCGCTCTCCACCGCGGACGGCCTGCTGCTGACGATCGCCAACGCGCTCTCGCACGACTTCTACTACAAGATGGTCAACCCGCAGGCGGGTACCGCGCGCCGCGTGATGCTCTCGAAGGTGCTGCTGCTGGTGACCGCGGTGCTCGCGGCGCTGGTCGCGTCGCTGAAGCCGGCGGACATCCTCTTCATGGTGTCGGCGGCGTTCTCGCTGGCCGCGGCCGGCTTCTTCCCGGCGCTCGTGATGGGGATCTTCTGGTGGCGCACCACCGGCATCGCGGCGACGCTGGGCATGCTCGCCGGCTTCGGCGTCACGTTCTACTACATGGCGCTCACGCAGCCGTGGCTGCGCGAGGTGGTGATGCGCATCCCGCAGACGGACCCGATCGCGCCGCTGTGGTGGGACATCCAGCCGATCTCGGCCGGCGTGTTCGGCGTGCCCGTGGGGTTCGCGGTGATCGTCCTCGTGAGTCTCGTGACACCCGCGCCGTCGGCGCAGACGCGGGCGCTGGTGGAGTACGTGCGCTATCCGGAGCAGCGGCGCGGGGCCGCGCGCGACGCCCGCGCCAAGGGTGCCGGCGAGGGCTGATATACTCGGCGCCCCCGGAGAGATGGATGAGTGGTTTAAGTCGCACGCCTGGAAAGCGTGTAAGGGTTAACAGCCCTTCGGGGGTTCGAATCCCCCTCTCTCCGCCAGCGAATGCCTATTCTTGGCCGATGTTGAAGCTAACTGCCTGATTCTAGGCAGATTTTTTTGTCCGGAGCAATCAATAAAAACTAATAGTTGTTGCCGAACGATAGTCTAGACAGGGATACTTAAGGGGTTGATCCGACGGTCAACCCCTTATGAGAGGCGATGCGATGCCCAAGATCCTTTCTCGCGCACTCACCGAGCCCCGTTGCCGTGCTATCAAGCCAGTTCCCGGCAAGACATTGAAGTTGGTCGACGGTGACGGACTGCAACTCCTCGTGCGACCGACCGGACGCAAGGTCTGGGAACTGCGGCTGCAACATGCGGGCCGGGAGCGAACAGCAACCCTTGGCACCTACCCAGACTTAACCCTCGCGGCAGCGCGAAGCGCCGCTGCGGCCGAACGTGTGGAGGCTCGCCTGACGCCTCGTGATGCGTTCGTGCCGTCACTCAGTTTCGAGGACGCTTTCGAGGACTGGATGAAGGTGAAAGAGGTTGGCCTGAAGAATGGGTACGCGCAGGACATCCGCGAACGACTCACATTCAATGCGCTGCCCGACTTGCGTACGAAGCCGCTCCGCGCGATTTCGCGCCAGGACGTCATCGCGGTCCTGAAGAAGATCGCTGACCGAGGTGCGCACGTTCAGGCCCGTCGAGTCCGAGCGCTGCTCGCCGAGATGTTCGAATGGGCTGCGATCAATGAGCTCATGGGCGACAACCCCGC
>JAXMEE010000005.1:0-327031 GCA_046348465.1 Burkholderiaceae bacterium
CTGGCTGACCGCGATCGTTGCCGACAAGAGCGATCTGTCCAAGGCCGCCAAGGTCGTGAAGAACAAGCCGGCGGACGCGGTCGACGCATGCTGGACGGCCGACGGCACGAAGATCGTCGAGAAGATGACCGCGTTCGGCTCAGGACAGTGCAATACGCTCGACCCGGGCGGGTCGTCTCCGAACCTGGTCGCGGGGGCGCCGCTCGCGTCCGACATCATCAAGTGCCAGCTCAAGCCGATCACCGTCGCCGATTACAAGAACGGGCTGACACCGTCACAGATGGTGCGGTTGAACTCGATCTTCCCGCAGGGGGTGTGCGACTGGTCCAAGCCCGGCGTCGAGCAGGTGAGGTCGACCGCGTGGGCGTCGTTCGGGCCGTCGCCGGTCAATCTGGTGTTCGACATCACCCGGCCCTGACGAGGCGGACGGGCGCAGCGCGCTCAGCGCGCGTTGCGCCCGTAACGTCCGGACTGGACTTCCATCACGTACATCTGCAGCGCGCGCTGGGCCTCGGGCGTGGGGTGGTCGAGCGAGCAGCCGATCCGGCGCGAGGCGCCGTCGCCGAGCAGCGTCTCGCTGACGACGCGCACGACGAGGTCGCAGGGGATCGGCGCGTAGCCGGGGATCTCGAGGCGGCAGTGCTGCCAGCGGTCTCCCGCGGCCGGAGTCTCGAGCGACGGCGGCACCATCAGCGCGATGCCTTCGGGGCTGAGGTCGAGCACGCGGTACACCATTTCCTCGTCGCCGACGTCGCGCACGATGCACTCGACCGGATGCGGCCTGGGCGGGTTCACGCGGAACGCGTCGCGCCGCTGCAGCCGCACGACGCGCGTCGGCGTCGCCCCCGCCAGCACCGCGTGGCCGTCCTCGACCAGCGCTTCGAGCGCGCCCGACTCGAACTGGATCTTCACCCGGTCGAGGAACGCGACGACGATCACGCTGCCGGTGCGCAGCAGCGCGCGCCGGCGGGACTCGTCGGTGGTGAAGTCGAAACGAAGGCCGCCGTCGTCGCGGCGGAGCAGCCGCGAGACGACGAAGTCCTCGTGCCGCTCGGGGCAGTACAGCGTGATCAGCGCGTTCTCGCGGACCAGGTCGTCGAGGATGCTCCGGACGGCGAGCGGACCCTCGACGCCGAAGCGCTCGAGCGTCCGGGGATCCGTCTCGGGAAGGAACTGGGTCTGTTGGGTCGGCGGCATGGCGGGCGGCGTGGCCGGATGTTTGCGCCGTCGGCCCGCGCTGTCAAGACGGGCGGACCGGTCCGGACTGCCACGCGGGTGACGGCGCGAGGAGCATGTCGAGGTGACGCTGCCAGGGCCGGGCGATGTGCCGCAGCTGGGCGTCGATCAGCACGATGTTGCGCAGGATCCTGAACTTCTCGCGCCGCTCGTCGACGTCCAGCAGCCCCGCGGCCGGCTCCGCGCGCAGTCCCGCGACGTGCTCGCGCACTTCGCCTTCGATGCTGCGGACCTCGTCCCAGTCGTCGCGCCGGGCCGCGACCAGCATGCGCTTGCACACCCGCTCCAGCGCGCTGTAGCGGTCGATCGTTGCTGCGGACATCTTCTTGCTTCCGGAGTCAGGCGGTCACCGCGCGATTCGGGGCGCTGCGGCCCTCGGGAGCGATCCCGGACCATCCGGTGCGCAGCTGGCCGAGGAGCATCGCGACTTCCTGCAGCACCTCGTCGTCGTCGTGCAGGTTCGCCCACAGGAGCCGGCGGCCCATGTAGTCGTACAGGTCGCGAAGGTTCGTCGCGATCTCGCCGGCGCGCGAGTCGAGGGAGGCCTTCAGGCCCTCGTCGACGATCCGGATCGCGTGGGAAATCGCCTTGCCCTTGCCGGCGACGTCGCCGGACTGCATCGCGGCGCGCGCGCGCAGGATCGCACCGATCGCGCCGTCGTACAGCAGAGCGACCAGCTTGTGCGGCGAGGCGTCCTGGACCGAGGTCTCCAGGTCGAGATTGCGGTACGAAGTGGCGAGGCTGCGGTACGGGGCGAACATCGGGGTCTCCATGTGCTGCTTGCCTCCTAGTTATCGACCCCGACCGCCGCCGCTTGAGCCGGATGACCGCCCCTATTGACCGTTGAATTTGCTCGTCAGGAAGCTCGAGACGCTGCTCAGCTGCGACAGGCTCGAGTCCAGTGCCGTGTACTGCTTGGTCAGGCGCGCCTGGATCTGCGTGAGCCGGTCCTGCATGCGCGTCTGCTGCTTCTGGATGTCGGTCTGCTGCTTCTGCAGCGTGCTGGTGGCGCCGGTGACCGCCCCGTCGGAACCCAGGATCCCGGTGACCAGCGTGTCGAGCCGGCGGGCGATCCCGATCCTGGACGGATCCGCGTCGCTCGCGCCGAAGAGCGCCTGAAGCTTGGTCGGATCGGCGACCGCCGCGCTGAACTGCGTGGAATTCACGCTCAGCGTCCCGTCGCGCTGGACCTGCAGGCCGGCGGCCGACAGCGTCCCGACCGACGCTCCGCCGACGACGGCCTGCAGCGTCGATCTCAGCTGGCGCTGGATCATCATCACGGTCGTGTTCCCCTGCAGCGGCCCGGCGACCTTGGTCGCGGGGTCGTAGCGGGTCACGCTCGCGATCGTCTTCGTCAGGTCGTTGTACGCGCTGACGAACTTGTCGACCGCCTTGCGCATCGTGTCGGCGTCGGGCTGCACGGTCACGTTGACCGTCCCGGTGCCTTCCTTGTAGAAGTTCAGCGTGACGTTCTCGACGACGCCGCTGACGGTGTTCGACGCCGACGTCAGGTCCAGCCCGTTGACGTTGAACTGCGCGTCCTGCGGCGCGATCGTCTGCGTCATCACCTTCGTGCCGGTCGGGTCGAACGCGAGCCGCGACAGGCCGCTCGCGTCGGCGTCGTTGCCGTCGTCGTCGGTCACCGACAGGCGCACCGCGTTCGAGAGTCCGCTGTCGTTGCTGCGGACCACCAGGCGCACGCCCGACCCGTCGGTCACGAGCGACGCGGTGACGCCCGCGTTCGCCGAATTGATCGCGTCGCGCACCTCGGAGATCGTGGCGCCGGCGGCGATCGTGATCGGGACTTCCGCCTTGTCCGGGTTCGCGGTGAACGTCGTGCCGGCCGCGTTGAGCGTTCCGAGCTGCACGCGCAGCGTGCCGCCGCCGAACACGGTCGTGGCGTTCGCGAGCGGGCCGGTCGCCATCGTCTGGCGCTTCGCGAGCTTCGTCACCGTCATGTCGTAGGTGCCGGAGACCGCCCCCGTGCTCGCCGCGGCCTTCACCGCCGTCGGGTCGCTGCTCGTCGCGGTGGCCGCGTGCCAGGTGTCGAGCGACGTCAGCCCGCGGGCGGCGTCCTGGAACGCCGACAGCATGCCCTGCAGCTGGCCGAACGCGGAGATCTCCGTCTGGACGCCCGACAGCCGGGTCTGCAGCTTGTTCAGGGGCTGGCTCTCGACCGCCATCAGTTGCGAGACGATGCTCGCGACGTCGATCGAAGTGCTCGTGCTGCTCGAGACGGTACTCATGGAATGCTCCTGCCTCCGGTCCCGAAGGCGGGCCGGCGGGGCGTGTCGGGGGGCGGGACTGCAGCCGCCGACGCGCGCTCGCGCACCGGTGCGCCTTCGGCACCGGGCTGCAGCCGGCCCGCGGTCGATCCGCGAGCCCGCCGCAACTCGGGCGAAAAGGAGTCGCTACCGGCCGCTATCGCAGCAGCTGCAGTACGTTTTGCGGAAGCTGGTTGGCCTGCGCGAGCATCGCGTTGCCGGCCTGCTGGAGCACCTGCGCGCGCGTGAGCGCCGCGGTCTCGGCGGCGAAGTCGGCGTCCATGATCCGGCTGCGCGCCGCGGCCTGGCTCTCGGCCGCCACCTGCAGGTTCGAGATCACGGACTCGAATCGGTTCTGCGCCGCGCCGAAGGTCGAGCGCGCGGTGTTGACCTGTGCGAGCGCGAAGTCGATCACCTCGATCGCACCCAGCGCGCCGGTGCCGGCCGTCGCGTACGAGGCATAGCTCGTCACCGCGGCGCCGGTGCTCGCGGCACCCGCCAACGAGATGCTCACGCCGGTGCCGACCGTGGCCGCGAGCGCGCCGTCGTTCGTGCCGGTCGACGTCCCGGTACCGACGATGTTCACGCCCGTGATGCTGACCTGGTCGTTGCTGGTCGCGTTCGCGCCGACCTGGAACTGGAACGCCGCCGTGCCGGTCAGGATCGACTGGCCGTTGAACTGCGTCGTGTTCGCGGTGCGGGTGATCTCCGCCTGAAGCTGCGCGAATTCGTTCTGCAGCGCCGCGCGGTCGCTGGTGCTGTTCGTCGCGTTCGCGGACTGCACCGCGAGCTCGCGCATGCGCTGGAGCATGTCGCCGATCTTGCCGAGCGCGCTCTCCGCCGTCTGCGACATCGAGATGCCGTCGTTGGCGTTGCGCTGGGCGACGTTCATGCCGCGCACCTGGGCGTTCATGCGCTCGGCGATCGCGAGCCCGGCCGCGTCGTCCTTCGCGCTGTTCACGCGCAGGCCCGACGACAGGCGCTGGATCGCCTGGGCGAGCTGCCCGTTGGTGGTGCTCAGGTTTCGCTGCGCGTTCAGTGACGGCAGGTTGGTGTTGATGATCTGTGCCATTGAGCGACTCCTTCGCATTTTGGTGGCTGATGCACTGTGCCTCGCCCGACTCGCCGCCGATCGCCGGAATAACCGACGAAAACCGGCGCATCTGCGCGCACGAGCGCCGACGGCCCGGCAGGGTGCCTGCCAGGCCGTCGGTCGCGGGGCGGGAGTGCCCCATCGCCACTACCGGGAAGGAGTCGCTTCGCGCGTCAGCGCAGCAGCGACAGCACGTTGTTCGGCACCGCGTTGGCCTGCGACAACATCGCGACGCCGGCCTGCTGCAACACTTGCGCACGGGTCAGGCTCGCGGTCTCGGAGGCGAAGTCCGCGTCCATGATCCGGCTGCGCGCGGCGGCCTGGTTCTCGGCGGCGACCTGCAGGCCCGAGATGATCGACTCGAAGCGGTTCTGCGCCGCACCGAACGTCGAGCGCGCGGTGTTGACCTGCGACAGCGCGAAGTCGATCGTCTCGATCGCGCCCAGCGCGCCGGAGCCGGCCGCGCTCGAGTACGAGTAGTAGCTGGTCGCCGAGCCGGTGCTCGCCGCGCCGACCGTCGAGATGCTCACGCCGGTGCCGACCGAGGCGGCCAGCGCGCCGTCGTTCGTGCCGGAAGCAGTCGCCGTCCCGACGATGTTCACGGCGGAGATGCTGACCTGGTTGTTCGAGGTCGCATTCGCGCCGATCTGGAACGCGAAGGCGGTCGTGCCGGTCAGAACGGCCTGCCCGTTGAACAGGGTGGTGTTCGCATTGCGGGTGATCTCCGCCTGCAGCTGCGAGAACTCGTTCTGCAGCGCGGCGCGGTCGCTGGTGCTGTTCGTCGCGTTCGACGACTGCACCGCCAGTTCACGCATGCGCTGGAGCATGTCGCCGATCTTGCCGAGCGCGCTCTCGCCGGTCTGCGACAGGGAGATCGCGTCGTTGGCGTTGCGCTGCGCGACGTTCATGCCGCGCACCTGCGCGTTCATGCGTTCGGCGATCGCCAGGCCCGCCGCGTCGTCCTTCGCGCTGTTCACGCGCAGGCCGGTCGACAGCCGCTGGATCGAGGTCGCGAGCACGCTCTGCGTTTCGCTCAGGTTGCGTTGCGCATTCAGCGAGATCAGGTTGGTGTTGATGACTGAGGCCATCCCAGACTCCTAGACAGATTGAATACGGCCGTTTCCGACCGTTTCCCCTCGCGCCACGGAGCGCTCGGGACCGGTGTCCGTCAGATCAACCTTGCTTCATCTCTGCCGGACGGCGGGTTCACCCCCGTTGCCAGAGTTATCGGCGGTGAGTCGGGAGGCTTTAGCGGGGGTCCGGGCGGGCCCCGGTAGGAACTCTTCCTACGAGCGTAGGAAAAAGAGGGGGGAAAAACAGGGAATTCGTCGGATTCAAGCGAATGGCCCTTCGGCCGACACTGGCGTCACCGAGCAGCACGACAGACACACAGACACGACGCCAGCACGAGGGAAATGATATGTCGACCGACGACCGCCTGATGGCAGAAATAAGGGACGCGAATCTGTCCTATTTGATCCTGGCGCAGCGCCTCATCCGCGCCGACCGCGCCCAGGCCCTGTACCGCCTGGGGATCTCCGAGGAAGTCGCGTCGATCATCGAGGCGCTCACGCCGACGCAGATGATCAAGGTCGCGTCCGGCAACACGCTGATGTGCCGCTTCCGCTTCGACGAGGAGATGATCTGGTCGCTGCTCGCAGACCACGGCCGCGCGCGCGGCGAGGGCGAGGAGAGCAACGCGTCGCGCCTGCATGCGAGCATCCTGATGGCCGGCAAGTTCTCCGAGGCGGTCTGACATGGTCGCGCGAAGCCTTCTCGAGGACAGCAAGCAGGTCCAGCGCGCGATCGCGCTGATCGGCATGGGCGCGCGCCTGCAGATGCTGCAGTCCGAGACGAACCTGCCCTACGAGCGCCTGCTCAAGCTCTACAAGGAAGTGGCCGGCAAGTCGCCCTCGAAGGGGCAGCTCCCGTTCTCGACCGACTGGTTCCTGGGCTGGCAGCCGAACATCCACGCGTCGCTCTTCTTCAACATCTACGAGTACCTGCAGAAGGCGAGCGCGCTCGACGAGATCGAGGCCATCATGAAGGCCTACCAGATCTACAGCGCCGAGGTCTCGACGAACTCGGTCGAGCCGCTGCTGTCGATCACGCGGGCCTGGCGCCTCGTGAAATTCGTCGACTCGGGCATGCTGTGCCTGACCCGGTGCACGCGCTGCGGCGGGCACTTCGTGAACCACGCGTACGAGCTCACCGGCGGCTACGTCTGCGGCCTGTGCGAGCCGCCGGCGCGCGCGGGCAAGGGCCGGCGCGAAGGGCTGATCCACTGACGCGTCGCGCGTCGGACAGGCGCGCTTGCCGCGCCGACGAACGGGCTTGCCCCGGGCAGGCTGCCGCGGCCGGAAGGCCGGCGGCGGGCGTGCCGGGAAGATGGCGGGGATTCCCCGCCTTTTTCTTTTTCAGCGTGCGCGCGGCGCTCCGCTAGGGTGGCGCGAACGGCGGGCGATGCCCCGTCGATGCCCCGACCGGCGGGCGTGGTTCCGACCGGCGGGCGGACGGAAGGCGGGCCGCGCTCAAGGATGAACCGCACAGGCCGAAATCCCGGGGGAATCGGTAAGAATTCACACAAAACAGCCAGGCGTCCTCAATGTTCGTGATCATCGGCTACGTGGTCGTGCTCGCCGCGGTCTTCGGCGGTTACGCGCTCGCGGGCGGCAAGTTCGCGGTCCTGATCAAGGCCGCGCCGGTCGAGCTCTTCATCATCGGCGGAGCGGGCCTGGGGGCCTTCCTCGTCAGCAACAGCAGCAAGATCCTGAAGGCGACGGTCAAGACGCTGCCGACGCTCGTCAAGGGCTCGAAGTACACGAAGGCCCGCTACATGGAGCTGCTCGCGCTGCTCTACGACCTCCTCCAGAAGGCGCGCAAGGAAGGCCTGATGTCGATCGAGCGCGACGTCGAGGCGCCGCACGAGAGTCCGCTGTTCGGCCGCTACCCGAACGTGTCCGCCGACCACCACCTGATCGAGTTCGTGACCGACTACCTGCGCATGATGGTGTCGGGCAACCTGAACCCGCACGAGATCGAGAACCTGATGGACAGCGAGATCGAGACGCACCACCAGGAAGCGCACGGTCCCATGTCGGCGATCCAGAAGGTGGGCGACGGCCTGCCGGCGTTCGGGATCGTCGCCGCGGTGCTCGGCGTCGTGAAGACGATGGCGTCGGTGGGCGCGGCGCCGGCCGTGCTCGGGCAGATGATCGCCGGCGCGCTCGTCGGCACGTTCCTCGGTATCCTGCTCGCGTACGGCTTCGTCAGCCCGCTCGCGTCGCTGCTCGAGCAGAAGGCCGAGGAGGCGGGCAAGGAGCTGCTTTGCGTGAAGATCACGCTGCTGGCGAGCATGCAGGGCTACGCGCCGGCGATCGCCGTCGAGTTCGGCCGCAAGGTGCTGTTCTCCACGGAGCGCCCGTCGTTCACCGAGCTCGAGCAGCACGTCAAGCAGAAGAGGGCCTGAGCCGCGCGCCGCGAGGCTCCGGGAGCGTGAACGAACATGGCAGCAGGCGACAAGAAGCTCCAGCCGGTCATCGTCAAGAAGATCAAGAAGGGCGGCCACGGCCATCACGGCGGCGCCTGGAAGATCGCCTACGCGGACTTCGTGACCGCGATGATGGCGTTCTTCCTGCTGATGTGGCTCCTCGGCTCGACGACCAAGGGCGACCTGCAGGGCATCGCCGACTACTTCGCGTCCCCGCTGCAGGTCGCGCTCTCCGGCGGCTCGGGCAGCGGCGACGCTTCGCACGTGATCAAGGGCGGCGGCCAGGACCTCTCCCGCCAGACCGGGCAGGTCAAGCGCGGCGACGTCGAGGCCACGCGCAAGCGGATCAACCTCGCGGCGGCGCGCGCCGAGCAGCGCCGGATCGAGCGCGAGAAGCTCGAGGCACTGAAGGCGAGGGTCGAGGGGATGCTCGCGTCGAACGCCAGGCTCGGCGAGCTCGGCAACCAGATCAGGCTCGACCTCACGCCCGAGGGGCTGCGGATCCAGATCATCGACGGCCAGAACCGTCCGATGTTCGACAGCGGCAGCGCGGTCGTCAAGGACTACATGCGCGAGCTGCTGCGCGAGATCGGCAAGGTGCTCAACGAGGTGGATAATCGCGTGAGCCTGTCCGGGCACACCGACGTCACGCCGTACGGCAGCGGCGAGCGCGGATACTCGAACTGGGAGCTGTCCGCCGACCGCGCCAACGCGTCGCGCCGCGAGCTGATCGCCGGAGGGATGGACGACGCCAAGGTCGTGCGCGTGGTCGGGCAGGCGGCGTCGATCCTGATGGACGAGGCGAACCCGCGCAACCCGGTGAATCGCCGCATCTCGATCGTCGTGATGAACAAGGAATCCGAGCAGCGCCTGCTGCGCGGAACGGAACTCGAAGTCGAGGACTCGGCCGAGCTGCAGCGTGCGCTGTCCGGCGCGCCCTCGGGCGAGGCGGCGGCCGCCGATGCCGCCGCCCGCAATACCGGACCGAAGCAAGGAGCCAGCCAATGAGCGCCGCCACGGAGATGAAGTTCCTGATCGTCGACGATTTCTCGACGATGCGCAGGATCATCCGCAACCTCCTGAAGGAGATCGGGTACGTCAACGCCGACGAGGCCGAGGACGGGCAGGTCGCGCTCACCAAGCTCAAGCACGGCGGCTTCGACTTCGTCGTGTCCGACATCAACATGCCGAACATGAACGGCTTCGAGCTGCTCACCAGCATCCGCGCGGAGCCGGCGCTGCAGCACCTGCCGGTGCTGATGGTCACCGCCGAGGCGCGCAAGGAGGACATCGTCACCGCCGCGCAGGCGGGGGCGTCCGGGTACATCGTCAAGCCGTTCACCAAGGCCACGCTCGAAGAGAAGCTGCAGAAGATCCTGCAGAAGCTCGGAAAGGCCTGAGGAGCGCTCCACCATGCAATCGCTTCCCACCCCGGTCGGGGCGGCGGGCGCGTCCGCGCCCGCTTCCGACGGCAGCGCCGACTCCGAATCGCTGTATCACCGGCTCGGCGAGCTGACGCGAACGCTGCACGAGGCGCTGCGCGAGCTCGGCTACGACAGACACCTCGAGGCGGCGGTCTCCACGCTGCCCGAAGCGCGCTCGCGGCTGTCGTACATCGCGAAGCTCACCGGCGAGGCCGCCGACAAGGTCCTCAACGCGGTCGACACCGCGAAGGCCGACCAGGACGCGCTCGCAGAGTCCGCGCGCAAGATGGCCGAGAACATGCGCCGCGACCCGGTCGGCGCGGTCGCGCGCGGCGAAGTGCTCAATTTCGTTGACTCGGTGCGCGCGAGCTGCGATCGCACCAGCGCGCACCTCACCGACATCATGATGGCGCAGGACTTCCACGACCTCACCGGCCAGGTCACGCGCAAGCTGGTCGGCATGGCGCAGCACCTGGAGGGCGACCTGCTCAAGCTGCTGCTCGAGGCCGCGCCGCCCGCGCAGAAGCCGCAGAACGACGGCTGGCTCAACGGCCCGGCGCACGACGCCGAGCACCGCGACGACGTCGTCACCGACCAGAAGCAGGTCGACGACCTGCTCGAGAGCCTGGGCTTCTGAGCGTTGTGCCGGCGGCCGCGGGCCGCCGGGCGGCGGGTTCCGGGACCCCGGCGGCGGGGCGCCCGGACCCGCGTGAATTCGGTCACGATTAGAGGGCGGGCGACCCTGCATATCGCTCCTTAAGGTTCGGTAGGCGGCGGGAGAATCGATTGCGACACAGTCCTGCAATCGATCCATGGCCGACAGCGAAGCCAGCCGCGACGACCGTCAGCTGGCCCCATCAGAACGAAGACTCCAGAAGGCACGCGCCGAAGGCAACGTCGCGCGCTCGCGCGACGTCGGGCACGCGCTGGTGCTGGGCGCGGCGCTGCTGGGGTTCGTGGCCGCGGGGCCCGCGATCGGACGCGGTGCGCTGGAGCTCGTGCGCGCGGGCCTGCGGTTCTCCCGCACCCAGGCGCTGGACCCCGCGGGGCTGACCGGCTGGCTCGCGAACTCGGCGAGCGCCGCGATGTGGATCATCGTCCCGGCGAGCGCGACGCTCGCCGTCGCCGCGGCGGCGGCGACGATGATCCCGGGCGGCGTCGTCCTCACCGGCAAGCCCGCGACGCCCGACTTCTCTCGCATCAGCCCGGCGAGCGGGTTCTCGCGGATCTTCTCGCGCGAGAGCGCCATCGACCTCGTCAAGCTCGCGCTGGTCGCGGTCGCGCTCGGGTCGATCGCCGTGTGGTTCGCGGCGACGCACTTCGAGCAGTACGCGGCGCTCGCCAGCATCCCGCTCGCGCCCGCGCTCCAGACCGCGCACGAAGGGCTGAGCTCGGGCGTCGGCCTGCTCGTGGGGCTGCTGTTCGCGGTCGCGCTCGTCGACGTTCCGATGCAGTGGTTCCGCCACCGCGGTCGGCTGAAGATGACGCACCAGGAAGCGCGCCAGGAGATGCGCGAGTCCGAGGGCGACCCGATGGTCAAGAGCCGCATCCGCGCGCGCCAGCGCGAGATCGCCAAGGGACGCATGCTCGCCGCGGTGCCGACGGCCGACGTCGTGATCACCAACCCGACGCACTACGCGGTCGCGATCCGCTACGAGGACGGCGCGATGGCGGCACCGCGCGTCGTGGCCAAGGGCGCCGATCACCTCGCGGCGCGCATCCGCGAAGTCGCGATGGATTCCGGCGTTCCGCTGTTCGAGGCGCCGCCGCTCGCGCGTGCGCTCTACGCGCACGTCGACGTCGACCGCGAGATCCCGTCGACGCTGTACACCGCGGTCGCGCAGGTGCTCGCGTACGTCTACCAGCTGCGCCACTGGGTGCCAGGCCGCGCCCCGCAGCCGCGCGCCCCGCAGGACCTGCCGGTGCCGCCGGGGCTGGATCCGCAGGAGCGCGCTGAGTGAGCGCGACCGGAACGCCCGCGACCCGCGCCCAGGGCCTGTCGGTGCAGCTCGGCGGCGTGACCTTCCAGCTCCCGCCGTGGCAGGCGCTGACGGTGCCCGCGGTCATCGTGCTGATGCTGGCGATGATGATCCTGCCGCTGCCGCCGGTGCTGCTCGACCTGCTGTTCACGTTCAACATCGGGCTGGCCGTCGTCGTGATGCTGGTGTCGGCGTACACGGTCAGGCCGCTGGACTTCGCGGTGTTCCCGTCGGTGCTGCTGATGACGACGCTGATGCGGCTGTCGCTGAACGTCGCCTCCACGCGCGCGGTGCTGATGAACGGCCACACCGGCACCGACGCCGCGGGGCACGTGATCGAGTCGTTCGCGCAGTTCCTGATCGGCGGCAACTTCACGGTCGGCATCATCGTGTTCGCGATCCTCACGGTGATCAACTTCGTCGTCGTGACCAAGGGCGCGGGCCGCATCGCCGAGGTGTCCGCCAGGTTCGCGCTCGACGCGATGCCCGGCAAGCAGATGGCAATCGACGCGGACCTCAACGCGGGCCTGATCGACCAGGCCGAGGCGCGCCGGCGCCGCGCCGAGGTGGGACAGGAAGCGGACTTCTTCGGCTCGATGGACGGTGCCTCGAAGTTCGTCCGCGGCGACGCGATCGCGGCGATCCTGATCCTGTTCATCAACGTCATCGGCGGTCTCGGCATCGGCATGGTCCAGCACGACCTGTCGGCGTCGCAGGCGGCGAACAACTACATCCTGATGGCGATCGGCGACGCGCTGGTCGCCCAGATCCCCTCGCTGGTGATCTCGGTGGCCGCGGGCCTGGTCGTCTCGCGCGTGGGCAGCGACGAGGACGTCGGCGCGCAGCTCTCGCGCCAGCTGTTCTCGGTGCCGAAGGCACTCGGGCTGACCGCGGGCGTGCTCACGCTGTTCGGAATCGTCCCCGGGATGCCGCACCTGGTCTTCCTCGCGATGGCGGGCGGATGCGGCTACGCGGCGTGGTGGCTCACCGAGCGCAAGCGCAAGGCCGAGCTGGCAAAGGCCGAGCCCGCGCCGGTCGAGGCACCCAGCGGGGAGGCCACCTGGGACGACGTCTCGCCGGTCGACCAGCTCGGGCTGGAGCTCGGCTATCGGCTGATCGCGCTCGTCGACAAGGACCAGGGCGCGGACCTGCTCACGCGCATCAAGGGGGTCCGCAAGAAGTTCGCCGCCGAGGTCGGGTTCCTGCCTCCGGCGGTGCACATCCGCGACAACCTCGACCTGCGTCCTTCGCAGTATCGCGTCACGCTCAAGGGCGTCGTCGTGGGCGAGGGCGAGGGCTTCCCGGGAATGATGATGGCGATCAATCCCGGCAACGCGATCCAGCAGCTGCCCGGCACGCGCACGACCGACCCCGCCTTCGGGCTCCCGGCGGTCTGGATCGACGAGCGCCAGCGCGAGATGGCTCAGGCGGCGGGCTACACCGTCGTCGACTCGGCGACCGTGATCGCGACGCACCTGCACCACCTGATGCAGCTGCACGCGAGCCGGCTGATCGGCCGCGCCGAGACGCAGCAGCTGCTCGAACACCTGGGCAAGTACGCGCCCAAGCTCGCCGAGGAAGTCGTTCCCAAGCTCGTGTCGGTGGCGGTGTTCCAGAAGGTGCTGCAGAACCTGCTCGAGGAGGCGGTGAACGTGCGCGACCTGCGCGGCATCGTCGAGGTGCTGGCCGAGCACGGCGTGCGCACGCAGGATCCCGCGGAGCTCACGCGCGAGGTGCGCATCGCGCTCGCGCCGTCGATCGTCCAGCAGATCTTCGGTCCGGTGCGCGAGCTCTCGGTGGTCGCGATCGAGCCCAGCCTCGAGAACCTGCTCGTGCAGGCGCTGGTGCCGGGGGCGCAGGCGGCGCTCGAGCCCGGCGTGGCCGACTACGTGATCGCCGCGGCGGCCGACGCCGCGCGCGCGCAGGAGGACGCCGGCCTGGCCGCGTGCCTGCTGGTGCCCGACAGGATCCGCGCCCCGCTGGCGCGGCTGCTGAGGAAGAGCTCCCCGAGGCTGCGCGTGCTCGGGCACTCGGAGATTCCTGAAACCCAGTCGATCCGCATCGGTCGGATCATTGGAGAGAGCAAGTGAACGTCAAGCGGTATTTCGGGCGGACGAACAAGGAAGCGATGGCGAAGCTGCGCGCCGAGCTCGGTCCCGAGGCGATCGTCCTGAAGAACCAGGCGATCAACGGCGGCGTCGAGATCCTCGCGATGCCCGACGATGCGATCGAAGAGCCGCCCGCCGCGCCGCCTGCCGCCGCCCGCCGTCCGGCGCACTCGGCGCCGGCCGTGGCGCCGGCGCCTGCCGCGCGCCCGGGGCGCGCCGCCGCCGCCCAGGAGGCGGCGCACGCATCGGTGCCCGAGATGAGCACGCTGTCGTTCCAGCAGTACGTGCGCGACCGGCTCGCGCAGAAGCTCTCCGGTCCGCCGACGCTCACCGAGGTGCTGCAGCCGGCCGAGGAGCACGACGAGATCGCCGCGCCGGTGTCGCCGCGGATGGCCACCGACGCGTTGCCGCGCGAGGCGCTCCGGGCCGCGCCGTCGGCCGCCGCACACGCGGCGCCCGCGCCGTTGCAGGCTCAGCCCACGGGCGTCCGCGTGGCTCAGGCTCGCCCGGCCCCCTCGCAGGACGCGCTCGCGTCGCCCGCGCACGCCGCGCAGACGAACGCCGCGCAGGCCCACGCCGCGCAAGCCCACGCCGCGCAAGCCCACGCCGCGCAAGCCCACGCCGCGCAAGCCCACGCCGCGCAAGCCCACGCCGCGCAAGCCCACGCCGCTCCCGCCCCGGCGCGCCCGTTCGCGTCGCAATCGATCACCGGCCCCGCGACGCCCGACCCCGCGCAGGTGAGCATGATGGCGGAGTTGCGCGAAATGCGCAGCTTCATCGCCGAACAGCTCGGATCGTTGTCCTATTTCGACGGCATCCGGCGGAATCCTCTTCAAAGTCAGCTGCTGCGCCAGATGCTGTCGGCGGGCTTCTCGCCGGCGCTGTCGCGCCAGGTCGTGTCCCGGATTCCCGCCGACTTCTCGGAAAGCCAGGCGACGACGTGGCTGCGCCTGGCGCTCGCCCGCAACCTGCGCTGCGACGCCGGCGGCCTGCTCGAGCAGGGCGGGATCTTCGCGCTGGTCGGGCCCACCGGCGTGGGCAAGACGACGAGCACCGCCAAGATCGCGGCGCGCTTCGCGCTTCGGCACGGCACGCAGGCGGTCGGCCTCGTCACGGTCGACGCCTACCGGATCGGCGGCCAGGACCAGCTGCGGACGTTCGGCCGCATGCTCGGCGTGCCGGTGCACGTCGCGCACGACGCGGCGACGCTCGCCGACTTCCTGCACCTGTACATGAACAAGAAGCTCGTGCTCATCGACACCGCCGGCATCGGCCAGCGCGACGAGCGCGTCGACGAGCTGATGGCGTCGCTGTCGTCGCCGGTCGTACGCAAGCTGGTCGTGCTCAATGCGGCCGCGCAGGCCGAGACGCTCGACGACGTCGTGCGCGCCTACCGGGCGCCGCAGGCCGCCGGCGTCGTGATCTCCAAGGTCGACGAGGCGGTCAAGCTCGGCGGCGTGCTCGACTGCGCGCTGCGCCACCGCCTGAAGCTGATCGGCGTGGCCAACGGGCAGCGCGTGCCCGAGGACTGGGTCGCCCCGCAGGCGGAGTCGCTGGTCGACGAGGCGCTCAGCGCGCAGCGGCCGGCCGCGTTCGAGTTCGACGACACGGATCTGTCGCTGCTGCTCGCGACCAGCCAGGCGCGCGCCGGGAGCGTGCATGCTTGACGGAGGTCGTGACCAGGCCTTCGGGCTGCGCCGGCTCTTCCCGCGGCGCTCGCTGCGGGTGCTCGCGGTCGCGAGCGACGGCGCGCAGCCCTCGGCCAACGCATTCGTGGTCAACCTCGCCGCCGCGCTCGCGCGCATGGCGTGGCGCCCGATCGTGATCGACGGCCAGCGCGACGGCGTCGCCGCGACGCTCGGCGTCACCCCGCGCCTGGAGCTCGCCGACCTGATGTCGGGCCGGCGCGCGTTCGCGTCGGTGGCGCTCAGGAGCCCCGAGGGCTACAGCGTGCTGCCCGCCGCGCGCGGCCTGCTCGACGTCGTCGACGACCCGGATGCCGCCGAGGCGATGTTCAGCGCGATCGCGGCGATCGTCGACGGCTACGACATCGCGGTGCTGCACGCGCCGGCGCCGGTGCTCGGCGCGCTGCTCGCGCACCGGCCGGCCGAGACGGCGATCCTGTGCGGCCCCGGCGACGAGGACCTGACCGCCGCGTACGCGAACGTCAAGGCGCTCGTCAACGGGCACGGGCTGTCACGCTTTCGCGTCCTGTTCGACCGGGCGCCCGCCGCCGAGCTCACGCGGCAGCGCCACCGCAGGCTCGCGGACGCGGCGCGCAGATTCCTCGCGGCCGCGGTCGAGTTCGGCGGGGCGATCGCGCCGGAGCGCGAGCTCGAGGCCGCGCGCCGTGCCCGCGCCAGTGTATTCTCCGTCGCCGCGCAGGGTCGCGCGGCACGGGCGTTCGAGCGCATCGCCAGCGCCGCACGCGAATGGCAGCTTCCGGCGTACGATGCCGCGGGGCCCACGATCCACTGACAGGCGAACACGATGTATACCTCTCGCGGAACGCTCGATCGCAAGGCGGCCATCGACCAGTACGGTCCGATGGTGCGGCGCGTTGCGACGCAGCTGATCGCGAAGCTCCCCGCCAACGTCGAGCTCGACGACCTGGTCCAGGCGGGGATGATCGGCCTGTTCGACGCGCTCTCGCGCTACCAGGCCGACCAGGGCGCCCAGTTCGAGACCTTCGCGATGCAGCGCATTCGCGGGGCGATGCTCGACGAGCTGCGCGAGGCGGACTGGCTGCCGCGCTCGGTGCGGCGCAACCAGCGCACGATCGAAGGCGCGATCCGGCGCCTGGAGCAGCGCCTGAAGCGCCCCCCGACCGAGCGCGAGGTCGCCGGCGAGCTGGGCATGGCGATCGACGCCTACCAGCAGATGCTGGCCGACGCGCGCGGCGCGCAGCTCGTCTACCTCGACGAGCTCGGCGACGACGACTCGGAGGAGGGCTTCCTCGAGCGCCATCGCGTCAGCGAGAACATCGACCCCGCGCACATGCTGCGCGACGACCGCTTCCGCCAGGCGCTGATCGACGCGATCGAGGACCTGCCCGAGCGAGAGAAGTCGGTCATGGGCATGTACTACGAGCAGGACATGAACCTGAAGGAGATCGGCGCGGTGCTCGGCGTGACCGAGTCACGGGTGTCGCAGCTCCACAGCCAGGCCGTCGCGCGGCTGCGCACGAAGCTGCGCGGCTGGGCCTGAACGGCGCGCGGCCCGCGCCCGATCGGCGCGGACGGATCCTCGACCGGTGGGGAGCCGCTCGTCAGGCGGCGTCGAGCGCGCGCGAGTTGCGTGCGAGTCCGGAGGCACCCGCGGGACCGTAGGTCACCGGCGCTTCGAAGAGCACGCCCAGGGCGCGCGCGTTGGCCGCGCCCGCGCGAGCGAGGAGGTCACCGTTGACGGTGGCCGCGTCGCGAAGCGCGCGCAGCGCCGCGCGCGAGGGCGCGCGTGCGGACAACGCCGCCAGTGCACGCTCGAGATCGTCCGCGCTCGACTGCAGCGCGGCGAGATCCCGGCGCGCCAGCGCCTCGCGCTGGCGGGCGAGGGCGGCGCCGACGGCGCCGACCGGATCGCGGGGATCGGGCCGGACGCTCACGTCAGTTGCCCGTCGCGCCCGGGAGCGTCACGCTCTTCGGCGCGCCGGTCATCGTCTGGAGCAGCTCCGCGGCCTGGGAGATCATCTTGTCGGCGATGACCTCCGGGGACACGTGGAACTTGCCTTCCTTCATCGCACGGCGAACCTGTTCCACCTTCTCCATGCGGACGTCGGCGGTGTCGCCCGGGACCAGTCCTCCACCGTTCAGGCTGAGCGTGGTCTGGGACAGCTCGACCTTGTCCGTGGCGGCGACGGCGCCGACCTGCTGCTGCTGGGAAGCGGCCGGCGTGCGTGAGCCGTTCGTCGCGCGTGAGACGAGATCGGATTGCAGCGGTTCGTTGGTTTGTCCGACTTTCATGTCAGGCTCCCCGTCGGCGGCGGCCGACTTCTACAAGGCTCCTGATGGCAGTATCGGCGCCCGGTCGGGAGACTTTAGCGCGAAAAACAGGCTTAGGTCCGCCTCAATTCAAATCCTCAGTTCGATGGTGTGGTCCCGGACCGTCCCGCTCACCACCCGGCCGGCCTCGGTCCGCACGCGAAGCTGCTGGCCTTCGCCCGCCGGCGCCAGCGCCACACCTTCGCTCGTGATCGTAAACCCTTGACCAATAAGGAGAATCTTCACCGGGTCCCCGGCGGAGACGGTCGCGGGCACGCGCAGCGCGTCGGCTCGTAGAGGCTGCCCTGCCGGCAGGTTGCGCGTCAGCACCTTGCCGGCGAGCTGCGCCGGATCGCCGACGAGCGGTCCGCTCTCGCGTGTCAGATCCACCTCGTCGACCCGGAAATCGGCGCTGGAGATCGGTGCGCCGGCGACCAGCGGCGTGATCGACACCAGGGTTTTCCCGTAGACGCTGACGGTGACCGGCAGCATCGCGGCCCAGCTCGCGCCCTCGACGCAGCGCACGCCGATCGACGTCCGGCCCCAGAGCCGCGCGCCGGGCGGCAGGTAGGGCTCGACCCGGCTGCAAGGCGAGAGCCGCAGGCGGGGGTCGAGCTGCCCGACCCTGACCTCGACGCGGTGCGTGCCGCCGAGCTCGCGCTCGACGAGCATCCGGATCACGTCCGCGGCCGGGTCGGCGGCCGGGGCGGCGTGGGCGCCCGCGGGGCCCGCCGACCCCTGGGCGAGCGCGAGCCCGCACGCCATGCCGAGCAGCGCGACGGCCCGCCGGGCGAGCGCACGCAGTATTCGACGTTCGACGTTCATCGCGAGCTCTCCTCGAGCATTGCCACAGCACGGACGATAGGGGCGGACGGGGCCGTGCCGACGCTCGAATAGCGCAGCCGCAGGTCCTCTTATCGGCGCTTAAGTTTTCCGGGGGGGCGAGAAGATCGTCGGGACGGCGCCGTGTGCGCCCGAATCCAGGAGGCGACGATGCTCGACCGACTCACCGGCAACCTTCAGTTCCAGGGCCAGGCGCTGCTCTTGCGCGCCGAGCGCCAGAAGGTGCTGTCCGGCAACATCGCCAATGCCGACACCCCCGGATTCCAGGCGCGCGACTTCGACTTCGCCAAGGCGCTGCAGGCCGCGACCACGCAGGCCGGCGGCACCCGCGGCGCCACCGGCGCGATCACCGACCCGCGCCACCTCCCGGTGCGCGGCGCGGGCGGCGCGAACGACCCGAACCTGCTCTACCGGCTGCCGGAGCAGCCGTCGATCGACGGCAACACGGTCGACATGGACCGCGAGCGCGCCAACTTCGCCGACAACACGGTGCGCTACGAGGCGACCCTTCGCTTCATCAACGGCGACGTGCGCAATCTCTTGAGCGCGATCCGCGGCGACTGAACGGGCGCGGCCCCGGCCGCGAGGAGTGAACCATGGCCCTGAACCGCATCTTCGACATCTCCGCGAGCGCGATCTCCGCGCAGAGCCAGCGGCTGAACGTCGTCGCGTCGAACCTGGCCAACGCGGAGAGCGTCGCCGGCCCCGACGGCCAGTCGTACAAGTCGCGCCAGGTCGTCTTCAGCGCCCGCCAGCCCGATCGGGCGGACGGCACCGCCGGCGTGCGCGTGACCGGGATCGTCGAGGACAACGCGCCGGCCAAGCGCGTCTACGACCCGAAGCACCCGCTCGCCGACAACGAGGGCTTCGTCACCCAGAGCAACGTGAACGTCGTCGAGGAGATGGTGAACATGATCTCCGCGTCGCGTTCCTACCAGAACAACATCGAAGTGATGAACACCACGCAGCAGCTGCTCGCCAAGACGCTGCAGCTCGGCCAGTGACGAAGAGGACCCCGAGATGAGCACCGTGCAGGCCACGACCTCGACGACCGCGGACATCGTCGCGCAGAAGCTCAAGGACGCGGTCGCCGCGAGCCAGGTTCCGACGCCGGCGTCCACGGGCGGCGACAGCGCCTCGGGCGCGAGCGCGATCGGCTCGTCGAGCTCGCAGGAGGACCGCTTCCTGAAGCTGCTCGTCGCGCAGATGCGCAACCAGGACCCGCTCAATCCGCTGGACAACGCGCAGGTCACGTCGCAGATGGCGCAGATCAGCACCGTGACCGGCATCGAGAAGCTGAACCAGGCGATGACGAAGCTCGCGAGCGCGTCGGCGCCGATGAGCTCGCCGCTGGACGCGGTCGGCGCGATCGGCCACAAGGTGCTTTCCGAGGGCAGCACCTTCCAGCGCGTCGCCGCGACCGACGGCCCGGTCCAGGCCGGGTTCGAGCTCGCCGCGCCTGCCGACTCGGTGAAGGTCGAGATCGTCGACGCGACCGGTCAGCCGGTGTGGACGAAGAACTTCGGCAAGGCCGCGGCCGGCCTGCAGGTCTTCCAGTGGGACGCCGGGTCGGCGCCCGCGGGGTCGTACCAGCTGCGCGTGACCGCGACCGCCAACGGCAAGGCCGTATCCGCGACCCCGCTCACGACCGCACCGGTCATCGGGATCACCCAGGACTCCGACGGCGTCCAGCTGCAGGTCTCCGGCCGCGCGCCGGTGCCCGCCAGGGACGTCAAGGCAATTCTCTGAATACACGCTTCACGCAGGAGACGATGAGATGGCATTCCAGCAGGGCTTGAGCGGTCTGAACGCCGCGGCGCGCAACCTCGACGTGATCGGCAACAACGTCGCCAACGCGAACACGGTGGGCGCGAAGTCCGCGCGCGCCGAATTCGCCGACATCTACGCGAACTCGCTGACGGGCGGCGGCAACAACGCGGTCGGCATCGGCGTGACCGTCGCGGCCATCGCGCAGCAGTTCACGCAGGGCGACATCGCGACCACGAACAACCCGCTGGACCTCGCGATCAACGGCGCGGGCTTCTTCGAGCTGTCGACCAACGGGACGACGACGTTCACGCGCAACGGCCAGTTCAAGCTCGACAACACCGGCTACATCGTCAACTCGCAGGGCGCACGTCTGCAGGGTTTCATGGCCGACGACGTCGGCACGATCACGCAGGTCGCGACCGACCTGCAGATGAAGGTCGACGGCATCGCGCCGAAGATGACCGAGAACGCCGACATCCAGCTCAACCTCGACGCGCGCGCGACGGTGCCGGCGGCGGCGTTCAGCCTGACCGACCCGAGCACCTACTCGGGCGTCACGTCGATGACGGTGTACGCGCCGCAGGGCCAGGAGCACACGATGGCGCTGTACTTCCGCAAGACGGCGGCCAACGCGTGGGACGTCAACGCGACGCTGGACGGCACCGCGTTCGCGGCCAATCCGGTCACGCAGCTCGTCTTCGACACCGCCGGCAAGCTGACGACGCCGAACGCGCCGGTCGCGCTGTCGGTGCCGGTGGACGCGACCGAGGGCGGGCCGCTGACGGTCAGCCTCGACGTGTCCAAGCTCACGCAGTTCGGGTCGCAGTTCGCGGTGCTGGCGCAGGACCAGGACGGCTACGGCGCGGGCGACCTCGCCGGGTTCTCGATCGGCGCCGACGGCACGATCCTCGCGCGCTACTCGAACGGGCGCACGATGACCCAGGGCCAGGTCACGCTGGTGAACTTCCGCAACCCGCAGGGGCTGGCGCCGCTGGGCGGCAACGGCTGGGCCGAGACCGCGGCGTCGGGCGCGCCGCTCACGCCGCAGGCGCCCGGCACCGGCAACCTCGGGGCGCTGCAGGCGGGCGCGCTCGAGCAGTCGAACGTCGACCTGACCGCCGAGCTCGTCAACATGATCACCGCGCAGCGCGTCTACCAGGCGAATGCCCAGACGATCAAGGCGCAGGACACGCTGATGCAGACGATCGTCAACCTGCGCTGATGAGCGCGGGCGGGCACTGAACCAGGGAGCGCGCGAGCATGGACCGGATGATCTACCTGGCGATGAACGGCGCGAAGGCGCTGACGCAGCGCCAGGACGCGCTCGCGAACAACCTGGCCAACGCGAACACGACCGGGTTCAAGGCCGACCTGATGGCGTTCCGGGCCGTGCCCGGGCGCGAGGACGGCACCGCGACGACGCGCGTCTACGCGCTCGAGGCGAGCGCCGGGTTCGACGCGCAGTCCGGGCCGGTCAGCCAGACCGGCCGGCCGCTGGACGTCGCGATCCGGGGATCGGGCTGGTTCGTCGTCCAGACCCCGGACGGCGCGGAAGCGTACACGCGCAACGGCGGCTTCACGATGGGCCCGGACGGCACGCTTCAGACCGCCGCCGGCCTGCAGGTGCTCGGCGACGGCGGCCCGCTGGTGATCCCGCAGAACGCCGACGTGACGATCGGCGAGGACGGTACCGTCAACGCGCGCACCGGCAACCAGCCGCCGGTGCAGCTCGGCCGCATCCGGATGGTCAATCCGGGGCCGGGCGAGCTCGTCAAGGGCGCCGACGGCCTGATGCGCACCTCGACGGGCGAGCCCGCCGCGGACGACCCCGCCGTGCGCCTGTCGTCCGGCTCGCTCGAGGGCAGCAACGTCAACGTCGTCGAGTCGATGGTCGGGATGATCGCGCTGGCGCGCCAGTTCGAAATGCAGATGCGGCTGCTGCAGAACG
Source organism: Burkholderiaceae bacterium (assembly GCA_046348465.1). Lineage (GTDB taxonomy): Bacteria > Pseudomonadota > Gammaproteobacteria > Burkholderiales > Burkholderiaceae_E > Quisquiliibacterium. The sequence continues at coordinate 22,133 of JAXMEE010000005.1, forward strand.
CCGAGAACAACGAGCAGCGCGCGGCGCAGCTGCTCTCGATCAAGTCGTGAGCGACGGGAGTAACGCAAGATGATGCGCTCGCTGTGGACCGCCAAGACCGGTCTGGACGCCCAGCAGACCCAGCTGGACACGATCTCGCACAACCTCGCCAACGTGAGCACGAACGGCTACAAGCGCTCGCACGCGGTGTTCGAGGACCTGCTCTACCAGAACATGCGCCAGGCCGGCGCGCAGTCGACGCAGCAGACGCAGTTGCCCACCGGCTTGCAGCTCGGCGTCGGCGTTCGACCGGTGGCGACGGCGCGCATCTTCACGCAGGGCAACCTGCAGCAGACCGACAACAAGCTCGACGTCGCGATCAACGGCAACGGCTTCTTCCAGGTCGCGATGCCCGACGGCACGCTCGGCTACACGCGCGACGGGTCGTTCCGCGTCGACGCGACCGGGCAGGTCGTCACCTCCAACGGGATGCCGCTTTCGCCGCCGGTGACGATCCCCGCCAACGCCACGTCGGTGACCATCGGCGGCGACGGCGTCGTCTCGATCACGACCCCCAACGCGGTCGCCGGAACGCAGGTCGGGCAGATCCAGCTCGCGACCTTCGTCAACCCGGCCGGCCTGGACCCGCGCGGTCAGAACCTGTACTTCGAGACCGCGGCGTCCGGCACCGCGACCGTCGGGGCCGCCGGCACCAACGGCACCGGACAGCTCAAGCAGGGCTTCGTCGAGACCTCCAACGTGAACGTCGTCGAGGAGCTGGTGTCGATGATCCAGGCGCAGCGCGCCTACGAGATCAACTCGAAGGCGATCCAGACCACGGACCAGATGCTCGCGAAGCTCGCGCAGCTCTGAGCGCGCGCCCTCGGGGCAGCCAAGGCAACCGGAATCAGCATCATGAGAACCCTGAAATGGCTGGCGACGGCGGCGAGCGCGCTGCTCGCCGGCTGCCTCGCGACCACGCCCACCGTCGATTTCCGCGAGCCGCAGTCGGCACGCCCGCTCGGCGCGAACCCGGTACTGGTCACCGCGATGATCCCGCCGTCGGACGGCACGATCTTCCAGGCGGCGTCCTATCGCGGCCTGTTCGAGGACCGGCGCGCGCGCCTGGTCGGCGACGTGATCACGATCAACATCCAGGAGAACATGTCGGCCAAGCGCAGCTCGAGCAACTCCGTGGACCGCACCGGCAGCGTCGACGCGAAGGTCGGGCTGCTGCCGTTCATGGCCTCGAGCAGCACCGCGCGGCTCGCCGCCCAGGGCAGCACGACGAACAGCTTCGAGGGCAAGGGCGAGACCGGCAGCGACAACACCTTCACCGGCGCGATCACGGTCACCGTCGTCGAGGTGCTGGCCAACGGCAACCTGGTGGTCGCCGGCGACAAGCAGGTCGGCATCAACGGCAACGTCGAGCGTCTGCGCTTCTCCGGCGTCGTGAACCCGGCGCTGCTGCTGCCGGGCAACGCGATCAGCTCCACGCAGGTGGCCGACGCGCGCATCGAGGTCAAGCAGTCGGGCGACATCGACCGCGCCCAGACGATGGGCTGGCTGCAGCGCTTCTTCCTGAGCTTCCTGCCGATCTGAGCCATGAGCACTGCGTGCAATTTCAGCTCCCGCGCCCGCGTGCGCGCCGTGGCCGTCTTCGCGGCGGCCCTGTCCCTGCTCGCCGCGTGCGGGCAGGCGTCGGCCGAGCGCATCAAGGAGATCGCGTCGATCCAGGGCGTTCGCACCAACCAGCTGCTCGGCTACGGGCTGGTCGTCGGCCTGGACGGCAGCGGAGACCAGACGACGCAGACCCCGTTCACGGTGCAGAGCCTTCAGTCGATGCTCGGCCAGCTCGGGATCCAGCTGCCGCCGGGCGTCAATCCGCAGCTGAAGAATGCGGCCGCGGTGATGGTCACGACGCAGCTGCCGGCGTACGCGCAGCCCGGCCAGCCGATCGACGTCACCGTCTCGTCGCTCGGCAACGCGCGCAGCCTGCGCGGGGGCACGCTGCTGCTCACACCGCTGCGTGGCGCCGACGGCCAGATCTACGCGATGGCGCAGGGCAACCTCGTCGTCGGCGGCGCGGGCGCGTCGGCCGGCGGCAGCAAGGTGCAGATCAATCACCTGAGCGCCGGCCGGATTCCCGGCGGCGCCACCGTCGAGCGCGCGGTCCCGAACCCCGCGCTGAACGCCGACACGATCCGCCTCGAGCTCACGCAGACCGACTTCGGCCTGGTCCGGCAGGTCGCCGAAGTGATCAACCAGCAGCTGCCCGGCAAGGACGGCAAGCCGACCGCGGTCGCGCTGGACGCGCGGGTGATCCGCGTCGCGCTGCCGCCGGACCCGACGGCGCGCGTGGCCTTCCTCGCCGAGCTCGAGGGCCTGGAGGTGGCGCTCGCGCAACCGATCCCGCGCGTCGTCGTCAACGCCCGCACCGGCTCCGTCGTGATGAACCACGTCGTGTCGCTGATGCCCTCGGCGGTCGCCCACGGCAACCTTTCCGTGACAATTTCCACGACTCCCGTGATCTCGCAGCCCGGTCCGATGTCTCAAGGTTCGACCGTCGTCGCCGAAAAATCCGATATACAAATCAAGCAGGAGAGCGGTGCCCTGATGCAGATCCAGGGGTCCGCGAAGCTGGCCGACGTCGTGAAGGCGCTGAACGCGCTGGGCGCCTCCGCCCAGGACCTCATCGCGATCCTCCAGGCCCTGAAGGCGGCCGGGAGTCTGAAAGCCGAACTCGAGATCATCTGACGCGATGGCCGACATCAATCCGCTCGTCCCGCTGGCCGCGGACTCCCGCTCGCTGGATGCGCTGCGCAATCAGGCGTCGCGCGACCCGCAGGCGGCGGTGCGCTCGGCGGCCGGCCAGTTCGAGGCGCTGTTCATGCGCCAGCTGCTCAAGAGCATGCGCGACGCGATTCCCAAGAGCGGCATGTGGGACGGTGCCGGGCAGGCGATGTACCAGGACATGTTCGACCAGCAGATGGCGCAGTCGATGTCGGGACGCCCGGGCGGGCTCGCCGACGTGATCGCGCGCCAGCTCTCGCGCAACGTGAAGGGCGGCGTGAAGGCGGCCGACGTCACGACCACGACCACCACGACGACCACCTCGGTCACGACCACGACGACGTTCGCGAGCGCGGGCGGCACCGTGGCGGCGGGCGCGAAGGCGGAACCGGCGGTCGCCTCGTCGGCGCCGGTCGCGAAGTCCGCGATGCCCGACCTGAAGAACCTGAGCGCCGCTCAGGCAGACTTCGTTCGTCGGGTCTGGCCGCACGCGCTGCTCGCGGAGCGTTCGACCGGGGTTCCGGCGTCGTTCATCGTCGGGCAGGCCGCCCTCGAGTCGGGCTGGGGCCGGCACGAGATCAGGAAGGCGGACGGTACGGGCAGCTTCAACTTGTTCGGGATCAAGGCGAGCGGCGGCTGGCGCGGCGACGTCGCCGCGGCGGCGACCACCGAGTACGTCGACGGCGCGGCGAGCCGGCGCGTCGAGCGCTTTCGCGCCTACGGTTCTTACGCCGAGGCGTTCGGCGACTGGGCCTCGCTGATGGCGAAGAACCCGCGCTACGCGAAGGTGCTGCAGTCGGGCACGAGCGTGCAGGGCTTCGCGAGCGGGCTGCAGAAGGCCGGCTACGCGACCGATCCCGCGTACGGCGCGAAGCTGGAACGCACGATCAACCAGACGCTGCTGCTCAAGCGCCTGGTGACCTAGCCAGAGCATCGGAGACAGCGCCATGTCGGTCGGCGGACTCTTCAACACGGGCACCAGCGCGCTGCGGGCGGCGTACGCGCAGCTGCAGACCACCGGCCACAACATCGCCAACGTCAACACCCCCGGCTACAGCCGCCAGGAAGTGGAGCTGGCGACGGCCGGCGGGAACATCTCGGGCGGCGGATGGATCGGGCGCGGCGTCGACGCGGTGACGGTCTCGCGCCGCTACGACCGGTTCCTGCAGGCCGAGGTGATCGGCGGCACGGCGGCGTCGGCGTCCGACAAGGTCCGCTACGAGCAGCTCGGCACGCTGGACCGCATGTTCGCGAGCACGGAGAACGGCATCGGCGCCGCGATCGACGACCTGACGTCGGGCTTCGCCGATCTGGTGAACCGGCCCTTCGACAGCACCGCGCGCTCGGTCGTCGTGAACCGCGCGCGCACGCTCGCCGAGCGGATCTCGAACAGCTTCGACAACCTCGACCAGCTGCGCGAGAACGTCAACCAGCGGCTCATGCAGGACGTGCACTCGCTGAACGCGTCGCTCGCCCAGCTGGGCGCGATCAACGATCGCATCGCCAAGACCGCGGGCACCGGTCAGCCGCCCAACGACCTCCTGGACCAGCGCGACGCGCTCGTCGAGAAGATCAACCAGACGCTGAAGACGACGCAGTACGTGAACGCGGACGGCACCGTGAGCCTGTTCTCGGCGTCCGGCCAGGCGATGGTCGTCGGCAACACGGTCGCGACGTTCGAGTTGCGCAACGACGAGCTCGATCCCTCCCGGCTGCAGCTGGCGATGACCACGAGCGGCAACTCGATCGCGCTGCCGCGCGGGATGCTGGGCGGCGGCGAGATCGAGGGCCTGATCCGCTTCCGCGACGACGACCTGGCGGCCGCGCAGGCGCGGCTCGGCCAGCTCGCCGGCGCGCTCGCCGAGGCCTACAACACCCAGCAGTCGCTCGGGCGCGACCCGAGCGGCGCGGCCGGCGCGCCGCTGTTCGGGTACGGGACGGCGAGCGTCGGGCCGGCGTCGACGAACACCGGGAGCGCCGCGTTCTCGGTCGCGGTCTCGTCGGGCTCGCAGCTGCAGGCGAGCGACTACGAGATCGACTACAACGGCGGCGCGTACTCGATCACCCGGATGTCGGACGGCACGACGACCTCGATCTCGAGCTGGCCGGCGACGATCGACGGCCTGACGCTGAACCTGTCCGGCGGCACCGCGCAGAACGGCGACCGCTTCCTGGTGAAGTCCGGCAGCGCGTTCGCGAGCGACTTCCGCGCGGTGATCTCGTCGGGCGCGCGCATCGCGTCCGGGCTCGCCGTGAGCACGCAGCTCGGCCAGGCCAACACCGGCGACATCCAGGTCGACGCGTTCTCGGTCACGTCCAACGACGCGAACCTGTCCCAGCCGGTCACGATCACGTTCGACGGCGCGGGGCACTACTCGGTTTCGGGCACCGGCACCGGCAACCCGAGCGGCCTGGCGTACACGCCGGGCATGACGATCTCGTACAACGGCTGGTCGGTCCGGCTCGACGGCTCGCCCGGGGCCAACGACACGCTGGCCCTCGTGCCGACCGCGAACCCGGCCAACGACAACCGCAACGCGCGCGCGCTGGTCGAGCTCGCGGACCAGCGCACCGTGGCCGGCGACCGCTTCAGCGACGCGTTCGCGCAGATGCTCTCCGACATCGGCGTGCGCACCCAGAGCGCGCAGGCCGCGAACACGATGTCCGCGCAGGTGCTCTCCGACGCGAAGGCCGCCCGCTCCTCGGTGTCGGGCGTGAACCTGGACGAGGAGGCGGCGCGCCTGCTGCAGTACCAGCAGGCCTATCAGGCGGCGGCGAAGCTGCTGGCGACCGCGCAGACGGTCTTCCAGACGCTGCTCGACGCGTCGTCGCTCTGATCCGGCGAACGAGGAGGCGACCGATGAGAATCTCCACCCCTCTGGCCTTCGAACGCGCGATCGAGGGCATGAACGACCGCCAGTCGGCGCTCGTGCGCACGCAGCAGGAGCTGTCGACCGGCAAGAAGCTGCTGCAGGCCGGCGACGACCCGATGGGCGCGGCCGAGGCCGAGCGCACGCGCTCGCAGATCCGCCGCGTCGAGATCCAGCAGCGGATGAACGACTTCGCCAAGAACATGCTCGGCCAGGCCGACGCCACGCTCGCGCAGGTCAACGAGGTGCTGCAGTCGCTGCGCGAGGGCTTCGTCCAGGCGGCCAACGGCTCGCTGTCGACCTCGGACCGCGCGCTGCTCGCCAGGCAGTTCCAGGGCTACCGCGACGAACTGCTGGTGCTCGCGAACCGCGCCGACGGCGCCGGCGGCTTCGTCTTCGGCGGCCAGGGCTCGACGAGCGCGCCGTTCACGACCAGCGGCACGATCCAGTACAACGCGACCGCGGGCGAGCAGCAGGTCGGGCTGGACACGAACTCGCCGACGATGCTCGACGGGCGCGAGAACTTCATGAACGTCCCGACCGCGAGCGGCCCTCAGAGCATCTTCGCGGTGCTCGACTCCGCGATCTCGGTCCTGTCGAACGTGTCCGCGACCAGTCCGGCGCAGCAGACCGCCGCGACCACCGCGCTGCAGGGCGTCGACGAGATGCTCGACAAGGTGCAGATGACGCGCACCGAGGTCGGCGAGAACCTCAAGTCGATCGAGAGCCGCGGCCAGCTCGCCGAGGACAGCAGCATCGAGATGAAGTCCCGGCTCTCCCAGCTCGTGGACCTCGACTTCGCGAAGGCGATGTCCGACTTCTCGACCAACCAGACCGCCTTGCAGGCGGCGATGAAGAGCTACACCGAGATCGCGAAGATGTCGCTCTTCAGTTACATCTGAACCGCAGGCAAGTCCGTCGTCATGGCAATCGCGCAAGGCATCTCCTCGACCCTCCTCGGATACGAACCCATCGTCGACCGCTCCCGCAAGGCGATCGCGATGCGGATCACCGCGCGCGCGCGCGGCGGCGACGCGGTCGACGTCGCGAGCCTCTACGACGACCTGAGCAAGCTGTGGCCCGCGAGCTCGATCCCGGTGCTGATCCGTGCCGACGGCGACACGCTGCCGGCGCGCCTGCTCGAGCTGGCGAGCTCGCGCGAGATCTGGCTCGAGGTGCCCGGCGCGATGACCGGGACCCCGGCCGGCCTGGAGCTGATCACGCACCTGCACAAACGCGGCTTCATCCTGGTGCTCGGCGGGCGCCCGGTGACGACGCTGCCGGTGACGATGGTGCCGGCGTTCAAGATGGCGATCATCAGCGTGAGCGAGGACCGCCGGCTGCGCGACGTCGCGACCGACGGCTCGCGCGCGTTCAGCCGCACGATCCCCTACGCGCAGTCGGGCGTGAAGAGCATCTCGGCGCTCAAGCGCAGCTTCGAGACCGGCGCGGTTGCGTGCATCGGCTGGCCGTTCGACGACGCGCTGAACCACGCGGTGCCGACGAGCTCGAACCCCGACTTCGCGACGATCACGAAGCTGCTGTCGATGATCGACCACGACGCGGACGCCTCCGATCTCGAGCACACGATCCGCCGCGACGCCGCGCTCGCGTACCGGCTGCTGCGCTACATCAACTCCGCGGCCTTCGGCCTGCCGGTGGAGATCCAGTCGTTCCGCCACGCGGTGATGATGCTCGGCTACGAGCGCCTGAAGCGCTGGCTGCTGCTGATGCTCACGACCGCGAGCAAGGACGCGAACATGCAGCCGGTGATGTTCGCGTCGTTCAGGCGCGGGCTCTTCCTCGAGTACCTGGTGGGCCAGGACAACGAGGAGCCGATGCGCGACGAGGTCTTCATCCTCGGGGTGCTCTCGCTGCTCGACAAGCTGTTCCGCGAGCCGCTGCCGGTGCTGCTCGAGAAGCTGTTCGTCCCCGACAGCATCCGCGAGGCGCTGATCGGGCGCACCGGGCCGTACGCGCCGTACCTGGGGGTGGCCGAGGCGGTCGAGCGCAAGCCCGACGACAAGCTCGCCGACCAGCTCGACAACGCCTTCGTCACCATCGAGTCGTGCAACCGCGCGCTCGTCAAGGCGGTCACGGTCAGGGAACTCGCCGCCGCCTGAGGGCGGCCCGCTGGCGGGCGCGCGGCGCGCGGCGCGAGGCGCGTGGCGCGCTAGAATCGCGCGCATGGATGCCGACGAACTCAAGCGCGCGGTCGCACGTGCCGCGCTCGACCACCTGGTGCCGGGCGCGATCGTCGGGGTCGGCAGCGGCTCCACGGTCAATCACTTCATCGAAGCGCTGGGCGCGGTCCGCGACCGCTTCCCCGGCGCGGTGTCGAGCTCGGAGAAGAGCAGCGAGCTGCTGCGCGGCCGCGGCATCGAGGTGCTCGACCTGAACGAGGTGGTCGCGTCGGGGCGTCGGGTGCCGGTCTACGTGGACGGCGCCGACGAGGTCAACGCGGCGCTCCAGATGATCAAGGGCGGCGGCGGGGCGCTCACCCGAGAGAAGATAGTCGCCGCCGCGTGCGAGCGCTTCGTGTGCATCGTCGACCGCTCGAAGGTCGTCGAGACGCTCGGCGCGTATCCGCTGCCGGTCGAGGTGATTCCGCTGGCTCGGGAGCTCGTCGCCGCGCGGCTGCGGGCGATCGGCGGGCAGCCCCGCCAGCGCGCGGGCTTCGTCACCGACAACGGCAACGTGATCCTGGACGTCGCGGGGCTCTCGATCGCCGACCCGCGCGCGCTCGAGGCCGAAATCGACCGCTGGCCGGGCGTGGTCACCGTGGGCCTGTTCGCTTGGCGCGGCGCGGACCTGGCGCTGGTCGCGTCGCCGCAGGGCATCCGGACGATGCTCCCGGCCTGAGCGCCCGGGCCGCGCGAGCGGCGCGCCGCCGTTTCAGGCCGGCGGGGGAACGTAGCCGGCCGGCTTGTCGGCCCCTTCGCCGAAGAAGAACTTCTCCATCTGCGTGGCGAGATACTTGCGCGCACGCACGTCGGCCAGGTTGAGGCGGTTCTCGTTGACCAGCATCGTCTGGTGCTTCAGCCACGCCTGCCAGGCGTCCTTCGAAGCGTGCTCGTACAGCCGCTTGCCGAGTTCACCGGGGTAGGGGGGGAAGTCGAGGCCCTCGGCTTCGCGCTGCAGCTTCACGCAGAAAACGGTGCGAGCCATGTCAGCTCCTGAGATTCGGGGGTTCGCGCAAGCCGCGCAGTTTATCAGGGCGGGCGCATCGCCCTGCGCGCGGTGCGGTCGTCGGGCCGATCCCGCGAAAAGCCGGGCCGCGCGCCGCGATTCCCTTCGACCGGCGCCCCGGCGCAGGCGCTACATTGGCCTCGGACGTGCACGCAGTGCCCGCGAAGGATCGAGAACACCATGACATCGAACGGCTCCGCCCCGGACGCGCTCGCCGAGGGCGAGTCCACCGCGCTCTCGGGGCTCGCGCGGCTCACCGCGTCGGCCTTCCAGGGAACGGACCTGACGCCGCTCGCGATGCGGCTGATCGCGCGTGCCAGCGCGGATCCCTCGGACGCGAACGCGCTGATGGACCTGTCGACCGTGCTGCTCCTGCAGGGCATCGACGACGTCGGGCTCGCGACGCAGGCGCACGCGCTGCAGGTCTCGCGCCGCTACCGGCTGCCGGCCGCGAAGCTGCCGTCGCTGCGGCTGCTCGCGTTCATGGCGCCGGGCGGCCTGATGACGAACGCTCCGCTGCCCTTCCTGCTCGACGGCTCGGACGTCGCGCTCGAAATGCTCTACCTGGTGCCCGGCGAGCCGATCCCGGAGTTCCCGGCGCACGACGTCGCCTACGTCGCGATCTCCGAGTCCAGCGCGACGCGCCCGCTGCTGCGCGCGCTCGACGCGGCGCTCGCGGAGCGCGGTGTCCCGGTGCTGAACCGGCCGTCGCTGATCGCCGCTACGGCGCGTGACGAGGCGTTCCGGCGCCTGGCCGGCCTGGATGCGGTCCGAATCCCGGCCTCGGCGCAAGTCGGCCGCGCGGACCTCGCGCGCGTGGCCGCGGGCGAGGTCGCGATCGGGGCGCGAGTCCCCGACTGCGAATTCCCGGTGATCGTGCGGCCGGTCGACTCGCACGCCGGCCACGATCTGGCGCGCCTCGAGCACGCGCGCGACCTGCGCGCCTACCTCGAGGCGACCGCCGGCGACGGCTTCTTCGTGTCCTCGTTCGTCGACTATCGCGACGCCGACGGGCTGTACCGCAAGTACCGCGTCGCGACCATCGACGGCGAGCCGTTCGCGGTCCACCTCGGCGTGTCGTCGCACTGGATGATCCACTACCTGAACGCCGGGATGACGGAGAGCGCCGCCAAGCGCGCCGAGGAGGAGCGCTTCATGCGCGACTTCGATTTCGACTTCGGCCGGCGTCACGGCGACGCGCTGCGCGAGATCGCGCGCCGCTTCGCCCTGGACTATCTCGTGATCGATTGCGCGCAGATGCCCGACGGCCGCCTGCTCGTGTTCGAGGTGGACCCGGGTGCGGTCGTGCACGCGATGGATTCCGACGCGATGTTCCCGTACAAGCGGCCGGCGATGCGCAGGGTCTTCGACGCGTTCCGCGCGATGCTCGAGCGCGCCCGCCGCGCGCCCTGACCCGGACGGCGCTCCGCCCCGGGGGGCTTGCGCTTCAGGCCGCCGGCTTGACGGACGCCGGGCCGCTGCCGAGTTCCTTGATCAGCACCTGCGACTTGCGCTGCCAGTTGTAGAGGTGGCGCCGCTCCTGCGGCAGCGCCTCGATCCCCGCCTGCACGAAGCCGCGCTTGAGGAACCAGTGCATCGTGCGCGTCGTGAGCACGAACAGGCGCGCGAGGCCCGCCGCGCGCGCGCGCTGCTCGATGCGCGTGAGCAGCCGCTCGCCGTCGCCCTTGTTCTGCGTCTGCGGGTTCACGGCCAGGCACGCCATCTCGCCGATCCGCTCGGCCGGGTACGCGTACAGCGCCGCGCAGCCGAAGATCACGCCGTCGTGCTCGATCACCGTGAAGTTCTCGACCTCGCGCTCGATCAGCGCCCGGTCGCGCTTGACGAGCGTGCCGTCGTCCTCGAGCGGGCGGATCAGCGCGAGGATGCCGCCGACGTCGTCGGCATTGGCCTCGCGCAACTCCTCCAGCGTCTCCTCGACCAGCATCGTGCCCACGCCGTCGTGCTGGAAGAGCTCGAGCAGGATGCTGCCGTCGAGGTCGAAGGGAATGATGTGCGCGCGCGCGACGCCGCCCTGGCAGGCGCGCAGCGCGTACGTGAGGTACAGCGCGCTGTCGGCCGGCAGCGCCCCGCCGGCGAGCAGGCCCTCGGCGTCGGCCTCGGAGATCTCGCCGATCACGTCGCCGCCCGCGCCGAGGATGCCGGGCGTCTCGGTGACGAAGACGAGCTTGTCGGCGTCGAGCGCGACCGCGGCGTTCGCGGCGACGTCCTCCATGCCGAGGTTGAACGCCTCGCCGGTGGCCGAGAAGCCGAGGTTCGAGATCAGCGCGATCGCGCCGCTGTCGAGCGCGAACTTGATCGTCGCGGCGTCGACCTTGCGCACGACGCCGGTGTGCTGGTAGTCGATGCCGTCGACGATGCCCACCGGGCGTGCGCTCACGAGGTTGCCCGAGACGACGCGGATCGCCGAGTGCGCCATCGGCGTGTTCGGCAGCCCCTGCGAGAACGCGGCCTCGATGTCGAGGCGCATCTCGCCGGACGCCTCCTTCGCGCACTCGAGCGCGACCGCGTCGGTGATGCGCAGCCCGTTCGCGTAGCGCTCGTCGTGCCCGCGCAGGCGCAGCTGCTCGTTGATCTGCGGACGCGAGCCGTGGACGACGACGATGCGCATGCCCATCGCGTGCAGCAGGCCGATGTCCTGGATCAGCGTGTTCAGCCGGCCCGCCATCACGAGCTCGCCCGGGAAGGCGACGACGAAGGTCTTGCCGCGAAAGCCGTGGATGTAGGGCGCGACCGCCCGCAGCCACGCGACGAACTGGGGCGGCGGCGGTGCGGCGGCGGGCGCGGCGGGAGGCTCCGCGGACGGGGGTTCTTCCTGCGCGTGGTTCGAGCTCATCGCGTCATTATAATTTCGGCGTGCCGCCCGTCCTGCGACCGCTCCCGCCGTTGTCGTTTCCCGAGTCGCTGCCGGTCAGCGGCAAGCGCGACGAGATCGCCCGCGCCGTGCGCGAGAACCCGGTCGTCATCGTCTGCGGCGAGACCGGCTCGGGCAAGACCACCCAGCTGCCCAAGATCCTCGCGTCGCTCGCCGGGCGCGGAACGCGCGGGCTGATCGGCCACACCCAGCCGCGGCGCCTCGCGGCCACGTCGGTGGCTCGGCGCATCGCCGAGGAGATCGGGACTCCGCTGGGCACGCACGTCGGCTACAAGATCCGTTTCAACGAGAAGTTCGTCGCCGGCGCGTCGATCAAGCTGATGACCGACGGCATCCTGCTCGCCGAGACGCTGCACGACCCCGAGCTGCGCCGCTACGACACGATCGTCGTCGACGAAGCGCACGAGCGCAGCCTGAACATCGACTTCCTGCTCGGCTACCTGCTGCGGCTGCTCCAGGGGCCGCGTCGCGGGGACCTGCGCGTCGTGATCACGTCCGCGACGATCGACGCGCAGCGCTTCTCGGAGCACTTCGCGATCGACGGCCGCCCGGCGCCGGTGGTCGAGGTGTCGGGGCGCCTGTATCCGGTCGAGATCCGCTACCGCAGCTTCGACGAGCAGGCGCGCGACGACGACGACGAGTCCGACCTGCCGTCGCGCGTCGAGGAGGCGATCGACGAGCTCTGGCGCGAGCGCACGGGCGACGTGCTGGTGTTCCTCGCCGGGGAGCGCGAGATTCGCGACGTCGCCGAGCACCTGCGCCGCGCGCACGCGCGCGCCGTGTCCGCACGCGGTCCCGCGTCGCTCGCTCGCGGGCCCCTCGAAGTGCTGCCGCTGTACTCGCGGCTGTCGGCCGCCGACCAGCAGCGCGTGTTCGGAGCCTCGAGCGGCCGGCGCATCGTGCTCGCGACCAACGTCGCCGAGACCTCGCTGACCGTGCCGGGGATCCGCTACGTCGTCGATGCCGGCACCGCGCGCGTCAAGCGCTACCGCTACCGGACCAAAGTCGAGCAGCTCCAGATCGAGCCGGTGTCGCAGGCGGCGGCGAACCAGCGCGCGGGCCGCTGCGGGCGGGTGTCCGACGGCGTGTGCATCCGGCTGTACTCGGAGGAAGACTTCGCCGGGCGCGCGCGCTTCACCGATCCCGAGGTGCTGCGCTCGTCGCTCGCCGGCGTGATCCTGCAGATGAAGGCGCTGAGACTGCCGGACATCGAGGACTTTCCGTTCCTCGACCCGCCGCCGCGCAAGGCGATCGCCGACGGCTACGCGCTGCTGCACGAGCTCGGCGCGGCCGACGAGACGAACGCGCTCACCGACGTCGGCCGCCAGCTCGCGCGGCTGCCCGTCGATCCGCACGTCGGGCGCATGCTGCTCGCGGCGCGCGACGGCGGGTGCCTGCGCGAGATGCTCGTGATCGCCGCGGCGCTCTCGGCCCAGGACCCGCGCGAGCGGCCGCTCGACGCCCAGCAGGCCGCCGACCAGCAGCATCGGCGCTTCGCCGACGAGAAGTCCGACTTCGTCGCGTTCGTGAAGCTGTGGGACTACTGGCAGCGGGCGCAGGCCGACAAGGAGTCGAACCGGCGCCTGCAGGCGCGCCTCGAGCGCGAGTTCCTGTCGCCGAGGCGGCTGCGCGAGTGGGCCGACGTCCACGGCCAGCTCGCCGACGCGGTCGCCGAGCTGCACTGGAAAGCCAATGCGGAACCCGCGTCGTACGAGGCGCTGCACCAGGCACTGCTCACCGGCATGCTCGGCAACCTCGGTTTCAACGCGGTCGACGAGCCGCACTACCAGGGCACGCACCAGACGAAGTTCTTCATCCACCCCGGCTCGGCGCTCGCGAAGAAGGCGCCGCGATGGCTGATGGCGGCCGAGCTGGTCGACACCGGGCGGCTTTACGCTCGCACCGTCGCGCGCATCGAGCCGGCGTGGATCGAGCGCGCGGCGCAGCACCTGATCCGCACCTCGTACAGCGAGCCGCACTGGGAGAAGAAGGCGGCGCAGGTGGTCGCGTTCGAGCGCGGCGTGCTCTACGGGCTGACGATCTGGGCGCAGCGCCGCGTGCACTATGCGTACCGCGAGCCGGCGCTGGCCCGCAAGCTCCTGATTCGCGAGGCGCTGGTTGCCGGCGACTGGGACTCGACGCTGCCGTTCGTTCAGCACAACCGGCGGCTGATCGCCGAGATCCGCAAGCTCGAGCACAAGATCCGCCGACCCGACCTGCTCGTCGACGAGGACGAGCTGTTCTACTGGTTCGACGCCCGCGTGCCCGCGAACGTGAACTCCGGGGCAGCGCTCGAGGCGTGGTATCGCAAGGCGGCCGCTTCGGATCCGTCGCTGCTGCAGCTCTCGCGCGACGAGCTGATGCGCAAGGACGCGTCGGGCGCGGGCAGCGACGCGTTCCCGCGCCGCGTCGCGATGCGCAGCGTGCAGTTCACGCTCGACTACCGCTTCGATCCCGGCACCGCCGACGACGGCGTGACGCTGTCCGTGCCCCTTCACGCACTGAACCAGGTCGACGCCGAGCGTTGCGAGTGGCTGGTGCCGGGCATGCTCAAGGACAAGGTCGCGGCGCTGATCAAGTCGCTGCCCCAGAAGCTTCGTCGTCACGTCGTGCCGGTTCCCGAGTACGTCGAGGGCTTCGTCGCGCGGCACGGGGAGAGGGCCGCACGTGCCGACGTCGCGTCGCGCGCGCTGATCCCGGTGCTGATCGACGACCTGCGGGAGGCCGCGGGCGTGCGCGCAGCGGCGTCCGACTTCAAGCTCGAGACGGTGCCGGCGCACCTGTTCATGAACTTCCGGCTCACCGACGAGCACGGCGGCGTTCTCGCGCGCTCGCGCAGCCTGGCCGAGCTGCGCGCCGAGTTCGGTGCGCGCGCGCAGTCGAGCTTCCAGCAGGCGCTGCAGGGGCTCGCGAGCCGGATGCAGGCGAGTGCGGCCGCGGGCGAACTCGCAGCGGGCGTGACCGGCGCGACGCCGCCCGGTGCCCACTCGCCGATGTCGACTCGATCGGGGGCGGCCCCGCAGGGCGCCTTCCCGCCGGGCACGATTCAATCCGGCGCGCCCGTGCGATCCGGCACCCGCCAGCCCCTGGGATCCGGGAGCACGGCGCCGACGGCCGATGCCGGCGACGAGGCTGCGCCGCGCTTCACCGACTGGAGCTTCGGGCCGCTGCCGGAACTCATGGAATTGAGGCGCGGCCGGGAGACGCTGATCGGATACCCCGCGCTCGTCGACGTCGGCGACGCCGTCGAGCTGCGCGTGGTCGACCTCCCGGAAACCGCCGCCGCCGAGCATCGGCGCGGGCTCGGGCGCCTGTTCGCGATCGCACTGAAGGAGCCGCTGCGATTCTTCGCGAAGAACGTGCCCGAAGGGCTGAAGCTCGCGGTGCTGTTCGCGCCGTTCGGCGGCGCCGACGCACTGAAGTCCGAACTCGAAGTCGCGCTGATCGAGCGCGCCTGCCTTGCCGATCCGCTGCCGAACGACGCCGATGCATTCCGTGCGCGCGTCGCCGACGCGCGGCCGCGGCTGAACCTGATCGGCCAGGAGCTGGCGCGCGCCGTGATGGCGGTGCTGCTCGAGTACCAGGCGGTCCAGCGCAAGCTGCCGGCCGCGCGCGCCGGCGACGCGGCGCACGCCGACGTGCGCGAGCAGCTGGCGGCATTGATGCCGCGGCGCTTCGTCACGAGCACGCCCGCCGCGCAGCTCGCGCACCTGCCGCGCTACCTGAAGGCGATCGCGCAGCGGCTGGACAAGCTGCGCTCCGATCCCGACCGGGACGCCGCGCGCAGCGCGGAGCTCGCGCCGCTGGTCGCGCAGTTCCGCCGCCGGCTCGCGCAGCGCCGCGGCCAGCCCGATCCGCGCCTGGAGGAGTTCCGCTGGCTGCTCGAGGAACTGCGCGTCTCGATGTTCGCGCAGGAGCTGCGCACGCCGATGCCGGTGTCGGTCAAGCGCCTGCAGAAGGCGTGGGCGGCGATCGCCGGGCACTGAAGAGCGCGCCGGGCGCGGGGGCCCGCCCGCGCGCCGTCAGAAGCGCGTGCCGACGCTCACGCGCGTCGCGTCCGGCACGCCGAAGTTCTGCCTGGGGTCGCGGGCGATGCGCACGAACCACCGGGCGCCGTCCCAGGTGGCCGACCATCCCCACGCGCGCACCGGTCCGTCGTCGCCGTCGCCGGTCTTGCGCAGGAGGTCCACGGTCAGGCGCCGGCCCTCGACGGCCGGCAATCGTGCGACCAGGTGCAGGTGACGCTGATGCGAGCCGAGCCGATTGTCCGCGACGATCATCGCGTAGAGCGTGCGGCCGTTCTCCTCGCGGTGCCCGAGTGCCAGCGTCCAGGCGTCGTTCGGGTCGAAGTTCAGGTTGAAGTACGGCCTCAGGTTCGTGCGCCCGAGGCCGGCGAGCACGAACCACGGTGCGCCGAGTTCGGCGGTGACGCTGCCGCCGACGAACCCGCGCGAGGCGACCTGCAGCGACGGCTGGATCGACAGGCCAAGACCGGGGAAGGGCTCGAACGCCGACTCCAGGCCGGCGCGCCACTGCTCGCCGAAGGCGCGGTCGCGGTACGCGCCGATCCAGGCGGTCGCGGTGTCGCCGCGGTAGCGCAGGTTCAGGTCGGTGCCGGGGCCGACGCCACCGTAGCCGTAGCGTGCGGCGGTGAACTTGAAGGGGCGCTCGATCGGATCGGCGCGCGCGGCGCCCGCGTCGTCCGGCAGGCGCGCCTCGCCGGTGGCGCGTGCCGGCCCGCCGGGTGCCGCGGACAGGAGCGCGAGCGCGCACGCGACGCCGGCCCGGCTCGGGCGCGCGGCACGACGCCGGATCGAATCGGACTTCGCGATCCGGCGCGGGCGGCCGGGATTCGAATCGTGCATGGGGCCGGGCGGTGGTCGAGCGTCGAGCGTTTATCCTAGCGGACCTGGCACGCGGCGGGGGTCGCGGCGTGCCGTCGCTCGGACGTTTCCGGAGTCACGATGTCAACCACCCCTTCGATTCGCACTCGCCGGTCGCTGATGGCGCTGGCACTCGCGGGCGCCGCGCTGCCGGCGTTCGCGCAAGGCGACGCCTATCCGTCGCGCCCGATCCGCCTCGTCGTCGCTTACGCGCCCGGCGGGCCGGTCGATTCGGCGGCGCGCCTGCTCGCGCCGATGCTCACGCAGCGACTCGGCCAGCAGGTCGTCGTCGAGAACCGGGCCGGTGCCGGCGGCATCATCGGCCACGACGCGGTCGCCAAGGCGCCGCCCGACGGCTACTTCCTGCTCTTCGGCGCCAGCCCGCCGCAGACGATCTCTCCGCACATCCAGCGCAAGATCCCCTTCGACCCGCTGCGCGACCACCAGCCGATCTCGATGGTGGTCGACTACGCGAACGTGCTGTGCGTGAACAACGACGTGCCGATCCGCAACCTCAAGGACCTGATCGCCTACGCGAAGGCGAATCCCGAGAAGGTGACCTACGGCTCGGCCGGCGTCGGCGGCTCGAACCACCTGTCGGGCGAGCTGCTCGCGCGCATGACGGGCACGAAGATGATCCACGTCCCGTACAAGGGCAACAGCCCGGCGATGACCGACGTGATGAGCGGCAAGATCACGATGATGTTCGACATCACGAACACCGCCGCCAACCTGGCCAAGGCCGGCAAGGTCCGCGCGATCGCGGTCACGTCGGCGAAGCGCAACCGTTCGCTGCCCGACGTGCCGACGATGATCGAGTCCGGACTGCCCGGCTACGACGTCGTCGGCTGGTTCGGCGTGATGGGGCCGGCGGGGCTGCCGCGCCCGATCGTCGACAGGCTGAACCAGGCCATCGTGCAATCGCTCGCGGACCCCACGTTCGCCGAGCGGCTGCACGCGCTCGGACTGGAGCCGCACCCGTCGACCCCCGAGGAGTTCCAGGCCGTGATCCGCAAGGACTTCGACATGTGGGGGCGTGTCGTGCGCGAGGCCAACATCGAGCGCGAGTAGGGCGCGCCGTCGCGAAGACACCCGGAGGACATCGATCATGGCCATCTCCCTGTACGACGCCGCGGTGCCGGTGTACCGCCAGATGCTCGGCGCGCTCGACGCGATGCACGCGCGCGCCGCCGCGAACGCGGCCGCGCGCGGCTTCGACGCGTCGGTGCTGCTGCAGTCGCGGCTGGCCCCCGACATGTACCCGCTCGCCCGCCAGGTGCAGATCGCGTGCGACAACGCCAAGGGCGCGGTCGCGCGCATTGCCGGCGTCGAGCCGCCCCGGCACGCCGACACCGAGCAGACGATCGACGAGCTGCGCACCCGGATCGCGACCGTGCTCGGCTACGTCGACGGCTTCGGGCGTGAGCGTCTCGACGGGCAGGAGGCCCGCGAGGTGACGCTCGCGCTGCGCGACCGCACGCTGAAGTTCAACGCGCGGGACTACCTGCTGCACTGGGCGCTGCCGAACTTCTACTTCCACGTGACGACCGCTTACGCGCTGCTGCGCCACAACGGCGTCGATCTCGGCAAGCGCGACTTCCTCGGGAAGCTGCCGCTCTGACCGGGCACGCCGGCGGCGCGCCTGCCGGGCGACGACCGGGTCGAGCCAGGCTCACTCGCCGTAGTGGGCCTCGATCGAGATGCCCACGCGCTTGAGCATCGGCGTGGGCAGCTCGCCGCCGGCGCAGACGATCACCGCGTCGTTGTCCAGCTCGATGACGCCCGCCTTGCCGGTGAGCACGACCTTGCCGGGCTCGATGCGATCGACCTCCGTCTCGAGCAGGACGCGCAGTCGCCCGGCGGCGGAGGCCTCGTCGACGAGCGTTCGGTTCTTCTCCTTGACGCGATTGAACGCATTGCCACGGTAGGACAGCGCGACGCGCGTTTCGGGCTCCCCCGCGCACGCGAGCGCGGCTTCGAGCGCGCTGTCACCGCCGCCGACCACCAGCACCGCCTGACCGCGGTACTGCTCCGACTCGATCAGCCGGTAGACCACCTTGGGAAGCTCCTCGCCCGGCCGGCCGAGGCGCCGAGGGGTGCCGCGCCGGCCGATCGCCAGCAGTACGGTGCGGGCACGGTACTCGCCCCTGGAGGTGCGCACGACGAACTCCTCTCCGTCCTGCGACAGATCCTCGACGCGTTCGCCGAAGCGGATCGACGGGCGGACCTTCTCGAGCACGCCCGACCACAGTTCCATCAGCTTCTCCTTGCTGATCTCGTAGGCCCGCACGCGCCCGACGATCGGCAGCGTCATCGGCGCGGTCATCACCACCTTGCCCCTCGGATAGTGGGCCGTCGTGCCGCCGATCTCGTGCTCCTGCTCGAGCGTCACGTACTTCAGCTTGCGCTCGGTGGCACTGAGCGACGCCGCGATCCCGGCGGGGCCGGCGCCGACGATGACGAGGTCGTATCCGGACGGTGCCCGGCCGCGCTTCTTCTCGATGTTCGCGACCGCGGCCTTGCCCTGCTCGACGGCCTTGCGGATCAGCCCCATGCCGCCGAGCTCGCCGGCGACGAACAGGCCGGGCACGTTCGACTCGAAGTCGGGGTTCACGAGAGGCAATTCGACGCCGCGCTTCGCCGTTCCGAAGACGAGCCGGATCGCACCGATGGGGCAGGCCGCCGCGCAGGCCCCGTGGCCGATGCACGCGGCCGGGTTGACGAGGAATCCCTTGCCGTCGACCACCCCGATCGCCTCCTCGGGGCACGCCTTCGCGCACGAGCCCGATCCGAAGCACAGGTTCGCGTCGATCACCGGGTGCAGCGTCGGCGGCTCCGTCAGGCCGCTCTCCTTCGCTTCGGTCCAGGCCGACTCGGCGATCTCGTGGCGTCGCCGTCGCAGGTACAGGTGGATGCCGAGGATCAGCAGCAGCGGGAGCAGGTACAGGGCGTAGGTCAGCACGGCGGCCTCGGCGGGTGGCGTGCGCGGTGCGGCACTCCGCGCAGGGTCTCTCGGAGCGCGGGGCGGGCCGGGTCCGTGAGCTCGGGCCGTGCTGTCGTTGCGTCCCGACACGGGCCGGGCCCCGCGAAGTGCGAATGATGCCCGAACCGGCCTCGCGTCGACGATCGCCACGGCCTGCGAAGGGTTGCAATCGATGACCGGTGGCACCGGCGCGCCAGCGCGTCGCCATTCCTGCCACATGCCTTCCGGAATGGCGCCGTCCGTCCGCGCCGTTCGGCCGGTGGCACGGGTATTGCATGCCGTTTGCCCTGATTGTCGTTCAGATTGATCCGCAGTCCCGAACTGCATGTACTCGAAGATGACCACGAACCTCGCGATCGATGCCCCGCACCGCCAGAGCGGCGGGAAGAGTCCCGCCGCCGTCAGGCGACCCGTCGCGCTGCGCGCCGTCCCGTTCGTCGGGCTCGCGCTCGCCGTGTGCGCCCTCGGCTACTGGGTAGCCCGCGCGCAGCCGTACAAGTCCGGGGACGATCTCGGCTACAACCTCGGTCTGGTCGGCGGCTCGATGATGCTGCTGCTGCTGGTGTATCCGCTGCGCAAGCACGTCCGAGTGCTCCACCGCCTGGGTGCCATGCGCTTCTGGTTCGTGGCGCACATGATCCTGGGCATCGCCGGGCCCTTGCTCGTGGTGTTCCACTCCACGTTCAAGACCGGATCGCTGAACGGCAAGGTGGCGCTTTACTCGATGCTGCTCGTCGTCGCGAGCGGCGTCGTCGGCCGCTACGTGTACGTGCACGTTCATCACCGGCTGCACGGGCGCCAGGTGACCCTGCGCGAGCGCGAGAACGAGCTCGGGGAGCGCGCGCAGGCGCTCCAGGCCGTGTTCGAGCGCGTCCCCGAGGTTCGCGAGTGGCTCGACGAATACCGGCAGAGTGCACTGTCCGCGGCGCGCCCCGCCAAGACGGCGACGCCGCTCGCGCGGGTGCGCTTCCTCTCGGTGCCGATCCAGGGCGCGCGCGTGCGTCGCCGGGTTCGCGAGGCGTTGAAGGTCGCGCTGCGCGAGGAGGCTCGGGCCCGTCGCTGGAGCCGTTCCCAGGCGGTCGCGGAATTCGAGGCCGCGAACGAAGCCGTCGCCCTCTACGTGGGCGCGGTCGACGACGTCGCGCGGTACAGCACCTGGGTCAGGCTGTTCGCGCTGTGGCACGTCGCCCACGTGCCGCTGCTGTACCTGCTCCTGCTGAGCGGGATCGCGCACGTCGTCGCCGTCCACATGTACTGACGCGCCGCGGTACCGGCAGCGACGTCCGACTCGCAGATGTCCTCGTCACGGCGATGGTCGTGGTGGCCGCGGCTCGCGTTCCTCGCGCTCGCCCTTTCGTTCGCCGGCGGCGTTCCTGCCCAGGGCATCGAGAGCGTGCTCAGCCCGGGCAAGCTGATCGCCGGGCATGCGAAGTACGAGGACGAGTGCAGCCAGTGCCACGTGCGCTTCGACAAGGCCGGACAGTCGCGCCTGTGCGCGAACTGTCACAAGCCCGTCGGCGCCGACATCGCTGCGCGTACCGGCTACCACGGGCGTCTCGACGACACGACCTGCCGAAACTGCCACGGCGACCACAAGGGCCGGGACGCGAAGATCGCGTCGTTCGACCGCGACCGCTTCGACCACGAGAAGACCGACTTCCCGCTGCGCGGCGCGCATCGCGGACCGAAGGCGAAGTGCGCCTCCTGCCACACGGGGAAGGCCCTGTGGCGGGAGGCGCCGCGCGACTGCAACGGCTGCCACCGCAAGGACGACATGGAGCGCGGCCACAAGGGCGGCCTCGGCGTGCAGTGCGAGAAGTGCCACAACGAGCGCGAGTGGAAGGACACGCAGTTCGATCACGACCGGACACGCTTCAAGCTCGAGGACGCGCACCGCAAGGTCGTGTGCAATGAGTGCCACCGCGACGGGCGCTTCAAGGACACGCCGCGCGAGTGCGTGGGCTGCCATCGCGACACCGACAACGAGAAGGGCCACAAGGGACGCTACGGGCCGAAGTGCGCGAGCTGCCACAACGCGCGCAGCTGGAAGGAATCGACGTTCGTCCACGATCGCGACACGAAGTACGCGCTCAAGGGCAAGCACCGGGAGACGCGCTGCGTGTCGTGTCACCGGCAGCCGCTCTACACGGAGAAGCTGTCGGACAAGTGCGTGTCCTGCCACCGCAAGGACGACCAGGAGAAGGGGCACAGGGGCAGCCTCGGCGAGAAGTGCGAGAGCTGCCACAACGAGCGCTCGTGGAAGAACACCGAGTTCGACCACTCCCGCACGAAGTTCCCGCTGCTCGACCGCCACAAGGAGGCCCGCTGCGACGCCTGCCACAAGGGCGGCATCGCATCGGCGGCGTCGGGTCGAACGCTCGAGAAGCTGCCGCTCGAGTGCTTCGGCTGCCACGAGCGGGACGACCGGGAGAAGGGCCACCGCGGAGGATACGGCGTCAAGTGCGAGAGCTGCCACGACGCGCGGTCCTGGAAGGAGTCGCTGTTCCGCCACGAGCGGGACGCGCGCTGGGAACTGCGCGGAAAGCACGCCCAGACGCGCTGCGCCGGGTGTCACACGGGAACCGCTCCGAATCACCTCTATGCGCAGAAGCTCGCGACGGCGTGCATCAGCTGCCACCTCAAGGACGATCGTGAGCGCGGCCACAAGGGAACTTCGGACCGCAAGTGCGAGACCTGCCACGGCGAGTCGAGCTGGAAGGTCCCGGGCTTCGATCACCAGCGAACCAGATTCCGTCTCACCGGCGCGCACCTGAAGCCGAAGTGCGTCGACTGCCACGCGAGCCTCGACTTCCGGGAGCAGCCGCGCAGGTGCATCGACTGTCATCGCAAGGACGACATGCAGCGGGGGCACAAGGGGACGCTCGACGAGCGCTGCGATCAGTGCCACCGCGACGTGGACTGGAAGGTTCCCCGCTTCGACCACCAGCGCACGCGCTTCGCGCTGATCGGGACCCACGCTCGAACGCCTTGCGAGAAGTGCCACCGCTCGCTCGCCTACCGGGAGGCGCCGAGCCGGTGCTACGGCTGCCACGAGCGCGAAGACGTCCACAAGCTGACCTACGGCGAACGATGCGAGCTGTGCCACAACTCGCGGACGTGGAAGTCTTGGGACTTCGACCACTCGAAGACGTCATTCCGCCTCGACGGCGCCCACGTCAAGGTCGAGTGCAAGGCGTGCCACCGCGTGCCGATGGCGCCGCAGCCGACGTCCGGTCCCCGGCGCGCGCGCACGTGCATCGAGTGCCACCAGGCGGACGACGTCCACGAATCGCGCTTCGGCGTCCGCTGCAACAGCTGCCACGACACTCGGTCGTGGAAGAACGTCGGCATGCCGGGCGGTCCGACGACCGGGCGCTGACTCGGCACGCGCGGTACACCGAGAGTCCGGACGTGCCCTGTCCGGGGGGTCTGCCGCTCGGGGATCGGGGCTCGATTTCGCCGTGCCAGTCGACCGTCTGTCCGGCGACCGGCGGAAACGCCCCGGAGTGTCGCCGTTGCCCGACAGTGAGAAAAGTCACTGTTTCAATTGAGGGTAAGTCCCATATGTGCACTCCCGGTCGAGAACTGTGTCGTTCTTGCCCGACAGTGGGTTCGGGCCCGAGAAGCGCGGTTCGGCCCGGAAAACATTTTAAGTATTTGATCTGTATATGAAAACAGTTCCGGGTACGGATATTGCAGTCAACCTTTGCCAATGGGTAGTGGCCAGGGGCGCCTCGAAACGCCTCGGCAAGAACAAGAAGGAACTGCAAGTTGGCGGCAAGGCGGTATCGGGGGCGGTGGAACGGCACGCGCGCGTGGGTCGCAGCGCTCGCGGGCACGCTTCTCGCGCTGTGTACCCTGTTCGCCCACGCAGCCGGTTTGCGTGAACTCGGCGGTTTCGATCGATTCGACCACAGCCGCACCGGCTTCCCGCTGACCGGCAACCACTTGCAGGCGAAGTGCGACGCCTGCCACCCGCAGGGGACGTTCCGAGGCACGCCCCGCGACTGCGCGACCTGCCACCAGTCGGGCCGTCCGGGCATTTCGGCGAAGCCGGCCAAGCACATCCCAACCAGTGCCGCGTGCGACCAGTGCCACCGCACGGCGGGGTGGGTTCCCGCCGACTTCAAGCACACCGGGGTCGCACCGGGCTCGTGTGCAACGTGCCACAACGGGTCGTCGGCCAAGGGCAAGTCCGCCAGCCACCTGCCGACGTCGGCGGCCTGCGACGCCTGTCACAAGTCGAGCGCGTGGCTTCCCGCCGTGGTCGACCACACCACCGTGGCGCCAGGCTCGTGCACGACGTGCCACTCGGGCGCCGTCGCGCGCGGCAAGCCCGCCACGCACATCCCGACCACGGTTGGCTGCGACAACTGCCATCAGCCGGGTGCGTGGACGCCCGCGACGTTCAGTCACACCGGCGTCGCGCCCGGAGGGTGCTCGACCTGCCACAACGGAACGTCGGCGAAGGGCAAGAGCTCGACGCACTTCACGACGACCCAGGCGTGCGACGTCTGTCACACGACGACCGGTTGGACTCCGGCGAAGTTCAGCCACACGGAGGTCGTGCCCGGCGGCTGCTCGACCTGCCACGACGGCACCAAGGCAAAGGGAAAGGCAACCAGGCACATCCAGACCACCCAGGCCTGCGACACGTGCCACTCGACGACGGCGTGGACGCCGGCGACGATGAACCACACGGGCGTGGCGCCCGGGGCATGCGCGACCTGCCACGACGGAAACTCGGCCAAGGGCAAGCCTTCGCGGCACGTGACCACGAACGCGGCGTGCGACACCTGCCACAAGACGACGGCGTGGACGCCGGCGACGATGAATCACGCGGGCGTGGCGCCGGGCAGCTGCGCGACCTGCCACGACGGGAACTCGGCCAAGGGCAGGTCGTCGCGGCACGTGACCACGAACGCGGCGTGCGACACCTGCCACAAGACGACGGGGTGGCTGCCTGCGACGATGAATCACAACGGCGTCGCCGCGGGCACGTGCGCGACCTGCCACAACGGAACGGCCGCGAAGGGCAAGTCGTCGAACCACCTGGCGACCACCAGCTCGTGCGACACGTGCCACAAGACGACGGGCTGGCTGCCCGCGACGATGAACCACAACGGCGTGGCTGCCGGGACGTGCGCGACCTGCCATAACGGCACGACCGCCAAAGGCAAGCCGTCGAGCCACATCGCGACGACGGCGTCGTGCGACACCTGCCACAAGACGACGGGCTGGGTGCCTGCGACGATGAACCACGCGGGCGTGGCCGTCGGGACCTGCGCGAACTGCCACAACGGAACGACCGCCAAGGGCAAGCCGGCCTCGCATCTGGCGACGACCAGCGCTTGTGACACCTGCCACAAGACGAGCGGCTGGGTGCCGGCGACGATGAATCACAATGGCGTTGCCCCCGGCACCTGCGCGACCTGCCACGACGGAACGACTGCCAAGGGCAAGCCGTCCCGGCACGTGAGCACGAACGCGTCGTGCGACACCTGCCACAAGACGACCGGCTGGGTGCCGGCGACGATGAACCACGCGGGCGTGGCGCCCGGCACCTGCGCGACCTGCCACGACGGGAACTCGGCCAAGGGCAAGCCGTCCCGGCACGTGAGCACGAACGCGTCGTGCGACACCTGCCACAAGACGACCGGCTGGGTGCCGGCGACGATGAACCACGCGGGCGTGGCGCCCGGCACCTGCGCGACCTGCCACGACGGGAACTCGGCCAAGGGCAAGCCGTCCCGGCACGTGAGCACGAACGCGTCGTGCGACACCTGCCACGAGACGACCGGCTGGGTGCCGGCGACGATGAACCACGCGGGCGTGGCGCCCGGCACCTGCGCGACCTGCCACGACGGGAACTCGGCCAAGGGCAAGCCGTCCCGGCACGTGAGCACGAACGCGTCGTGCGACACCTGCCACAAGACGACCGGCTGGGTGCCGGCGACGATGAACCACACCGGCGTGGCCGCCGGGACGTGTGCGACCTGCCACAACGGGACGACCGCGAAGGGCATGTCGTCGAACCACCTGGCCACCACCAGTTCCTGCGACACCTGCCACAAGACGACGGGGTGGGTGCCGGCGACGATGAATCACA
Source organism: Burkholderiaceae bacterium (assembly GCA_046348465.1). Taxonomy (GTDB): domain Bacteria; phylum Pseudomonadota; class Gammaproteobacteria; order Burkholderiales; family Burkholderiaceae_E; genus Quisquiliibacterium. The sequence goes on from JAXMEE010000005.1 coordinate 47,832, forward strand.
ACGGCGTGGCCGCGGGCACGTGCGCGACTTGCCACAACGGCACGACCGCGAAAGGCAAGTCCTCGAGCCACATTGCCACGACGGCTTCGTGCGACACGTGCCACAAGACGACGGGCTGGACCCCGGCGACGATGAACCACACGAGCGTGGCCGCCGGGACGTGCGCGACCTGCCACAACGGGACGACGGCCAAGGGCAAGGCGTCGAATCACCTGGCCACCACCAGCTCGTGCGACACCTGCCACAAGACGACGGGGTGGGTGCCGGCGACGATGAATCACAACGGCGTGGCCGCGGGCACGTGCGCGACTTGCCACAACGGCACGACCGCGAAAGGCAAGTCCTCGAGCCACATTGCCACGACGGCTTCGTGCGACACGTGCCACAAGACGACGGGCTGGACCCCGGCGACGATGAACCACACGGGCGTGGCCGCCGGGACGTGTGCGACCTGCCACAACGGGACGACGGCCAAGGGCAAGGCGTCGAATCACCTGGCCACCACCAGTTCGTGCGACACCTGCCACAAGACGACGGGGTGGTTGCCAGCGACGATGAACCACAATGGCGTGGCCGCGGGCACGTGCGCAACCTGTCACAACGGAACGACCGCGAAGGGCAAGCCGTCCAAGCACATTGCGACGTCGGCGTCGTGCGACACCTGCCACAAGACCACGGGGTGGCTGCCCGCGACGATGAACCACACCGGTGTGGCTGCCGGGACGTGCGCGACCTGCCACAACGGTTCGACCGCCAAGGGCAAGCCCTCGGGCCACGTCGCGACGACCTCGTCGTGCGATACCTGCCACAAGACGACCGGCTGGACGCCCGCGACGATGAACCACACCGGTGTGGCCGCCGGGACGTGCGCGACTTGCCACAACGGCACGACCGCGAAGGGCAAGTCCTCGAGCCACATTGCCACGACGGCTTCGTGCGACACGTGCCACAAGACGACGGGCTGGACCCCGGCGACGATGAACCACACCGGTGTGGCCGCCGGGACGTGCGCGACCTGCCATAACGGCACGACCGCGAAAGGCAAGTCGTCGAATCACTTGGCCACCACCAGTTCCTGCGACACGTGCCACAAGACGACGGGTTGGCTGCCCGCGACGATGAACCACACCGGTGTGGCCGCCGGAACGTGCGCGACCTGCCATAACGGCACGACCGCGAAAGGCAAGTCGTCGAATCACCTGGCCACCACCAGTTCTTGCGACACCTGCCACAAGACGACGGGCTGGCTGCCGGCATCGATGAACCACGCCGGCGTGGCCGCGGGCACGTGCGCGACCTGCCATGACGGCTCAACCGCCAAGGGCAAGCCGTCCAAGCACATCGCTACTCGCGCCTCATGCGACACGTGTCACAAGACGACGGGGTGGCTGCCGGCGACGATGAATCACACCGGTATCGCCGCGGGCTCGTGTTCGAATTGCCACAATGGGACGACCGCCAAGGGCAAGCCGTCGTCCCACATCGTGACGACCGCATCTTGCGATACGTGCCACAAGACGACCGGTTGGACGCCGGCGTCGATGAATCACTCGGGTATTGCGCCGGGGACCTGCACTACCTGTCACGACGGAACTTTGGCCAAAGGCAAACCCTCCTCGCACATTTCAACGACGTCGTCATGTGACACGTGCCACAAGACGACGGGCTGGACCCCGGCGACGATGAACCACAACGGCGTGGCCGCGGGCACGTGCGCAACCTGTCACAACGGGACGACCGCGAAGGGCAAGTCCACGAGCCACATCGCCACGACAGCCTCGTGCGACACGTGCCACAAGACGACAGCATGGGTGCCGGCGACGATGAACCACACCGGCGTCGCCGCCGGGACGTGCGCAACGTGCCACAACGGGACGACCGCCAAGGGCAAGTCCTCGAGCCACATCACCACGACCGCGTCGTGCGACACGTGCCACAAGACGACGGGCTGGACGCCGGCGACGATGAACCACACGGGCGTGGCGCCAGGCACGTGCGCAACGTACCACAACGGGACGACCGCCAAGGGCAAGTCCTCGAGCCACGTCGCCACGACGGCTTCGTGCGACACCTGCCACAAGACGACGGGGTGGCTGCCGGCGACGATGAACCACACCGGTGTGGCCGCCGGGACGTGCGCGACGTGCCACAACGGTACGACCGCCAAGGGCAAGCCCTCGAGCCACATCGCCACGATGGCCTCGTGCGACACGTGTCACCGGACCAGCGGGTGGACGCCCGCGACCATGAACCACACGGGCGTCGCCCCGGGCACGTGCGCGACCTGTCACAACGGTTCGACGGCGAAGGGCAAACCCTCGGGCCACATTGCCACGACCGCGTCGTGCGACACCTGTCACAAGACCACGGGCTGGACGCCGGCGACGATGAACCACACGGGCGTCGCCCCGGGCACGTGCGCGACCTGTCACAACGGTTCGACGGCGAAGGGCAAGCCCTCGGGCCACGTCGCGACGACCTCGTCGTGCGATACCTGCCACAAGACGACCGGCTGGACGCCCGCGACGATGAACCACACCGGTGTGGCCGCAGGGACGTGCGCGACGTGCCACAACGGCACGACCGCCAAGGGCAAGCCCTCGAGCCACATCGCCACGACGGCTTCGTGCGATACGTGTCACCGGACCAGCGGTTGGACGCCGGCCACGATGAACCACACGGGCGTCGCCCCGGGCACGTGCGCGACGTGCCACAACGGCACGACCGCCAAGGGCAAGCCCTCGAGCCACATTGCCACGACGGCTTCGTGCGATACGTGTCACCGGACCAGCGGGTGGACGCCGGCCACGATGAATCACACGGGCGTGGCGCCTGGCACGTGCGCGACGTGCCACAACGGCACGACCGCCAAGGGCAAGCCCTCGAGCCACATTGCCACGACGGCTTCGTGCGATACGTGTCACCGGACCAGCGGGTGGACGCCGGCGACGATGAATCACACGGGCGTGGCGCCTGGCACGTGCGCGACCTGCCACAACGGCACGACCGCCAAGGGCAAGCCCTCGAGCCACATTGCCACGACGGCTTCGTGCGATACGTGCCACCGGACCAGCGGGTGGACGCCCGCGACCATGAACCACCGGGCGTCGCCCCGGGCACGTGCGCGACGTGCCACAACGGCACGACCGCCAAGGGCAAGCCCTCGAGCCACATCGCCACGACGGCTTCGTGCGATACGTGTCACCGGACCAGCGGGTGGACGCCCGCGACCATGAACCACACGGGCGTCGCCCCGGGCACGTGCGCGACGTGCCACAACGGCACGACCGCCAAGGGCAAGCCCTCGAGCCACGTAGTGACGACGGCCTCGTGCGACACGTGCCACCGGACGACGGGCTGGACGCCCGCGACGATGAATCACACGGGCGTCGCCCCGGGCACGTAGCGCGACCTGCCACAACGGTACGACGGCCAAAGGCAAGCCCTCGAGCCACGTGGTGACGACGGCCTCGTGCGATACGTGCCACCGGACGACGGGCTGGACGCCCGCGACGATGAACCACACGGGCGTGGCGCCTGGCACGTGCGCGACCTGCCACAACGGCACGACCGCCAAAGGCAAGCCCTCGAGCCACGTAGTGACGACGGCCTCGTGCGACACGTGCCACCGCACCACAGGCTGGACGCCGGCGACGATGAACCACACGGGCGTCGCCCCGGGTACGTGTGCGACCTGCCACAACGGCACGACGGCCAAAGGCAAGCCCTCGAGCCACGTAGTGACGACGGCCTCGTGCGACACGTGCCACCGGACGACGGGCTGGACGCCGGCGACGATGAACCACACGGGCGTGGCGCCTGGCACGTGCGCGACCTGCCACAACGGCACGACCGCCAAAGGCAAGCCCTCGAGCCACGTGATCACGACCGCCTCGTGCGACACGTGCCACCGGACGACGGGCTGGACGCCCGCGACGATGAACCACACGGGCGTGGCGCCTGGCACGTGTGCGACCTGCCACAACGGCACGACCGCGAAGGGCAAGCCCTCGAGCCACGTGGTGACGACGGCCTCGTGCGACACGTGCCACCGGACGACGGGCTGGACGCCCGCGACGATGAACCACACGGGCGTGGCGCCTGGCACGTGTGCGACCTGCCACAACGGCACGACCGCGAAGGGCAAGCCCTCGAGCCACGTGGTGACGACGGCCTCGTGCGACACGTGCCACCGCACCACCGGTTGGACGCCGGCGACCATGAACCATACGGGCGTCGCACCTGGAACGTGCGCGACGTGTCACAACGGGACGACCGCAAAAGGAAAACCGTCGGACCACATCGTGACGACGTCGTCGTGCGACACGTGCCACCGGACGACGGGCTGGACGCCGGCGACGATGAATCACACGGGCGTCGCCCCCGGGACGTGCGCGACGTGCCACAACGGCACGACGGCCAAAGGCAAGCCCTCGAGCCACGTGGTGACGACGGCCTCGTGCGACACGTGTCACCGCACCACGGCCTGGACGCCCGCGACCATGAACCATACTGGGGTCGCCCCTGGGACGTGCGCGACGTGCCACAACGGCACGACCGCCAAAGGCAAGCCTTCGAGCCACGTGGTGACGACGGCCTCGTGCGACACGTGCCACCGCACCACAGGCTGGACGCCGGCGACGATGAATCACACGGGCGTCGCCCCTGGGACGTGCGCGACCTGCCACAACGGCACGACGGCCAAGGGCAAGCCCTCGAGCCACGTGGTGACGACCGCCTCGTGCGATACGTGCCACCGGACGACGGCCTGGACGCCCGCGACCATGAACCACACGGGCGTCGCCCCTGGAACGTGCGCGACGTGCCACAACGGAACCACCGCCAAAGGCAAGCCCTCGAGCCACGTGATCACGACCGCCTCGTGCGATACGTGCCACCGGACGACGGCCTGGACGCCCGCGACCATGAACCATACTGGGGTCGCCCCTGGGACGTGCGCGACGTGCCACAACGGAACCACCGCCAAAGGCAAGCCCTCGAGCCACGTGGTGACGACGGCCTCGTGCGACACGTGCCACCGCACCACAGGCTGGACGCCGGCGACGATGAATCACACGGGCGTCGCCCCTGGGACGTGCGCGACCTGCCACAACGGCACGACGGCCAAAGGCAAGCCCTCGAGCCACGTGATCACGACCGCCTCGTGCGATACGTGCCACCGGACGACGGCCTGGACGCCCGCGACCATGAACCATACTGGGGTCGCCCCTGGAACGTGCGCGACGTGCCACAACGGAACCACGGCCAAGGGCAAGCCCTCGAGCCACGTGATCACGACCGCCTCGTGCGACACCTGCCACCGCACCACCGCCTGGACGCCGGCGACGATGAATCACACGGGCGTCGCCCCTGGCACGTGCGCGACCTGCCACAACGGCACGACCGCCAAAGGCAAGCCCTCGAGCCACGTGGTGACGACGGCCTCGTGCGACACCTGCCACCGCACCACCGCCTGGATACCTGCGACGATGAACCACACGGGCGTCGCCCCGGGCACGTGCGCGACCTGCCACAACGGAACCACGGCGAAGGGCAAGCCCGCGACCCACATCGTGACGACCGCGTCGTGCGACACCTGTCACCGGACCACCGCTTGGATCCCGGCGACGTTCTCGCACGCCGGCGTCGCTCCGGGCACCTGCGCGACCTGCCACAACGGATCGAGCGCGAAGGGCAAGCCCGCCGGCCACTTCGTGACGTCGCGCTCTTGCGACGCCTGCCACCGCACCACTTCGTGGTCGCCGACGACCACCTACAGCCACCTGTCCCCGTACTACAAGCAGCACTCGTCGGGCCTCTCCTGCACCAGCTGTCACAAGAGCAACAACGAGATCGCCGACTGGACTTTCGCCGCCTACAAGCCGGACTGCGCCGGATGCCACGCTTCCAAGTACAAGGCGAGCGAGCACAAGAAGGTGGATTCACCGACGGTCTACTACACGGTCGCCGAATTGAAGGATTGCTCCGGCGCCTGCCATACCTATACTGACGCGACGATGACGAAGATCAAGACGAGCCGTACCGGGCAGCACCGTCCGACCGGCGGCTTCTGAACAAGAAAGAGAAGAACCGATGCCCCCCAGCCCGCTGCGCGCCCGTGCGCTCGCTTGTCGATTCGCCCGAGGCGTCCTCGCGTTCCTCGCGTTCGCGCTCCTCTTCTGCGCCGCAGCCCGGGCCCAGGTCATCGATCGCATCGACGTCGTCCAGTCCGGCGCAGAAGCGGAGATCCGGATCCGATTCGTCACGCAACTTCAATACCAGCGCCACTCGCCCCAGCGCGAAGGCTCGCTGTTGCGCGTGTTCATCCGCTTCACGGGCCAGGACTCGGTCCGGGACGAACTGATCCAGGAAACCAAGCCGGGCCCGCGCTCCAGCCTGATCGAGCCTTTCACGGTGACCTTTCCGGAGCAGGGCGCGCTGCTGGTCAAGTTCACGCGCTCCACGCCGTTTCGGGTTCGCCAGGGCGGTGACGGTCGCAGCATCATCGTGACGGTCCCCGCTTCGAAGCGGGCCGCCGAGCCGACCCCGGCCCCGGCGATCCCGGCCAAGCCGCCGGAACCCGCCGCGCCCGCGCCCGCGCCCCAGCCGCCGGCCGCGCCGGCGCAGTCGGCGGCGCCGGCCGTGCCCGCGCTCGCCGCGCCCGCACCGACCACGTCCGCCGAGGTCGAGTCGCTGGCCTTGCGGCTGATCGCGGAGGCCCGCAAGGCGCTCGCCGACAAGAGCGCGGTCGTCGCCGTCGACCGCCTCAACCAGCTCCTGAACCTTCCGCCGAACGCCGCGTCCGAGGCCGCGCAGGCCCTGATCGGCGAGGCGCGCGAGATGAACGAAGAGCCGGCGAAGGCGCGCGCCGAGTACGAGCTCTACCTGAAGCTCTATCCGCAAGGCAGCGAGACGGCGAAGGTGCGCGAGCGGCTCGCCCAGCTCGGCACCACCGGCGCCCCGGGCACGCGTCCTGCGGCCGACGGACGGCCTGCCCGCGAGGCGCCGGCGCCGAGGTGGGTCGTCTCGGGGAGCTTCTTCCAGTACTGGTACGGCGGCCAGTCGCAGGTCGAGATCCTGACGCCTACGCCCGGCCTCACGTTCAGCCGCGAGACGCTGACGAGCATCGACCAGCGGGCGCTGGTCAGCACGCTGGACTTCAATGCCCGCCAGCGAGGCGAGACGACGGACACCCGCATCGTCGTGCGCGACACGCACACCGCGAACTTCCTGCGCACCCTGCCGAACCGGAACCGGCTGAACGCCGCGTATTTCGAGCGCAGCGACAGCGCCGCCGGCTACCTGGTGCGCGCCGGCCGCCAGCCGGGCAACGCAGGCGGCGTGCTCGGCAGGTTCGACGGGCTCTGGGTCGGGTACAACCTCGCGCCGCGCTGGCGGCTGAACGGCGTGCTGGGCACGCCGGTGGAGTTCGGCTCGCCCTACAAGAAGAGCTTCTACGGAATCAACCTCGACCTGGTGCCGCAGCTCAACCGCTGGGGGGGCAACATCTACTACCTGCACCAGGGGATCGACGGCGTCGTCGACCGGCGCGCCGTCGGCGCGGAGGCGCGCTTCTTCGACGAGCGCAGCACCTACTTCGGAATGCTCGACTATGACCTGTCGTTCCGCCGCATCAACATCGCGATGCTGCAGGGCAACTGGCAGTCCGAGGGCCGCACGAACTACTTCTTCCTGCTGGACCATCGGCGCTCGCCGCCGTACAGCATCACCAACGGACTGATCGGCCAGGGCCTGACCTCGGTGCGCACTTTCCTGGACTCCTCGCCCGAGCAGACCCTGCGCGACCAGGCGCTTCAGCTGACGTCGCGCTCGAACCTGGCGATGATCGGTTTCACGCATCCTTTCACCGAGCACTGGCAGCTCGGCGCGGACGTGCGCGTGTCGAACGTGTCGGGCACGGGCGCGGTCGGCGACATGCCGCTCTCGAACGGCACCGGCAACATCGTCGTGTACACGGTCCAGGCGATCGGCAACGCGCTCTGGCTCGGCAACGACTTCGGCGTCGTGAACGCGAGCATGATCAATTCCCCGACCTACAGCGGGCAGTCGATCGCGCTGAACTACGTGAACATGGTGTCCGACCGGACCCGTCTCGACGGCTCCCTGCGGTTCTACTCGCAGAAGGACGGCAACGGCATCCGCCTGACGCGGGTCGCGCCGACGTTCAAGACGGTCTATCGGATCGGCGAGCGCTGGTTCCTCGAAGGCGAGCTCGCAATGGAGATCACGTCGACCCAGGGACCGACCCAGAGCGAGAAGTCCCGGCGTCACTATGCCTACTTCGGGTATCGTTGGGACTTCTATTGACGGCGGCTCGTCGCGGGTCCCCGGTAACGTCGAAGTGCGGCGCTCGGCCGCAGCAAGGAAGGATGCGATGGGAGGTGGTTTCTCGATCGGAGCGAGCATCGTCGCGAGCGTGACGCTGTTCGTCGCGGCGGCGATCTTCTGGGTCCAGGGGCGGGGCGGTAGCGGCACCGGCGCGGCCGCTCGCGCATTGAAGGATCTGCTGCGCGAGCGCGCGGCGGGCCGGCTGTCCGCGGAGGAGTTCGACCTCCGCCAGGCGCAGCTTCACGCCGCGCTGCTCGAGAGCCCGCCGGCGCATCTCGGCCGGATCGGCGCGGCGCTCGGGATCGCCGGCGTCGTCGCGGCCGGCATCGGCGCTTACCTCTATGCGACCGACCCCGGGGCGCTCGCTCCCGCCGCTTCGCACCCCAGCGCGTCGACGGCCCCCGGCCCGGCGCCGGCAGCCGGCGCGAAGGGCGCTCCCGAGGACGCCCGACAGGGCCACGCCGGCGACATGCGCGAGCTGGTCAAGCGCCTGGCCGAAAAGCTCGAGAAGGATCCGTCCAACGGAGAGGGCTGGATCCTGCTCGGAAAGTCGTACCTGGAGCTGGGGCAGCACAAGGAGGCGGCCGACGCGTTCGCGAAAGCGATCAAGCTCGTGCCGACGGACGCGACGCTGCTCGCCGACTACGCCGACGCGCACGTGATGGCCAACGCCCGGAAGTGGGACGCGCCATCCAAGGACGCCATCGCCAAGGCGCTGGCCGCCGATCCCAGGCACCTGAAGTCGCTCGCGCTGGCGGGCAGCGAGGCCTTCGATCGCAAGGACTTCAAGGTCGCGATCGAATTCTGGGAGCGCATGCTGGCGGCCGCCCCGCCGGGCTCTCCGGAGGCGAAGCAGGCGCAGGGCAACATCGCCGAGGCTCGCTCGCTCGCGTCCGCCAAGCCCTGAAGCACGCCGGCCCGTCGCCCGCGCAGCCGCGGCGCGTCGTTGCCGCGCGGCGCGACCCGTGCGCCTGCGCGCCCGGATCTGCGTGCTGCGCGCGACACTGCACCGCGGCTGCGCCCGCGGAAAGCCGACGCCGGTCGGCCGGCGTGTGCCGCGGAGCGCGGCATCGGTTATCGTCCGGCGACTTCGTTCTCGCCGGCGGGCCCCGTCGATGTGGTTCCTGAAGCGCTATCCGAGCTCGTTCCTGCGCCTGATCCTGGTCGGGTACGGCGTCGTGCTGCTTCCGCTCCTGTTCGCGTCGGCGTACGGCCTTCACTCGGTCGAGCACCTCGCCGACGACGGCGAGTCGTCGATGCGCGCGGTCGTGCGCGCCGAGCGCTTCCGGCGCGAGGTCGCGGACCAGATGCTCGCGATGGAGCGACTGCTCCGGCAGGAGCTCGTCGTCCGCGACCTGCGCCTGATGGACGACTACGCGACGCTGCGCGAGGAGTGGCGCCAGACGACGCTCGCGTTCATGAAGATCGACATCGTGGAGCCGCTGCACCTGCGCTTCGTGCACCTGCTCGAGGTCGAGGACGCCGCATACCGGCACCACGCGGCCAGCCGCGAGGACCCCGCGCGCGTCAAGGCGCTGGTCGACGCGGTGGCGTCGCTGCGCGTCGAGCTCGCGAAGGAGCTCGAGTGGCTCGACGAGATCGTCGCAGGCGCGGTCACGCACTTCCGCGTCGACGCCGACGAGATGAAAGTGCAGCTCGCGCTGGTGGTCGCGCTGGCGTTGCCGCTGTCGCTGGCGATCGTCACGCTGTTCAGGGCAACGCTCGACCGCCTGTTCGGGAGTTTCGAGCGGGCGGTCGCGCAGCTCGGCGGCGGACGGCTCGACGAGCCGATCGCGCTCGAAGGCCCGACCGACGTTCGTGCGATGGGCGAGCGCCTGGACTGGCTGCGCCGGCGGCTCGCGGACCTCGAGAGCGAGCGCAGCCGCTTCCTGCGCAGCGTCTCCCACGAGCTGAAGACGCCGCTGGCGTCCTTGCGCGAGGGCGCGCAGCTGCTCTCCGACGGTGTCACCGGCGCCCTGACGCCGCAGCAGCGAACGGTCACGCAGATCATGGGCGGCAGCGTGCTCAGGCTCCAGGGCCTGATCGACGACATGCTGAAGCTGCAGCGCACGGTGTACGAGGCCGAGCGCATCCGGCCGGAGGCGGTCGACCTGGTCGCGCTGGTGCGCGAGGTGCTGACCGCGCAACTGCTCAGCGCGCGCCCGCGCGGGGTGCGGTTCGGCGGCACCCTGATGCCGGTGACGGTGCACGGCGGCGCCGAGCAACTGCGCCTGGCGATCGGCAATCTCGCGTCGAACGCGGTCAAGTACTCGCCGGACGGCGGGGAGGTCACGGTGTCGGTCACGCAGGTCGAGGGCAGGGCGCTGGTCGACGTCCGCGACGAAGGGCCGGGAATCCCGCCCGCCGAGCGCGAGCGCATCTTCGAAGCCTTTTTCCGCGCGAAGCAGAGCGGAGCGGTCGAGGGCAGCGGACTGGGGCTGGCGATCGCGATGGAGTGCGTGGCGGCGCACCGCGGCACGATCGAACTGCTCGACAGCCCGAAAGGCGCCTGGTTCCGGCTGACCGTACCTGTCGATTGGGGGGCGGCCTGAGCGCGCCGCCCGGGCGGGCGCCCCACGCCCGCGCGCGAGCGTCGTCGTCAGGCGCGCAGCGCCGCGACCGCCTTGATCTCGACGAGCAGCGACGGCCGAGCCAGCGCCGCCACGCCCACGATCGTCCACGCCGGGAAGTCGCGCACGATGTAGCGGTCCTTGACCTCGCGGAACGCCTGCAGCTGCTCGTCCAGGCGCACGTGATAGCTGGTGAGGTCGACGAGATCGTCGAATGCCAGCCCCTCGTGCTCGAGGATCGCGCCCAGGCGCCGGAACGCGAAATCGATCTGTGTCGGGGCGTCCTCCGGGATCGTGCCGTCGGGCGCGATCCCGACCTGCCCGGCGACGATCAGCAGGCCGCCGGCGCGCACCGCGGGGCTGTAGCGGAAGGCCTCGAACACCTTGTTGCCGCCGAACATCGGGTGGGCGGGCGGAAGCTTCACGACGCGCTTGGTCATCGCAATCCCTTCGGGGGCAACGGGTGGGCAGTCGGTCAAGTGTAGGTGATCGCCACGGCGCGGTCGAAACCGCGCCGTGTTCCTTTCGGTGCGCCCGGCACGGGCGCACCCCCGCGGGTGCAAGTCCCGTCACGAGTTGATCACAGCGAGTGTAGCGAAGCGCAACTGCATGAGGGTGACCGAGTGTGGGAAGGAAGCGTGGAGCGAAGCCGCGAGCCGATGAACAAGAACCGGATAGAAGGCGGTGCCGAGCAGGGCGAGCAGGCCAAAGACTGCGAAGCTCTCGTGATCAAGGCGAGGCGGCGTAAATCCGGCGGCTGTGCGGTGAAGGGGTGCGTTCTTACCCGGGGAGATCTCGCCTTATGCCTGAAGGGGCGACGGTGATGAACCGGAGCGAGAAGTCAGCAGAGGCCGTAGTAGCGGGAGCCGGGGTCACCCAGACCGGAAGGCGAGCGCGAAGGGCCGAACGAGAGGGAGTGCACGAGGACGTGCCGATGTCGAGGGTCATGCGTCAGAAGCCGGCAAGCGCCGGGCGGGCGGGGGATGTGGGCGGTGAAGCCGCGCGCGAACCCACCAGCGACGAAACCCGAGGCCCGCGGCGCGACACCGAAGGCACGGGGTCAGCCTCGCTGCTTGCAGCGGCGCTGGCGAGAGAGAACCTGCAGCGGGCGTGGCGGCGGGTGAAGGCGAACAAGGGGTCGGCGGGGGTGGACGGTCTGGACATTGGACAGACGGGCCAATACCTGAAGACCGCCTGGCCCGAGATCCGCACCCGGCTGCTGCGGGGGACGTACCGGCCCAGTCCGGTACGACGGGTGACGATTCCGAAGCCCGACGGTGGCGAGCGCGAACTCGGCATCCCGACGGTGACGGACCGGTTGATCCAGCAGGCGCTGCTGCAGGTGTTGCAGCCGATGCTTGATCCCACCTTCAGCGAGCACAGCTACGGCTTCCGACCGGGGCGGCGAGCGCACGATGCGGTTCTTGCCGCGCAGGCGTTCGTGCAGTCCGGGCGGCGGGTCGTGGTGGACGTGGACCTGGAGAAGTTCTTCGACCGGGTCAACCACGACATCCTGATGGACCGGCTGAGGAAACGGATCGGGGAGGCCGCGGTGCTGCGGCTGATCCGGGCGTATCTGGACGCCGGGATCATGAGTGATGGCGTGGTGGTCGAGCGGTACCAGGGCACGCCGCAAGGCGGGCCGCTGTCGCCGTTGCTGGCCAACGTGCTGCTCGACGAGGTGGACCGGGAACTGGAGCGGCGGGGTCACTGTTTTGCACGCTACGCCGACGACTGCAACGTGTACGTGCGCAGTCTGCGGGCGGGTGAGCGGGTGATGGCGCTGCTGCGGCGTCTGTACGCGAAGCTGCGGCTTGCGGTCAACGAGACCAAGAGTGCGGTGGCCAGTGCGTTCGGGCGCAAGTTCCTGGGGTATAGCCTGTGGATGTCCCAGGGCGGCGAGATCAAGCGCCGCGTGGCGGACAAACCTCTGGCGACGTTCAAGCAGCGGATCAGGCAACTGACGCGGCGCTCGGCGGGCCGCAGCATGGCCGAGGTGGCCGAGCGGCTGCGGCCGTACCTGCTGGGCTGGAAGGCGTACTTCCGATTGGCGCAAACGCCGCGCGTCTGGCGTGAGCTCGACGAATGGCTGCGGCACCGGCTGCGCGCGATCCAACTCAAGCACTGGAAGCGAGGTACGACGATGTACCGCGAACTGAAAGTGCTCGGTGCGTCCGCCGACGACGCGCACCGCGTCGCGGCGAACTCCCGGCGCTGGTGGCGCAACAGCGGGCAGCGTTCGCTCAACCGTGTCTTGCCGATCGCGCACTTCGATCGGCTCGGCGTTCCCCGACTCTCATGACCTCAACCACTCGAACCGCCCGGTGCGGGCCCGCATGCCGGGTGGTGTGGGAGGGGCCCGCTCTACAATGAGCGGCCCCTATCCCGATTCGAGGCGTCTTTCCCGGGTGACGCCGGCCGTCACGCCGAGTCCGTCGAATGTCGGGATTGCCCGACAGTGACCGAAATCACGGATTTTCGTGGGGAAATGCACGCTTTTTCGGTGATCGGGCACCGGAGGCTGTCGCCACGGCCCGACAGTTCAGCCCGGAAGCTGTGGGGCGGGTGCTGTCGACTTGCATTATAAGTTATTGATTGTTATATGAATTTTATTCTGGCATCAGACTTGCTTATCTTTCGATGAGCCGCGGTGGTACCGCATCGCGGGCAAGCAGACGGAGCAATCGATGACGGCTGGTTCGATGGTGAATGCGCGCAGGAGCACGATCACTTCCGGAGGCACCGGGGGGCTGCTCGGGCGAGGGACGGTGCACCCGATCGGGACGGGACGCTACGTGAGCGCGACTCGGGCGCAGGGCTATCCGGCGCTGGCTCGCCGGGCCGGTGCCGACGTGGTCTGGCTCTTCCCGCCCGTTCCGGTCGTCGAGGTCGCCCGCCGCGCCGCGCTGCGCGTGGCTCCGATGGAAGCCTAGGGCGCTCCACCGGGTTGATCCGCGCGTTTCCTCGGGGCGCACGCGCGTGCGCCCGCGCCGGCCCCGCGATCGCGGGGTACGGTAAGCTGCGCACCTCGATTTCGCGTTGCCAGCGCGGCGCTCGCGCCGCCGCGCTTCCGCGGTTCGTTCGCGCATGATGTTCCTCAGACGATATCCTTCCTCGTTCCTGCGCCTGATCCTGCTCGGATACGGCGTCGTGCTGCTGCCGCTGCTCTTCGCCGGCGTCTACGGTCTCTGGTCGGTCGAACGGCTCGTGCGCGACGGCGCCGGCTCGATGAACGCGGTGGTCGAGGTCGAGCGCTACCGGCGGCTGACCTCCGAACAGTTCCTGACGATGGAGCGGGTGCTGCGCCAGCACCAGATCGTCGGCGATCCCCGATTGATCGACGAATACGGCAGCCTGCGCCAGCCGTGGCGGCGCAGCGTGGCCGAGTTCGTGCGCATCGACCTGGTCGCGCACGCGGCCGACCGTTTCCTGGCGATCGTGGCGACGGAGGAGGCCGTCTACGGCGAGATTCGCGCGGCGCGAGGCGACGATGCTCGGGTCGCGAAGCTCGCGCCCAGGGTCTATGCACTGCGAGCCGAATTCGTCACCGAACTCGCGGCGCTCGACCAGGCGGTGAGCGGCGCGGTCGCTCGCTTCAGGCTCGATGCCGGGATGATGCAGAACCGGATGCTCGTCGCGCTCGCGCTCGCGGTTCCGCTGTCGCTGCTGATCGTCACCGCGTTCCGTGCCGCGTTCGGCGGCGTTCTGGGCAGCTTCGAAGGCGCGATCCGGCAGCTCGGCGACGGCCGGCTCGACCGCGAGATCCGCATCGACGGCCCCAGCGACGTGCGCTTCCTCGGTGAGCGCCTCGACTGGCTGCGGCGTCGCCTCGTCGACCTCGAGAACGAGCGCGGACGATTCCTGCGCAGCGTCTCGCACGAGCTGAAGACACCGCTCGCGGCCCTGCGCGAGGGTACGCAGCTGCTCGCCGACGGCGTGGCCGGCGAGCTGAGCGCGCAGCAGCGCAAGGTCACGCAGATCATGCGCGGGAGCGTCCTGCGGCTGCAGTCGCTGATCGACGACCTGCTGCAGATGCAGCGGCTCGCGCACGAATCCGACCGGGTGACGCCGACGCCGGTCGCGCTCGGCTCGCTGGTCCGCGACGTGGTCACCGCGCACCTGCTCACCGCCGGACAGCGACGGATCCGATTCAACGGGCCGGTGGCCGACGTGACCGTCGAGGGCAGCGGCGAGCGGCTGCGCGTCGCGCTCGACAACCTGGTGTCGAACGCGGTCAAATTCTCCCCCGACGGAGGGCAGGTCGAGGTCACGCTGACCCGCGCCGACGAGCTCGCGGTGATCGAGGTCAAGGACCAGGGGCCCGGGATTCCGCCCGCCGAGCGCGAGCGCGTGTTCGAGGCATTCGTGCGCGCCAAGGGCAGTGCGGCGATCGAGGGCAGCGGCCTGGGGCTGGCGATCGCTCGCGAGTGCGTTTCGGCGCATCGAGGTACCCTCGGGATCGTCGACAGTGAGCTGGGAGCGTGTTTTCGCATGACGTTGCCGATGAAATGGCGGGGAGCCACGGCGTGAGGGCGGCGTTTGCCGTAGCCGTGCTGGCGGCCCTGATCGCGGGCTGCGCGGAGATGGAGTCGCTGCCTGCGCTGCCCGCGCGGCCGGCGGCGGCGCCGGTGCAGGCGCAGGCTTGCCCGTCCGAGCAGGCCCGGCCGGCGCCGGTGAGCGGCTCGGCGGGCGAGCTGCTGACGCTGTTCTCGGGCCTGTCGGCGATGTCCGCCGACGAGCTGCGGCGCGAGCTGCTGCTGGTGCAGCGGGCCTTCATGCTCGACCCCAACGACGCGAACCGCGTGCGGCTGGCGATGACGCTGGCGGTGGCGCGTCCGCCGCTGCGTGACGAACCGCGCCTGCAGCGACTGCTCGAAGGCGTGGAGGCCGGCGCTCACCCGACCGAGGTTCGCGAGCTGCTGCTGCTGATGCAGCGTCTGGTCGGCGAACGAGTGCGTGCGGCTCGCGAGGAGCAGCGCCGCGGGGATGTCGCCTCGCGCGACGAGCTGCGTCGCGTCGAGCAGCGCCTGCGCGAGGAGCAGGAGCGCAGCGCCGAGCTGCGCCACAAGCTCGACGCGCTGATGGAGCTCGAGCGGCGCATGCGGCGCGAGCCCGCGGGAACCGCGCAGTGAGCCAGGAGACCGCAGCGGCGTCCGCGGGCGCCGGCACCCCTGCCGCGCAGAAGGGGCGGATCCTGCTCGTCGACGACGACGCGGACCTGCTGCAGCTGCTGGGCATGCGCATCGCGTCGGCCGGCTACGACGTCGTCGCGACCGCCTCGGCGGAGGAGGCGCTGTCGCGGATCGCGGTCGCGCGCCCGGCGGTCGTGGTCACCGACCTGCGCATGGGCGGAATGGACGGCCTCGCGCTGTTCGATCGGCTGCACCAGCAGATGCCCAGCCTGCCCGTGATCATCATGACCGCGCACGGGACGATCCCCGACGCCGTCGCGGCGACGCAGCGCGGCGTCTTCGGCTTCCTCGCCAAGCCCTTCGACAGCAAGGTCCTGCTCGAACGCATCGCGGCCGCGCTCAGCCTGTATCCGTCGCCCGAGCTCGACGACGGAAACGCGTGGCGCTCGATCGTCACGCGCAGCCACCTGATGGAAGAGCTGCTGCAGCGCGCGCGCATGGTGGCGGCGTCGGACGCGAGCGTGATGATCCTGGGCCCCAGCGGCAGCGGCAAGGAGGTGCTCGCGCGTGCGATCCACCAGGCGAGCGCGCGCAAGTCCGGCCCGTTCGTCGCGCTGAATTGCACCGCGATCCCCGAGCACCTGCTCGAGAGCGAGCTGTTCGGGCACGTGCGCGGCGCGTTCTCGGGCGCGGTGCGCCCGCACAAGGGCCTGTTCCAGGCCGCGCAGGGCGGCACGCTGCTGCTCGACGAGATCGGCGACATGCCGCTCGGGCTGCAGGTGAAGCTGCTGCGCGCGATCCAGGAGCGTGCGGTGCGCCCGGTCGGCGCGCTCGAAGCGGTGCCGGTCGACGTTCGCCTCGTCTCGGCGACGCACCGGGACGTCGAAGGGGCGATCCGCGACGGGCGCTTCCGCGAAGACCTGTACTACCGCCTGAACGTCGTGCGGCTCGTGCTGCCGAGCCTGGCCGAGCGGCGCGAGGACATCGGCCTGCTCGCCACCCACTACGCCGCGGAACTCGCGCAGCGTTACCGCAAGCCGGTGCCGCACTTCGCGCCCGACGCGATGGAACTGCTCGTGAAGTGCGCGTGGCCGGGCAACGTGCGCCAGCTCATCAACGTGGTCGAGCAGGCGGTCGCGCTGTCGGTGTCTCCGGTGATCCCGGCGTCGCTGCTGCAGCAGGCGCTCGAGAAGGACTCCACCCCGGTGCCCTCGCTCGACGAGGCGCGCAGGCAGTTCGAGTACGACTACCTCGTGAAGCTGCTGAAGTCGACGCAGGGCAACGTGACGCACGCCGCACGGCTCGCCGACCGCAATCGCACCGAGTTCTACAAGCTCCTCGGGCGGCACGGGCTCGATCCGCGGCTGTTCAAGCCGGCCGGCGAGGAGTAGCGGGCCGGCCGGCCTCCGGTCACCCGGGCGCTACTTTCGCGGCGGCTTCGCGAAGGTGAGCGCCATCTCGAACGCGGCGTCGGTGAACGCGAGCACGCGGGCGAACGCCTCGTCGCTCAGCTGGCGCGCCGCGTCGCGCGAGCGGAAGATGTTGACGAACTCGCGCTCGCGCCCCGCGTGCTGCGCGAGCCGCGCCACCCCGAGGCCTTCGAGCGCGCGCCACAGCTGCGGGCTGTAGCTTCGCGTGAGCCGCATCGCGAAGGGGATCGGGTCGTTGCGCGCGAGCACCGACGCCAGCCGCAGCAGCACCTCGAAAGGCAGCGCCGCCTTGCCGCTCTCGGCGAGGTCGATGAGCGCCGGGTCCTTGAGATTGACCGCGGCGCTGAGCTCGCCCACCGTCAGCCCGGCCGCCTCGCGGGCCTCGCGCAGCAGCGCGCCGGTCGCCTCGAGCGCCTTGCGCTGGCCCGATCGGCGCACGAGCACCTTGCCGACGCCCAGCGAGAGCTCGGCCGCGGTCCCGGCCCAACCGATCAGCTGGTCCGCGACGTTCCTGAACTGCGGCGGGATCACGCCGGCCAGCGACGGCGACTCCTCGACGGCGGGCGCCGCCGACCGGGCCTTGCGGCCGCGCTTCGCGCCTGCGGGCTTGCGCCGGGGCTTGCTGGGCTTGTGCGTCTCCACGCTCGCGTCTCCTCGGGGGCCGGGCCCCGTCCCGGGGCCCGCGCGGCTACGTTATCACCATCCGGGTCGCGCCGATCAGCCGCGTTTCATCCCGAGGACCCAGATCACCGTCGAGACCGTCACGAGCGCGGCGAACGTGCCGGCGAGGATCGCGGAGCCGATCTCGCGGCCGTCGACGTCGTATCGCCGCGCGATGATGAACGAGCTGCTCGCCGCCGGCAGGCTCGCCGCCAGCACGCCGACCGACGCCGCGAGCGGTTCCGCGCGCACGATCCCGAACAGCACGATCGCGGCGAGCGCCGGGTGCGCGACGAGCTTGATCGCGACCAGCGAGCGCACCGCGCCCGACAGCAGGATGCGCCGATCCCCGAGCGATGCGCCGATCGCGAACAGCGCGCAGGGGCCGGCGGCGCTCGACAGGATGCGAACGAAGTTCTCCATCACCGCGGGCAGGCGCGCGCCCGTCGTCGTCAGCGCGAGCCCGGCGGCGAGCGCGAGCACCAGCGGGCTGCCCGCGAAGCTGCGCAGCACCGTCGGCAGCAGCGCGGCGCCGGCGCTGCTGCCCTGGCGCCGGCGCTGCTCGAGCTCGAGCAGGACGATCGCGAGCGTGATCGCGATGAAGATGTCGCAGACGACGACGAGGATCAGCGGCGGCATGAAGCGGTCGCCGAGCTCGAGCACGAGCGGCACGCCGAGGTAGCCGACGTTGCCGTGCGTCGCGCTGAGCGCGAAGGCGCTCGCCTGCGAGCGCTCGACGGACGCCCGCGGCGCGGGCGTGCCCCGCCCGGGGAGCGCGGCCCAGCGCGTGAACGCGAACACCGCCATCCCCGTGGCCGCGTACCCGAGCGCGAAGCGCGCGTCCGAGAGGCTGGCCGGCGACTGCGCCGCGACGATCCTGAACAGCATCGCCGGCAGCGCGAAGAAGAACACGAACGCGTTCAGGCCGTCGACGGCCTTCTCCGGCAGGAGGTGGTGGCGCTGTCCGAGGAAGCCGCAGAAGACCAGGGCGAAGACCGGGAACGTGACCTCGAGGACGCGCAGCATGGGACGGAATCCGCCGGACGGTGGGGCTTCGGCGAGCAGTCTAATAGAATCGACGCTGCGGTTCCGCCGACGCGGCCCGCGCCCTCGTTTCCCGGCGTCGCGTGCGGCCCGCGGGAACGTCTCCGCCAGCCGCCACGGGCCCGACACCATCGTCATGCTCCTCATCCGCTCCGCCCCGATCGCCGCCTGCCGGGTCGTCCGCCGCCTGCGCGACGCCGCGCGCGTTTCCATCGCCCGCGCGCTCGTCGGCGTCGCCGTGCTCTCTGCCGCGGCGCCCGGCGGCGCGCAGGTCGCCATCGTGCTGAACTCGCGCGACGCATCGGTCTCGCTGATCGACGTGGCCACCTACAAGGAGGTCGGGCGCGTCGACGTCGGCAAGGAGCCGCACCACCTGTACCCGACACCCGACGGCAAGTCGCTGATCGTCGCCAACGCGATCAGCAACGACCTGCACTTCCTCGACCCGGTGTCGGGAAGGCTGCAGAAGCGCGTGCGCAACATCGACGACCCCTACCAGATCGCGTTCTCGCCCGACCGCAAGTGGTTCGTCGCGGTGGGGCTGCGGCTGGACCGCGTCGACCTGTACCGGGCCGACGGCCCGGAGCTCGCGATCGCGAAGCGGCTGCCGCTGGGCAAGGCGCCGAGCCACGTGTGGTTCACGTCGGACGGCAAGTTCGCGTTCGTCACGCTGCAGGAGAGCAACGCGATCGCCGCGATCGACATGCAGCGCCAGGAGGTCGCGTGGCAGATGCCGGTCGGCCCGCTGCCGGCGGGCATCGTCGTGTCGCCCGACGACCGGCACCTGTTCGTCGGCGTGATGGGGGCCGACTACGTCGAGGTCGTCGACTGGCGTGCGCGCCGCAGCGTCGCGAAGATCCGCACCGGCAACGGTGCGCACAATTTTCGCGGGCTCGGCGACAAGCGGCACCTGCTGGTGTCGAATCGCGTCGAGAACACCGTGTCCGTGATCGACATGACGACCCTGAAGGTCATCGACACGATTCCGGTGCCGGGCGGCCCGGACGACATCGACGTCGCCGCCGACGGCAAGACGCTCTGGATCACGAACCGGTTCGCACGGCAGGTCTCGATGGTCGACCTGCCCAGCCGCAAGGTGGTGCGCGTGATTCCGGTCGGGCGGTCGCCGCATGGCATCTACATCCACGATCGCGCGCCGCTGCTCTGAGGTCCGCGGCGCGCCGGCGACCGGGCGCGTGCGCGGGTTCGCCGTGCGCCTCGTGCGCCTCGTGCGCCTCGTGCGCCTCGTGCGCCTCGTGCGCCTCGTGCGCCTCGTGCGCGTCGTGCCGTGGCTCATCGCGGCCGGCGCGTCGGCCGCCACCACCGCCGTCGCCATCGCGCCGGCAGCGGCGCCGCCGACGTCGGCTCCGGCGGCGGGTGCGTGCAGGGGCACGGTCTACCTGACGCTGGACACCGGGAACATGAGCCAGGCGCAGGCGATCGCCGACATCCTGAGCCGCCACCGCGTGAAGGCGACGTTCTTCCTCGCCAACGAGCGCACGCCGCGCGGCGACTACGCGCTCGACGACGCGTGGGGCGATTTCTGGAGAGCCCGCGTCGCGGAGGGGCACGCATTCGGCAGCCACACGTTCGACCACGTCTATTTCCGCGACGAGGTGCGCGCGGACGGCCGCGTCGCCGGCGTGCGGGTGCGTCCGCAGTTCGGCGCCGGCGCGGGGCGCACCGTGGTCTGGGACGCGGCGGCGGTGTGCACCGAACTGCGCCGCGTCGACGACCGGTTCCGCGTGCTGGCCGGCCGTGCGCTCGATCGCGTCTGGCGGGCCCCGGGCGGCCGCGCGCCCGGGTTCGTCCTGGACGCCGCGAGCGGATGCGGCTGGCGTCACGTCCACTGGGCGCCCGCCGGCTTCCTCGGCGACGAGCTGCCGTCGGAGACGTACCCGAACGAACGCCTGCTCGCGCGCGCCCTCGCCGGCATTCGCGACGGCGACGTCCTCATGGCGCACCTGGGCATCTGGTCGCGGCACGACCCGTTCGCGCCGATGCTCGACCCGCTGATCGAGACGCTGAAGCGGCGCGGGCTGTGCTTCGCGACGCTCGCCTCGCGCGAGGCCCGCTGATGCTCGACGTCTTCTCCGGGGCGATCTCGGCCGTGCAGGGCTGGCTCTACGAGCAGGCGGTGCTGCCGCTGCTGTTCCGCACCGGGCTGATGTTCTACAACGAGCTCGCCTACGACGCGCTCGAGTGGGTCGTCATCGGGGCGCTCGAGATCGCGCTGCTCGCGCTCGCGCTGCCGCTGCTCGAGCACCGCTACGCGGTCGAGCCGATGCGCGACCCTCGTTCCGTGCTCACCGACGTCGTCTACACGCTGCTGCACCGGCTCGGCGTCGTGCCGCTGCTCGCGTTCGCGCTGATCACGCCGGTGGCCGACACCCTCGAGGCGCAACTGCGCCTCGTGGGGCTTTCACGCGTGAACGTCGACCAGGTCTGGCCCGGCGTCACCGACCGGCCGCTCGCGAGCTTCCTGATCTACCTGGTGGTGCTCGACTTCGCCGACTACTGGATGCACCGCGCGCAGCACGGCCTGCGCTGGTGGTGGGCGCTGCACGCGGTGCACCACAGCCAGCGCCAGATGACGTTCTGGACCGACGACCGCAACCACCTGCTCGACGACCTGATCCGAGGCGCGCTTCTCGCGCTGCTCGCGATCGCGATCGGCGTCGCGCCCGAGCAGTTCGTGACGCTCACGGTCGCCTCGCGCATCGTCCAGAGCGTTCAGCACGCGAACCTGCGCTGGCGCTGGGGGCCGTTCGGCGAGTGGCTGCTCGTGAGCCCGAGCTTCCACCGCCGCCACCACGCGATCGGCTTCGGCCACGAGGGCACCGCGCGCGGGTGCAATTTCGCGGTGCTGTTCCCGGTCTGGGACGTCGTCTTCGGCACCGCCGACTTCAGGCCCGGGTTCCTCCCGACCGGCATCCGCGACCAGCTCGCCGGGCGCGACTACGGCCGCGGATTCTGGGCACAGCAGTGGTTCGGGCTGCGCCGCCTGTTCGGGGCGGCCTGACCACCGTGCGACCCGACCGCGCCGCCCGCTCCCGGCCATCGCCGTGTCCCGCGTCCTGACGGCGTTCCTGCGCGCGATCGCGAGCCAGCTGCACCCGCGAATGCTCGCGCTGCTGCTGGGCCCGTTCGTGATCGCGGTCGTGTTCTGGCTCGCGGTCGCGTGGTTCGTCTGGGACCCGCTCGTCGACGCGTTGCGTGCGCTGTTCTTCGGCGGCGCCGGCCCGCTCGACTGGATCTTCGCGCGCGTGGCCGCCTTCGGCCTCGGCGACCTGAAGGGCGCGGCGACCGCGCTCGCCGCGCTGATGCTGCTCGTGCCCGTGATGCTGGTCAGCGCACTGCTGCTGGTGGCGATCGTCTCGATGCCCGCGGTGAACCTTCACCTGGGCGCGGGCGCGTATCGCGACGTCCTGCGCCGAGGGCGCTGGAACGCGCTCGGCAGCGCGGGCAGCGCGCTGTGGGCGAGCGCCGTGTTCGTGGCCGGCTACGTCGCGACCCTCCCGCTGTGGCTCGTTCCGCCGCTGGGGTTCGTCGTCCCGTGGCTGTGGTGGGGCTGGCTCACTGCACGCGTGATGCGCTACGACAGCCTCGTCGAGCACGCCGACCCCGACGAGCTGCGGGAACTGGTCAGGTCGAACCGCCACGAGTACCTCGCGCTCGGGCTGCTGGTGAGCGCGCTGAACTACGTGCCGCCGCTGTTCCTCGTGACACCCGTGCTCGGCGCGCTCGCGTTCGGGCACTACTCCCTGTCGCGTCTGCGCGAGTCACGCGCGGCCGGTTGAGAGCCAGGCGGCCCAGTCGGGGAAGCCGTTGCGCAATGCTCGCGCACTCGACGCCGTCCAGTCGTACGCGACCGAGATGATCGACGCCTCGACCCGCTGGTGGCGGATGTCGATCAGCGCGTAGCGCGCGTGCGGCGAGCCGTTCTCGTGGCGGTGGAAGCCGCCGGCGTCGTCGGTGTACGCGGGCAGCCCGACGCTGCCGGCGTTGACGATCGTGCGCCCGTCGCGCAGCCGCACCACGCGAGGCACGTGCGTGTGGCCGCACACCAGCACGCGCGCCCGGGCGTCCCCGAGCCGCGCGGCGACGTCGGCCTCCGGGCGCAGCTGCGCGTAGCCCGACGCCGGGTCCTCGAGCAGGTAGTCGTCGTCGTCGTGCGGCGTCGCGTGGAAGAGCAGCGCATCGTCGCCCAGGCGCAAGGTCATCGGCCAGCCGCGGATCCATTCGAGGTCGGACGCGCCGAGCTGCTCGCGCGTGAAGCGGTCGGACGCGTAGGCCATGCGCGCGGGGTCCGACCCGAGCTCGCGCTCGTGATTGCCGCGCACGCACGGCAGCGCGAGCGAGCGCAGCAGTTCGGCGGTCTCGGCCGGCCACAGCGGGCCCGACAGCGCGTCGCCCAGCTGCACGATCCGGTCGGCCCCCCGGACCCGGATGTCGGCGAGGACGGCCTCGAGGGCCGGCAGGTTGCCGTGGATATCGGTCAGTGCGGCGATGCGCATCCGTCGGGCGCGCTACACTGCCGGGCTTCGCTGGCCGGGTGGATGCGCATGAGTTTCGGTCTGATCATCATAGGCGACGAGATCCTGTCGGGGAAGCGGCAGGACAAGCACTTCGGCAAGGTCGTCGATCTGCTCGCACAGCGCGGGCTGCAACTGGCCTGGGCGCGCTACGTCGGCGACGACCGCGCCCGGCTGGAGAGCTGCCTGCGTGACACCTTTTCCGGAGAGGATATTGTATTTTCATGCGGCGGCATCGGGGCGACGCCGGACGACCACACCCGCCAGGCGGCGGCCGCGGCGCTCGGCGTCCCGCTCGCGCTGCACCCGCGGGCGGCGGCCCTGATCGCCGAGCGCACCGCGGAGATGGCGCGCGAGGGGCGCGGCAGCGCGGACATGAGTACCCCCGAGAATCGACAGCGCCTGAAGATGGGCGAGTTTCCCGCCGGCAGCGAGATCATCCCGAATCCGTACAACCGGATTCCGGGCTTCCGGGTGCGCGATCACTTCTTCGTTCCCGGCTTCCCGGTCATGGCGTGGCCGATGATCGAAGCGGTGCTCGACCGCGAGTTCGCGCACCTGCACCAGCTCGGAGCGCGCGGCGAACGCTCGCTGAGGATCTTCGAGGTGCCGGAATCCGCGGTGACGCCGCTGATGGAGGCGGTCGAGGCGCGCTACCCTGCGGTACGCACGTTCAGCCTGCCGTCGGTCGGCGAAGGGGGCGAGCGCCGCCACATCGAGCTCGGCGTGAAGGGGCCGGTGGCGCAACTGGACGATGCGTGGGCCATGCTGCTCGAGGGTGCGCGTGCCCTCGGCGGCGAACTGCGCCTGGACTGAGCCCGGCGGGGCCGGCGGCCCCGCGACGGCTTCGGAGCGAGCACGGATGAATCTGCCGATCGACGCGGGCCTGCGCAAGGTCACGCTGGACGACAAGTACGACGCCGAAGGCGGCCCCGTCTACATGACCGGAACGCAGGCGCTGGTGCGGCTGCCGCTCGAGCAGCGGCGCCGCGACCTCGCCGCCGGGCTGAACACGGCCGGTTACATCACCGGTTATCGCGGATCGCCGATCGGCGCCTACGACCAGGCGTTGTGGCGCGCCCGCGAGCGGCTCGACGCGCACCACGTGCGTTTCGTTCCCGGCCTGAACGAGGACCTCGCCGCGACCGCGATCTGGGGCACGCAGCAGCTGCCGAGCTTCGAGGGCGCCCGCTACGACGGCGTCTTCTCGATCTGGTACGGCAAGGGGCCGGGCGTCGACCGCAGCGGCGACGCGCTGCGCCACGCGAACCAGGCCGGCAGTTCCAGGCACGGCGGCGTGCTCGCGATCGCCGGCGACGACCACGGTGCGAAGTCCTCGACGATGGCCGCGCAGACCGACTTCGTCTTCCAGGCCGTGGGGATCCCGGTGCTGGCGCCGGCGACGATCCAGGACTACCTCGACTTCGGCCTGCACGGTTTCGCGATGTCGCGCTTCGCGGGCGTGTGGGTCGCGATGAAGTCGGTCACCGACACGATCGAGACCGCCGGGATCGTCGACGTCGACCCGCGTCGCGTGCGTCCGGTGCTCCCCGAGGGGGTCGCGATGCCCGCGTCCGGGCTGAACCTGCGCTGGCCGGAGGAGCCTTTCGTCGAGCTCGAGGCGCGGCTCACGCGCTGGAAGATCCCGGCCGCGCTCGCCTACGCGCGCGCGAACCGCCTCGACGCGAACGTCTTCGGCCGTCCGGACCTCGACGCCGGCGGCGCCCCGGCGCGGCTGGCGATCGTGAGCACGGGAAAGAGCTGGCTGGACGTCATGCAGGCGCTCGCGGACCTCGGCATCGACGACGCGTGCGCGCGCCGCATCGGCCTGAAGGTGCTCAAGGTCGCGATGCCCTGGCCGCTCGAGCCCGAAAGCGCGCGCGCCTTCTGCGCCGGCGCCGAGGAGGTGCTGGTGATCGAGGAGAAGCGCGCGCTCGTCGAGACGCAGCTCAAGGAGCTGCTCTACGCGCAGTCCGAGCGGCCGCGCGTGCTCGGCAAGTCCGACGCCGCCGGCGCGCCGCTGGTGCCCGCGTGGGGCGAGCTCTCGCCGGCACTGTGCGCGCGCCTGATCGCGGGGCGGCTGCACGCGCTCGCGGCCGCACCGGACGCGGGGTCGCAGGCCGCGCGCGGGACGATCGACGCCGCCGTGCTTGCGCGCGCCGACGCCCGGCTCGCCGTGATCGCCGCGGGCGAGCGCGCCCCGATCGCGATCCAGGCGGTGGAGCGCGTGCCGTACTTCTGCTCCGGCTGCCCGCACAACACCTCGACCCGCGTGCCCGAGGGCTCGCGCGCGCTCGCCGGCATCGGCTGCCACTACATGGCGCAGTGGATGGACCGCTCCACGGCGACCTTCACGCAGATGGGCGCCGAGGGCATGACCTGGGTCGGGCAGGCGCCGTTCTCCGAGACGAAGCACGTCTTCCAGAACATCGGCGACGGCACCTACAACCACTCGGGCTCGCTCGCGATCCGCCACGCGGTCGCGACGCGCACCCGCATGACGTACAAGATCCTCTTCAACGACGCGGTTGCGATGACCGGCGGTCAGGCGCACGACGGCGCGCTCACGCCGGCGCGCATCGCGCGCCAGGTGCGCGCCGAAGGCGTCGAGAAGATCGTCGTCGTCACCGACGAGCCGGGCAAGTACCCGGCGGGCTACTTCGACGCCGACGTCCCGGTTCGCCACCGCGGCGAGCTCGACGCGGTCCAGCGCGAGTTGCGCGAGTTCGACGGCACCTCGGTGCTGATCTACGACCAGACCTGCGCGGCCGAGAAGCGCCGCCGGCGCAAGCGCGGCAGCTTCCCGGACCCGCAGCGCCGCGCGTTCGTCAACGAGGCGGTCTGCGAAGGCTGCGGCGACTGCGGCGTGCAGTCGAACTGCGTGTCGATCGAGCCGATCGAGACCGAGTTCGGGCGCAAGCGCGCGATCAACCAGTCCTCGTGCAACAAGGACTTCTCCTGCGTCAACGGCTTCTGCCCGAGCTTCGTGACGGTCGAGGGCGGGCGCCCGCGCCGCGGCGCGGCGTCGGCGGTGTCGCCCGACGCGGAGCGCTTCGACCTGCCCGAGCCGGTGCGCCCGGCGATCGGCGACGGCTACTCGCTGCTGGTCACCGGCATCGGGGGCACCGGCGTGGTCACGATCGGCCAGCTGCTGGGCATGGCCGCGCACCTCGAAGGGCGTGCCGCGACCGTGCTCGACATGGCGGGGCTCGCGCAGAAGAACGGCGCCGTGATGAGCTTCGTTCGTTTCGCCGTGAGTGCGGCCGAATTGCACGCGCCGCGCATCGGGATCGCCGGAGCCGACGCGATCCTCGGCTGCGACGCGGTCGTGACCGCCGGGCGCGACGCGCTGTCGAAGGCCGCGCGCGGTCGCACGCGCGCGGTCGTCAACGTCGCGGGCACGCCGACCGCGGATTTCACGCGCGATGCCGACTGGACGCTGCCGATGCCGGCGCTGCAGCGCACGATCGCCGATGCGCTCGGCGAGTCGGGCGTCGCGTTCGTCGACGCGACGCGCCTGGCCACCGGGCTGATGGGCGACGCGATCGCCTCGAACGTGTTCATGCTCGGCGTCGCGTACCAGGCGGGACTGATCCCCGTGTCGCAGGCCGCGATCGAGCGAGCGATCGACCTCAACGAGGTCGCGGTCGAGCAGAATCGCACCGCGTTCCTGTGGGGCCGGCGAGCCGTGGCCGACGCCGCACGGGTCGAGGCGCTCGCCGCGCCGCCGCGGGCACTGCCGGTGTCGCGCCGGCTGTCGACGAGCCACGAGGAGCGCGTGGCTCGTCGCGTCGACTTCCTGACCGACTACCAGGACGAGGCGTACGCGCGCCGCTACCTCGCGCTGGTCGACGAGGCGCGAGCCGCGGAGCGGCGCGTGCGTGCGGCCGCGGGCGGCGCGTCCGGCGCGTCCGGCGCGGGCAGGGCGTCCGAACCGGAGGCCGGAGCCGAGGAGGCCGGCACGGTGCTCGCAGACGCCGTCGCGCGCGGCTTCTTCAAGCTGATGGCGTACAAGGACGAGTACGAAGTCGCCCGGCTGTACACGCAGGGCGATTTCGCCGAACGGCTCGCCGCCCAGTTCGAGGGCGAATTCACGCTGCGGGTGCATCTCGCACCGCCGCTGTTCGCGCGGCGCGATGCCCGGGGCTTGCCGGTCAAGCGTGCCTACGGGCCGTGGGTGTTCGCGGCGTTCAGGCTGCTCGCGCGGATGCGCCGGTTGCGCGGCGGTGCATTCGACGTCTTCGGGCGCACCGAGGAGCGGCGGGGCGAGCGGCGGATGATCGACGAGTACGAGGCGACGATGCGCGAACTGTTCGCCGGCCTGGATGCCGAGCGCCTGCCGATCGCGATCGAATTCGCGGCACTGCCCGAGTCGATCCGCGGCTACGGTCACGTGAAGGCCGGAGCGGCCGCCGCGGCGGCGCGCCGTCGGGAGGACCTGCTCGCGCGCTGGCGCTCCCGGGAAGGCGTCGCGGCGCAGGCCTGAAGAGGTGCCGCGCCGCGACAATAGTTGACGAATTTCGTCAGTTCAGCGGAATTTTGTCACGCGAAACGCGGATTCACGGGGCGGTGGCCCGGGAATGAAAAGGCCCGATTCTTTCGAATCGGGCCAAAGAGCACCACGATGAGGAGGAGGAGGAGGAGACAGTGGTGCCCGGAGGAGACAAACGATCAAGAGAGGTTCACGCAGCCTTCTTCGCCGCCACGCCCTTCCGGGTCGCGGCCGCGAGATTCGATTCCGCCAGTTCCACCGCCTGCTTCGCAGCCCGGTTCACCTGATCGAACGCGCTGTTCGCGGACGACACCGCCGATTTGACGAAGGTCACGATGCCTTCCGTCCCGGCCGGTGCGTTCTTCGCCACCGCATCGATCGCCGCGCTGATCTGCTTGTTGCCTTCGGCGAACTGCTTTTCAAAGAGCTTAGCAATCTCCGTGCCAGTTTCGTTCGCGATTTCGTAGACGTGCTTGGCGTAGGCCGCCGCCTTCTCGGCCGCCGGCTGCGTGCCGTTGCTCGCGAGTTCGGCCAGCGCCTTCGGGTCCTTCGCGTTCAGCAGCGACTTGAACTGGTCGCTCGATTCGGTGACCGACGCCTTGAAGGCCTGGATGTTCAGTTCGGCCAGCTTCTCGAAGCCTTCGACCGATTTCAGGGCGACCGCCTGGAACGTGTCCAGCGCGGCCTTGTTCAGTTCCAGCAGTTGCTCGGGGGAGTTGACCATGTTCGCCTCGTACGGGTGGGGGTGACGCGGCGTTTGTTGCACCGCACAAATAGAATTCTATGGGTGCTCGAACAGATGTCAAGCACTTTTTGTGCGGCGCAATATCCGGTGCGGCAGGCGGGACGCCGGGCTCGGCGGGGCGCTCGGGCGGGCGCCTGGCGTCGGTGGCCCCGTGCTAGACTGCCGCGCTTCCGATCGGAGCCCGCGTCCGGTCCCCCGCCCCCGGGGGTGCGTCCGTCCATCCCCTAGCGCCGTGCCAAGCTCCTCCCCCGACCGCAGCGCCTCGTCCGTCTTCGCGGCCACCGCGCCGGCGCTGTTCGTCTTCCTCTGGGCCACCGGCTTCATCGTGGCGCGCTACGGCATGCCGCACGCGCCGCCGCTCGGATTCCTGTCGCTGCGCTTCCTGTTCACCTGCGCGGTGCTGCTGCCGTTCATCGTCGCCTTCCGCGCCGCCTGGCCCACGCGCGAGCAATTCCGGCCGCTGGCGATCGCCGGCCTGCTGGTGCACGCGGGCTACCTGAGCGGCGTGTGGTGCGCCGTCAAGCTCGGCATGCCGGCGGGGCTGTCGGCACTGATCGTGAACCTGCAGCCGATCGTGACGGCACTGTTCGGCCCGTGGCTCGGCGAGCGCGTGGGGCCGCGCCAGTGGCTGGGCCTGGCACTCGGGTTCGCGGGGGTCGTGCTGGTGGTCGCCCACAAGGTGCAGGTGTCCGGACTGTCGGCGGTCACGATCTGGCTGAGCGTCTTCTCGCTCGCGTCGATCTCGTTCGGCACGCTGTACCAGAAGAAGCGGATCCCGAACTTCGACCTGCGCACCGGCGCCTTCGTGCAGTACGTCGCGTGCCTGGCGGTCGTGGGGCCGCTCGCGCTGCTGCTCGAGGACGAGCCGTTCCGGTGGAACGGCGAGCTCGTCTTCGCGATGGCGTGGTCGGTGCTCGGCATGTCGATCGGCGCCATCTTCCTGATGTTCACGCTGATCGCGCGGGGGGCGGCCACGCGGGTCGCGAGCCTGTTCTACCTCGTGCCGCCCTGCACGGCGCTGATGGCCTGGGCGCTCTTCGGCGAGACCTTCGGCGTTCCGGCGCTCGTCGGGATGGTGATCACGGCGATCGGCGTTGCGCTCGTGCAGAAGCGCTGACGCGACATCCCGCCGCGCCCGGCAGGCCGGCGCCACCGCCGAGCCCGCCGGGCGGCCGCGCGCGGTCCGGATGTGGCACGCTGGGGACGCTCGCCTGGACGGGCGCCAGGATCAGGTTGCACGTCACAAAACTCGTGCAATACACTCTTTTTCAAGGCATTTCTTGATAGACTCGCGTCGGAAAATCACGCCAGGACCGGTCCGAGGAGCGCGCCCGCGACGAGGCGCCCGGGAGATCACGCAGTGCAAAGACTCATTCTGACCCTGCTCGGCGCCGCATTCGCGGTCGCGGGAGCGCTCGCGCCGGCAGCGGCCGACGCGCGCAGCCCGCGTGCGGCGAAGCCCGCGCCCGTGGCGGCCGACCGGCACGCCGCCGCGACGCCCGCCGCCCGGCGTGCGGTGCGGCCGGCCACGCCGCGCGTCGTCCCGGCTCACGCCGCGGCGGCCCGCGCGACGCCGGCGCGCAGCGCCGCCCTGCGCGGCGGGCGCACGGTGGGTCCGCACGCGGCCCGGATGGTGAAGGTGTCGGCCGCGCCGAAGTGGGTCGCCCCGCAGCGAGCGTCGATCGGCCAGGCGTCCGGCTTGCACTCGGTCGACGATCCCCTCGACCTGCGTTCGTCGGTCGCGCTCGTCGTCGACCAGCGCACGGGCGAGACGCTGTTCGCGAAGAACTCGCTCGCGGTGCTCCCGATCGCGTCGATCACCAAGCTGATGACCGCGATGGTCGTGCTCGACGCGAACCTGCCGATGTCCGAAGTGCTCGAGGTGACCGACGCCGACATCGACCTCGAGAAGGGCAGCCGTTCGCGCCTGCGCCCCGGCACGCGCCTGACGCGCGCCGAGATGCTGAACCTGGCGCTGATGTCCTCGGAGAACCGCGCCGCGCACGCGCTCGGGCGTCAATACCCGGGCGGGCTCGGCGCGTTCGTGCAGGCGATGAACGAGAAGGCGAAATCGCTCGCGATGACCGACAGCAGCTTCGTCGACCCGACCGGGCTGTCGAGCCGCAACGTGTCGAACGCGCGCGACCTCTCGCGCATGGTGCGCGCGGCGTTCGAGTACCCGCTGATCCGCCAGTACTCGACGGCGACCGAGCTCACCGTCGACACCGGCTCGCGCACGCTGAGCTTCCACAGCACCAACCGCCTCGTCGACGACCCGGGCTGGGCGATCGGCCTTCAGAAGACCGGGTACATCTCCGAGGCCGGCCGCTGCCTCGTGATGCAGGCGAGCATCGAGGGCAGGCCGCTGGTGCTGGTGCTGCTCGATTCGCAGGGCCGGCTGTCGCGCTTCGGAGATGCGCAGCGGCTGCGCAACTGGCTGGAGAAGGAGAACGACGCGCGCCGCGCGCCGGCACAGCCGTCCGCCCGGGCCGCGACGCGTCAGGCGTCCCTGGGCTCGTAGCCGAGGGCCCCCGAGATCTGGCCTGCCGTCTTGCAGAGCAGGTCGATCCAGTCGTCCTGCACGAAGTCGGCCGGCGCCGAGATCGACAGCCCCGCGACCAGCTTGCCCGCGTCGTCGCGGATGCCGGCCGCGATGCAGCGCACCCCGAGCTCGAGCTCCTCGTTGTCGCGCGCATAGCCGCGCGCGCGCACCAGCGCGAGCTCGCGCTCGAGCCGGGCGGTGTCCGTGATGCTGTTGCGCGTGTGACCGGCCAGGCCGGTGCGCGTGGCGTACGCGCGCACGTTCTTCAGGTCGTCCGCCGCCAGGAAGAGCTTGCCGACCGAGGTCAGGTGCAGCGGCGCGCGCCCGCCGACCGCGCGCACGACCTGCATGCCGGAGCGCTCGGACACCGCGCGCTCGACGTACACGATCTCGTCGCCCTGGCGGATCGAGAGGTTCACCGGCTGGCCGGTGGCCCGGTGCAGCTCGCGCATCGGCCCGAGCGCGGCGTCGCGAACGTTGAGCCGCGCCTTCACCAGGTTGCCGAGCTCGAGCAGCCGCATGCCGAGCTGGTAGGCACCGGGCTCGGCGCGGTCGACGAAGCGCGCGGTGACGAGGTCGTTCAGGATGCGGTGAGCGGTCGAGGGGTGCAGGCCGGTTCGGCCGGACAGGTCCTTCAGGCTCACGGAGTCCGGCTGCTCGGCCAGTGCGTCGAGCAGCGACACCAGGCGCTCGATGACCTGGATCGCGGTCTTGCCTTCCTCTTGGGGCACTCGCCGGGGGCGCGGCATGCTCGCTCGATTCCAGCGGCCGCCCGGGGGACGACCCGCTCGCTTGTTGCACCGCGGAAAATAATACCACATCATGAAAATCACGAAAAGGCCGTGTTCCGTTTCCGGCGCGCCGCCGGAACGACGGGCGGCGCCGGCGGTCGGGCGTGGAATGAACCCGTGCGCTGGCGCGGGCGCGCGGGGATCGGCGAGAATCAGCGCTGGGGCCGGTTCACGCTGCGCGGGCTCGCTCGCGGCGTGAACGCAGGCGCCGACCCTTCACGGAGCCCGGCGTGCCGGGCTCCACGCCACGGATCCGCCGGATGAAAGTCGGTTTCTTCATCACCTGCCTCGTCGACCTGATGCGCCCGGAGGTCGGGCTGTCCGCGGTCAAGCTGCTCGAGGCCGCCGGTTGCACCGTCGAGGTGCCGCTCGCGCAGACCTGCTGCGGCCAGCCGGGCTTCAACTCCGGCGACACCGAGGCCGGCCGCGAGCTCGCGCGCAAGTTCCTCGACGAGTTCGAGCGCTACGACTACGTGGTCGTTCCGTCGGGCTCGTGCGGCGGCATGATCCGGCACCACTACCCGACGCTGTTCCGCGACGAGCCCGACCTTCGCCAGCGCGTGCAGGCGCTCGCCGGGCGCACGTACGAGCTCACGAGCTTCCTGCACGACGTCGCCGGGCTGCGCGCGCTGCCCGGCCGCTTCGAGGGCGAGATCACGTACCACGACTCGTGCAGCGGCCTGCGCGAGCTCGGCGTTCGCGATCAGCCGCGCGCGCTGCTCGCGCTCAACCCCGCGATCCGCGTCACCGAGATGCGCGACGCGCACGCGTGCTGCGGCTTCGGCGGCACGTTCGCGCTGAAGTACGGCGGCATCTCCGCGGCGATCGTCGACGAGAAGATCGAAAACGTCCACGCGAGCGGGGCGCGCTGCGTCGTGCTCGGCGATCTCGGCTGCATGCTGAACATCGAGGGGCGGCTGCGCCGCTGCGGCGACCACACCACGCGCGTGCTGCACGTCGCGCAGGTGCTGGCCGGCGACGCATGACGGCGCGCACGAGCGGCCGCGCCGTGCCGCGGACCCCGGGGAGGCCCTGAGCGATGCAAGTCACCTCGATGCACTTCAAGGCGCGCGCCGGGCAGAAGCTCGCCGACGAGCGCCTGCAGCAGAACCTGAAGAAGCTCTCGACCAAGTGGGTCGCCGGGCGCGCGCAGGCGATCCGCGAGCTCGACGACTTCGAGGCCACGCGCGAGGACGCGATCGCGCGGCGCAGCCGCGCGCTGGAGAACCTCGACGTCTGGATCGAGCGCTTCGAGCGCGAGGCCACCGCGCGCGGCGCGAAGGTGCTGTTCGCGCAGACCGCCGCCGACGCCTCGAAGCTCGTCGTCGAGATCGCGAAGACTCACGGGGTGAAGAAGGTCACCAAGTCGAAGTCGATGGTCTCGGAGGAGATGGCGCTGAACCGCGCGTTCGAGGCCGCGGGCGTGCAGCCGGTCGAGACCGACCTCGGCGAGTACATCCTGCAGATCAACGACAACGAGCCGCCGTCCCACATCGTCGCGCCCGTGGTGCACAAGAGCAAGGACGAGGTCTCCGACCTCTTCGCGCGCGTGCACCGGCGCCCGCGCCTGACCGACATCCCGCAGATGACGCGCGAGGCGCGCGAGTTCCTGCGCCCGCAGTTCCTGTCGTCCGACATGGGCGTGTCGGGCGGCAACTTCCTGGTCGCCGAGACCGGGTCGGTGGCGATCTTCACCAACGAGGGCAACGAGGGGATGTGCACGATCGTGCCGCGCGTGCACGTCGTCGTGACCGGCATCGAGAAGGTGGTCCCCACGCTCGACGACCTCGCCGCCCTCGCGCGCCTGCTGCCGCGCTCGGCCACCGGGCAGTCGATCTCCAACTACTTCTCGATCCTCACCGGCACGCGCGCGCCGGGCGAGCCCGACGGGCCGGAGCACACGTACTTCGTGCTCGTCGACGGCGGGCGCTCGAGCCTGCTCGGCGGCGAGTTCGAGCAGATGCTGCGCTGCGTGCGCTGCGGCGCGTGCATGAACCACTGCCCGGTGTACCAGAAGATCGGCGGGCACGCGTACGGCTGGGTCTATCCCGGCCCCATGGGCTCGGTGCTCACGCCCGCGTACGTGGGGCTCGAGAACGCGCTCGACCTGCCGCAGGCGGCGACGCTGTGCGGCGAGTGCGAGGGCGTGTGCCCGATGAAGATCCCGCTGCCGGACCTGCTGCGCAAGCTGCGCGAGAAGCAGGTCGAGCGCGGGCTGCGCCCGTGGTCCGAGCGGCTGGGCCTGGTCGCGTGGCGCTTCGCGGCGACGCGTCCCGGCCTGTACCGCCCGCTGGTGAGGTTCGCGTCCTGGGTGCTGCGCCGAGTGGGCGGCGAGCGCGGATGGTTGCGCACGCTGCCGATCGGCAACGGCTGGACCGATCACCGCGACCTGATCGCGCCGCGGGGGCCGACGTTCAAGGAGCAGTGGGCGCAGCGCCGGCCGGGGACGCCGCCGCCGGCATAGGCGGGCGCGCGCGGCGCGCGTTCAGACGACCATCCGCTCCGCCGCGGGGGCCGCGCCGTCCGTGAAGCGCTCGATGCGCAGCGAAGACACGTCGATCCCGGTCGCTTCGCCGAGCGCGAGCTGCGCGACCACGCGCCCGACCGCGGCGGCCTGCTGCACGCCGTGCCCCGAGAACCCGCACGCGTTGATCCAGCCGTCCGCGCCCGGCATCGGGCCGACGATCGCGTTGTGGTCGGGCGTGTCCTCGTAGTAGCCCCACCAGCTCGCGCGGCGGTCGATCGCCAGCCGCTCGAACCACGGGAAATGCGCGAGCGCCGCCTCGTACGTCGTCTCGAGCCAGGGCCAGTCGATGCCCTCCTCGAAGCCGGTGTCCGCGGGATTCGCGAGCCCGAAGATCAGACGCTCGCCCTCCGAGCGGAACCACACGCCGGTGGCGAGATCCACGGTCAGCGGCACCGGGCGCGGCAGCCGCAGCGAGGCGTCGAGCGGGGCGCTCGCGTACACCATGCGGCGTGCGGGCCCCACCGGCACGTCGAGGCCCGCGAGCGCCGCGACGCGCCCGGCCCACGCACCCGCCGCGTTCACGAGCAGCGGCGCGCGCCACTCGCCGGCGGGCGTTCGCACCCGCCAGCGCGCACCCGCGCGCCCGATCGAGCGCACCGGCGCGCGCAGCTCGATGCGCGCGCCGTTCGCGCGGGCCTGCTCGGCGTACGTCGCGCAGATCCCGTGCGGGTCGACGACCCCGTCGGCCGGGCACCAGGTCGCGCCGCGCAGGCCCGCGCCCGCGACGGGCACGATCCGCGACGCGGATTCGACGTCGAGCACGCGCACCGGCGCGCCGAGCCGGCGCTGCAGGGCCACGGCGCTCACCTGCGCGTCCCACAGCGCGTCCGGGACGTAGAAGAGATAGCCGATCGCGCGGTACGCGGCGCGCGGCATCGTCCGGTATTCGTCGATGCTCGCCATCGACAGCCGCACGTTCACCTCGTCGGCGAACTGGTGGCGCACGCCCGCCGCGCTGCGCCCGGTCGAGCCGGCCGCGAGCATCGCCTCGCGCTCGAGCACGCACACGTCGAGCCCGCGCTCGGCGAGCCGGCACGCGCACGCGCAGCCGACGATGCCCGCGCCGACGACGACGGCGTCGGCGTGCCGCGCGTCATCGGCCATCGCTCGCTCGCCTTCCGCGTGATCACCCATGATGGCGCGATTGTCGCCTCTGTGCGGCGGGCCCGGCGTCGCCGACCGCGCGCGTGCCGCGGGCAAGGAATGCCGGGCGCCCGCGCGCGCCGCTCGCGGCCCAGTCGTCGGCGAGCGCGCGCTCGACGCACCCGACGCGCGCGCCGCCCGCGTCCTCGAGCAGCCACTCGCGCAGCAGTTCCGACTGGCGCTCCATCGACAGCCGGTGCGTCGCGTCCGCGCGCGCCCACAGCCAGTCGGAGAGCGCCATGAAGCGGGTGAACGGCGCCCCGTCGATCGCGAGCGCGAGGCCGCGCGGGAAGCGCCCCGAGTTCGCGTACAGGTCCCAGTAGCGCGCGAAGCGGCCGATCCGCTGCATGTCGGCGAACGCGATGCGGTCGGTCGCGAGCACGTTGTAGGGCGGGTCGGGGTTCCACACCAGGCCGAACGCGTCGGTGTGGCGCGCGATCGGCGCGCCGCGCAGGCGCTTGAGGATGCCGACCTGGATCTCGTGCGGCGCGAGCGCGACGAGCCGGTCGAAGCCGCTCGCGAAGCTCTCGAGGTCCTCGCCCGGCAGGCCGGCGATCAGGTCGACGTGCAGGTGCGCGTTCGAGTGCTCGCGCAGCCACGCGAGGTTCTCACTCGCCAGCGCGTCGTCCTGGCGCCGGCTGATCAGCGATTGCACGTCCGGGTTCCACGTCTGGATGCCGATCTCCAGCTGCAGCGTGCCGGGCGGAAATCGGCGGATCGCGTCGCGCAGCCGCGCCGGAAGGTGGTCGGGGACGAGCTCGAAGTGCGCGAAGACGGGGTCGTCGGGCGCGCGCTCGAGTCGCTCGAGGAAGAATTCGAGGATCGCGAGGCTCGCCGGCACGCGCAGGTTGAACGTGCGGTCGACGAACCTGAACGTGCGCGCGCCGCGCGCGTGCAGCCGCGCGAGCTCGGCGAGCAGCGCGCCGGTGTCGAACGGCACCGCGGTGCGGTCGAGTGCCGACAGGCAGAACTCGCACTTGAACGGGCACCCCCGCGACGCCTCGACGTAGACGTTGCGCTCGCGCAGGTCGGTGTCCGTGTAGAGCCTGTACGGCAGCGCGAGCTCCGCCAGCGGCGGAGTGTCTCCCGCGATCACCCTGGCGAGCGGGCGCGGGCCGTCGAGCACCTGCGCGGCGAGGCGGGCGAACGCCGACTCGCCGGGCCCGGTGACCACGTGGTGCGCGAGTGCGCAGATCGGCTGCTCGCCGACCTCGTGGCTCACCTCGGGGCCGCCGACGACGACGACGACGTCGGGCGCGACACGGCGCAGCTGCGCGACGACGCGCGTGCACTCGGCGACGTTCCACACGTACACGCCCAGGCCGACGATGCGCGGGCGGTGCGCGAGAATCCGCTCGACCACGTCCTCGGTACGCGCGCCGACGACGAACTCGACGATGCGCGCGCGCGCCTCGAGCGCGCCCAGGTTCGCCATCAGGCAGCGCAGCCCGAGCGACGCGTGCGCGTAGCGGGCATTGATCGTGGCGAGGACGATGTCGGGCATCTCGGGGCTCGGCGCCGGATTCGCAGGGGGCCGGCGGGCGGCGCGCATCGGTGCACGTCGACGCGCGGCGCGCGAATCCGGCACAATCATACGCATGGAAACGCCCCCGCATTCGCACCCCGGATCGACGCTCTCCGAGATGGACCTGCGCGTGCGCGCGCTGGAGACGCTGCTCGTCGAGAAGGGCTACGTCGACCCCGCCGCGCTCGACGTGCTGATCGACACCTACGAGCACAAGGTCGGCCCGCACAACGGCGCGCGCGTCGTCGCGCGCGCGTGGTCCGACCCCGCCTATCGCCGCCGCCTCCTCGACGACGCCACCGGCGCGATCGACGAGGCGTTCGGTTTCCGCGGCCGCCAGGGCGAGCACATGGTCGCGCTGGAGAACGCGCCGGGCCTGCACCACATGGTCGTGTGCACGCTGTGCTCGTGCTATCCGTGGCCGGTGCTCGGGCTGCCGCCGGTCTGGTACAAGTCGGCGCCCTACCGCTCGCGTGCGGTCATCGACCCGCGCGGCGTGCTCGCGGAGTTCGGCGTCACGCTGCCCGGCGACACCGAGATCCGCGTCTGGGACTCCACCGCCGAGATTCGCTACCTCGTCGTGCCGATGCGCCCCGAAGGCACCGAGGGCTGGAGCGAGGACGAGCTCGCGCGCCTCGTCACGCGCGACTCCATGATCGGCACCGGCGTCGCGATGACGCCGGCGCAGCTCGCGAGCGCCGGGCGGGCGGCCCCGTGAACGGCGCGCACGATCTCGGCGGCGCGATGGGCTTCGGGCCGGTGCGCCCGGAGGCCGACGAGCCCTGGTTCCACGAGGCCTGGGAGCGGCGCGCCTTCGCGATCACGCTCGCGGCCGGTTTCACCGGCCAGTGGAACATCGACATGGCGCGCTCGGCGCGCGAGAGCCTGCCCCCGGCGCAATACCTGTCGAGCAGCTACTACGAGATCTGGTTCGAGGGCCTGCGCCGCCTGCTGGTCGATCGCGGCCTGGTCGGGCCCGGCGAGCTCGCGTCCGGGCACTCGAGCGCTCCCGCGAAGGCCGGCGTCCGCGCGCTGCCCGCGCCCGGCGTGCCGGCGGCGCTCGCGCGCGGCGGCCCGACCGCGCGCCCGGCGAGCGGCCCCGCGCGCTACGCGCCCGGCGACGCGGTGCGCGCTCGCGTCATGCACCCGGCGCACCACACGCGGCTGCCGCGCTACGTGAGGGGCAAGGTCGGTACCGTCGTCGCGCTGCACGGCGCGCACGTGTTCCCGGACACGAACGCGCGCGGGCTCGGCGAGCAGCCTTGCCCGTTGTACACGGTGCGCTTCGACGCGAAGGAACTCTGGGGGCCGGACACGACCGCGGGCAGCGTCTGCGTCGACTGCTGGGAGCCCTACCTGGAGCCCGCCGCGTGAATGGGGCACTGCGCGACCTGCTCGTGGCCGCGCCCGCGCCGGGGCCGCGCGCGACGTGAGCGCGCCGCGTCCGCCGGCCGCGCCCGCGATGCGCGCGGCGCTGCCCGAGCTGCCCTGCGACGCCGAGGGCCCGGTGTTCGCGCAGCCGTGGCAGGCGCACGCGTTCGCGATGACGCTCGCGCTGCACGAGCGCGGCCACTTCACGTGGCCCGAGTGGGCCGGGTACCTGTCGCGCGCGATCCGCGCCGCGCAGGCCGGGGGAGACCCCGACAACGGCGACACCTACTACGAGCACTGGCTCGCGGCGCTCGAGCAGATGATGCTCGACAAGGGGCTGGCGCACCCGCTCGCGCTGACCGCGCTGCGCCAGGCGTGGCGGGTGGCCGCCGAGCGCACGCCGCACGGGCGCCCGATCGAGCTCGGGCCGGCGGCACGCGCGATGCTGCGCCGGGGCTGACGCGGCGCACGCCGCGCCGTGGCTGGCGCGGTGCGCGTGATCGCGCGCCGGGGCCGCATCGCAAACCGGGCCGCGAGTGCGACCCTTCGTGTCCGGCCCGCCTCAGGCCGGCTCGGGCCGCTGCGAACGGCGCGCGCGCCGCTGCGCCTGGCGCCGCAGCGCGAGCGCGCACTCGCGCACCAGCGCCGGCCCGCGATAGATGAGCCCGGTGTACAGCTGCACGAGCGTCGCGCCGGCCTCGATCTTCATCGCGGCGTCCTTGCCGGAGAGGATGCCGCCGACGCCGATGATCGGGTAGGCGGGGGGCAGCAGCTCGCGCAGCGCGCGGATGACGCGGTTCGATGCGTCGAAGACCGGGGCGCCCGACAACCCGCCGGTCTCGTTCGCGTGACGCAGGCCGGCGACGCCGTCGCGCGCGACGGTGGTGTTGGTGGCGATCACGGCGTCGATGCCGTGGCGCACCAGGCGGGCGGCGATCGACTCGACCTGAGCGTCGTCGAGGTCGGGGGCGATCTTCAGTGCCAGCGGAACGTAGCGGCCGTGCGCGTCGGCCAGCCGCTGCTGCGCGCTGCGCAAATTCGCGAGCATCGCGTCGAGCTGGTCGCCGCCCTGCAGGTCGCGAAGGTTCTTCGTGTTCGGCGACGAGACGTTGACGGTCACGTAGCCCGCGTGCGGGTAGACGCGCTCGAGGCACGCGAGGTAGTCGTCGGTCGCGCGCTCGATCGGGGTCGCCGCGTTCTTTCCGATGTTCAGCCCGAGCACGCCCGCGAAGCGCGCGCGCTGCACGTTCTCGACGAAGGTGTCGAGGCCGCCGTTGTTGAAGCCCATGCGGTTGATCAGCGCGTGGCGGCGCGGCAGCCGGAACATGCGCGGCTTCGGGTTGCCCGGCTGCGCGAGCGGCGTGACCGTGCCCACCTCGACGAAGCCGAAGCCCATCGCCGCGAAGGCGTCGACGTGCGCGGCGTTCTTGTCGAGCCCGGCGGCGAGCCCGACGCGGTTGCGGAACTTCAGCCCCATGACCTCGACCGGGTCGTCGATCGGGGCGCCGGCGAGCACGCGCAGCACGCCGGTCGAGGCCGCGGCATCGATCGTCGCGAGCGTCAGGTCGTGCGCGAGCTCGGGGTCGGCGCAGAAGAGGATGGGTCGGGCGAGCGAGTACAGGCTCATCGGTGCGCGGGCGGGGTGCCCGGTGGTGTCGTCGGTCGGGCGCGCGGCGGGCGTGGACCGCTCACGCGGCGGGCGCCGGGCCGTCGGCCATCGGTTCCCACACGCCGTTGCGAAGCTGCTCGATCGGGCGGAAGCGCGCCTTGTACGCCATCTTGGGGCTCTGCTCGATCCAGTAGCCGAGGTACAGGAACTTCAGCTCGAGCTGGCGGCACTGCTCGAGCTGCCACAGGATGTTGAACGTGCCGTAGCTCGCACCGGCGACGTCGGGGTCGAAGAACGTGTAGACCGAGCTCAGGCCGTCGTTGAGGATGTCGATGATCGACACCATGCGCAGCGTGCCGTCCGGCTCCCGGAACTCGACCAGGCGCGTGTTGACCTTGCTCTGCAGCAGGAACTGCGCGTACTGCTCGCGGCTGTCGTGGTCCATGCCGCCGCCGGCGTGGCGCGACGACTGGTACTTCAGGTACAGCGCGTAGTGCTCGGGCGAGAAGCCGAGCCGCGCCACCAGCGTGCGCAGGTCCCGGTGCGCGGCCCGTGCGCGGCGCTGGCTGCGCGTGGGGCTGTACTGGGCCACCGGCACGCGCACCGGCACGCAGGCGCGGCAGCCGTCGCAGTGCGGGCGATACGTGAAGATGCCGCTGCGGCGAAAGCCCGCGCGCACGAGCTCGCTGTAGACGTCGGCGTTGATCAGGTGATTGGGGGTCGCGACCTGCGAGCGCGCCTGGCGGCTGGACAGATAGCTGCACGGATACGGCGCGGTCGCGTAGAACTGCAACGCGGAGAAGGGCAGCTCCTTCAGGTGCGTCATGCGTCCGGAATCTCGATGCGCAGGCTGCGCCAGTCGGGCGCAGGCTGGGCGGTCAGCTGCGAAACGATCTGCAAGAATTGGTCCCGGTCGATTTCCCGCGCGCCGAGCGACGCCAGGTGGCGGGTATTCTGCTGGCAGTCTATCACGCGAAAACCGGCGTCGCGCAGCAGGCTCACGAGGGCGGCGAGCGCCACCTTCGACGCATCCGGGACGCGCGCGAACATCGACTCGCCGTAGAACATCCGTCCCAGGCTCACGCCGTAGAGCCCGCCGACCAGCGCGTCGTCGCGCCACACCTCCACCGAGTGCGCCAGGCCGCGGCGGTGCAGTTCGGTGTAGGCGGCGAGGATCTCGCGCGTGATCCAGGTGCCGTCCTGGTCCGGGCGCGGCGCCGCGCACTCGCGCATCACGGCCGCGAACGCGGTGTCGAGGCGCACCGTCCAGACGGCTTCGCGGCGCAGCCGGCGCAGCGTCTTCGTCAGCGAGCGCGAGACCTTGAACTCGTCGAGAAACAGCACCATGCGCGGGTCGGGCGACCACCACAGCACCGGCTGGCCGCGCGAGTACCACGGGAAGATCCCCTTGCGATACGCCTCCTGGAGCCGCTCGGCGCCGAGGTCGCGTCCGGCGGCGAGCAGGCCGTTGGGGTCGCGCAGCGCGTGGATCGGGGAGGGCAGCGGCTGGTCCGGCTCGACCCAGCTCAGCGCCATGGCGGTGCCTTCGGCGGGCGCGCCCGGGCTCCGCGGCCGGTGCCGCGCGCTGCGGGAGTCCGCCGTCCGGCCATGAGCGCGTCAGCCCGCGCGGCGGGGCTCGTGGCGCAGCGTCGCGGTGTGCAGCCGGAAGCGCCCCTCGCGCCGATCCTCGAAGTACCACCGCAGCGTCTGCGAGACGGTCCGGAACGCGATCGCGTCCCAGGGGATCTCCGCCTCGGCGAACAGGCGCGCCTCCAGGCTCTCCGGCCCCGGGTCGAGGTGCGTGTCCGTCATGGTCGCCATGAAGAACATGTGCACCTGCTCGACGTGCGGCACGTCGAGGATCGAGAACGGCTCGCCGAGCGAGATGCGCGCGCCCGCTTCCTCGAGCGTCTCGCGCTCGGCGCCTTCGCCGGTGCTCTCGCCGTTCTCCATGAAGCCCGCCGGCAGCGTCCAGTAACCGTAGCGGGGCTCGATCGCGCGCCGGCACAGCAGGATCCTGTCCTGCCACACCGGCACCGTCCCGAGCACCATGCGCGGGTTCTGGTAGTGGATCGCGTTGCAGGATCCGCAGCAGTATCGCGGCCGGTTGTCGCCCGGGGGAATGGACTGTGCGACGGAGCTGCCGCAGGCGGAACAGAATCGCATCGGTGGACGGGGGCCTCGCGAAGGTCGCCACGCCTCTGCGGGCGCGGCGGCGAAAAGTGTAGCAGCGCCCTCTGCGTCTCGCAGCGCCGCCGACCGGCGCAGGCGGCGGCGATGCCTGCGCGCGCCGATTTGCCCTGTCGCGTCGAATTGGGCTATACTTTCGTTCTCAGACGCGGGGTGGAGCAGTCTGGCAGCTCGTCGGGCTCATAACCCGAAGGTCGCAAGTTCAAATCTTGCCCCCGCAACCAGATCGAAGGGGTCGCCGTCAGGCGGCCCCTTTTCCATTCCGGGCCCTGATCGGGCTCGTCAGGCGCGTCGCGTCACTGAGCCGGCCCGTTCATCAGGCCGATGTCCGAGCCGCTCATCAGGCGCTCGATGTCCATCAGGATCAGCATGCGCGGGTGGGCGGCGTCGCCGATCGTCGCGATGCCGTCGATGTAGCTGGCGTCGACGACGCCGCTGAACTCGGGCGCCGGCTTGATCTGCGAGCCTGCCAGCCGCAGCACGTCGGAGACCGCGTCGACGACCGCGCCGATCGTGCGCCCGCCCAGCGTGAGCACGACCGTGACGGTGGCGGCGTCGAACTTCTCGTCCAGGCCGAAGCGCAGGCGCAGGTCGACGATCGGCACGACCACGCCGCGCAGGTTCAGCACCCCGCGCACGAACGGCGGCGCGCCCACGATGCGCGTGGGCGCCTCGTAGCCGCGGATCTCCTGCACGCGCAGGATGTCGATGCCGTACTCCTCGTCGCCGAGCCGGAAGCTCAGGCATTCGCGTGCGGCTTCGCCGACCTGGGCGGCGGTGCCGCTGCCCGGGCGGGCACTGACTTCGATGACGGCGGTCATGTCGTGGGTTCTCCTGCAGTGTCGGGGTGGGCGCGGCCCGCGTCGCCGCGGGCCGGATCGTGCCGGGGCGGGATCAGAACGATTCCCAGTCGTCGGTGCCGGTCTTGCCGGCGGCCGCAGCGGGCGCCGCGGCGTGCGCGGCCGGGGCCGGGGCCGGGGCCGGGGCCGCCGGTGCGGCGCGCGGCGCGGCCGGCTTCGCCGAGGCGCCGAACGACGGACGCACCACGTTCTTCGCGCGGTCCGGGCCGCGGCGCTCGACCGTGACCGCGGCGGGCGCGCCCGCGGCGGCGAGCCGCGAAGCGTCGCCCGACGAGAGCTTGAACACGGCCACGGTCTGCACCAGCTGGCCGGCCTGCTCCTTCATGCTCGCGGCGGCCGCGGCGCTCTCCTCGACCAGCGCGGCGTTCTGCTGCGTGACCTGGTCCATCTGCGTGACCGCGTCGACCACCTGCTGCACGCTGGCGCTCTGCTCCACGCTGGCCGAGCTGATCTCGCCCATCAGGTCGGTGACGCGCCGGATCGACGTGACCACCTCCTGCATCGTCTCGCCGGCCTGCGCCACCAGCGTGCTGCCGGCCTGCACCCGCTCCACGGAGTCGCCGATCAGCGCCTTGATCTCCTTGGCCGCCTGCGCGCTGCGCTGCGCGAGGTTGCGCACCTCGCTGGCCACGACCGCGAAGCCGCGCCCCTGCTCGCCGGCGCGCGCGGCTTCCACCGCCGCGTTCAGCGCCAGGATGTTGGTCTGGAACGCGATGCCGTCGATCACGCCGATGATGTCGGCGATCTTCTTGGAGCTGTCGTTGATGCCGCTCATGGTCTGCACGACCTGGCCGACGACCTCGCCGCCCTTGACCGCCACGCTGGTGGCGCTCTGCGCGAGCTGGTTGGCCTGGCGGGCGTTGTCGGCGTTCTGGCGCACGGTCTGGCCGAGCTGCTGCATCGACGCGGACGTCTCCTCCAGCGCGCTGGCCTGCTCCTCGGTGCGGCTCGAGAGGTCCATCGTGCCCTGGGCGATCTGGCCGCTGGCGGTGGCGACCATCTCGGAGTTGGCGCGCACCTTGGAGACGACGTCGGTGAGGCTGGCCTGCATGCCCTTCAACGCGGCCATCATGCTGGCGGTGTCGCCGGCGCGCAGCTCGATGCGGGCGGTGAGGTCGCCGTCGGCGACGGCGCGCGCGAGGTCGGCGGCCTGCCCGGGCTCGCCGCCGAGCTGACGGACGACGCCGCGCGTGATCAGCAGTGCGAGCACCGCGCCCAGCACGACCGCGACCGCGGCCAGGCCGATCATCAGGTTGCGCGCACCCGAGTAGGTGGCCTGCGCGCTCGTCCACGACGCATTGGATCCGCGGTCGTTGATGTCGACCAGCGCACCGACGCTGGCCATCGCGGCGTTGAAGCGCTCGCGCGACTCGCCGCGGAACAGCGCCTGCGTC
The DNA here is from genome assembly GCA_046348465.1 of Burkholderiaceae bacterium. Classification (GTDB taxonomy): domain Bacteria; phylum Pseudomonadota; class Gammaproteobacteria; order Burkholderiales; family Burkholderiaceae_E; genus Quisquiliibacterium. Next base: position 92,741 of record JAXMEE010000005.1, read on the forward strand.
TGCGCGACCGTCTTCTCGCCGCCGCGCGACAGCGCCACCAGCTTCTCGTGGACGGCGAAGTAGGCCGCCTTCTCCTGCTTGAACTGCTCGTAGCGCCGGCTCTCGTCGCCCTGGACCACCAGCTTCGCGTACTCGGCCTCGGCCTTGTCGAGCCGGGCACGCGCCTCGCCCAGCGTCTTCTCGATCGACTCCATCTCCTTGGCGTCGACCGACATCACGTGGTCGGCCTCGGCGCGCCGGACCTGGTTCGAGGCCGCGCGCATCTGGGCCAGGTACTTGATCGCGGGCAGCCAGTTGGTCGCGATCTCCTCGGTGCTCGCGCTGATCGACTTCATCTCGTAGACGCCCAGGCCGCTGACGAGCAGCGTGAGCAGCAGTACCGTCGCGAACCCTCCGCCGAGCTTCGAGCCGAGCGTCAGGTGACTGAGCCTGTTCATGAGATGGGTCCCTCGCTGATCGATGTTGTGCGGCGTCGATCGGGAGGGCGGGGAACCGTGGATGTTGCGTGGCCGCGGTTCCCCTTCGCCGCGTCCTCGACCTACGTTGTAGGCAGTATCGACGGCACCGGTCGGCGGGGAAGCCGGTGCCGCTGAAAGGCGACCTGGAACTCCTGAATGGACGGTCTCCGCGGGGCCCTCCGAGACGCATCGGGAGAGCCCCTAGTCGTGGATGAGACACTCTGGGGCGGCGGGCCCGGGCTCGGTTCGCGGGCGAGCTCGGAATCGCCGATTCCGCCGGCCTTCGGGCGCGAAGCCGTGTCGCGCGCCGAACGGCGTCTCGCTCGCGTCCGCCGTGCGCGCGTATACTCGGCTTGCTCCGTTTGCGTGATGCGAAACGGCGTTTCGTCATGTCCCCCGCCGACCCCTCGCCCGACGCCTCGTCCGCCCGCCCCGGGGGGGCCGCCGAGACGGCGCCTCGCGCGCGCTCCGTCCTGGGCTCGATCAAGGTCAGGACGATCACGGTCGGCATCGCGCTCGTGGCCGGCGCGATCGCGCTGATCACGACGATCCTCTACCTGAACGCCTCGCGCGATCTCGCGCAGCTGGTCGCGCGCGAACAGCGGGCGTCCGCGGTGCGCCTGGCGACGGTCTTCGACGAGAACCTGACGTCGCGCCGCGACGCGCTCGCCCGGGTCGCGGGCGTGATGCCGCTCGAAGCGCTGCGCGACCCCCCGCGCCTGCAGGACTGGCTGGAGAACCGCCAGGGCATGGCGAGCCTGTTCCCGGAAGGCCTGTCGGTGATCTCCGGCGACGGCGAAACGCTCGCGGACCTGCCCGCGAACGCCGGCCGGCGCGGTACCCGCGTCGCACGGCGCGAGTGGTTCGGGCGGCTGCGCGAGACGGTGAGGCCGGTCGTGTCGGAGCCGTACGTCGGGGGCGCGAGCGGTCGGCCGGTGCTCGTGATCGCGGCCCCCGTGTCGCGCGACGGGCGGCTCGACGGGGCGCTGGTCGCGACCGTCTATCTCGACGAGCCGAACTTCCTGACCCGTGCGCTCGCCTCGGCGGCGTCGGGCGGCGAGACCGCCGCGAGGCTGTACGTGCTCTCGAAGGCCTCGCGCGTGGTGGTGGCGGCGCACGACGCCGGCCAGGTCCTGGGTCCGGTCGAGGGGGCGATCGGGCCCGTGCGCGTCGCGGACGTCTTCGCCGACCGGCCGGCGAGCGGCGTCGGCCCTTCGGCCGCCGAGGCCCGCGTGCAGTGGGCCTCGGCACCGATGTCGTCCGTGCCCTGGCACGTGGTCGTCGAGACGCCCACCGAGATCGCGCTCGCGCCGGTGAGCCGGTTCGCCGTGCACTCGGTCCTCTGGGGCGCGGTCGTGTGCCTGTTGTCGGCGACCGCGTTGTGGCTGCTCGCGGCGCGCATGCTTCGGCCCGTCGAGCACGCGTCGCGCGTGGTCGAGCGGGCGCTCGCGGACCCGGCGTGCCTCACCGACCCGATTCCCGCCGGCGGCGACGACGAGATCGGGACGCTGCTGCGCGGCTTCTCCCGCCTGCAGGAGCGCCTGCGCGAGAGCGCGGCCGAGATGCAGGTGATCCTGGAGAACTCGAGCGTCGGCATCGCGCTCGTGCGCGAGCGCCGGATCGTCTGGGCGAACGCGCGGCTGGGCGAGCTGCTCGGACGCCCCGCGGGCGACCTGGTCGGGACGGCGACCGCCGAGTTCTACCTGAGTGCCGAAGATCACGCCGCGTTCGGGCGCGACGCGTACGCCGCGCTCGAGCGCAGCCGGCGCTACGCGACCGAGATCCGCCTGCGCGGCCGCGGTCCCGATCCGGTGTGGATGCGCCTGTCCGGGCAGGCGATCCGTCACGGTGCGCCGCTCGACGGGAGCATCTGGGTGTTCGAGGACGTGTCGGAGCGGCGGCGCATCGACGAGGAGCTCGACCTCCACCGCCGAAAGCTGTCGGCGCTCGTCGAGCAGCGGACCGCCGAAGTGGTCGCCTCGGAGTCGATGGCGCGCCTGATCCTCGAATCGAGCGCCGACGGCCTGTTCGGCATGGACGCGGACGGCCGCGTCACGTTCATCAACCCGGCCGGCTGCCGGATGCTCGGCTACGCCGCGCAGGACCTCGTCGGACGTTCCTTCCACGAGCTCGCGCACCACTCGCGCGCCGACGGCTCGCCGTACCCGAGCCACGAGTGCCCGAGCGTGCGCGTGATGAGCGGCGGGCAGCCCGCGCGCGTCGACGACGAGGTCTTCTGGCACGCCGACGGGCGCGCGATCCGCGTCATGTACGCGACGCACCCGATCACGCGCGACGGCGCGATCGCCGGAACGGTGACCAGCTTCGTCGACGTGACGCAGCAGCACGCGGCCGCGCAGGCGCGCGAGCGGGCGCTCGAGGCCGCCGAGCGGCTCGCGACGCTGCGGCGCGAGTTCCTCGCGAACATGAGCCACGAGATCCGGACGCCGCTCAACGGCGTGCTCGGCTTCGCGGCGATCGGGCGGCGGCGCGCCGGCGATCCGGACGCCGCGCGCGAGGCGTTCGACCGGATCCTGGCGTCGGGCGAGCGGCTGCTCGGCGTGATCAACGACGTGCTCGACTTCTCCAGGATCGAATCCGGCAAGCTGCGCGTGGAGCGCACGCGCGTCGTGCTGCGCGAGGTCGTCGGTTCGGCGCTCGAAGTGGTCGGCGCGGGCGCGCACGACAAGGGCCTGCCGATCCGCGTGCTGCTGCCGGCGTCGCTGCCGCGCGAGTTCGTCGGGGATCCGTTGCGCGTCGGGCAGGCGCTGCTGAACCTGCTGTCGAACGCGGTCAAGTTCACCGAGCGCGGCAGCGTCACGGTCGAGGTCGAGCAGGCCGGCGCGACGCTGACGTTTCGCGTGATCGACACCGGCGTGGGCATGACCGGCGAGCAGCTGGCCGGCCTGTTCGACCCGTTCCAGCAGGGCGACGGATCGACGACGCGCCGATACGGCGGCACCGGCCTGGGGCTCGCCATCACCCGCCGGCTCGTCGAGGCCATGGGCGGGGCGATCCGCGTGCGCAGCGTGGCGGGCGAGGGCAGCACGTTCGAGTTCACGCTGCCGTACGTCGAGGTCGGCAGCGATCCCGAGGCGCAGCCGGATCCCGGGATCGACGCGGGCGCCGGCGCGGGCCCGGCCGGGCGCTCGGAGACCCGGCGCGGTTCGGCCTGACGCGGCGCGTCGCCGCGTTCTCCATCGGCGTTGCGCCCGTGCCGGGGCGGGCCGTCGCAATGCGAATTGTCAAGGTGACCCAGGCGGCAAACGATTACGATATTCATATAATATTTTTCTGTCCTGATATCGACGAACGCGACGCACAGACCGTCGCCCGACCCGGGCCGAAGCCCTGACCTTCTCCGAGGCGGGCACCCGGGAACTCCGATGGTCGGCTGCGCCCGGCACCTCGGAGCACCTCCGCATGTCAGCCAACGTCACACGCCGCCGCTTCCTGCAGATCAGCGCGACGACCTTCGGCGCCGCCTCCGGCGGCGCCCTGATCGCCGGCGCCGCGAACGGGAGCGCCGACGCCCCGCAGGAGAAGGGGCTTCGAACCGTCGCGACCACCTGCGACGTCTGCTTCTGGAAGTGCGGCGCGATCGCGACCGTCCGCGACGGCAAGCTCTGGAAGATCGAAGGCAACCCCGACGACCCGCTTTCGCGCGGCCGACTGTGCACCCGCGGCACGGGCGGCATCGGCGCGCACTACGACCCGGACCGCCTGAAGTCCCCGCTGATCCGCGTCGGCGAGCGCGGCAAGGAGCAGTGGAAGGTCGCCACCTGGGACGAGGCGCTCGCGTTCGTCGCGCAGAAGATGCAGGCGATCAAGGCGGCGCACGGGCCCGAGTCGGTCGCGATGTTCAATCACGGCATCGGCGCCCGCCCGTTCACGCACCTGATGAAGGCGTTCGGCGCGATCAACTTCGCCGCGCCGTCGTTCGCCCAGTGCCGCGGGCCGCGCGACATCGGCTTCACGCTCACGTTCGGCGACAGCGTCGGAAGCCCCGAGCGCACCGACATCGAGAACACCCGCTGCCTGGTGCTGATCGGCTCGCACATCGGCGAGAACATGCACAACTCGCAGGTGCAGGAGTTCGCGACCGCGGTCGGCCGGGGCGCGAGCGTCATCGTCGTCGATCCCCGCTTCTCCGTGGCGGCGAGCAAGGCGAAGCACTACCTGCCGATCCGCGCGGGCACCGACCTCGCGCTGCTGCTCGCGTGGATGCGGGTGATCGTGCGCGAGCGGCTCTACGACGCCGAGTTCGTCGCGAAGCACGGCGAGGGTTTCGACAAGTTCGCCGCCGAGCTCGAGCCGTACACGCCCGAGTGGGCGCAGCAGCAGACCGGCGTCGACGCCGCGCTGATCCGCGCCTCCGCGCGCGAGATGGCGAGCCACCGGCCGGCGACGATCGTGCACCCCGGCCGCCGCAGCAGCTGGTACGGCGACAACGCGCAGCGCAGCCGCGCGGTCGCGCTGCTCAATGCGCTGATGGGCAACTGGGGCCGGCGCGGCGGCATCTACATGCCGGCGTCGATGAGCGTGCCCAAGTACCCGACGCCGCCGTACCCGAAGTCGACGCGCCCGCCGGCGGACCGCCCGGCCGACCGCTTCCCGTTCGCCGACGAAGGCATCACGACCGCGGTCCGCGAGGCGACGATCACCGGCAAGCCCTATCCGATCAAGGGCTGGATGGTGGTCGCGGTCAACCTGATCCAGGCGCTGCCCAACCGCGAGGAGACGCTCAAGGCGATCGAGGCGCTCGACCTGCTGGTGGTCGTCGACACGATGCCCAGCGAGATCGCCGGCTACGCCGACGTGGTCCTGCCCGAGGCGACGTACCTCGAGCGCTGGGACGACATCAACGTCGAGACCTTCAAGGAGCCGTTCATCGCGATCCGCCAGCCGGTGGTGGCGCCCCCCGCGGACCAGAAGGGCGGCTCGTGGATCGCCCGTCAGCTCGCCGAGAAGCTCGGGCTGGCCCAGTACTTCCCGTGGAAGGACCTCGAGGACCAGATCGCGCGCCGCCTGCGCGACGGCGGCTACGACTTCGAGCAGCTGAAGAAGGCCGGGATCCTCAAGGGACCGAGGAAGCCGGTGTTCGTCGAGGACGGCGTCGAGCTCGAGTTCGAGACCCCGTCGAAGAAGGTCGAGTTCTGGTCCCGTCAGCTGGCCGACGCCGGCTTCGACCCGGTGCCGAAGTACGTTGCGCCGCCGGCCGCGCCCGCCGGGATGCTGCGGCTGATCTCGGGGCGCGCGCCGATGCACACGTTCTCGCGCACCCAGACGAACCCGCTGCTGCACGCGCTGATGCCGGAGAACGAGGTCTGGATCAACGCGGCGGTCGCGAGCGAGGCGGGCCTGAAGAGCGGCGACCGCGTCCGCCTGAAGAACCAGGACGGCGTCGTCAGCACGCCGGTGCGCGTGAAGGCGACCCAGCGCATCCACCCGGAGTGCGTCTACATGGTGTACGGCTTCGGCCACACGAGCCGCGCGCTCAGGAGCGCCTACGGCAAGGGCGCGAGCGCCGCGCAGCTGGTCACCCGGTATCGGGTGGACCCGCTGATGGGCGGCACCAGCATCCACGACAACTTCGTTTCCTTCGAGCAGGTGTGATCATGGCCCGCTTCGGAATGGTGATCGACACCCGCAAGTGCGTCGGCTGCATGGACTGCGTCGTCGCGTGCCAGACGGAGAACGACGTGCCCGCCGGGTACTGTCGCGACTGGATCGCGACCGAGGTCCGCGGCGAGTACCCGAGCCTCTCGATGGAGATCCGCTCGGAGCGCTGCAACCACTGCGACGACCCGCCGTGCGTCGAGTCGTGCCCGACCGGCGCGAGCCACGTCGCGCAGCCGGGCAAGGTCGTCCTCGTCACGCACGAGCGCTGCATGGGCTGCAAGGCCTGCGTGTCGTCGTGCCCGTACGACGCCCGCTTCATCCACCCCGAGGGGTACGCCGACAAGTGCACGTTCTGCATCCACCGCGTGCGCGACGGCAAGCTGCCCGCGTGCGTCTCGGTGTGCCCGACGCGCTGCATGCACTTCGGCGACCTCGACGACCCCGCGAGCGACGTGAGCCGGCTGCTCGCGTCGCGCAAGCACCACGCACTCGTGCCGCAGGCCGGGACCGGCCCGCGCGTGTTCTACCTGACCTGAGGGCCGACGCGATGCTCGAATACACCACCACCCGCGCCAATCCCCTGGTCGACCCGCACCTGCACGTGTGGGCGTGGGAGATCCCCGTGTACCTGTTCCTCGGCGGCATCGTCGCCGGGATGATGGTGCTCGCGGGGCTGAACATGCTGCGCACGCTCGACCACCGGCCGCTGGACCGCGACTACCCGGTGCAGACGCCGCTGCTGGCGTTCGTGCTGCTGAACCTGGGCATGGGCGCGCTCTTCCTGGACCTCGCGCACAAGCTCTACGTCTGGGCCGTCTACCTGACGTTCCAGCCGCACTCGCCGATGTCGTGGGGCTCGTGGATGCTGATCCTCGTGTTCCCGGTGCTGCTGGCGTCGGCGCTGCTGCGGCTGCCGCAGTCGTGGCCGTGGCTCGCGCGGCGCGTGCCGGCGGTCGCGACGGCGTCCGACTGGCTGCTCGCGCGCCCGGGGGCGATCCGCACGCTCGCGTGGCTGAACCTCGTCGGCGGCGTGGGGCTGGGCATCTACACCGGCATCCTGCTGAACACGATGGTCGCGCGGCCGTTGTGGAACACCGCGATCCTCGGGCCGCTGTTCCTCTTCTCGGGGCTGTCGGCGGCGGCGGCGCTGGTGCACCTGGTCTCGGGCCTCGCGCGCCATCCCGCGCCCGACACGATGCTGGGCGGCGCGCTGTCGTCGATCGTGCAGCCGCTCACCCCGCAGATGCCGGACCACTCCCGGGCCGCCGCGCTCACGCGTGCCGACATCGCGTTCCTCGCGGTCGAGCTGACGCTGATCGCGCTGATGCTGATCGGGCTGTCGAGTTCGAGCGAATCGCACGTCGCGGCCGCGAAGCTGCTGACCGGCGGGCCGTTCACGGCCGTGTTCTGGGTCGGCGTCGTCGCGATCGGCATCGTGATCCCGATGCTGCTTCAGGCACTCGAGCTCTCGGGGCGGGTGCGGCACACGGTCATTCCCGCGCTCCTCGTCCTCGCCGGCGGCATCACGCTGCGCTGGGTGATGGTCGGCGCGGGCCAGTTCAGTCATCTCGTGGCAGTCGCGGGCCCGTGAGGCGCGGGCCCCTGCCACGGTCATCGTTCGGAGGGAGAACATGATGAGCATGAAACGGATCTCGATCCTGGTCGCGGCGCTGCCGTGGGCCTTCTCAGGCGGTGCCGCGCAGGCGCAGACCGCCCCCGCGGCGCGGCCGACGGTGCCGCAGATCTGCCAGACCTGCCACAAGCCGGAGGCGGGCTCGCTGCGCGGCGTCTTCGAGAACGTCGCGTTCAAGACGAAGTCGATGCAGGTGAAGATCGACAGCATCACCGAGATCATCGCGTTCGACGACGCGCTGAAGGTCGTCGACGTCGACAAGTCCGGCAACGCGAAGATGCTCGCCGACATCTCGAAGAACCGCGAGATCCTGGTCGAGTTCGCGGAGCGCGACGGGCGCAAGGTCGCGACCGCGGTCACGTTCAAGGGCCCGATCAAGATCGCCCCCGAGAAGACGCTCGCGTACGACGCGATCGAGAAGCTGGTCGCGCAGGGGCCCGAGAAGGGCAACTTCACGCTGATCGACTCGCGCCCGCTGCCGCGCTTCCAGGAAGGCTACATTCCCGGCGCGATCAACCTGCCGTACCCGCAGTTCGACAAGTTCCTCGACCGCCTGCCCAAGGAGAAGGACCGCCTCGTGGTCTTCTACTGCGCCGGCGTGACGTGCATGATGAGCCCGAACTCGCTGCGCCGCGTCGAGAAGATGGGCTACACGAACGCGAAGGTCTACCGCGAGGGCATGCCCGAGTGGTCGCAGAAGAACGTCGGCGTGCTGTCGGCGGCCTTCCTGTCCGACGCCTGGATCGGCAAGGACATCCCGCACGTGCTGATCGACGCGCGCGCCCCGCAGGCGCTCGCCGGCGGCTTCGTCAAGGGCGCGGTGTCGCTGCCGCCCGAGAAGGTCGCGGGCGCGCTCGCCAGCTTCCCCGCGAAGAAGCTGAAGGCGCCGATCATGGTCTACGACGACGGTGACGGCGCGCAGGCGCGCGCGGTCGCGAAGGCGATCGTCGCCGCCGGCTACGAGAACGTGAACGTGGTCGAGGGCGGGTTCGCCGCGTGGAAGGCGGCCGGATACGCGCTCGCGAGCGGCGCGCCCGCCGATCGGGTGGCGTACGTGCCCAGGCCGCGGCCCGGATCGATCGCGATCGCCGAATTCTCGAAGATCGCCGGTGCGACGCCCGCGGACACCCTGATCCTGGACGTGCGCAATCGCGACGAAGCCAACAACGGCATGATCAAGGGTGCGAAACTGGTGCCCGACGAGGAACTGCTCGACCGCATCGCCGAGGTGCCCAAGGACAAGCGGATCATCGCGCACTGCTCGACCGGCACGCGCGCCGAGATGACTTACCACAAGCTGAAGGAGCGCGGCTACAACGTCGCGTTCCTGAAGGCGGGCATCGAGATCGACAAGGCGGGCAAGTTCACGATCAGCGAGGATTGACCGGTTCCGGCGGCGCGCGCCGCCGGCGTTCGCAATCGCGGCAACGGAGGAGGGCTCCATGGAAGCATCGCTCGACAGGATCCGGGTGCAGGCAGGCGCCGGTGCGAAGGCACCCGCGGCCGCCCGGGCGTTCACGAACCCGTACCTGGCCGGCTTCGGACTCGGGCTGGTGCTTCTCGCGACCTTCGTGCTGATGGGCCGCGGCCTGGGCGCCACCGGCGCGTTCGCTGCGGTCGTCGCGAGCGGGGTCGCCGCGGTCTCGCCCGAGCAGGCCGTGGCGAACCCTGCATTCGCCGACTATCTCGGCGACGGCAATCCGTTCAAGTCCTGGACCGTGTTCCTGATCCTCGGCACGTTCTTCGGCGCGCTGATCTCCGGTGCGCTCGCCGGGCGCCTGCGCGCGACGACCGAGCACGGCCCCGCGATCACCGACGCGCGCCGCTACGGCTACGCGCTGACGGGCGGGGCGATCGCGGGCGTGGGCGCCAAGCTCGCGCTCGGCTGCACCAGCGGCCAGGCGCTCACCGGCGGCGCGCTCTTCAACGTCGGCAGCTGGGTGTTCATGCTGGCCGTCTTCGCCGGCGGCTACGGCATGGCCTGGTTCGTGAGGAAGCTATGGAAATGATCGCGCCGTTCTACAAGGCCGGAGCATTCTCCGAGGAGACGAGCCTGGTGCTCGCGTTCGTGCTCGGGCTGGGCTTCGGCTGGTTCCTCGAGCGGGCCGGGTTCGGCAGCGCGAAGAAGCTCACGTCGCAGTTCTACGGAAACGACATGAGCGTGTTCAAGGTGATGTTCACGGCGATCATCACCGCGATGGCCGGCGTGACGCTGCTCTCCGCGATGGGCGTGCTCGACCGCTCCCAGATCTACCTGGTGCCGACCTTCCTCGTGCCGCAGCTCGTCGGCGGCCTGATCTTCGGCGTCGGGTTCATCACCGGCGGCTACTGCCCGGGCACGTGCATCGCGGGCATCGCGACCGGGCACAAGGACGCCGCGATGTACGGGCTCGGCATGCTCGTCGGCGTGCTCGCGTTCTCGGCGCTGTTCCCTTCGATCGAGCCGCTCACCCAGGTCACGTCGATGGGCAAGCTCACGCTCTCCGACCTGTTCGGCCTGTCCTACGGGACGCTGACCGTGCTCGTGGTGCTGATCGCGGTCGGCGGGTTCGTCGGCGCGACCGTGATCGAGCGCCGGCTCGCGGCGCGCTGAGCCGGGGCGTCGTCCGCGGGCCGCGCGACGGCCTCGGACCGACGGAAGACGAAAAGGCTGCCCGAGGGCAGCCTTTTCGTTTGCGGCGATGCGACCGCGCTGCGCGCGCGCCCGCGTCGCGGCGGGCTCAGCAGCTTTCCTTCTTCTTCTTCGGGGCTTCCTTCTTCGCGCCGTCCTTGGCCGAGTCCTTGGGGGCGTCGGCGGCGTACGCGGTCGCGGCGGCCAGCCCGAAGGCGGCGGCCACCAGCATGGCGATGATCTTCTTCATGTGAGCTCCTGTCGTCGTGGGGGAGTTGGAATCGGGTGGTGCAGGGTTCGGGTGCGGGAATTCGTCGCGCCTCGTTCGCTTGCGGGATCACGCGGGCGGGGCCGACATCTCCTCGAACGCGTCGAGCGCGTCGGCGGCATACATCAGCGACGGACCGCCGCCCATGTACACGGTCATGCCGAGCGCCTCCTCGAGCTCGGCGCGCGTGACGCCGAGCCTGACGAGCGCCTGGACGTGGAAGCCGATGCACGCGTCGCAGTGGGCCGCGATGCCGAGCGCGAGCGCGATCAGCTCCTTCGTCTTCTTGTCGAGGGCGCCGTCGCGCGTGGCCGAGTGCGCCATCGCGGAGAAGCCCTTCATCGTGTCCGGGAGGTCGGCACGCAGCTTCGAGAGCGTCGCGCTCTTCTGCCGGGTGATGTCGGTGTAGCTCTTCTTCATTCGCGTCGCTCCGTCCGGCCGCGCGTCACGCCTTGCGGGCCCGCCGCCGGGGCGCCGGGCAGAAGATGCTGTGCAGCGTCTCCAGCAGCCGTATCGCGGCCGGGTCCTTGATCGAGTAGTGGATGTGCTTGCCGTCGCGGCGCACGGCGACCAGGCCCTGGCGGCGCAGCACGCCGAGCTGCTGCGAGAGCGTCGGCTGGGTGATGCCTGTCAAGGCCTCGAGGTCGCTCACGCAGGGCTCGCCCTGGAGCATGTTGCACACGAGCAGAAGACGTTCGCGGTTGGCGAGCGTCTTGAGCAGGTCGGCCGCCTTCTGCGAGCTCTTCTCGAGCTCCTTGAGATCGGCCGCAGTCGGTTCGATGCCGGACATGACGGCATTCATTATATCGAATTTCTAGGTGTGTGGGACCGAAACATCGGTGCGGCGCGGGCCTGTGTGCAACGCGCGACATCGCCTCCCGTCGGGCCGGCGCGGACGGCCGGCGGAATCGCCCGGAATCGTTATCGATAAATCGAAAATGTATTTGACGCCGGCTGGAAAGAAGCTACACTCTATCAATGGGCATTATGCCCATATATAGAATGTACGGGCCTCCGGAGCCGTCCGGCGCGCGCAGCGCGCGCCGCTCGCGGTCCCGACCCGGACTCACCCTGCAAGGAGGTCAGATGAAGATCCGGATCGGAACGATCGCATCGACGGCGGCGGCGGCGACCTTGTCGCTGCTCGGCGCGTCGGCGCTCGCCGCGGACGACGGCGGGCTGACGCTGGGCGGGCTGAAGTGCCTGTTCGCGCCGAACTCGAACGGCTGCCAGCCGGCGCCCGTGCCCAAGTCGAAGGTGAGCAAGCCCGCGTCGACGAGCAAGACCACCTCGACCTCCACGGGCGCCGCGTCGACGACCCCGACGGCCGCCGCCACGCTCGCGCAGAAGTTCAAGGTCCTGGCGTGGAACGACCTCGGCATGCACTGCGTCGACGGCAAGGACTACTCGGTGATGTCGATCCTGCCGCCGTACAACAACCTGCACGCGCAGGTGATCGACCCGGCCACCGGCAAGCAGGTCGTCAGCGGCATCAAGCTGACTTACGAATCGATGGCCGATCCTTCGGCGTCGATCAATACGGTCTCCTCGACGAAGACCAACTTCTGGCAGTGGGTCAAGCCGCTGTACGGTGCGCAGCCCGCGCCCGACCGCGGCCTGAACCTGTCGAACCCGGCGGTCAGCAACCCGACCCCGAGCAGGACCGCCGCGCCGATGAGCTACAACACGGCGTTCAAGTGGTACGAGGCGGAAGGAATCCCGATCACGCCGTACGACGACGCCGGCCAGAAGAACTACTACCCGATGGTCAAGGTCGTCGCGCGCGACTCCAGGAACAACATCGTCGGATCGACGCAGACCGTGCTGCCGGTGTCCGACGAGATGACGTGCAAGGCCTGCCACGCGACCGGTGCGAGCGCCGACGCGCAGCCGACGATCTCCGGCTGGGCGAACCTGCTCAACACCGACCCCGAGAAGGACTGGAAGGTCAACATCCTGCGCCTGCACGACGACAAGCACGCCAACGACCCGGTCTTCAAGGCGGCGATGGTCAAGCTCACGAACAGCGCGTTCACCAGCCTGGCGTACCGGGCCACGCAGGGTCAGCCGACGCTGTGCGCGTCGTGCCACGGCTCGAACGCGCTCAACTCGCCCGGATTCACGCTGACGGTGAACGGCGCGACCGTGAAAGTCTCGGCGCTGACCTCCGCGATCCACTCGAAGCACGGGCAGGTGAAGAATCCGGCGAACCAGCTCGCGCTGGACACGACGACGACGCGCGACTCCTGCTACCTGTGCCACCCGGGCTCCGCCACCAAGTGCCTGCGCGGCGCGATGAGCGAGACGCCGGGGCTCGACTGCCAGAGCTGCCACGGCAACATGGCGGCGGTCGGCGCGAAGACGCGCGTGGGCTGGCTGCAGCAGCCGAACTGCCAGTCGTGCCACCACGACGGCAAGCGCGAGACGGTCGCGGTCACGAACGTCGCGACCGGCGCCCTGCGCCAGGTGACGGACGCCCGCTTCGCGACGAACGCGAACAAGCCCGCGGCCGGCTTCTCGCTGTTCCGCTTCAGCACCGGTCACGGCGGGCTGCAGTGCGAGGCCTGCCACGGCTCGACCCACGCGGAGTACTCGCGCGCGACCAGTACCTGGAGCTCCTCGCACGACAACGACATCCTGCAGTCGAAGGCGATCCAGGGATACGCGGGCACGATCACCGAGTGCACCGTGTGCCACGCGAGCGTGCCGCTCACCACCAGCGGCGGGCCGCACGGCATGCACACGATCGGCGCGGGCTGGGTCGACAAGCACGGCGACGTCGCCGAGAAGTCCGCGAGCGCGTGCGCGTACTGCCACGGGGCGGACTTCCGCGGCTCGCCGCTCGCGAAGGCGGGCAAGGCGCGCTCGTATTCCCACGACGGGCGCACGTACACGATCGCCGCGGGCACGAACGTCGGCTGCTACAACTGCCACAACGGCCCGAAAGGGGACTGAGCCCCGCGCCCGCGGCGCTTCGGCGACCGCGGGTGCATTCGTTCCCCGACGGGAACGCCCGCCGCGCACCGTGCTCCGGTTCGCGGCGGTTTTTTTTCAGCCGAACAGCTTCTTCAGCTCGTTCTTCAGGATCTTGCCGTTGGGATTGCGCGGCAGCGTCTCGCGCATGAAGAGCACCCGCACCGGGACCTTGAACGCGGCGAGCCGCTCGGCGACGAAGCCGCGCAGCTCGTCCTCGGTCGCCTGCGTGCCCGGCTTGAGCGTGACCACCGCGGCCGGCTCCTCGCCGAGCGTGTGGTGGGGCAGGCCGACGAGCGCGGCGTCCATCACCGCCGGGTGCTCGTACAGCGCGTTCTCGACCTCGATGCAGTAGATGTTCTCGCCGCCGCGGATCAGCATGTCCTTCTTGCGGTCGACCACGAAGAGGAAGCCCTCCGCGTCGATCGTCGCGAGGTCGCCGGTGCGCACCCAGCCGTCGACGAAGGTCTGCGCACTCGCGTCGGGCTTGTTCCAGTAGCCCTTGACGACGTTCGGGCCGTAGGCGAGCAGCTCGCCGACGGCGCCCGGCGGCAGGGCGCCGCCCGCGTCGTCGACGACCTTCATGTCGCACACCGGCAGCGCCGGGCCGCTGCTGTCGGGGCGCGCGACGTAGTCTTCGGCCGAGTGGCCGGTGAACGTCGCCGACGTCTCGGTCATGCCCCAGCCCAGACCCGGCGCCGACTTCGGGAACGTCTCCCGGATGCGGCGCACGAGCTCGGCCGAGCCCGGCGCCCCGCCGTACGCCACCGACTCGAGCGACGAGAGGTCGTACTTCGCGCGCGCGGGGTGCTCGATCAGCTGCCACGCGATGGTCGGCACGCCGCCCGCGCTGGTCACGCGCTCGCGCTCGATCAGGCGCATCGCGACCTCGGGATCCCAGCGGTGCAGCAGGACGAGGCGGCTGCCCGCGAACAGCGACGGCGAGAGGATCGCGTGCAGCCCCGTCGCGTGGAAGAACGGCACCGCGAGCAGCGCGACTTTCTGCGCTGCGGTCGGGTCGGGCGCGGGAATCGGCTCGCCGCGGCGCAGGAAGTTGCGCGCGGCATTGAACACCGCCGCGACCGTGGAGCAGGTGGCGTTGCGGTGCGTGCCGAGCGCGCCCTTGGGCTTGCCGGTCGTTCCCGACGTGTACAGGATCGTCGCGTCGTCCTCGGGGTCGAGCGCGACGCCGGGCAGCGGGCGTGCCGGCAGCTGGGGCCAGTCGGCGACGCGCCCGAGCACGTCCTCGAGCCGGTGCACCTTCGGGTGCGCGATCTCGTCGTCCTCGCGCGAGACGAACACGCACTCGAGCGCCGGGCAGTTGTGCAGGTGCTCGGCGATGCGCGAGAGGCGTTCCGCGTCCACGAAGAGCACCTTGGCGCCGGAGTCCGAGAGCCCGTACTCGAGCTCGGGCGCGGTCCACCACGCGTTCAGCGGCGTGACGATCGCGCCGACGAGCGACGCGCCGAAGAACGCGGCCGGCCACTCGGGAAGGTTGCGCATCGCGATCGCGACACGGTCGCCCTTGCGCACGCCGCGCGCGACGAGCTCCGCCGCCACGGCGAGCGCAGCACGCGAGAACGATTCGTAGGTCGCGCGCTCCTCGTCGTAGACGAGGAAGGTCTTGTCGCCGTGGGCGCGGCCCGCGACGAAGATCTCGCGCAGGGTCGGCGGCGCGTTCTTCCAGGTGCGCACCGGTAGGCCGCGAATCGTTCGCGTCTCCATCTCGAACGGCGCGCCGGCCGCGGTCAGCGCCGCGTGGGCCTGCGCGAGGGACATCGCGGGCCAGGGCGGCAGCGCCGCGGGCGAGGCGGCCGTGGCCGCCGAAACGGGCGAGGGCTCGGCCGCCCGCGACGGCGGCACGGCGGGGGAAGGCGAGCCGGTCACGTCGAGCTTCCCCCGCGGGTCAGTACTTCGCCAGCCGCGCGAGCCGGTCGGCGTGGAAGCTCGCGTCGCCGAGCAGCTCCTGTGCGACACGCACGCGCTTCATGAAGAAGCCGATCTCGAACTCGTCGGTCATGCCGATGCCGCCGTGCATCTGCACGCCTTCCTGGACCGCGAGCGTCGCGCTCGTTCCGGCGCGCGCCTTGGCGATCGACACCGCGCGCGGCGCGCCGTCGGCGCCCGCGTCGAGCAGCTGCTGCGCGCGGATCACCGCCGAGCGCGTGAGCTCGAGCTCGCAGTACAGGTGCGCGGCACGGTGCTGCAGTGCCTGGAACTCGCCGATGTACTTGCCGAACTGCTTGCGATCCTTCAAGTACTGAGTGGTGCGCGCGAACGCTTCCTCGGAGGCGCCGACCATCTCGGAGGCGAGCGCCGCGCGGCCCGCGTCGAGCACCGCGTCGAGCACGGAGCGCCCGCCGCCGACGCTGCCGAGCACCGCGTCGGCGCCGACCGCGACGTCGCGCAGCTCCACGCGCGCGGCGTTGTGCGCGTCGACCATCACGGTGCGCTCGCGCGCGACCCCCGGCGCATTCGCATCGACGAGGAACAGCGTGACGCCGTCCGGGTCGGCCGGCGCGCCCGCCGTGCGGGCGGCGACGATCAGGAGGTTCGCGACGTGGCCGTCGACGACGAAGGTCTTCGTACCGTTCAGCTTCCAGCCGCCGCTCGCGGGCTGCGCCGACGTCGCGATGCTCGCGGGCCGGTGCTTCGGCCCTTCGTCGAGCGCGAGCGCCGCGACGAGTTCGCCGGACGCGATCGCCGGCAGGTGGCGCGCCTGCTGGGCCTGGCTGCCGGCGCGCACGAGCGCGGTGGCGGCGAGCACCGAGGTCGACAGGAACGGCGTGGCCGCGAGCGTGCGGCCGATCTCTTCCATGACGACGCCGGCCTCGACGTGGCCCAGCCCCGCGCCGCCGTGGGCCTCGGGCACGAGCACTCCGGCGAATCCCATCGCGGCGAACTCGCGCCAGAGCTCGCGCGAGAAGCCGTCGGCGTCGCGGGCGTCGCGCAGCGCGCGCAGCCGGGAGACCGGCGACTTCTCGCCGATGAACACGCGCGCGCTGTCGCGCAGCATCGTCTGCTCTTCGTTCAGTACCAGCGCCATGATCGGAGTCCGGAGGTTGCGGTGGTTCGGTGAGTCGGGAAGGGGCGGGCGGAGCGGCGGCGGGCCGCCGCACGGTTCACTCGCCGGGCAGGCCCAGGATTCGCTTCGAGACGATGTTCAGCTGCACCTCGCTCGTGCCGCCCTCGATGGAGTTCGCCTTCGAGCGCAGCCACGCGCGCGCGGCGAAGCCCTCGCGCGAGCGCGTGCTCTCCCACTCGAGCCCGTCCGAGCCCAGCGAGGCCATGATCAGCTCCTGGCGGCGCTTGTTCAGCTCGGTGCCGTAGTACTTCAGCACCGACGACATCGCCGGGTTCACCTGGCCGGTCTTCATCAGGTCGGCCACGCGCTCGAGCGTGAGCTTGAACGCCGCCTCGTCGACCTCGAACTCCGCGATCCGGGCGCGCAGGCCGGGGTCGGCCAGACGCCCGCTCTCGTCGGTGCCGAGGCTGCGCAGCGCAACCTGGCTGACCACCGGCGCCGAGCCGCGCTCGATCGAGCCGCCGATCATGTTGCGCTCGTGCGTGAGCAGGTACTTGGCGACGGACCAGCCGCCGTTCAGCTCGCCGACGAGGTTGCGCCTGGGCACCTTGACGTCGGTGAAGAAGGTCTCGCAGAACGGCGACGCCCCCGAGATCAGCGTGATCGGCCGGGTCGACACGCCCGGCGACTCCATGTCGAAGAGCAGGAAGCTGATGCCGGTGTGCTTCTTCGCGCCGGTGTCGGTGCGCACCAGGCAGAAGATCCAGTCGGCCTTGTCCGCGTAGGACGTCCAGATCTTCTGGCCGTTGACGACGAAGTGGTCGCCGCGCTCCTCGGCCCGCGTCGCGAGCGACGCGAGGTCGGAGCCGGCGTTCGGCTCCGAGTAGCCCTGGCACCAGCGGATCTCGCCGCGGGCGATCTTGGGCAGGTGCTCGAGCTTCTGCTCGTGGGTGCCGTACTTCAGCAGCGCGGGGCCCAGCATCGAGATGCCGAAGCTGTCCAGCGGGGAGCGGCAGCCGAGCGCGCGCATCTCCTCGCGCAGCGCGCGCGCCTCGTCGCGGGCGAGCCCGCCGCCGCCGTACTCGCGCGGCCACTCCGGCACCGTCCAGCCGCGCTCGCCCATGCGCTCGAGCCACAGGCGCTGCGCGTCCGACTGGAACTTCCAGCGGCGCCCGCCCCAGCACATGTCCGCTTCGCTGCGCAGCGGCTGGCGCATCTCGGGCGGGCAGTTCGCCTCGAGCCAGGCGCGAACCTCGGTCCTGAACGATTCGGCGACGGTCGTCATCGCGAGTCTCCGTGAGTTGGGGCGGCGCGCCGCGTCGGGTGCGCCGCTCGTGGGGTCGTCGTGGCCGGTACCGCGTCGCCCCGCGCGGTTCGCGCGCGGGGCCGCGGGCGCCTCACGCGTACTTGCCGAACTCCAGCCGCGCGATCGCGCGGTTGTGCACCTCGTCGGGCCCGTCGGCCAGCCGCAGCGTGCGCATGCTCGCGTACGAGTACGCCAGGCCGAAGTCGGTGGTCACGCCGCCGCCGCCGTGCGCCTGGATCGCCTCGTCGATGATGCGCAGCGCGATCTTCGGCGCCGCGACCTTGATCATCGCGATCTCGAGCTGCGCGACCTTGTTGCCGACCTTGTCCATCATGTCGGCGGCCTTCAGGCACATCAGCCGCGTCATCTCGATGTCGGTGCGGGCGACCGCGACGCGCTCCTGCCACAGCGACTGGTCGGCGACGCGCTTGCCGAACGCGACGCGCGACTGCAGCCGCCTGACCATCTTCTCGAGCGCGACCTCGGCGACGCCGATCGTGCGCATGCAGTGGTGGATGCGGCCCGGGCCCAGGCGGCCCTGCGAGATCTCGAAGCCGCGCCCTTCGCCGAGGACGAGGTTCTCGGCCGGCACGCGCACGTTGTCGAGCAGCACTTCGGCGTGCCCGTGCGGTGCGTGGTCGAACCCGAACACCGGCAGCATGCGGACGATCTTCACGCCCGGGGTGTCGAGCGGCACGAGGATCTGGGACTGCTGCGAGTGTTTCGGCGCCGACGTGTCGGTCTTGCCCATCACGATCGCGATCTTGCAGCGCGGGTCGCCGACGCCGGAGGACCACCACTTGCGGCCGTTGATCACGTAGTGGTCGCCGTCGCGCCGGATCGACGTCTCGATGTTCGTCGCGTCGGACGAAGCGACCGCGGGCTCGGTCATCAGGAACGCCGAGCGCATCTCGCCGGCCATCAGCGGGCGCAGCCAGCGCTCCTTCTGCGCCTGGCTGCCGTAGCGGTGCAGCACTTCCATGTTGCCGGTGTCGGGCGCCGAGCAGTTGAACACCTCGGAACCGAAGCCCACCCGGCCCATCTGCTCCGCGCACACCGCGTACTCGAGGTTGGTGAGGCCCGCGCCGCGGAACTCGGGCGTGTCGTGCTTCTCGTTCGGGGGCAGGAACATGTTCCAGAGCCCCTCGGCCTTCGCCTTGGCCTTCAGCTCCTCGAGGATCGGCACCACCTGCCAGCGGTTCGTGCCGAAGCCCTCCATCTGCGCCTGGTACACGGGCACGTTCGGGTAGACGTGCGCGTTCATGAAGTTGACGACGCGATCGCGCCAGTACTTCTGGCGATCGGAGTAGCTGAAGTCCATGGTGTCTCCGTGGGTTCGTTGGTCTCGTGGATGTGCGGCGAGCGGCCCGGCTCGCCGGCGCGCCTGGGGTGCAACGGTATCAGGTGGGCGGGCGATCGCGAAACCGGCCTTGCTAGACTGGCCGCTCTCCCTCACGAAGGTGTTCCACAATGGCCGATTCGAACCTGTCCGCGCCGCTCGCCGCGCTGCGCGGTGCGGTCCCGCCGGCGCCGGTCTGGTTCCGCGACGCGCTCGCGTGCGCGCCCGAGCGCTCGCTCGTCGGCGTCGCGGGGGCGGGCGTCGAGACGCTCGCGTGGGGCGAGCGCGGTTCCCCGGGCCTGCTGCTCACCCACGGCAACGGCGCCCACGCCGACTGGTACTCGTTCATCGCTCCGCTGCTCGCGCGCGGGCGGCGCGTCGTCGCGATGTCGTGGTCCGGGATGGGCGGGTCCGAATGGCGCCCCGCCTATTCGCTCGACCTGTACGTCGAGGAGGCGTTCGCGGTCGCGCGCTCGGCGGGCCTGTTCGACGCCGACGTCGCACCGGTCTTCGCCGGCCACTCGTTCGGCGCGTTCCCGCTGATGGCGTGCGCGGGCCGCGCCGGCGAGCAGCTGGGAGCGGTGGTGCTGATGGACGCGCCGCTGCTCTCGCGCGAGCAGCGTGCCGCACGCCGCGCGCGGCGCGGGCCCTCGCGACCGCACACGCGCCCGGCGCGCTTCTATCCGACGCTCGAGGACGCGCTGTCGCGCTTTCGCTTCATGCCCGAGCAGCGTTGCGAGCACCTGTTCATCGCCGACCACGTCGCGCGCGGATCGCTGCGGCCGGTGCCCGCGCCCGACGGCCAGGGCAGCGGCTGGACGTGGCGCTTCGATCCCTCGCTGTGGAGCCGCTACACGAGCACCGACCTCGCCGACGAGCTGCCGTTCGCGCGCTGCCCGGTCGCGATCCTCTACGGCGCGCGCTCGGGGCTGGTCGACGCGTCCGTGGTCGAGTACATGCGCGGCCTGCTGCCGGGGGAGGCCCCGGTCGTGCGCGTGCCGGACGCGGACCACCACGTGATGATCGACCAGCCGCTCGCGACGGTCGCGGCACTCGACGGGCTGCTCGCGGGCTGGCCGGGATGACGCCGGCGTGCGCGGGCGGCGCGCGCGCAGTGCTCCGAGCCTCGCCTGTGCGCGCGCCCGGCGCGCCGGCGCCCGGCTTCGCGCACCCGCAGGCGCGATTCAGCGTTCCCCGGGCGCCCGGGGAACCGTGGCCCGGGTCGTCCCCGCGCGCAGGAAGTCGAAGTCGCAGCCGCGGTCGGCCTGCGTGACGCTGCGCACGAACAGGCCCCGGTAGCCGCGCTCGGGCGCCGCACTCGCCGCGGGCGCGCGCCGTGCGGCCCGGCGCGCGAGCTCGGCGTCGTCGACCTCGAGCGTGAGCGTGCGCGACGCCACGCTCAGGCGGATCGTGTCGCCGTCGTGCACGAGTGCCAGCGGACCGCCCGCGGCGGACTCGGGCGTGACGTGCAGCACGATCGTGCCGGCCGCGGTGCCGCTCATGCGGCCGTCCGAGATCCTCACCATGTCCTTGACGCCCGCGCGCGCCAGCTTGCGCGGGATCGGGATCAGGCCGGCCTCGGGCATGCCCGGCGCGCCGATCGGGCCGATGCCCTTGAGGACCAGCACGTCGTCGGCGCGCACGTCGAGCGCCGGGTCGTCGAGACGGCGCGCGAGGTCTTCGAGCCCCTCGAAGACGACGGCGCGCCCCGTGTGCTCCATCAGCGCGGGCGCCGCCGCCGACTGCTTGACGATCGCACCGCCGGGCGCGAGGTTCCCGCGCAGGACCGCGAGCCCGCCCTCGCGATAGACCGGGTCCGCGCGCGTGCGCACGACGTCCTGCGCGAATGGCGCCGCCGCGCGATCGATCTCCTCGCCCAGCGTGCGTCCCGTGACCGTGAGCGCGTCCAGGTTCAGCAGCGGGCGCAGCTCGCGCAGCACCGTCACGAGCCCGCCGGCGCGCTGCAGGTCCTCCATGTAGTGGCGCCCCGACGGCTTGAGATCGACCAGCACCGGCGTCTCGCGGCCCATGCGGTCGAGGCGCTCGAGGTCGACGTCGATGCCGAGCCGGCCGGCGATCGCGGCCAGGTGGACGACGCCGTTCGTCGAGCCGCCGATCGCGAGCAGCACGCGCAGCGCGTTCTCGAACGCGGCCGGCGTCATGATCCGCTCGGGCACGAGCCGTGCGCCGATCATCGCGACCGCCTGCGCGCCGGTGCGCTCGGCGATGCGCACCCGTTCGGCCGAGACCGCGGGCGCGCACGCGCCGCCGGGCACCATCATCCCGAGGGCCTCGGTCACGCAGGCCATCGTGCTGGCCGTGCCCATCACCGAGCAGGTGCCGACCCCGGGCACGAGCTGCGAATTGACCTCGTCGATCTCCTGCGCGTCGAGCTCGTCGGCACGATGACGGGCCCAGAAGCGCCGGCAGTCGGTGCACGCGCCGACGCGCTCGCCGCGGTGCGAGCCGGTGAGCATCGGGCCGGTGACGAGCTGGATCGCGGGCACCCCGGCGCTCGCCGCCCCCATCAGCTGCGCGGGGACGGTCTTGTCGCAGCCCCCGATCAGCACCACCGCGTCCATCGGCTGCGCGCGGATCATCTCCTCGGTGTCGATCGACATGAGGTTGCGCAGGTACATGCTGGTCGGGTGCGAGAAGCTCTCGTGGATCGAGATCGTCGGGAACTCGATCGGCAGTCCTCCGGCGAACATCACGCCGCGCCGCACCGCGTCGACGAGCGCGGGCGCGTTGCCGTGACAGGGATTGAACGCGCTCGCCGTGTTCGCGATGCCCACGATCGGGCGCCCGAGCGCGTCGTCGGACCAGCCCGCGCCCTTGATGAACGCCTTGCGCAGGAACAGCGAGAAGCCCGCGTCGCCGTACTGGGCCAGTCCCTGGCCGATGCCCTTGGGCGCGTCGTCGTCCTTCATGGTCACCCCGTGCGCGGCGACCGGCCGCCGCGTCGGGGCGATGCTACCAGCCCGCCCGGTGCCGCCCGTCCGCCGGCCGGTCGCGTGCGGGCGCCTCGATTCGTGTAACATCCGGGGCCTGAAGCGGCGGGACCGCGACGTGAAGTCGAAGCCGGTCTCCCTTCGAACCAGGCGGCACGGGCCGTCGGGGTCGCCCTCCCGATCCGAGCATCATCGGCGCGAACCCCCCGGCCGCACGCTCGCCCACCGAACGTTCTCACTGACGTTGGCACAGACTGCCCGGCATCGGCGGACCGGGCAACCCACGCAACATCGGGCACCCCGCGGACCCGGGCAATCGCTCTCGGATGGACACTGCACAGGCGAAGATCGTGATCGAGGCCGCGCTCCTGGCGACGGCCCAGCCGCTTTCGGTGGCGGAACTGCGCCGCCTGTTCGACGACGAGGTCGGCGCCGACACCGTGCGCGCGCTGCTCGAGGACCTGCGCGGCGACTGGCGCGAGCGTGGCGTGCGCCTGGTCGCGCTCGCGAGCGGCTGGCGTTTCCAGACCGCGCCCGAGGTCGGGCCCTTCCTCGCGCGCCTGCACAGCGAGAAGCCGCCGCGCTACTCGCGCGCCGTGATGGAGACGCTGGCGATCATCGCTTACCGGCAGCCGGTCACGCGCGGCGACATCGAGGAGATCCGCGGCGTCACCGTCTCCACGCAGGTGATCAAGACGCTGGAGGATCGCGGCTGGGTCGAGGTCATCGGGCACAAGGACGTGGTCGGACGGCCGTCGCTGCTGGCGACCACGCGCCAGTTCCTCGACGACCTCGGGCTGCGTTCGCTCGAGGAACTGCCCGCGCTCGCGGACGCCGCGAGCGCCCAGGCGGCGGCGGCGCTGCTCGACCAGCGCGCGATCGAGTTCGGCGCCGCGGCCGCCGAGGCGCCCGCGCTGGAAGGGCCTTCCGCTGCGGCGCCGGCCGTGGAGGAACTCGCTGTCGAGACGCCTCCCGCCGAGACGCCTCCCGCCGAGACGCTCCCTGCCGAGACGCCCCCCGCCGAGACGCTCCCCGCCGAGACGCCCCCCGCCGAGACGCCTCCCGTCGAGACGCCTCCCGCCGAGACGCCCCCCGCCGAGACGCCCCCCGCCGAGACGCTCCCTGCCGAGACGCTCCTCGAGTCGACGCCCCCTGTCCACGAAGCACCCGCCGACGACGCCCGCCGCGTCGCCGACGATGCGCCGGCGACGCCGGCGACCCCGGATTCATCGGAAGGAAACTCCCTTGAGCACTGATAGCCAGACGGCCGACCGCCCCCCCGAGCCCGATCCCGCGCGCACCACGCCGACTCAGCGTGCCGACGCATCGGAAGGCGCGGCCGTACCGACGGCCGAAGGCCCGACGGCCGGCGACGCCGACAACGGTGGGCGACCGCCTCGCAGCGGCCCGAATCGGCGCCGCGGCCCCCGCTCCGGCGGCCGGCGCCGGGGCAGTCGCTCAGGCCAGGGTGCGGGCCAGGGCCAGGGTGCGGGCGGCGCTCAGGCGGGCGCAGGCCCCGATGGCGAAGCGGCCCCCGCCGGGCGAGCCGCGCGCAACGCGCCGTCCGAGGCCCGCAATTCAGCCGCTCCGGATGCCGATCCCCTCCCGATCTACGCCGAGAAGGCGGTCGTCGGACTCGACGCCGGCAAGCCCGGGCGGGGCGGCGGCGGGCGCGGCGCCGCGCTGCGCGGCGACGACGCGCCCAAGCTGCACAAGGTGCTCGCGGACGCCGGCCTCGGCTCGCGCCGCGACATGGAGGAGTACATCGTCGCCGGGCGCGTCTCGGTCAACGGCCAGCCCGCGCACATCGGCCAGCGCATCGCCCCGAACGACCAGATTCGCGTCAACGGGCGGCTGCTCAATCGCAAGGCTCCGCAGCAGGCGGCGCGCGTGCTGCTCTACCACAAGCCGGCCGGAGAGATCACGAGCCGTGACGACCCGGGCGAGCGCGCGACCGTGTTCGACCGGCTGCCGCGCCTGAAGGGTGCGCGCTGGGTGTCCGTCGGGCGGCTCGACTTCAACACCGAGGGCCTGCTGATCTTCACGACCTCCGGTGACCTCGCCAATCGGCTGATGCACCCCCGCTACGGCTGGGAGCGCGAGTACGCGGTGCGGGTGCTCGGGCGAATCGAGGACGAGGTCCGCGACAAGCTGCTCGCGGGCGTGCAGCTCGAAGACGGGCCGGCCGCGTTCGCGCGCATCGACGACGTCGGCGGCGACGGCGCCAACCACTGGTATCGAGTCGTGATCTCCGAGGGCCGCAATCGCGAGGTCCGGCGGATCTTCGAGGCGGTCGGGCTCTCCGTCAGCCGGCTGGTGCGCATCCGCTTCGGCCCGGTCGCGCTGCCGCGCGGGCTGTCGCGCGGGCGCTGGGTCGAGCTCGCCGAGGGCGAGGTGGCGATGCTGCTGCAGGCCGTGCGCCGCGCGACGAACCCGTCCGCCGCGGACAAGGCGGCGGGCGCCGGTGCGTCCGGCGCCGCGCGCCCCGATCCGCGTTCCGAAGATCGTCCGCAGGCGGCCGACGCCGACGCCGGATTCGACGACGACCCGGACGCCGACGACGACTTCGAGGACGCCGACGACGCCCAGCCGCCCGCCAGCTACGTGATGGCGATTCCCGGCGGCGAGTCGGGCGACCCCGAGCGCGACCACGACGACGAGTGGCAGCCGCGCTCGGCGAATGCGCATCTCGAGGGCATCACGCGTACCGTGCGCAAGGGCGAGCCGGGTGCCGCGAAGTCCGGCCAGCGCGGGGCGCGTGCCGCTCGCGGGGGCGCGCGCGGTGCCGGTGCGTTCGGGCTTCCGCCGGCCACGGGAGGATTCCGCGGATTCGGCGCGGGCGGCGGCGGCGGCTTCGGCGGCGGCGGGCAGGGCGTGCCGGGCGGCGGCAACCGGGGCGGCAACCGGGGCGGCAAGCGACCTCCCGACGCCCGCGGCGGACAACGCTCTCGCGGCCGCAAGCGCTCGCCAAACGGGTGAGAAACGCGCTATAATCGAAAAATTCCAAGCGCCCGGTCAGCAACCTACTGACGGGCGTGCTCACAAAGAATGGGCTGGCACAGCCCATTTTTTTTTGGTTCGTCGATGCGCGGGATCGCGCGATCGAGGAGTGCGTCAACGCGGACAGGAGCGGGCGGAAGCGAAGTGGACACCTTGCAGGCGATCGTCGAGCGTACGGTCACACCGATGGGCTACGAGCTCGTCGAGCTGGAGATGGCCGCCAACGGCCTGCTGCGCGTGTTCATCGATGCCCCCGCCGGCATCCGCCTCGAAGACTGCGAGAGCGCGAGCCACCAGCTCACGCACGTGCTGACGGTGGAGAACGTCGAGTACCGCCGGCTCGAGGTTTCATCACCGGGGCTCGACCGCCCGCTGCGCAAGCCCGCCGATTTCGATCGCTTCGCGGGCGCGGAGGTGTCGGTCAAGCTCAAGCGCCCGCTCGAGGGGCGGCGCAATTTCGAGGGTGTCCTCACCCGCGAGCCCGACGGCCGCTTCGGGCTCGAGCTGTTCAGCGACGAGGAGCTGCAGGCACGGGCGCAGCGCGCGAAGGTCGGGGCGCGCAAGGCGCCGGCACGCAAGGCGAAGGCGGCGCCGGCGCCGGGCGGGAAGGCGGCGAGGAAACTGGTGTTCGCGCTCGACGAGATCGATCGTGCGCGGCTGGTCCCCAAGGTGAAGTTCTAGGAGGCGTGGCGATGAGCCGTGAGGTCCTGTTGCTGGTCGATGCGTTGGCGCGTGAGAAGAACGTCGCCCGGGAAGTCGTTTTCCAGGCGCTGGAGAGCGCGCTCGCCTCGGCGAGCAAGAAGCGCTTCAAGGAAGAAGTCGACGCGCGCGTGGCCATCGACCGCATGACCGGCGACTACGAAGCGTTCCGGCGCTGGCAGGTGGTGCCCGACGGCGAGCTCGAGGACCACGACCTCCAGATCATCCTCAGCGAAGCGCAAAAGCAGCTGCCCGACATCCAGGTCGGCGAGTACCTCGAGGAAGAACTCGAGGCGATCGAGCTCGGCCGCATCGGCGCCCAGGCGGCCAAGCAGGTGATCCTGCAGAAGATCCGCGACGCCGAGCGCGACCAGATCATCAACGACTTCCTCCAGCGCGGCGAGGCGATCCTCTCCGGCACGATCAAGCGCATCGACCGCGAGGGCGCGATCGTCGAGTCCGGCAAGGTCGAGGCACGCCTGCCGCGCGACCAGATGATCCCGAAGGAGAACCTGCGCGTGAGCGACCGCGTGCGCGCGTACGTCGCCAAGCTCAACCGCGAGGGGCGCGGCCCGCAGCTGTTCCTGTCGCGCACCTCGCCCGAGTTCATCAAGCACCTGTTCGCGATGGAGGTGCCCGAGATCGAGCAGGGGCTGCTCGAGATCAAGGCCGCCGCGCGCGAGCCCGGCGTGCGCGCGAAGATCGCCGTGTACACGCAAGACCGCCGCATCGACCCGATCGGCACCTGCGTCGGCGTGCGCGGCTCGCGCGTGCAGGCGGTCACCGGCGAGCTCGCCGGCGAGCGTGTCGACATCGTGCTGTGGTCCGAGGACCCGGCGCAGTTCGTGATCGGCGCGCTCGCGCCCGCGAACGTCTCCTCGATCGTCGTCGACGAGGACAAGCACAGCATGGACGTCGTCGTCGACGAGGACAACCTCGCGCTGGCGATCGGCACCGGCGGGCGCAACGTGCGCCTGGCGTCCGAGCTCACCGGCTGGCAGATCAACATCATGACCGCCGAGGAGTCTCAGCAGAAGTCCGAGGGCGAGCGCTCGTCGGTGCGGGATCTCTTCATGGCCAAGCTCGACGTCGACGCCGAGGTCGCCGACATCCTCATCGACGAAGGGTTCACCAGCGTCGAGGAGGTCGCGTACGTGCCGCTCAACGAGATGCTCGAGATCGAGTCGTTCGACGAGGACACGGTCAACGAGCTGCGCAACCGCGCGCGCAACGTGCTCCTCACCGAGGCGATCGCGACCGAAGAGAAGATCGAGAAGACCTCCGAGGACCTGCTCTCGCTCGAGGGCATGGATCGCGGCCTGGCCGCGAAGCTGGCGGACTCCGGCGTGCACACGCGCGACGACCTCGCCGAGCTCGCGGTCGACGAGCTGACGGAGGCGACCGGAATCGACGAGGAGCGCGCGAAGGACCTGATCATGAAGGCGCGCGCGCACTGGTTCGCGGGCGAATCGGCCTGATCACGGCAGGACGGCGAGGCGGAGCACAAGGATGACGATGTCGAGTACCAATGTTGCCAAGTTCGCGGCCGAGCTGAAGATGCCGGCCGAGGTGCTGCTCGAGCAGCTTCGTGCCGCCGGCGTCCAGAAGGGGTCGCCGAACGACGAGCTCACCGAGACCGACAAGGAACAGCTGCTCGCGGCGCTTCGGCGCGCGCACGGCGCCGAGGACGCGTCCAAGAAGAAGATCACGCTCACGCGCAAGCAGACCTCCGAGATCAAGCAGGCCGACGGCACCGGCAAGGCCCGCACGATCCAGGTCGAGGTTCGCAAGAAGCGGGTCTTCGTCAAGCGCGACGCCGGCGACGCGATCCCCGACGGCACGCCCGGCGGGCCGGCGCTGGTCGAGGCCGAATCCGAAGCGCCGGTGGCGCCGCCCGAGGAGGTCGTCGACCTCGAGGCCCAGCGCCTGCGCGAGGAGGAGGAGCGCCGCCAGCAGGAGCTGCACGAGCGCCAGGCCGCCGAGCTGCGCGAGAAGGAGGAACGGCTCGAGCGGGAACGCCTGCGCGAGCAGGAGGCCGCCGCCGAGGCCGCGCGCCGCGAGGAGGATTCCCGCCGAGAGCAGGAGCGTGTCGCGGCGATGCAGGCCGCCGACCAGGAAGAGGCGCGCCATCGCGCCGAGGCCGAGGCCAAGGTCGCGGCCGAGGCCGCGCGCAAGGCCCAGGAGGAGTCCGAGGCTCGGATCGCGGCCCGGCGCGCTGTCGAGCGCGAAGTCGCCGAGATGAACCGGATGATGAGCCAGGCGCGCCGCCCGCAGCCCAAGCCGGCCCCCGCCCCGGCGCCTGCGCCGGCCGCTGCGCCCGCCGCCGCCGCCGCCGCGCCGGGCGCGAAGGCCGGCACCCTGCACAAGCCGACCGCCAAGCCCGAGGCCAAGCCCGGTGCGCCCGCGCCGGCCGGCGACAGCAAGGAGAAGAAGCACGTCAAGTCCGAGAAGCTCTCGTCGTCGTGGCACGAGGAGGGCGCCAAGCGCCGCGCGCTGAAGACGCGCGGCGACACCGGCGGCGCGAGCGGCTGGCGCGCCGGCACGCGCGGCGGCGGCGGCCGCCACCGCGACAACCGCGAGGAGTTCCAGTCCGGCGCCGGATCGAACGAGCCGGTGACCCGCGAGGTGCACGTGCCCGAGACGATCTCGGTCGCCGACCTCGCGCACAAGATGTCGGTGAAGGCCGCCGAGGTCATCAAGAAGCTGATGCAGCTCGGCCAGATGGTGACGATCAACCAGGTGCTCGACCAGGAGACCGCGATGATCGTCGTCGAGGAGCTCGGGCACAAGGCCGTCGCCGCCAAGCTCGACGACCCGGAGGCCTTCCTCGAGGAGACCTCGACCGGCGTCGACGCCGAGGTGCTGCCGCGCCCGCCGGTCGTGACCGTGATGGGCCACGTCGACCACGGCAAGACCTCGCTGCTCGATTACATCCGGCGCGCGAAGGTCGCCGCCGGCGAGGCCGGCGGCATCACGCAGCACATCGGCGCCTATCACGTCGAGACGCCGCGCGGCGTGGTCACGTTCCTCGACACCCCCGGCCACGAGGCCTTCACCGCGATGCGCGCGCGCGGCGCGGCGGCCACCGACATCGTCATCCTGGTGGTCGCGGCCGACGACGGCGTGATGCCGCAGACGGTCGAGGCGATCAACCACGCGAAGGCGGCCAAGGTTCCGGTCGTCGTCGCGATGAACAAGATCGACAAGTCGGAGGCGAACCCGGACCGCGTCAAGCAGGAGCTGGTCGCCAACGAGGTGGTCCCCGAGGAATACGGCGGCGACGTCCCGATCGTCCCGGTGTCGGCCAAGACCGGCCAGGGCATCGACGCGCTGCTCGAGAACGTGCTGTTGCAGGCCGAGGTGCTCGAGCTGAAGGCGCCGCGCGACGGCGCCGCCAAGGGCCTGGTGATCGAGGCGCGGCTCGACAAGGGCCGCGGCCCGGTCGCGACGGTGCTGGTGCAGTCGGGCACGCTGAAGAAGGGCGACGTCGTGCTCGCCGGCTCGGTGTTCGGCCGGGTGCGCGCGATGCTCGACGAGAACGGCAAGCCGGTCGCCGAGGCCGGACCCTCGATCCCGGTCGAGATCCAGGGCCTGGCCGAGGTGCCGCAGGCGGGCGAGGACGTCATCGTCCTCGGCGACGAGCGCAAGGCGCGCGAGATCGCGCTGTTCCGCCAGGGCAAGTTCCGCGACGTCAAGCTCGCGCGCCAGCAGGCGGCCAAGCTCGAGAACATGTTCGAGCAGATGGCCGAGGGCGCCGCCAAGACGCTGTCGCTGATCGTCAAGGCCGACGTCCAGGGCTCGCAGGAAGCCCTCACGCACGCGATGCACAAGCTCTCCACCGACGAGGTGAAGGTGCAGGTGGTGCACGCGGCCGTGGGCGGCATCACGGAGTCGGACATCAACCTCGCGACCGCGTCGAAGGCGGTCGTGATCGGCTTCAACGTGCGCGCCGACCAGCAGGCCAAGCGGCTGGCCGAGACCAACGGCATCGACATCCGCTACTACAACATCATCTACGACGCGGTCGACGACGTGAAGGCGGCGATGACCGGGCTGCTGTCGCCGGAGAAGAAGGAGGAGCACATCGGCCTGGTCGAGATCCGGCAGGTGTTCCACGTCTCGAAGGTCGGCAACATCGCGGGATGCATGGTGCTCGAGGGCGTCGTCAAGCGCGGCTCGCAGGTCCGGCTGCTGCGCGACAACACCGTCATCTGGACCGGCGAGCTCGATTCGCTGCGGCGATTCAAGGACGACGTGCGCGAGGTCAAGGAGAGCTTCGAGTGCGGCCTGTCCCTGAAGAACTACAACGACATCAAGGTCGGCGACCAGCTCGAGGCGTTCGAGGTCAAGGAAGTCGCGCGCACGCTGTGAGCGTGCGGCGCCTTCCCGAACACCCCGTGAGCCCCCGAAGGAATCCGTCTTGAGCCGCGCGTCACGGCCGCCCGCGGGCGGGCGCGGCGCGCGCGTCGCCGAGCAGGTGCACCACGAGCTGGCGCAGATGATCCGCGGCGAGGTCAAGGACCCGCGCGTCGGGATGGTCACGCTCACCGGCGTCGAGCTCACGCCCGACTACGCCTACGCCACCGTCTGGTTCACCGTCCTGCCCGGCGACGCGCAGACGGTGGCCGCGACGCTCGAGGGGCTGCGCCGCGCCGCGGGGTTCCTGCGCTCGCAGCTCGGGCGGCGCGTGCGCATCCACACGACGCCGGAGCTGCGCTTCGTGCACGACACCTCGACCGAGCGCGGGGTCTCGATCTCCAAGCTGATCGACGAGGCCAACGCGCGGCACGCCGACGAGTAACCCCCGCGCGCGCCGGGCGCGGCCGAAGGGCCGCGAACGGGGCACGCGCCAATCAGCCGGCGCGCCCGCCGGCCGGACACGTCATGAACGGGACCAGGCAACCGCAGCAGCGCGTCGACGGCGTGCTGCTGCTCGACAAGCCGCAGGGAATCACCTCGAACGACGCGCTGCTTCGCGTGCGCAGGCTGCTGAACGCGCGCAAGGCCGGCCACGGCGGCACGCTCGACCCGATGGCGAGCGGCCTGCTGCCGATCGCGCTCGGCGAGGCGACCAAGTTCGCCAACGACTCGCTCGACGCGGACAAGGCGTACCTGGCCGAGATCGCGATGGGCGTGGTCACCACGACCGGCGACGCCGAGGGCGAGGTGGTCTCGACGCGGCCGGTCGCGCTCGACGCCGCGACGCTCGCCGCGGCGCTCGCGGCCTTCGTCGGCGAGATCGACCAGGTGCCGCCGATGCACTCGGCGCTCAAGCGCGACGGCCGCCCGCTCTACGAATACGCGCGCGCGGGAATCACCCTCGAGCGCGAGCCGCGCCGCGTCACGATCCACTCGCTCGACCTGCTCTCGTTCGGCCCGGAGCCGGACGCGCGCGCTGGCGCACCGGGCGCGTGGCGCGCGCTCGTGCGCGTGGCGTGCAGCAAGGGCACCTACGTGCGCACGCTCGCCGAGGACGTCGGCGAGCGGCTGGGCTGCGGCGCGCACCTGAGCGGGCTGCGGCGCGAGCGCGTCGGTGCGCTCACCGTCGAGCGCGCGCACACGCTCGAGCGACTCGAGGCGATGAGCGCGGCCGAGCGCGCCGCGTGCCTCGAGCCGGCCGATTTCATGCTCGCCGCGCTGCCCGCGCTCGAGCTCGACGAAGCGCACGCGCGCCGCTTCCTTCACGGCCAGCGCCTGCGTCTGGCGCCCGCGGCAGGCCTCGCCGCACGCGGATCGACGCGCGTGCGCGTCTACCGGCACGGCTGCCTGCTGGGCACCGGAAGCCTCGACGACGGGCTGCTGGTGCCCCAGCGCCTCGTCGGCAACCCGACCTCCGAGCCGCGGCACGAGCCGGCGGCCGTCTCCCCGAGCGAGTCCGCAACATGAACGCATCGATCCTGAACATCGCCATCATCGCCCACGTCGACCACGGCAAGACCACGCTGGTCGACCAGCTGCTGCGCCAGTCGGGCACCTTCCGGGCCAACCAGCAGGTCGCCGAGCGCGTGATGGACAGCAACGACCTCGAGCGCGAGCGCGGGATCACGATCCTCGCGAAGAACTGCGCGGTCGACTACGAGGGCACGCGGATCAACATCGTCGACACGCCGGGGCACGCCGACTTCGGCGGCGAGGTCGAGCGGGCGCTGTCGATGGTCGACGGCGTGCTGCTGCTGGTCGACGCGGTCGAGGGACCGATGCCGCAGACGCGCTTCGTCACGCGCAAGGCGCTCGGGCTGGGCCTGAAGCCCATCGTCGTCGTCAACAAGATCGACCGTCCCGGCGCGCGCAGCGACTGGGTCGTGAACCAGACCTTCGACCTCTTCGACAAGCTCGGTGCGAGCGAGGAGCAGCTCGACTTCCCGGTCGTCTACGCGTCCGCCGTCAACGGGTTCGCGCTCGATCGGCTGGACGACATGCCCGAGGACGGCGTCGAGGGGCCGGCCGACGCGGCGTCGGAGGGCCTGTCGATGAAGCCGCTGTTCGAGGCGATCCTGCGCCACGTCCCGCGCCGCGCCGACGATCCCGACGGCCCGCTGCAGCTGCAGATCTCCGCGCTCGACTACTCCAGCTACGTCGGCAAGATCGGCATCGGGCGGATCGCGCGCGGGAGAATTCGCGGCGGTCAGCCGGTCGTCGTGATGTTCGGCGACCCCGCCCAGACCGGGCACGCGCCGATCCCCGCGAAGGTGAACCAGGTGCTGCGCTTCAAGGGGCTGGAGCGCGAGGTGGTCGAGGACGCCCAGGCCGGCGACATCGTCGCGATCAACGGCATCGAGGACGTCGGGATCGGCTGCACGGTGTGCGACGCGCTGCAGCCCGAGCCGCTGGCGCTGCTGAAGGTCGACGAGCCGACGATGACGATGGAGTTCATGGTCAACACGTCGCCGCTGGCCGGCCGCGAGGGCAAGTTCGTGACCAGCCGCCAGCTGCGCGAGCGGCTCGAGCGCGAGCTGAAGTCGAACGTGGCGCTGCGCGTGGAGTTCGGCGCCGACACCGACACCTTCGTCGTCTCCGGGCGCGGCGAGCTGCACCTGACGATCCTGCTGGAGAACATGCGCCGGGAGGGCTACGAGCTCGCGGTGTCGCGCCCGAAGCCGCGCGAGATCGTCGAGAACGGCGAGCGGCGCGAGCCCTACGAGCTGCTCACGATGGACCTCGAGGACCAGCACCAGGGTGCCGTGATGGAACTGCTCGGGCGGCGGCGCGGCGAGCTGCAGTCGATGGAGCCCGACGGCAAGGGCCGGGTGCGGCTCGAGTACCGCGTGCCGGCGCGCGGGCTGATCGGCTTTCACAACGAGTTCCTGAACCTCACGCGCGGCACCGGGATCATCAGCCACGTGTTCGACGAGTACGGCCCCTGGGCCGGCGAGATCGAGGACCGCCGCAACGGCGTGCTCGTCTCGCAGGACGACGGCGCGGCGGTCGCGTACGCGCTGTGGAAGCTGCAGGAGCGCGGGCGGATGTTCGTCTCCCCGGGCGATCCGCTCTACGAGGGCATCATCATCGGCATCCACGCGCGCGACAACGACCTGGTCGTGAATCCGGTGAAGGAGAAGAAGCTCACCAACGTGCGCGCGTCGGGCAAGGACGAGCACATCGTGCTGACGCCGCCGATCCAGCTCACGCTGGAGAAGGCGGTCGAGTTCATCGCCGACGACGAACTGGTCGAGCTCACGCCGCGCAGCATCCGGCTGCGCAAGCGCCACCTCAAGGAGCACGAGCGCAAGCGCGCGCAGCGTGAGTCGGCGACGACCGCGTAGCGGCCCGCCCGGGCCGGGCCCGGCGAATGCCGCGCCGGGCGCGGCTCCCGGCGCGCCGGCCTTGGCCGCAAATACAACAACGGGTCGCGCCGCCGAGAAAAAAAACGCTCGCGCCTATTGGCGTCGAGACAAATAGGCGTCATTCTCTGGCTTGCGAAAATCCGCTGCGATGGCGCAGGATTTCCGATCGCTCGATCGATGACTCAACCTACTGACGGAGGCATGAGAATGGCAACTGCCAAGGGTGGCGCGAAGAAGCCCGCCAAGAAACCCGCGAAAGCACCGGCCAAGAAGGCGGCGCCGGCGAAGAAACCGGCTGCGAAGAAGGCGGCACCCGCGAAGAAGGCGGCTCCGGCCAAGAAGCCCGCGGCCGCGAAGGCCCCCGCGAAGAAGCCCGCCGCCAAGAAGGCCGCCCGCAAGCCCAATGCCGCCTTCATGAAGGCGCTGACCCCGAGCGCCGCGCTCGCCGCGATCGTCGGCGACAAGCCGCTGCCGCGTACCGAGGTCGTCAAGAAGCTGTGGGAGTACATCAAGAAGGGCGGGCTCCAGGACGCCGTCAACAAGCGCATGATCAACGCCGACGCGAAGCTGAAGGAAGTCTTCGGCAAGGCGCAGGCGAACATGTTCGAGATGACGAAGCTGGTCGGCAAGCACCTGAAGTAGTCCGGGCCGCGGCTCGAATCGATGGGCGGCCCTTCGGGGCCGCTTTTCGCTGGTGCGCCCGGCGCGGGCACTCGCGTCGGGGCGCCGGACCCCGATTCCCTCGCGCCGCCACGCCGGGCGCGGCGCGTCAGCGGCCGCCGCCCTGCCAGTAGGCGGTGCTGCCGTACGCGGTCTTGAGGTAGTCGATGAACATCCGCACGCGCAGCGACAGGTGCTTGCGCTGCGGGAACACCGCGTAGATCGCGTTGTCCGGCGCCGCGAACTCATCCAGGACGGTGACGAGCCGCCCCGCGGCGAGATCGTCCCGAACCTCCCACATCGAGCGCCACGCGAGTCCCTTGCCGGCGAGGGCCCACTCGTGCAGCACCGCGCCGTCGTTGCACTCCATCGGCCCGGACACCCGCAGCGCGACGCCGCGCCCGTCGATCGTGAACAGCCAGCCGCGCGCCTGGTTGCCGTAGGTGCCGAACGTGAGGCAATCGTGGGACGCGAGGTCGGCCGGCGCGCGCGGCGTGCCGCGCGCCGCGAGGTAGGCGGGGCTCGCGACGACCACGCGCTGGTTCGACGCGAGCTTCACGCCGACGAGGCTGGAGTCGTCGAGCTGGCCGATCCGGATCGCGACGTCGATGCCCTCGTTGACGATGTCCGCGAGGCGGTCCGAGAGGTCGAGCGAGATCGTGACGTCGCGATTGGCGTCGAGGAATGCGGGCAGCAGCGGCGCGACGTGCCGGCGACCGAAGCCCGCCGGCGCCGTGACGCGCACGTGCCCGCTCGCCTTCACGCCGCCGAGCGACACCGAGGCCTCGGCGTTGTGGAACTCGTTCAGGATGCGCTGGCAGTCCTCGAGGAACGCGCTGCCCTCGAAGGTCAGCGTGATGCGCCGCGTCGTGCGCACCAGCAGCTTCACGCCCAGGCGCTCCTCGAGCGCGTCGATGCGCCGGCCGATGATCGCCGGCGCGACGCCTTCGGCCTGGGCCGCGGCCGACAGGCTGCCCCGGTTGGCCACCGACACGAAGGTCTCGATCTGCTTGAACCGGTCCACGCGCGCGCTCCGCGAAGCGCGCCGTCAGCGGCGCAGCGCGCGCCACAGCGCGCGCATCGCGTCGAACGTGCCTTCGCGATCGAACGCGAGCGCGACGCCGTCGTCGCCCCAGCGGGCGCTGCCGCGCAGCCGGTACGGGACGGCGCTCCAGTCGCGGCCGCGGCCCGCCTCGCGCAGCGTCTCGACGAGGCTTCGCGTCGGCACCACGAGCCGGACCGGAACGCGTGCGCGGCCCTCGCGCGGCAGCGAGACCCGCGGCTCGAGCGGCGTGCCGGCGGCGAGCGGGACGCCGAGGACGTCGAGCTGGAACCGCACTTCGGCGAGCACGACGTCGACCGGGTTCGGGTTGCTCGCGTCGACGTTCGCCGCCAGCACGATCTCGCCGGCGTTCGCCTGCGCGACCGCGAGGTCCGCGAGCGCGAGGCTCGGGGCCCGCAATCCCGCGGGCGGCAGCGCGCAGCCGCCCGCGACGGCGGCCAGCGCCATCCCGAGCCAGGCGCGACGGGCCGGCACCGGCCCGACCTGATCGCGGCCGGCGGGCGCCGGCTCGGGCCGCGCGCGACGGGCCGGCCCGAGCGGCCTGCACGCGCCGCCCTCGTGGCTTGCGCGCGGGCACGCGACGACGTGCGGTTCGGCCACGGCGTTACAGCCGCGCGAGCCGCGACAGCGCGAGCTGCAGCGTCTCGTCCTTCTTCGCGAAGCAGAAGCGCACGATCGGCTCGCCCGCCGAAGCCTCGCGGAACGCCGAGATCGGAATCGCCGCGACGCCGATCTCGGCCGTGAGCCAGCGCGCGAACTCCGCGTCGGGCGCCTGCGAGATCGCCGAGTAGTCGACGAGCTGGAAGTAAGTCCCCTCGCACGGCAGCAGGCGCAGGCGGGTCGACGCGAGCCCCGAGCGAAACAGGTCGCGCTTGCGCTGGTAGAACGCCGGCAGCTCGAGGTAGGGCGCGGGGTCGCCCATGAACGCGGCGATGCCGTGCTGCATCGGCGTGTTCACCGTGAACACCATGAACTGGTGGACCTTGCGCAGTTCGGCGCTGAGCTCGGCCGGCGCGGCGCAGTACGCGACCTTCCAGCCGGTCACGTGGTAGGTCTTGCCGAACGACGAGATCACGAAGCTGCGCGCCGCCAGCCGCGGGTAGCGGCTCGCCGAGCAGTGTGGCTGGCCGTCGAAGACCATGTGCTCGTAGACTTCGTCGGCGATCACGAACAGGTTCGCCTCCTCGGCGATCGCCTCGAGCGCGCGCATGTCCTCGTCGCGCAGGATCGTCCCGCTCGGGTTGTGCGGCGTGTTGACGAGGATCGCTCGCGTGCGCGGGGTCACGGCCGCGCGCACGCGCTCCCACGGCACGCGGAACTGCGCGTCCATCGACACGCAGACCGCGCGCCCGCCGGCGAGCTCGATGTTGGGGATGTAGCTGTCGTACAGCGGCTCGATGACGATCACCTCGTCGCCGTGCCGCACCACCGCGAGGATCGCGCTGAAGATCGCCTGCGTCGCGCCGGCGGTGACCGTGATCTCGCGATCGGGGTCGTAGCGCGCGCCGTACAGGCGCTCGATCTTGCCGGCGATCGCCTGCCGCAGCGCGGGCACCCCGGTCATCGGCGGGTACTGGTTCAGGCCCTTGCGCATCGCGTCCGAGACCGCGTCGACGAGCCGCGCGTCGCAGTCGAAGTCCGGGAATCCCTGTCCGAGGTTCACCGCCTGCTTCTCGACCGCGAGTGCGGACATGACCGTGAAGATCGTCGTGCCGACCTTGGGAAGCTTGGTCACGATCTCGGGCGGGGCGATGCGTTCCGATGCGTTCATGGGGAGGGTTCCGTCTCTTCGGAGGAGGGCTGGGCGCGCGCGAACCCGGCGGGCGTCAGCACCGTGACCCCGTGCAGGCGCAGCGCGTCGCGGGCGAGCTCGAGCAGCGCGCGGTCTCGCGTCACCAGCCAGCGCGCGCCGGCGGCGACCGCGAGGTCGATGAAGGGCTGGTCGTCGGGATCGCGGCACGCGAGCCCGCACGCGGGCGGGTCCGGGTGCTCGAGCGTCGCGTCGTCGAAGCGCCGCAGCGCGTCCGAGACGTCCGGCGCCGGGGGCGCGAGCGCGCGCCGCGCGCGCGCCTTCGCGACCTGCACCCGAAGGGCGGGGCGGGAGAGGACGTCGGCGAGCTCGTCGCGCGTGCGCGCGCAGCGCAGCGGCCGGATCGCGCCGGCGCGCGCCGCGCTCACCACCGCGTCCACGCCGGGATCCTCGAAAGCGAGCCAGTCGAGCCACACGTGGGTGTCGAGCACCGCCGGGCGCGCCGCGCGGCCGGGAGGCGGGCACGCCGTGCCGTTCGAGGGCGCGTCGGGGTGTTCTTCGTTCATCGGTGGGGCGCCGGGGGCCGGGCCGCGGCGGGCAGGCGCGGCCTGCGCGGGGCACGGACGATTATAGCCACGCGGCCCCGACGATCAGCGGCTCGGGCTCGAGCTCGACGCCGAAGCGTTCGAGCACCGAGTCGCGGACGCGGCGCGCGAGCGCGAGGATCTGCGCGCCGCTCGCGCGGCCGTGGTTCACCAGCACCAGGGCGTGCGCCGCGTGGACGCCGGCGTCGCCCTCGCGCCGGCCCTTCCAGCCGCACTGATCGATCAGCCAGGCGGCGGCCAGCTTCACGCCGCCGTCGGCAGGCCACGCGGGCAGGCCGGGGTGCCGCCGAGCCAGTTCGGCGGCGCGATCCGCGGGCAGCACCGGATTGCGGAAGAAGCTCCCGGCGTTGCCGAGCCGCGCCGGGTCGGGGAGCTTGCGGCGGCGGACCGTGCTCACGGCATCGGCGACGTCGGCGGGCGTGGCTCTCGCGATCGAGCGCCGCGCGAGCTCGTCGCGCAGGTCCGCGTACCCGGTGCGCGGCGCGGGCTCGCGCGACAGCCGGAAGCGAACGTCGGTGACCAGCCACCCGGCGCCGCCGGCGTGCTTGAAGACGCTGTCGCGATAGCCGAACGCGCACGCGGGCGCGTCGAATTCGCGGCGCGCGCCGTCCGCGAGCCGCACGGCGCTCAGCCCGTGGAAGCGCTCGCGCATCTCGACGCCGTACGCGCCGATGTTCTGGATCGGGCTCGCCCCGACCGTCCCGGGGATCAGCGCGAGGTTCTCGAGCCCGCAGAGGCCTCGCGCGAGCGTCCAGCGAACGAAGCCGTCCCAGTCCTCGCCGGCGCGGGCCTCGACCACCGGCTCGCCGGCGTCGTCGCCGAGAAAGCGCCGGCCCTGCGTGCTCACGCGCAGCACGGTGCCGTCGAAGTCGCCGGCGAACAGCACGTTGCTGCCGCCGCCGAGCACGAGCACCGGGCCCGCGCCGGCGACCGCGTCGAGCGCGTCCTCGGGGGCCGCGGCGCCGGCGAACTCGACGAGCCGGCGCGCGCGCGCCTCGACGCCGAACGTGTTCAGGCGCGCGAGCGGCGCGTCCAGGGTCACGGACAGTGGCATCGGCGGCCCGCCGCTCGCGCGGTCAGCTCGGCTGGTAGGTCAGGCGCACGTAGATCGGCGCGTACGCCTCGGCCTGCGTGATCTCGACCAGCGACTCGCGGGCGAGCTCGAGCAGCGCGATGAACGTGACGACCGCGATCGCCTGCCCCTGGGCCGGTTCGAACAGGTCCTGGAACTCGGCGAAGCGCAGGTGCTGCAGCCGGCGCAGCACGCGCGTCATGTACTCGCGCACCGACAGCGTCTCGCGCGTGACGCGGTGGTGCTGCGTGAGCTTGGCTCGCCGCAGCACGTCGGCCCACGCGGACTGCAGGTCGGCGACGGCGACGTCGGGCAGGCGCGCGACCATCGTCTGCTCGACGTGCACCTGAGCGGCGAAGAAATCGCGCCCGAGCTGCGGCACGGTGTCGAGCCGCTGCGCGCCGAGCTTGATGCGCTCGTACTCGAGCAGCCGGCGCGCGAGCTCGGCGCGCGGGTCCTCGACCTCCTCGCCGGTGTCGGCCTTTCGTACCGGCAGCAGCATGCGCGACTTGATGTCGATCAGCAGCGCCGCCATCAGCAGGTACTCGGCCGCGAGCTCGAGGTTGTGCCTGCGGACCTGGTCGACGTAGACGAGGTACTGGCGCGTGACCTCGGCCATCGGGATGTCGAGGATGTTGAAGTTCTGCTTGCGGATCAGGTACAGCAGCAGGTCCAGCGGCCCCTCGAAGGCGTCGAGGAACACCTCGAGGGCCTCGGGAGGGATGTACAGGTCGCTGGGCAGCTGCAGGACCGGCTCGCCGTACAGCCGGGCGACGACCTTCAGCTCGAGCTGCTGGGGCGTGCCCTCGAAGGTCTCGACCGGCGCGTCGGTGCCCGGGGTCGCGGCGGCGTCGGGCGACGGGACGGGCGCGGACGGGACGTCGCCGGGAAGCTCCAAGGTCAGCCCTTCGTCTGGTAGACGTACGGCGCCTGCGGGACTTTCGAGGCCTTCTGGCGCGCCTGGGTGTCCGGGTCCTGGGGGTGATCCCACCAGATCGCGCGGCCCTTGCGCTGCTCGTCCTCGAGGTGGGGCTTGTCGGCCTTGAGCTGGCGAAGGAACAGCGTGGCTTCGGATTCGTACTTTCTGAGCATGGTGTCGCAGCCTCCGCGGGGATTCTATTCGATCGGGGGGACGGGTCAGGCGGCCGCGCGCGCGAGCGCGGCGTCGAGCGAGTCGAGGACGTTCTCGGGGCCCAGGATCGCGAGGAAGCCCGAGCGGCGCATCAGCGACAGCGGCTGCTCGTTCGGCTCGGCGACGATGAGCCGCCCGCCGCGCTTGTCGAGCATTCGCCACAGGCTCTCGAGCGTGTCGAGCCCGGTCGTGTCCATGTTGATCACCTGGTGCAGCTCCAGCACGACGACGTCGGGCAGCGGATTGGCCGGGTCGAAGAGTTGCTCGAGCTTGGTCACCGAGCCGAAGAACAGCGACCCGAAGACCCGCCACGCGCCGACGCGACGCCCGTCGGCGCGGTGAGCGAGGTCGTGCGGCAGCTGGATCGGCTCGAGCCGCGTGATCGACGAGATCCGGACGATGAAGAACAGGCTCGCGAGCACCAGCCCGATCTCGACCGCGACGGTCAGGTCGAAGATCACGGTCAGCAGGAACGTCGCGACCATGATGATCCGGTAGTTCATCGAGAACTGCTTCAGGCGCGCGAACGACTTCCAGTCGCCCATGTTGAAGGCGACGAACAGCAGGATCGCCGAGAGCACCGAGAGCGGAATGTCGTGCGCCAGCGGCGCGAGCAGCAGCACGATCGCGAACAGCGTGGCCGCGTGGACGATGCCGGCGACCGGCGTGCGCCCGCCGGTGCGAACGTTGGTGACCGTGCGCGCGATCGTCCCGGTCGCGGCGATGCCGCCGAAGACGGGCGCGACGAAGTTCGCGATTCCCTGCGCCATCAGCTCCTGGTTCGGGTCGTGGCGATCGTCGATCATGGCGTCGGCCACGCGCGCGCACAGCAGCGACTCGATCGCGCCGAGCAGCCCGATCGACAGGATCGGCCCGACGAGGTTGCGCACCTGCTCCCAGTCGAAGTCCGGGAGCGCGGGCGAGGGCAGGCCGCGCGGGATCCCGCCGAAACGGCTGCCGACCGTCTCCACGGGAAGCTGGAACACCCCGACCGCGACGGTGCCCAGCACGAGCACGACGATCGTTCCAGGCACGCGCGCGACCCATCGCTTCCAGGCCGCATCGTTCGGCTTGTACGACTTCGGCCAGACGACGACGATCGCGAGCGCGGCGACGCCGAGCGCGAGCGAGCGGACGTCGATCGTTCCGAGGTGCCCGGCGATCGCGGAGATCTGCGAGAAGAAGTTCGACGGCATCTTCGGGATCGCGAGGCCGAGGAAGTCCTTGACCTGCTGCAGCGCGATGATCACGGCGATCCCGTTCGTGAAGCCGATGACGATCGACACCGGGATGTAGCGGATCAGGTTGCCGAGCCTGAATGCCCCGATCGCGAACAGCAGCACGCCGGCCATCATCGTCGCGATCAGCAGGTTCGCGACGCCGTAGCGCTCGACGACGCCGTACAGCAGCGCGACGAACGCTCCGGCCGGCCCGCCGATCTGCACGCGCGAGCCTCCGAGCAGCGAGATCAGGAAGCCCGCGATGATCGCCGTGAAGATGCCCTGCTCGGGCTTGACGCCGCTGGCGATCCCGAACGCCATCGCCAGCGGGAGCGCGACCACGCCCACGGTGATTCCGGAGGAGAAGTCGGCGGCGAAGTCGTCGCGGCCGTAGCCCTTCACGGCGTCGACGAGACGGGGACGGAAGCTCAGGGCCATGGCGACTCGCGAAGGGCCCTCACTTCACCTTCATGCCCGGCCGGGCGCCGTCGTCGGCGTCGAGCAGGTAGATGCCGGCCTCGCCGCCGGGGGCGTCCGAGGACGCGGAGAGCACCATGCCTTCGGAGACGCCGAACTTCATCTTGCGCGGCGCCAGGTTCGCGACGACGACCGTGAGCCTGCCGACCAGCCGCTCCGGCGCGTAGGCCGACCGGATGCCGGAGAACACGGTGCGCGTGCCGAGCTCGCCGCAATCCAGCGTGAGCCTCAGCAGCTTGTCCGAGCCCTCGACCGCGTGCGCGTCGGCGATGCGCGCCACGCGCAGGTCGATGCGCGCGAAGTCGTCGATCGAGATCGTGTCCGGCGCGCTGGCCGCCGGGGCGCCGCCGGCCGGCGCGGCCGTGGCCGGCTGCCCCGCCGCCGGCCGCGCCGCCGGTCTTCGTCGACGCGGACTTCGCGGACGCGGCCTTGACGGGGGCGGGCGCCGGCGCCGCCGCGCCCGCGCCGGGCAGGTCGAACAGCGCGTCGAGCATCTTCGCGTCGGCGCGCGTCATCAGGTGCTCGTACTTGCCGACCGCCAGCGGCGGCCGGGCGAGGTCGCCCCACGACAGCTCGGGCACGCCCATGAAGGCCTCTGCGCGCGCGGCGAGCGCCGGCAGCACCGGCTTGAGCCAGATCGTGAGCGCGTGGAACCCGAGCATGCACACGGAGCACACGGCGTGAAGGCGATCGCGCGCGGCCGGGTCGCGGGCGAGCTCCCAGGGCTTCTCGGCGTCGAAGTACTGGTTCACCCGGTCGGCGAATTCCATCGCCACGCGCAGCGCCTTGCCGAAGTCGCGCGCCTGCAGGCACGCGGCGATCTCCTGCGCGTGGCGCGTCGCATACAGGTTGCCCCAGGCGTCGCCGCGAGCGACGTCGGCGAGCCGGCCGTCGAAGTGGCGCGTGAGGAAGTTCGACGCACGGCTGGCGATGTTCACGTACTTGCCGACGAGGTCGGCGTTGACCCGCGCGACGAAGTCGTCGGGGTTGAAGTCGACGTCCTCGACGTGCGCGTTCAGCTTGGCCGCGATGTAGTAGCGCAGCCACTCCGGGTTCATCCCGAGCTCGAGGTAGCGCAGCGGCGAGATGCCCGTGCCGCGCGACTTGCTCATCTTCTCGCCGCTCACCGTGATGAAGCCGTGGACGAACACGTTGTCGGGCACCTTGCGTCCCGAGAAGTGCAGCGTCGCCGGCCAGAACAGCGTGTGGAAGTAGATGATGTCCTTGCCGATGAAGTGGTACTGCTCCACCGCGGGGTCGGCGACGAACTGCTCGAAGGTCTGCGGCGTGCGTGCGGCGGCGCCACCCTTGTCGAAGTGGTTCTTCAGGCTGGCGAGGTAACCGATCGGCGCGTCGAGCCAGACGTAGAAGTACTTGCCCGGCGCGTCGGGGATCGGGATGCCGAAATACGGCGCGTCCCTGGAGATGTCCCAGTCGCCCAGGCCCTGGTCGCTGTCGAGCCACTCGCGTGCCTTGTTCGCGACCTCGGGCTGCAGGCGCCCGTCCTGCGTCCACTGGCGCAGGTACTGGACGCAGCGCGGGTCCGACAGGCGGAAGAAGAAGTGCTCCGACGACTTCATCACCGGCGTCGCGCCGGACAGCGTCGAGTAGGGGTTCTTCAGCTCGGTGGGCGCGTAGACCGCCCCGCACACCTCGCAGGCGTCGCCGTACTGGTCCTTCGCGCCGCAGCGCGGGCACTCGCCCTTGATGTAGCGGTCGGGCAGGAACATCGACTTGACCGGGTCGAAGAACTGCTCGATGGTCTTGGTCGCGATCAGCCCCGCGGCCTTGAGCTTGCGGTAGATGTCCTGCGACAGCGCGGTGTTCTCGTCCGAGTGCGTCGAGTGCCAGTTGTCGAACGAGATGTGGAAGCCGTCGAGGTAGCGCGGCCGCTCGGCGGCGATCCGCGCGACCAGCTGCTCGGGCGTGAGCCCCTCCGATTCCGCCTTGAGCATGATCGGCGCGCCGTGCGCGTCGTCGGCGCACACGAAGTGCACCTCGTGGCCCTGCATGCGCTGGAACCGCACCCAGATGTCGGCCTGGATGTACTCCATGATGTGGCCGATGTGGAACGAGCCGTTCGCGTACGGCAGCGCGGTGGTGACGAAGAGGCGACGCTTGTTCATGAGGGCCCCCCGGGGCGCCGGAGTCGGGCAAACCTGCAATGGTAGCAAACGGCTGTGCGTGCGGGCGGTGCCGCCGGGCGTCGCCCGCGCGGCGAATCTCTTCGCACGGATCAAGGCGCGGCGCGCGGCGCGCGCATACAATGACGCTCTTTCCGGAGCACCGGGTCCGGAATCATCGCGCAGGAGGAACGGATGCCCGAACGTGGGAGACGCGAATCGACGCCGAAACTGGTGTGCCCCGCGGGCGCGCTGCCGGCGCTCAAGGCCGCGGTCGACAACGGTGCCGACGCCGTCTACTGCGGGTTCCGCGACGCGACCAACGCGCGCAACTTCGCCGGCCTGAACTTCGACGCCGCGACGATGTCGCAGGGCATCGCCTACGCGCACCGCCACGGTGCCGAGGTCCTGCTCGCGATCAACACCTTCGCGCAGGCCGGGCGCCGGGAGGAGTGGCGCCGCTCGATCGACGCCGCCGCGGCCAGCGGCGCGGACGCGCTGATCGTCGCCGACCTCGGGCTGCTCGAGTATGCGTCGCGCCGCCACCCCGGCCTGCGCCTGCACGTGTCGGTGCAGGGGTCCGCGACCAACCACGAGGCGATCAACTTCTGCCAGCGCGAGTTCGGCGTGCGCCGCGCGGTGCTGCCGCGGGTGCTCACGCTCGCGCAGGTGCGAAAGCTGGTCGAGAACACGAGCGTCGAGATCGAGGTCTTCGGCTTCGGCAGCCTGTGCGTGATGAACGAGGGCCGCTGCTGGCTGTCGTCGTACGCCACCGGGCAGTCGCCGAACACGCACGGGGCCTGCTCGCCGGCGAAGTTCGTCCGCTGGGAGCCCTCGCCCGAGCGCATGGACGTGCGCCTGAACGGCATCCTCATCGACCGCTACGGTCGCGACGAGAAGGCGGGCTACCCGACGCTGTGCAAGGGCCGCTTCGAGGTCGAGGGCGAGACCTACTACGCGCTCGAGGAGCCGACCAGCCTGAACGTGCTCCCGATCCTGCCCGAGCTGATCTCGATCGGCGTCGCGGCGATCAAGGTCGAGGGCCGCCAGCGCAGCCCCGCGTACGTCGCGCAGGTCACGCGCACGCTGCGCGACGCGCTCGACGCCGCGATCGCCGCCGGTCCCGACGGCCGCTTCAGGCCGCGCCCGCAGTGGACCTCCGAGCTCTCCAG
Organism: Burkholderiaceae bacterium; assembly: GCA_046348465.1. Classification (GTDB taxonomy): domain Bacteria; phylum Pseudomonadota; class Gammaproteobacteria; order Burkholderiales; family Burkholderiaceae_E; genus Quisquiliibacterium. The sequence continues at coordinate 137,684 of JAXMEE010000005.1, forward strand.
GCTGTCGGAGGGCCAGCAGGTCACGCTGGGCGCCTACGACCGCCCGTGGCGGTGAACCCGATGCGCATCAGCCTGGGCCCCGTCCTGTACTTCTGGCCGCGCGAGCAGCTGCTCGAGTTCTACGCGCGCATGGCCGAGACCGCGGTCGACGTCTTCTGCATCGGCGAGGTCGTGTGCTCGCGGCGCCAGCAGATGCGCCCCGGCGACTGGGCCGGGCTCGCCGCGGACCTCGCGTCCGCGGGCAAGGAGGTCGTGGTCTCGACGCAGGCGCTGCTCGAGTCGGAGGGCGACCTCGTCCGGCTGCGCCAGATCGTCGACACTCCCGGCGTCACGCTCGAGGCGAACGACCTCGGCGCGGTCGCGCTCGCCGCGCGGCGCGTGCCCTTCGTCGTCGGCCCGCACCTGAACGTGTACGGCGAGTCCACGCTCGCGTACTACGCCGGCCTGGGCGCGATCCGCTGGGTGCCGCCGCTGGAGATCGGGCGCGACGCGCTGCGCACGCTGCACGCGATGCGGCCCGCCGGCCTGCAGACCGAGGTCTTCGCGTACGGGCGCATGCCGCTCGCGCTGTCGGCACGCTGCTTCACCGCGCGCCACTACGGCCTGCACAAGGACGACTGCCGCTTGCGCTGTCTCGACCATCCCGACGGCATCACGCTGCGCACTCGCGAGGGCCGTCCCTTCCTCGCGATCAACGGCATCCAGACGCAGTCGGCGCAGCGCATGTCGCTGTTGCCGCGAGTCGCGGAGCTGTCGGCGATGGGGATCGACGTCGTCCGCGTCAGCCCGCACGCCACGCACACCGAGGAGGTCGTCGCGGCGTTCGCGTCGGCGCGCGACGCCGCGCGCGATGCCCGCGCCTGCGAACCGGCGCGGAACCACGCCGACTGGAGCCCCGAGGGATTCTGCGACGGATACTGGCTCGGCCGTGCCGGCATCGAACTGGACGAGGCTTCCCCATGCTGACGATTCCCGCGCTGCGGCTGCCGCGGCCCGTCGCCGCGATCGGCGAGCGGCTGCCGCAGTGGCCGCATTCCCTCGCGCTCGCGACGGCGCTGAACGCCGCGCTCGCGCTGAAGTTCCTGGACGCCGCCGAGCTCGCGGCGCTCGACGGGCGCCTCGTGCGCATCCGAGTGGTCGACGCGGGCGCCACCGCGAGCGTCGTGATGCGCGGCGGGCGCTTCCGGGCGGCGCCCGCGGGGTCGGGGGCCGACCTGGTCTTCGCCGCGCCGCTGACGGCAATGCTGCAGATGCTGACGCGCCAGCAGGATCCGGACACCCTGTTCTTCGAGCGGACGCTCGCGATCGAGGGCGACACCGAGCTGGGTCTGATCGTGAAGAACCTCCTCGACCGCATCGAGCTGCCGGCGTTCGTGCGCACGCGCCCGCGCGGCTGAGAGCGCGCGGGCACGCACGAGCGAGCGCACGTGCCCGCGGCGCCGTCGCCGGGCCGAGCAGGGCGTCGCGCAAGACCTTGGCCGCGTCGTGGCGAAGCGCCGCCGCGCCGCGGGCCGCGCGGCGAAACCGCTAAACTTCACGCCGCACCGGCGCCTGCCGACCCTCGGCGCGCGCCCTCGAGACACAGGAGTCCGTAGAAATGTCCGTCACCGAAGCCGACGTCCTCGCGGCGCTTCGACAGGTCGTCGACCCCAACACCGAGAAGGATCTCGTCACCGGGAAGTCCGCGCGAAACGTGCGCATCGACGCCGGCCACGTGAGCGTCGACGTCGAGCTCGGCTATCCCGCGCGCAGCCAGATCGACCCGATCCGGCGCGAGGTCATCGCGAAGCTGCGCGCGATCCCCGGCGTGACCAACGTCAGCGCCAACGTCTACCAGAAGATCATCGCGCACGCGGTTCAGCGCGGCGTGAAGCTGCTGCCGAACGTCAAGAACATCATCGCGATCGCGTCGGGAAAGGGCGGGGTCGGCAAGAGCACGACCGCGGCCAACCTCGCGCTCGCGCTCGCGGCCGAGGGCGCGAGCGTCGGGATGCTCGACGCCGACATCTACGGCCCGTCGCAGCCGATGATGCTCGGGATCTCCGGCCGGCCGTCGTCGAGCGACGGCAAGACGATCGAGCCGATGGACGGGCACGGCATCCAGGCGAGCTCGATCGGGTTCCTGATCGAGACCGACACGCCGATGGTCTGGCGCGGTCCGATGGTCACGCAGGCGCTCGAGCAGCTGCTGCGCGAGACGAACTGGCGCGACCTCGACTACCTCGTCGTCGACATGCCGCCCGGCACCGGCGACATCCACCTGACGCTGTCGCAGAAGATCCCCGTGACCGGCGCCGTCATCGTCACGACGCCGCAGGACATCGCGCTGCTCGACGCGCGCAAGGGGCTGAAGATGTTCGAGAAGGTCGGCATCCCGATCCTCGGCATCGTCGAGAACATGGCGATGCACGTGTGCTCGAACTGCGGGCACGTCGAGCACATCTTCGGCCAGGGCGGCGGCGAGCGGATGGCCGGCGAATACGGCGTCGACTACCTCGGCGGCCTGCCGCTCGACATCCGGATCCGCGAGCAGGCCGACTCCGGCTGCCCGACCGTCGTCGCCGATCCGGACGGCGCCGTCGCGCAGGTCTACAAGCGGATCGCGCGCCGGGTCGCGGTGAAGATCGCGAGCGCCGCCAAGGACATGACGCTGAAGTTCCCTTCGATCGTCGTCCAGAACACCTGATCGGGGACCGGGCGGGCGGCGCCCGCGCGCGTCGTTCGCGAGGCCCGGGCACGGAGCCCTCGGCGCCTCGCGCCCCTCACCGGTACCAGGGCAGCGTCCGGCGCAGCGAGACCACGTCGCCGGCGCCCTCGGCGTCGTAGCCGTCGAGCGCGCCGAGCGCGGCGTGCCAGGCCTGCGACGCGAGGACCTCGCGCAGCCTTCGCGCGGGCTCGCCGTCGACGTCGGCCGCCTCGCACACCAGGAAGTACGCCTCGCGAACCACCGGCACGAACCCGAGCCCGTGCCGCGTCGCCGCGGCCGCGATGCCGAAGCCCGCGTCGGCGGCGCCCGCGGCCACGGCCGCGGCCACCGACAGGTGCGTCGCTTCGTCGTGCTCGTAGCCGCGCAATGCGGCGGCGTCGACGCCTTCCTGCCGCAGCAGCTCGTCGAGCAGCGCCCGCGTGCCGGTGCCGACGGGCCGGTTCACCATGCGCGCACGCGGGAGGTCCGCCAAACCGCGCAGCCCGAGCGGATTGCCGGGCGCGACGACGATCCCCTGCGTCCGGTGGCAGGCGAGGATCATCTTCTCGCGCCCCAGCCGCAGCAGCGGGCCGAACGCCTGGTGCACGAGCGAGCCGCGGCGGGCGAGCTCGGGCCGGCCCAGGGGCAGGTGGATCCCGGCGAACTGCACGCGGGCGCGGCGCAGCGCCTCCAGCGCCCGCAGGCTGCCGAGATAGCGCAGGTCGAACAGCAGGCGCGATGCGCCGCACAGCCGCTGCAGCTCCGTCAGCGCGAGGTCGTGGCTGGCCGCGCAGCGCACGATCGGCACCTCGTCGTTGAACGCGATCGTGAGCTCGCGCCCGATCTCGGTCTGCACGTTCTCGATCTGCGGCGCGAGCCGCGCGCGGATCCGCGTCTCGGCCCACAGCAGCTTCTCGGCGAAGTCGGTCAGGCGGGCCGAGCGGCCGCGGTCCCACAGGATCAGCGCGCGCCCGAGCGCCTGCTCCTGCTCTTTCAGGTAGCCCCACAAGTGCCGGTACGACCAGCCCAGCGCGCGCCCCGCGGCGGCGATCGACCCCTCGCGGCGCACCGCGCCGAGCACCTTGAAGAGCTCGCCCGACAGCGTTTCGCCGTCGACCCGCTTCAGGTCGAAACTCAGCGAGACGGCGACGATGTCGGAGGCGTTGGGCACGCTTTCCCGGGACGGGGCGCGGCCGGTGCTCGGGCGCCGGCGGGCGGAAGACGAGAGTCCATTGTGCCCGAAGTGGTGCCATCCTCCGAAAAAGAAGTTATGCTTCGCGGCACATAAGTAGAGCCCGGGCCGCCCGCCCGGCCCGTCCCCGTCATCGCTGGAGGATTCATGCAGAAGTCCCTGCACATCAACCCGGACAAGTGCACCGGGTGCCTGCAGTGCGAAATGGCTTGCAGCTTCGAGAACTACGGCGTGTTCAACACGTCGAAGTCGCGCATCAAGGTGTTCGATTTCCACCAGACCGGCCGCAAGGTGCCTTACACCTGCACCCAGTGCGACGAGGCCTGGTGCATGCACGCGTGCCCGGTCGAGGCGATCAAGCTCGACGCCCAGACCGGCGCGAAGATCGTCTTCGACGACGTCTGCGTCGGCTGCAAGGTGTGCACGATCGCGTGCCCGTTCGGCACCGTGAACTACGTGCAGGACACCGGCAAGGTCCAGAAGTGCGACCTGTGCGGCGGGCAGCCCGCGTGCGCGGAGTCGTGCCCCACCGGCGCGATCACGTACGTGGACGCCGACTGGACCGGCCTGGACCGGATGAAACAGTGGGCCGACAAGCTGGGCAACCAGCCGGCCGCGGCTTGAGGAGGCACAGACCATGTCCTGGGCAGGAAAGATCCTTCGGGTGAACCTCACCAACGGCACGTGCGCGTCCGAGCCGCTTCGCATGGACTGGGCGAAGCTGTACCTCGGGCAGCGCGGGCTGGCCACCAAGTACTTCGTCGAGGAAGTCGACGCCAAGGTCGACCCGCTCTCGCCGGAGAACAAGATCATCTGGGCCACCGGGCCGCTGACCGGCACGATGGCCTCCACCGGCGGGCGCTACTCGGTCATCACCAAGGGCCCGCTGACCGGCGCGATCGCGTGCTCGAATTCGGGCGGCTACTGGGGCGCCGAGCTCAAGATGGCCGGCTGGGACATGATCGTGTTCGAGGGGCGCTCGGCCAGGCCGGTCTACCTGTCGATCGTCGACGACACCGCCGAACTGCGCGACGCCGCCCACCTGTGGGGCAAGACGGTCTGGCAGACCGAAGAGATCCTGAAGAAGGAAGCGGGCGACCCGCTCACGCGCGTGTCCTCGATCGGCCGCGCGGGCGAGAGCCAGGCGCTCTACGCGTGCATCGTCAACGACCTGCACCGCGCGGCCGGCCGCTCGGGCGTCGGCGCGGTCGCGGGCTCGAAGAACCTGAAGGCGATCGCGGTGCGCGGCACCCGGGGCGTGGGCAACATCCACGACCCGAAGGCGTTCATGAAGGTCACCGCCGAGAAGAAGAAGATCCTGCACGACCACCCGGTCACCGGCCAGGGCCTGCCCACGTACGGCACCCAGGTGCTGATGAACGTCATCAACGAGACCGGCGCGCTGCCCACGCGCAACCACCGCGACTCGCAGTTCGAGGGGGCCAGCAGGATCTCGGCGGAAGCGATGGCCGAGAAGCGCCCGTCCGACGGCAAGTCGCACCTGGTCACGAACCAGGCGTGCTTCGGCTGCACCATCGCGTGCGGGCGGATCTCCAAGATCGACGCCACCCACTTCTCGGTGGTCAACAAGCCCGAGTACTGGGGCGCGTCCGGCGGCCTCGAGTACGAGGCGGCGTGGGCGCTCGGCGCCGCCACCGGCGTGCAGGACCTCGAGGCCCTGCAGTACGCGAACATGATCTGCAACGAGGACGGCATCGACCCCATCTCCTTCGGCGCCACGCTGGGCGCGGCGATGGAGCTCTACGACATGGGCGTCATCACGAAGGACCAGGCCGGGCTCGAGCTGAAGTTCGGCTCCGCCGAGGCGCTGTGCCGGACCGTCGAGATGACGGTGCGCGGCGAGGGCTTCGGCAAGGAACTCGCGCTCGGATCCAAGCGTCTGACGGCCAAGTACGGCCACCCCGGCCTGTCGATGTCCGTCAAGGGCCAGGAGTTCCCGGCCTACGACGCGCGCGGCATCCAGGGCATGGGCCTGACGTACGCGACGTCGAACCGCGGCGCGTGCCACCTGCGCTCGTACACGGTCGCCTCCGAGGTCCTCGGAATCCCGGTCAAGACCGACCCGCTCGTCACCGAAGGCAAGGCCGACCTGGTCAAGGCCTTCCAGGACGCGACCGCGGCGTTCGACTCGTCCGGCACCTGCCTGTTCACGACCTTCGCCTGGACCACCGCCGACCTCGCACCGCAGCTCGCGGCCGCGTGCGGCCCGGAGTTCACGCTCGAGAACGTGAGCCTGATCGGCGAACGCATCTGGAACCTCGAGCGCGAGTTCAACAACCGCGCCGGCTTCACGCGCAAGGACGACGACCTCCCGCCGCGGCTGAAGACCGAGGCCGCCAAGACCGGCCCGGCCAAGGGGCTCGTCTCGGGCATCGACAAGATGATCCCGGAGTACTACAAGACGCGCGGCTGGGACGCCGAGGGGCGTCCCACCGCGGAGACCCGCGCGCGCCTGGGCCTGTAGCGCGGCTCGCCGGCCGCCCGCGTCGCCGGGCGGCCGCACGGGCCCGAGGCCGGGCGCGCCCGGCCGTGTGACAGAATCGGGCAGCGACGAAGGGGGCGACCGTGCGTCGCCCCTTTCGTCGTATCGGCCCCCACCGACGGAGCGAACATGAGACACGTGATCATCGGCAACGGCCCGGCCGGCGTCGTCGCCGCCGAGACGCTGCGCAAGCACCGTGCGCACGACGAGATCGTCCTGATCGGCGACGAGCCGATGCCGCCGTACTCGCGCATGGCGATCCCCTACATGCTCGTCGGCGGCATCGACGAGCGGGGCACCTGGCTGCGCAAGGACCCGAACCACTGGGACGCGCTGCGCATCCGCCGCGTGACCGGCCGCGTCGTGACGCTCGCCACGTCGCCGCGCCGCGTCTCGCTCTCCGACGGCCAGTCGATCGACTTCGACACCTGCCTGATCGCGACCGGGTCCACGCCCGTGAAGCCGCCGGTGCCGGGCATCGACCTCGCGTTCGTGCACCCGTGCTGGACGATGGCCAACGCGCACGCGATCGCGCAGCTCGCCAAGCCCGGCGCGCGCGTGCTGCAGATGGGCGCGGGCTTCATCGGCTGCATCATCATGGAGTCGCTCGCGCTGCGCGGCGTGAAGCTCACGGTCGTCGAGATGGGAGACCGCATGGTGCCGCGCATGATGGGCCCGGGCGCGGGCGGCATGATCCGCCAGTGGTGCGAGCGCAAGGGCGTGACCGTGTACACCGGAACGCGCGTCGAGGCGATCGAGCCGGCGGCGCCGGTGCGCGCGCGCTTCTCCAACGGCAAGTCCGAGGAGTTCGACCTCGTCATCCAGGCCACCGGCGTGCGGCCCGCGATCGGCTTCCTCGCCGGCAGCGACGTCAAGTGCCTGCTCGGCGTGCTGGTCGACGAACGCATGCAGACCTCGGTCGAGGGCATCTACGCGGCCGGCGACTGTGCCGAGGCGTTCGACCCCGCGAGCCAGAAGACGATCGTGTCCGCGATCCAGCCGAACGCGGTCGACCAGGGCTACGCCGCCGCGATGAACATGGCGGGGCGGCACGCGGTGCAGCGCGGCGTCACGCAGATCAACGTGCTCGACACGCTCGGGCTCATCTCGACGTCGTTCGGCAACTGGCAGGGCGTGCCGGGCGGCGAGCACGCCGAGATCTGCGACCCCGCCAACTTCAAGTACCTGCGCCTGGAGTTCGACCGCGACCGCCTCGTCGGCACCAACAGCGTGGGCATGACCGAGCACGTCGGCGTGATGCGCGGCCTGGTCGAGCGCGGCGCGCGGCTCGGCGAGTGGAAGGACCGGCTGCTGAAGGACCCGACCCGGCTCATGGAAGCCTACCTCGCCACCGCGCAGGCCCAGGAGCACTGGCAGGGCCGTGCGCGCGGCTCCGCGCGGGCATGAGGATCACGTTCAAGCTCTTCGCGATGCTGTCGGACCACCTGCCGCAGCAGCTCGACGGGCACGTGCGCGAAGGCAACGCGCTCGCGCTCGACGTGCCCGAGGGCACGACGATCGAGCAGCTCGTCGAGCGCTTCCACCTGCCCGCGCGACTGGTGCACCTGGTGCTCGTCGACGGCAGATTCGTGCCGAAGGAGGAGCGCGCCGCGCGCGCGCTGGTGGAAGGCGAGACGCTGGCGATCTGGCCGCCGATCGCCGGCGGTTGAGCGGGCCGTGCACCCCGGAACCGATCGCGGCGCCTGAATGCCCGACTTCGGCGACCAGCGCGTGATGGGATGCTCGCGCGCGGACCTGGAACGATGGGTGCGCGAGATGTGCGGGCCCGCCGCCGCGGGATTCGTCGCCGATCGGCTCGACCTCGCGCCGGCCGGCGTGCCGGTGGCGATCGTCGTTCGCGACGCGCCGCCGCGCCGTCTCGGCATGGTGCGTTTCCGGGAGCTCGACGTCCGCTTCGAGTACGCGACCGCCGATCGGGACGTCGCCCGCCGCTGGATCGCCGAATTCGACCGTCACACCCAGCGCGGCGGCGGCTGAGCGGGGAATCCCGACGTGCGTCGGGTGCACGGTTGCGCCGCGGCGCGGGCGAGGCCATGATCGCGCATCGCCTGGACAGACCATGAACCTCGCCGTCATCGCCCTGCCCGAACTGCTGCCCGACGATGTCGAGCACATCCAGTCGCTGCGCGCCCGCCACGACCCGCTCCACCACCAGCGCATCGCGCCCCACGTGACGCTGGTGTTCCCCACGCCCGACGTGGACGCCAAGCTGCTCGTCGCGCACGTGAAGTCGTGCGTGCCGGCGGTCGCGTCGTTCGCGTTCTCGCTGCGCTGCGCGATGCCGGTGCCCGACCCGATCACGCGCCGCTCGCTGGTGTACCTCGTGCCGGACCGCGGCTTCAGCGACTTCGTTCGCGCGCACGACCTGCTCTACGTCGGCGCGCTGCGCCCGTCGCTGCGGCTGGACATCCCGTTCATCCCGCACCTGCGCGTGGGCTCCTTCGACGACCCGAACCAGGCCAAGCAGATGGCCGACCGCCTCAACGACGAGGGGGTCTCGATGTTCGGCACGGTCACGTCGCTCGCGGTGCTCGACGTCGGCGACGACGCCGTGCGCGAGGTCGCGCGCGTGGAACTCGCGGCGGCCGCGGGGGTGCCGGCGAGCCGGATGCACTGAGGGCGGGTTCGCGCAGGCTCGCGACCGAAGCGCCCCCGGCGCGACGGTAAAATGTGCGTTTCCCTTCGAGCGCGCACCATGTCCATCAAGTCCGACAAGTGGATCCGCCGCCAGGCGGCCCAGGGAATGATCGAGCCCTTCGAGCCACACCAGGTGCGCGAGGTCAATGGGCAGCGGGTCGTTTCTTACGGCACTTCGAGCTACGGCTACGATATCCGCTGCGCCGATGAGTGGAAGATCTTCACGAACATCAACAGCACGATCGTCGACCCGAAAGCGTTCGACCCGAACTCGTTCGTCGACTTCAAGGGTCCGGTCTGCATCATTCCGCCGAACTCGTTCGCGCTGGCGCGAACGGTTGAATACTTTCGAATCCCGAGGGATGTCCTCGTCATTTGCTTGGGAAAAAGCACGTTCGCGCGTTGCGGGATCATCGTCAACGTAACCCCCTTGGAACCCGAGTGGGAGGGTCACGTCACGCTCGAGTTCTCCAACACCACGCCGCTGCCCGCCAAGATCTACTCGCACGAGGGCTGCGCTCAAGTCCTCTTCTTCGGTGCCGACGAAGTCTGCGAGACCTCGTACAAGGACCGCGGCGGCAAGTACCAGGGCCAGCGCGGCGTCACGCTGCCGAAGACCTGAGCGAAGACGGTGGCCGGGCCGCGCGCGAGCGGCGTGCCGGCCGTCCGTGGCCCCCATGGCCGCCGCGCTGACGATCCGCCAGGTCCACGCCACCGAGATCGAGCTGCACCGCGCGATGCGCTGCCGCGCGCTCGAAGACGCCCCGGACGCCTTCGGCGAGACCCTCGCGCAGGCGCTCGCCCGCGGCGACGCCGGCTGGGCTGCGCTGCATCGCTCCGTCACCGAGCCCGGCCCGCATGCGATGTTCGCGGCCTTCCACGACGCGCGTGCCGTCGGCATGGTCTATGCGCTCGTCGACGCCGGCGATCCCGAGGCCGGCCGCATCGGCGGGATGTGGGTCGATCCGGACGCGCGCGGACGCGGCGTCGGTCGGGCGTTGCTGAGTGCGGCGATCACCTGGGAGGAAGCTCGGGGTCGGGCGCGCCTCGCGCTGTGGGCGCCGGCGCATTCGGCCTGGGCGCTTCGGCTGTACCGCAGCGCCGGCTTCATCGGCACCGGCGAGCGGGCGGCGATGCCGGGCCGCCCGGCGCTGGAGATCCTGCGGATGCTGCGCACGGGCGGCGGAGCGTAACGCCCGATCGCGACGCGATGCCCGCCCGCGACGCGATCGCGCTGCGATGCCATCGCGCTTGCCGCTCCCGCGCAAAGCCGATATAGTCCCCGCCATGGCACGCCCCTCCCGCCATTCTTCGTTCTTCGCTCCGTCGCAGCTTCTGCTCGCGACCGGCGGCCTGCTGCTCGGCGGGCTGCTACTGCGCCTCGCGCGCTAAATCCCCCTACCCCCCCTTTTCGTGTTTCTTAGCCGCTTGCCCACGAGGCAGGCAGACCAAGGAGTATCCAAAATGGCCGACAAGCTGATCATCTTCGACACCACGCTTCGCGACGGCGAGCAGAGCCCCGGGGCCTCGATGACCAAGGAGGAGAAGCTGCGCATCGCCAAGCAGCTCGAGAAGCTGCGGGTCGACGTGATCGAAGCCGGCTTCGCGGCGTCGTCGAACGGCGACTACGAGGCGGTGCGCGCGATCGCCGGGTCGGTCAAGGAGTCCATCGTCTGCTCGCTCGCGCGCACCAACGACCGTGACATCCAGCGCGCGGCCGACGCGATCGCGCCCGCGCCGCGCAAGCGCATCCACACGTTCATCGCGACCTCCGCGCTGCACATGGAGAAGAAGCTGCGCATGACGCCCGAGCAGGTGCACGAGCAGGCGAAGCTCGCGGTGCGCTTCGCGCGCAACCTGGTCGACGACGTCGAGTTCTCGCCCGAGGACGGGTACCGCTCGGACTTCGACTTCCTGTGCCGCGTGCTCGAGACTGCGATCAAGGAAGGCGCGACGACGATCAACGTGCCCGACACCGTCGGCTACGCGATCCCCGAGCTGTACGGCGAGTTCTTCCGCAAGATGCGCGAGCGCATCCCGAATTCGGACAAGGCCGTCTGGAGCGTGCACTGCCACAACGACCTCGGCATGGCGGTCGCGAACTCGCTGGCCGGCGTGCACCTGGGCGGCGCGCGGCAGATCGAGTGCACGATCAACGGCCTGGGCGAGCGCGCGGGCAACACCTCCCTGGAGGAGGTGGTCATGGCGGTGCGCACCCGCAGGGACTACTTCGACCTCGACGTCGGGGTCGACATCAGCCACCTCGTGCCGGTCAGCCGGCTCGTGTCCGGCATCACCGGCTTCGTCGTGCAGCCGAACAAGGCGGTGGTCGGCGCGAACGCGTTCGCGCACACGTCCGGCATCCACCAGGACGGCGTGATCAAGGCGCGCGACACCTACGAGATCATGAAGGCCGAGGACGTCGGCTGGAGCGCGAACAAGATCGTGCTGGGCAAGCTCTCGGGCCGCAACGCGTTCAAGCAGCGCCTGCAGGAGCTGGGCATCGAGCTCGAGTCCGAGGCCGAGGTGAACGCCGCGTTCCAGCGCTTCAAGGACCTCGCCGACCGCAAGGCCGAGATCTTCGACGAGGACATCCACGCGCTGGTGTCGGACCAGGCGGTGCACCACGAACGCGACGAGCACTATCAGCTCGTGTCGATGTCGCAGCACTCCGAGACCGGCGAGCGCCCGCAGGCGCGCGTGACGATGAGCATCGACGGCAAGGAGACCACCAGCGAGGCCGACGGCAACGGCCCGGTCGACGCCACGCTCAAGGCGATCGAGGGCAAGGTGAAGTCGGGCGCCGAGCTGATGCTGTACTCGGTGAACGCGATCACGTCGGGCACCGAGTCCCAGGGCGAGGTGACGGTGCGGCTCGCGAAGGCCGGGCGCGTGGTCAACGGCGTGGGGGCGGACCCCGACATCGTGGTCGCGTCGGCCAAGGCGTACCTGAGCGCGCTGAACAAGCTGCACAGCCCGGCGGACCGCTTCAACCCGCAGACCGGGACGCCGTAAGGCGGGGCGCCGCGATCGTCCACGCCCCCGGCCGGGCCGCAGCCGAGCCCGCGCCGGGGGCGCTTCGCGTCCCGCTCGTGGCGGGCCGGCGGCGGACGCGCGGCACGCCCTCGACGCGCGCGCACCGGCGCGCAATGACGTTTTTCAAGGGCCCCCGCGCCGCGACCTGCTAGCTTGACGATGGCACATCGTCAGCGGGAGGTCATCATGGCATCCAAGCTCGTGCTCTTCGACGACGCCGCTCACGCGAAGATCATCCGCGGCGTCAGCACCCTGGCCAGCGCGGTCAAGGTCACCCTGGGCCCGAAGGCCCGCACCGTCGTCCTCCAGCGAAGCTTCGGCCCGCCCACGATCATCAACTCGGGCGTCATCGTGGCCCGCGAGATCGAGCTCGAGGACCCGTTCGAGAACATGGGCGCGCAGATGGTGCGCGAGGTCGCCGCCAAGACCTCCGAGGTCGCCGGCGACGGCACCACCACCGCGACCGTCCTGGCGGAATCGATCGTGCTCGAGGGCATGAAGTACGTCGCCGCGGGCATGAACCCGATGGACCTCAAGCGCGGCGTCGACCTCGCGGTCGAGGCGGTCGTCGCGAAGCTGAAGTCGGACGCGCGGCCGTGCGCGAGCCGCACCGAGATCGCGCAGGTCGCAACGATCTCGGCCAACAACGACGCCACCATCGGTGCGCTGATCGCGCGCGCCATGGAGAAGGTCGGCAAGGACGGCGTGATCACGATCGAGGACGGCTCCGGGCTGGAGAGCGAGCTCGACGTCGTCGAGGGCATGCAGTTCGACCGCGGCTACCTGTCGCCGTACTTCGTCAACGTGCCCGACAAGCAGCGCGTGGTGCTCGAGGACCCGTTCATCCTGATCTGCGACCGCAAGATCACCGGCATCCACGAACTGCTGCCGGTGCTCGAGCAGGTGGCCAAGGCGAGCCGGCCGCTGCTGGTGGTGGCCGAGGAGGTCGAGGGCGAGGCGCTCGCGACGCTCGTGGTCAACGCGATCCGCGGCGTGCTCAAGGCGTGCGCGGTCAAGGCGCCCGGCTTCGGCGATCGCCGCAAGGCGATGCTCGAGGACCTCGCGGTGCTCACCGGCGGGCACCTGATCGCCGCCGAGATCGGGCTGTCGCTCGAGAAGGCGGGGCTCGAGGACCTCGGCCGCGCCCGGCGCGTCGAGATCGACAAGGACGACACGACGGTGATCGGCGGCGCGGGCGACCGCGACGCGATCGACGCGCGCGTCGCGTCGATCCGCCAGGCGATCCGGGACGCCACCAGCGACTACGACCGCGAGAAGCTGCAGGAGCGCGCGGCCAAGCTCGCCGGCGGCGTCGCGGTCGTGAAGGTGGGCGCGGCGACCGAGACCGAGATGAAGGAGCGCAAGTCGCGCGTGGAAGACGCGCTGCACGCGACGCACGCCGCGGTCGAGGAGGGCGTGCTCGCGGGCGGCGGCGTCGCGCTGATGCGCGCACGCGCCGCATTGGACGCGCTGCGCACCGGCAATCTCGACCAGGACGCGGGCATCCGCATCGTCGCGCGTGCGCTCGAGGAGCCGCTGCGGCGCATCGTCGAGAACGCGGGGGCCGAGCCGTCGGTGGTCGTCAACCGGGTCGCGGGCGAGCCCGGGAGCTTCGGCTACAACGCGGCCACCGGCGAGTTCGGCGACATGGTCGCGATGGGCGTGCTCGACCCGTGCAAGGTGACGCGCACGGCGCTGCAGAATGCGGCATCGATCTCCGGGCTGATCCTCACCACCGCGTGCATGGTGGCCCGCAAGCCCGAGCCGCCCCCGGCCGGCATGCCGCCGATGGGGGGTGGCGAGATGTGACGCGACGCGCCCCGCGGCGAGGCCGGGCGCAGGCCGGCCGGCCGCCGCGTGGCCGGGCCTCGCGTCGGGGGCGCTATTCGCCGACCGTCAGCGCCACCGCGAGTTCCCGCTGCTGGCCCGCGCGGTCGACGCGCAGCCGGATCGTCTCGCCCGGCGAGTGCTTCTCCAGCGCATTCTGCAGGTCGTCGAAGCTCGCGATCGCGGTGCCGTCGATCGCGACGATCACGTCGCCCGCGCCGATCGAGCCGTCGGCCTCGCGCGTGAACGGGCGCAGCCCGGCGCGCGCGGCGGGTCCGTCGGGAGCGACGCCGACCACCGCCACGCCCGCCGGCAGCGACAGCATCCGCGAGAATTGCGGCGGCGCGACCTGCACGCCGAGCGCGGGGCGGATGAAGCGGCCGTCGCGGATCAGGCGCGGCACGATGCGGGCGACCTGGTCGACCGGAATCGCGAAGCCGATGCCGGCGGACGCCCCCGACGGGCTGTAGATCGCGGTGTTCACGCCGATCAGCCGCCCCGCGGAGTCGAGCAGCGGCCCGCCGGAGTTGCCGGGATTGATCGCCGCGTCGGTCTGGATCACGCCCCGGATCGGCCGGCGCGTCACGGATTCGATCTCGCGCTCGAGCGCGCTGACGATGCCGGTGGTGAGCGTCTGGTCCAGCCCGAACGGGTTGCCGATCGCGTAGACCTTCTGCCCCACCTGCAGGTCCTTGCTGGTGCCGATCTGGATCGGCTTGAGCTTGTCGCGCGGGGCGTCGATGCGCAGCACCGCGATGTCCTGGTCGGGGAACGCGCCCACGAGCGCGGCCCGCCAGCTCGACTGGTCCGCGAGCGTGACGCGCGCGGCGTCGCCCGCCTGGATCACGTGGAAATTGGTGACGACGTGGCCGCGATCGTCCCAGACGAAGCCGGTGCCGGTGCCGCTGGGCACCTGCATGACGTCGCGCGAGAAGAACCCGCCGCGGGTGGCCTGAAGCGTCGTGATGTTGACCGTGGACGGCGAGACCGCCTTGAACACGTCGATGTTGTTGCGCTCGTCTTCCGACAGCGAGCCGCGCGCCTGCACCGCGCGCGGCTCGGGCGCCGGGCCGCGCGCGGCGGGCGGGCCCGCGTCGGGCCCCGGGCGCGGCACCATGTGCCAGGCGAAGAAGACGGCGATCGCGACGATGGTGAGCAGCCAGCCGAGCGCACTGCCGCGCTGGGCGTGGGGGGCGGGTGGCAGTTGCCGCATGGGTCGTTTCCTTCGGGATCGCGCGATGCTACCCCACGGGCGCCCGCCGCGTGCGCGCCCACTGGCGCGTGGCCTGGTTTTCCATTAGAATCCACAGGTTCTGCGCCGTGGAGGCGCGGAATGATTGATCGGTATCAACCCAGCACGGCCCGCATCCCGGTGGCGCCGCAAGTGGACAACGAGGGAAGACATGGCAGTCGCAGACATCGACAAGGCGAAGATCCTCGCCGAATACCAGCGCGCGAAGAACGACACGGGCTCGCCCGAAGTTCAGGTCGCGCTTCTCACCGCGCGCATCAACGACCTGACCGAGCACTTCAAGGCTCACGTCAAGGATCACCACTCGCGTCGCGGGCTGCTCAAGATGGTGAGCCGGCGGCGCAAGCTGCTGGATTACCTGAAGTCGCGCAATCCTGCCGGCTACAAGGACTTGATCCAGAAACTCGGCCTGCGCAGCTAGGCGCAGGGGACACCGGGTCGATGTGACAGATCGAGAAGCCCGCAAGTCAGACGCTTGCGGGCTTCTTGCTTTGGACCCAGGGGCCACCAGGGCGAACCGCGCCGCCGGCTGATCGCGCGGGCAATGTGAAAGGAAGACAGACAGTGTTCGATATCGCCAAGAAGACGTTCAAGTGGGGAGACCACACGGTCACGATCGAGACGGGAGAAATTGCCCGCCAGGCCACCGGCGCCGTGCTGGTCAACATGGACGACACCGTCGTGCTGGCCACGGTCGTGGCGGCCAAGAATCCGAAGCCGGGACAGGACTTCTTCCCGCTGACGGTCGACTACGTCGAGAAGTTCTACGCCGCGGGCCGCATTCCCGGCGGCTTCTTCAAGCGCGAAGGTCGCCCGACCGAGCGCGAGATCCTGATCTGCCGCCTCATCGACCGCCCCGTGCGGCCGCTGTTCCCGGACGGCTTCTACAACGAGGTGCAAGTCATCGTCCAGGTGATGTCGAGCAATCCGGAAGTGGATTCCGACATTCCCGCGATGATCGCCGCGTCCGGCGCGCTCGCGATCTCCGGCATCCCGTTCGCGGGCCCGATCGGCGCGGCGCGCGTGGGCTGGATCGACGGCAAGTACGTCCTGAACCCGACCGCGACGCAAATGGATTCGAGCCTGCTCGACCTCGTCGTCGCCGGCACCGACCAGGCGGTGCTGATGGTCGAGTCCGAGGCGCACGAGCTCCCCGAAGACGTGATGCTCGGCGCCGTCGTGTTCGGTCACGAGCAGATGCAGATCGCGATCGACGCGATCAACGAGCTCGTCGAGCTCGGCGGCCGCCCCGAGTGGGACTGGACGCCGGCGCCCAAGAACGAGACGCTCGCCGCGCGCGTGAACGCGCTCGCCGACGCCGACATGCGCGCCGCCTACAAGACGCGCAACAAGCAGGAACGCACCACCAAGATCCGCACGATCGAGAAGGCGACCGCGGCGAAGCTCGCCGAGGAAGCGGCGGCCGCGGGCCAGCCGGCGCCGGACGCCAACGAGGTCGGCAACCTGCTGTTCGACCTGCAGTCGCGCATCGTGCGCAGCCAGATCCTGTCGGGCGAGCCGCGCATCGACGGCCGCGACACGCGCACCGTGCGCCCGATCGCGATCCGCACCAGCGTGCTGCCGCGCGCCCACGGCTCGGCGCTGTTCACGCGCGGCGAGACGCAGGCGATCGTCGCCGCCACGCTCGGCACTTCGCGCGACGAGCAGATCATCGACGCGATCACCGGCGAGTACCGTGACCGCTTCATGTTCAACTACAACATGCCCCCGTTCGCCACCGGCGAGACCGGCCGCTTCGGCGCGCCGAAGCGCCGCGAGGTGGGCCACGGCAACCTCGCCAAGCGCGCGATCCGCCCGCTGCTGCCCAAGGCCGAGTCGTTCGCGTACTCGCTGCGCGTGGTCTCCGAGATCACCGAGTCCAACGGCTCGTCGTCCATGGCCTCGGTGTGCGGCGGCTGCCTCGCGCTGATGGACGCGGGCGTGCCGGTGAAGGCGCACGTCGCCGGCGTCGCGATGGGCCTGATCAAGGACGGCCCGCGTTTCGCGGTGCTCACCGACATCCTCGGCGACGAGGACCACCTCGGCGACATGGACTTCAAGGTCGCGGGCACCGAGCAGGGCGTCACCGCGCTGCAGATGGACATCAAGATCCAGGGGATCACCAAGGAGATCATGCAGGTCGCGCTCGCGCAGGCGCGCGACGGCCGCATGCACATCCTCGGCCACATGAAGAACGCGATCGGCGGTGCGCGCACCGAACTGTCCGACTTCGCGCCGCGCATGTACACGATGAAGATCAACCCGGAGCGCATCCGCGACGTGATCGGCAAGGGCGGCGCGACCATTCGCCAGATCACCGAGCAGACCGGCACCACGATCGACATCCAGGACGACGGCACGATCACGATCGCCGCCGTGGACGCGGGCGCCGCGAAGAAGGCCCAGGGCATCATCGAGGGCCTCACGGCCGAGGTCGAGATCGGCCGGATCTACGAGGGCACCGTGCTCAAGATCCTGGACTTCGGCGCGATCGTCCAGGTCCTGCCGGGCCGCGACGGCCTGCTGCACGTCTCGCAGATCGCCAACGAGCGCGTCAACCAGGTGTCGGACTACCTCAAGGAAGGCCAGGTCGTGCGCGTGAAGGCGATCGAGGCCGACGACAAGGGCCGGCTGCGCCTGTCGATGAAGGCCGCGGCCGCCGACGACGCGGCGGCGAAGGCCCGCTAGGCGCGTTCCCCGCGGCACACGCGGCGGACGGGGCCGGTGCGATGCACCGGCCCTTTTTCTTGGTGCGCCCGTTCGGGGGCAGGCTCGAATAGCGGCGGCGAACACGCTCAGATCCTCGGTTTCCCGATGACGACGCAAGGGATACTCCTAGTCGTCCAAGGGGATTTCAGATGAAGGTGTCCGCAAGCGCCGTCGAGCGCCGAAGCCGAGTCCACGCAGTCCTCAATCACGTCTCGATCCGCCTGAAGCTCGGCTCGCTCGCGGTCTTCGGGGCCCTGATCCTGTCGTCGATCGCCGGAGTCATGGCGTGGCACGAGTACGAATCCGACCACGAGGGCCGCCGCGAGGGGATTCGCCAGAGCGTCGAGACCGCGCGCTCCGTGCTCGAGTGGGCCCACGAGCAGGAAGCGGCGGGCGCGATGACGCGCGCGCAGGCGCAGGCGGTTGCGATCCGGATCGTCAACGGCGCCCGCTACCGCGGCAGCGAGTACTTCTGGATCAACGACCTCGACGCGCGGGTGCTCGCGCACCCGTTCAAGCCCGACCTGGTCGGCACAGACGCGCGCGGCGTGCGCGACCCCGACGGCAGGGCCATCTTCGTCGAGTTCATCGACACGGTTCGCAAGCAGGGCGCCGGTTACGTGCGCTACTTCTGGCCCAGGCCCGGTTCGCAGGCGCCGGTCGAGAAGGTCTCCTACGTCGCGGGATTCGCGCCGTGGGGCTGGGTCATCGGCTCGGGCCTCTACGTCGACGACCTGCGCGAGGAGTTCTGGCTGAGCATGCGCACGGCGGCCGTCGGCATCGCGATCGCGCTGGTGATGCTGATCGCGTGGATCCACGTGATCCACGAGTCGATCACGCGGGGGCTGGCCAAGGCCGCCCGAGTCGCCAAGGCGATCACCGGCGGCGACGTCAGCGCCGAGATCGAGCTGGTCGGCTCCGACGAGATCGGCGACCTGATCGGCGAGATGAAGGTGATGTCGGAGCAGCTGAACGCGACGATGAGCGAAGTGCACCAGGCCGCTCAGGAGCTCGCCACCACCAGCCGGCAGATCGCGTCGTCCAACCAGGACCTGAGCAGCCGCACCGAGCGCACCGCGGCGAACCTGCAGCGGGCGGCGTCGACGCTCAGCGAGATCAGCGGCTCGGTGCGCGAGAACGCCGAAGCGTCGCGGCGGGCGGCCGACACCGTGCGCAGGGCCGACGAGGTCGCCGCGCAGGGCGGGGCGACGGTTGCCGAAGCGGTCGAGCAGATGCAGGGCGTGACCGGGACGTCGGCGAAGATCGCCGACATCATCGGGCTCATCGACAGCATCGCGTTCCAGACCAACATCCTGTCGCTGAACGCGGCGGTCGAGGCCGCGCGCGCGGGAACGCAGGGGGCGGGGTTCGCGGTCGTCGCCGCCGAGGTGCGCAGCCTCGCGCAGCGCTCGGCCGGCGCCGCGAGCGAGATCAAGAAGCTGATCACCGAGTCGGTGCAGTGCACGCGCGACGGCGCGCTCAAGGTCGACGCCGCGGGCAGCTCGATGGGCCGCATCGTGGGCTCGATCGGCGAGGTCAACGCGCTGATCAGCGCGATCAGCCGCGCGAGCGCGCGGCAGAGCGACGAGGTCGAGCAGGTCAACGACGCCATCGCGCAGCTCGAGCAGATGACGCAGCAGAACGCCGCGCTCGTCGAGGAATCGGCGGCCGCCGCCGAGGGGCTTCACGTCCAGGCGCACCAGCTCACGAGGCTGGTCGATCGGTTCAAGCTCCGACGAGGCAAAGCACACGCGGGCTGAGCCTCGAGGCACGAAGGATCCGCGCGCCGGGCCCGGTCCGTGCCGCGGGGAAGCGGCGGGGGTCGGGGCAGGTCGAGCCGTGAATTGCCGTCAAACCCTAATGTAGCGGGTGATTCCCGACGGTCATCGTCGAATCTCCGCCGTCCTCGGGCCGGTAGAGTCGACGCCAGAAAATCGCCCCACGCGCGTGGCTTTCGGGGCATGTTCATCTGGCGAGGTGAGCTCATGCGGGTCACGGCGGGCGCCGTCGAGCGGCGCAGCATCCTCTACGGCGTCCTCGATCGGCTTTCGATCCGTCTGAAGCTCGTGTCGCTGGCCCTCCTCGGCACCTGCGTGCTGCTGTCGCTCGGCGGGTACCTGATCTGGCACGGCTACGAGAACAGCGTCGAGGGGCGCAGGATCGCGCTGCGTCAGAGCGTCGAGACGGCGTCGGCGACGCTGCAGTGGGCACACGGTCTCGAGGCCCGTGGCGAACTCACCCGTGCCCAGGCGCAGTCGCACGCGATCAGGGCGATCGAAGGCGCGCGCTACTCGGGCACCGAGTACTTCTGGATCAACGACATGGACGTCCGGATGGTCGTCCACCCGATCAAGCCCGAGCTCAACGGGAAGTCCCTGACCGACTTCCGTGACCCGGACGGCAAGGCGCTCTTCGTCGAGTTCGTCGACGTCGTCCGGCGCGAGGGCGCCGGCTACGTGCGCTACCTGTGGCCCAAGCCGGGCCGGGACAAGCCCGTCGAGAAGGTGTCGTACGTCGCCGGCTTCAAGCCATGGGGGTGGGTGATCGGCACAGGCGTCTACATGGACGACCTGCGCGACGATTTCGTGAGCGACCTGTGGGTCACGGGCGGACTCGTCGTGGCGGCGATGCTCATGCTGCTGCTGACGGTGCACGTGGTCTACGAGTCGATCACGCGCGGGCTCGCACGCGCGGCGCGCGTCGTCGAATCGATCACGCAGGGGCGGGCGATCGAAGGGACCGACAACCTCGGACACGGCGAGATCGCCTCGCTGATCGACGAGATGAGAGCGGTGGCCTCCCGATTCAACGCGATGATGGGCGAGGTCTACGACGAGGCGTCGCACGTCGCCGGGACCAGCCGCGAGATCGCGGCGGCGAGCCAGGACATGAGCGAACGCAGCGGTCGCGTCGCCGAGAGCCTCGTGCAGGCGGCCGCGACGCTGAACGGCATCAACGAATCGGTTCGCCACAACGCCGAGTCGTCGCTCACCGCGAGCGATGCCGTGGGCTCGACCGCCGAGGTCGCGACGCAGGGCGGGCGGGTGGTCGCGGAGTCCGTCAAGCGGATGCACGGGCTCGCCGGCACCGCCGAGCGCATCGGCGACATCACGGGGCTGATCGACAGCATCGCGTTCCAGACGAACATCCTGGCGCTCAACGCCGCGGTCGAGGCGGCGCGCGCCGGCGCGCAGGGCGCCGGATTCGCGGTCGTCGCCGCCGAGGTCCGCAACCTCGCGCAGCGCAGCGCGGGCGCCGCGGGCGAGATCAGGACGCTGATCGCGTCGACGGTCGCGCAGACTCACGAGGGCGCGCGAATGGCCGACGAGGCGGGGAAGTCGATGGCGACGATCGTCGAATCGGTCTCGCGTGCCGACGCGCTGATCCGCGAGATCAGCGCGTCGAGCGCGCGCCAGCGCGACGAAGTCGGCGCGGTGACCGAGTCGATCGCCGCGCTCGAGACGCTGACCCAGCGCGACGCGGCGCGGGTCACCGAGTCGGCGGCGGCCGCTGCGGCGCTGCAGGAGCGCGCCGGGCACCTGACGGCGCTGGTCGGCCGCTACAAGCTCAGGTTCGACGAGACGACGGGCACCGCGTCGGGGCGCTGAACGCCGCGCGGTCCCGAGACGCGTGCGCGCAACTGTCCGCAGCCCGCGTCCACGTCCTGACCCGCGGACTGGCGCAGCTTGGTCAGGATTCCGCGCCGGTGGAGCGAGCGCGCGATCTCGGCGGCCCGCGCCCACGAAGGCCGCGCGAAGTCCGAGCCGGGCACCGCGTTGTACGGGATCATGTTCATCACCGCATACTTGCCGCGCAGCAGCGACGCGATCGCGTCGAGCTCGTCGTCGGAGTCGTTGACGCCTTCGATCAGCGTCCACTGGTACTGCACCGGGTAGCCGGTGAGACGCGCGTAGTCCTCCGCGAGGCGGACGAGCTCCGCCGGGTCGATCCGGGGCGCCCGCGGCAGCAGCCTCGCGCGCAGGTCGGCGCGCGTCGAGTGCAGCGAGAGCGCGAGCGCGGGGCGGATTCGCGCCGAGCGCAGCCGCTCGAACGCGCGCAGGTCGCCGACGGTGGAGAACACGAGGTTCTTGTGCCCGATCGCACCCTCGGTGCCGAGGAGCTCGATCGCGTCGAGCACGTTGTCGAGGTTGTGCGCGGGCTCGCCCATGCCCATGAAGACGACCTTGCGCACCGTGCGCCGCGCGCGGGCCAGGACGACCTGCGCGACGATCTCGGCGCTGCCGAGCTGGCGCGCGAGCCCGTCGCGCCCGGTCATGCAGAAGACGCAGCCGACCGCGCAACCCACCTGCGTGGACACGCACGCGCCGTCGCGCGGAAGGAGAACGCTCTCGACGGTGAGCCCGTCGGCGAGCTCGACCAGCAGCCGTGCCGACCCGTCGGCGGCGGGATGCTCGGAGCGCACGCGTGCGATCCGCCCGAGCTCTCCGGTGAAGTCGGGCATCGCGTCGTCGAGCGTGCGCGGCAGGTGGTCGCCCGGATGCCGGCGGCGGCTGTCCCAGGGCTGTGCCTGCGTCCACAGACGCAGCACGCGCTGCTCGTGGCAGGGCGCTGCGCCGAGGGCGCGCAGGCGCGCCCGGATCTGGTCGATGCGCATCGGGTGAGGGGTTGGCGCGTGCCGCCGGATTGCGGAATTCCGCGCGGCGCGGTCTCGATTGTAGGCAATCCGGCCCATGATAGCCTGACGCCCGCCGCGCCCTTGCGGCTTCAGGATGCCGGACCGCCCATGAACCAAGCGCCCCGCGACGACCGCGACGAGCCGCTGCTCGCCGGATTCACCGTCCTCGACTTCACCCGTGCGCTGGCCGGGCCCTACTGCACGCGGCTGCTCGCCGACCTCGGCGCGCAGGTGATCAAGATCGAGCGCCCCGGCGAGGGCGACGAGGTGCGCTACGTCGGCATGCAGCTCGACCCGGAGCGCACCGGCCAGAGCGCGTACTTCGCGCGCGTCAACGCCGGCAAGCACAGCGTCGGGATCGACCTCCAGCACCCGCAGGCGCGCGAGATCGTGCTCGACCTCGTGCGGCACGCCGACGTCGTCGTCGAGAACTTCTCGCCCGGCGTGATGGCGAAGTACCGCTTCGACTACGACACCCTGCGCCAGGTGCGCCCCGATCTCGTCTACTGCTCGATCTCGGGCTTCGGGCAGACCGGGCCGCTCAGCTCGATGCAGGCGTATGCGCACCTGATCAACGCGATCTCCGGGATGATGGAACTCGAGCGCGGCGGCAGCGGCGCGCCGCGCGCGTCGAACCTGCAGGCCGCCGACGTCCTCGCGGGACTGCACGCGTTCGGCGCGATCAACGCCGCGCTGCTGCGGCGCGCCCGGCGCGGCCAGGGCGCGTACATCGACGTCTCGATGCTCGAGAGCCTCATCGCGGCCGACGACCTGACCTACGCGATCCTGCTCAACGGCGGGAAGGTGGAGCGCCAGCCCAGGATCGGCCTGGGCGTGTACCCGGTCCGAGACCGTCACATGGCACTGCAGATCGGGGGGGCGTCCGGCATGTGGCCGCGCATGGTCGCGCTGATCGGCCGCCCGGAGCTGCTGGAAGACCCGCGCTTCGTGACCCCCACCGCGCGCCGCGACAACTGGCCGGCACTCGTGGAAGTGATCACGCAGTGGCTGTCCGGCTTCGAGAACGTCGACGCGGCCGTGGCCGCCGCCGCGGGGGCGCGCATCCCTTGCGCCCCGGTGCTGATGCCCGAGGAGGTCGTCGTGCACCCGCACATGCAGGCGCGCGGGGCGTTCCCGCTGATCGACCACCCGTCGCGCGGCCAGGTGAGGGTGACCGCTTCGCCGTTCCAGGTGGACGGTGCCGCGACGCTGCCCGCGGGCAGCGCCCCGTTCGAGATCGGCCAGGACACCCGCCGGGTGCTCGCCGACGTGCTCGGCTACGACGCGGCGCGCATCGGCGCGCTGCTCGCCGCGGGGGCGGTCAGCGCGCCGGCCTGACGACGGCTACTTCTCGTCGTCGTTCTTCAGCCTGGGCAGCACCGTGCCCTCGCCGGTGGAGAGCAGGCCGATCTTGGAGTAGGTGACCAGCTTGTCGCGGGTGTCGGTGATGTCGAGGTTGCGCATCGTGAGCTGGCCGATGCGGTCCGCCGGTGAGAAGCTCGACTCGCCCTTCTCCATCGTCAGGCGCTCGGGCTTGTACGTGAGGTTCGGCGACTCGGTGTTCAGCAGCGAATAGTCGTTGCCCCGGCGAAGCTCGAGCGTGACCTCGCCGGTGATCGCGCGCGCGACCCAGCGCTGCGCGGTCTCGCGAAGCATGATCGCCTGCGGGTCGAACCAGCGGCCCTGGTAGAGCAGGCGGCCCAGGCGGCGCCCGTTGTCGCGGTACTGCTCGATCGTGTCCTCGTTGTGGATGCCGGTGACCAGGCGCTCGTAGGCGATGAACAGCAGCGCCATCCCCGGCGCCTCGTAGACGCCGCGGCTCTTGGCCTCGATGATCCGGTTCTCGATCTGGTCGCTCATGCCCAGGCCGTGGCGCCCGCCGATGCGGTTCGCCTCCGCCATCAGCTCGACCGGGTTCGCGTACTCGACGCCGTTCAGCGCGACCGGCTGGCCTTCCTCGAAGCGCACGCGAACCTCCTCGCGGCGCACCTCGACGTCGTCGCGCCAGAACG
Source organism: Burkholderiaceae bacterium (assembly GCA_046348465.1). Taxonomy (GTDB): domain Bacteria; phylum Pseudomonadota; class Gammaproteobacteria; order Burkholderiales; family Burkholderiaceae_E; genus Quisquiliibacterium. Next base: position 162,195 of record JAXMEE010000005.1, read on the forward strand.
CGACGCCCATGATCGGCTGCACGATGCGGATGCCGCTGTTCAGCTGCTCGAGGTCCTTCGCCTCGTGCGTGGCGCCCAGCATGTTGGAGTCGGTGGAGTACGCCTTCTCGGCGGACATCTTGTACGCGAAGCCCGCCTGGCGCATGAACTCCGACATCTCCGCGCGCCCGCCGAGCTCGTCGATGAAGGTCTGGTCGAGCCAGGGCTTGTAGATCTTGAGGTCGGGGTTCGCGAGCAGGCCGTAGCGGTAGAAGCGCTCGATGTCGTTGCCCTTGAACGTGCTGCCGTCGCCCCAGAGATTGACGTCGTCCTCCTTCATCGCCGTGACCAGCATCGTGCCGGTGACGGCACGCCCGATCGGCGTGGTGTTGAAGTAGGTGACGCCGGCCGTCGAGATGTGGAACGCGCCGCACTGCAGCGCCGCGATGCCTTCGGTCACGAGCTGGACGCGGCAGTCGATGAGCCGCGCCTTCTCGGCGCCGTACTGCAGCGCGCGGCGCGGGATCTCGTCGTAGTCGGGCTCGTCGGGCTGCCCGAGGTTGGCGGTGTACGCGTAGGGGATCGCCCCCTTCTTGCGCATCCAGAGCAGCGCTGCGCTCGTGTCGAGGCCGCCGGAGAACGCGATGCCGACCTTCTGGCCGACGGGGAGGTGCTGGAGGATCGTTGCCATGCTGGGGGCTCCGCGAGCCGTGCGAGGGTGGGGCGCGCCACGCGGGCGCGAACCCGCCATTTTAGCGGGTCCGCGCGCGCGCCGAGTCGGTCAGGCCAGCGTCCAGCGCTCGGCCGCGTGCGACACCTTGCCGTCGTCGGCCAGCTTCTCCAGGTGCGCGAGCAGCGAGCGCGCGGCCACCGGATAGAGCGCCGCGTCGACGTCGTCGTAGACCTTCGGCAGCAGCTCCTGGATCGTCGCGGACTTCAGTGCCCGCATCGCGCCGAACACCTTGTCCTCGCGCTTGAGCCGATGCGCGATCAGGTGCCGGATCGCGTCGTGCGCGAACCCGAGCACCCAGCCGTGCGCCGGCAGGATGTAGTCGATCGGCTCGTGCAGCAGCGCGTGCAGCGACTTCATGTACGCGCTCATGTTGCCGTCGGGCGGATCGATCACGACCGTCGAGCCGTTGTTGATGTGGTCGCCCGCGATCAGCAGACGGTCTTCCTCGAGCACGAAGCACAGGTGGTTCGACGCGTGGCCCGGCGTGTGCACCGTGCGCAGCGTCGTGTCGCCCACCACCAGGCGCTCGCCGTGCGCGAGCGTGCGGTCCGGCGTGAACTGCCACTCGCTGCGGAAGTGGGGGCCGGACGGGGCGCCCAGGATCGGCGCGCCGGTCGCGGCCTTCAGCGGCGCGGCACCGGGCGCGTGATCGGGGTGCGCGTGCGTGCACACGATGAACTTCAGGTCGCGCCCGACGATCTCGACGATGCGTGCGATGTGCGCCGGGTCGTCCGGCCCGGGGTCGATCACCGCGTACGCGCCGGGCTCGCCGACGATGAATGTGTTCGTGCCCGGCCCGGTCATGCGCCCGGGGTTCGGCGCGGTCAGGCGCCTGACGTTCTTCAGCAGCGGCACCGCACGTTCGTGCTGCCAGTCCAGCGTGTGCGCGACCCGGCCGTCCGGGCACACGAGCTCGAGCTCGCCGTAGGCGGGCTCGTGCTCCGAGTAGCGCTCGACCGTCCCCTTGAAGTGCCCGCCGCGCGGCCGCGAGACGAAGATCGGCTTCTCGCCGGCGCACGCGTCGAGCACGGCGCGCACGTTCGGCTGGTGCGCGAGCCGCATCAGCGTTCGCACCGTCGGGAAGATCATCTCGAACTCGCCGCGCGCGTGGCGCTCCAGCGCCTTGCTCGGCGAGATCCACACCGGCTCGAAGGTCTCGCCCTCGTCGGCCACGGGCACCTGGCCGGGCGGCATCGGCGCGACGAAGAAGCGCGCGTCGAAGCGCTTGGGGAGGTCCGGGTCGGTCACCCAGTGGCACAGCCAGTTGACCTGGTCGACCGCCATCCGGTAGTTCCCGGCCTCGAGCTGGCCGAGGAAGTCGGGCTTGTCGCGGTCGAGGTGGTCGACGTCGCTCTGGTCGGCCATGGAGCCGTCACCCCGGTAGGCGAGGAGCACCCCGAGCTCCTCGAACGCCTCGCGAATCGCGGCGACCGAGAACGCCTGCTGTTCCATGCCCTGGCTGGCCCGCGATCGCGAGACCGCGCGCGCCTGCTCGGATCCGTCGGCGATGTCGAGCGCGCCGCCGGGGAACACGTAGGCGCCGGGCGCGAAGCTGGCGGTCGCCGAGCGGCGCGTCATCAGCACTTCCAGCCCGTGCGCCGTGTCGCGCAGCAGGAGGATCGTCGCGGCGGGCCGTGGGACGACAGGGTCGCGCCAGTCGTGGATCTGCTTCTCTGCTCTGGGCATCTTGCCTGGCCTCCGTTCAATCGATGCGTTCGCCGCCGCGGCCGGCGCCGCCGGCGAAGCGCGCGGCGCCGCTGAAGGACTCGCCGCTGCCGATCGTATTCATCCCGAGCCCGAACTCATGGGCGATCGCTTCGTCCAGCGACATCCCGAACTGCTCGTACGCCGAGCGGCGGTCGTTGCGCATGCAAGCCTGGGGCAACGCGGCGAGCTCGTGCGCGAGCGAGATCGCGGCGGCGCGCGCCTGCCCGTCGTCGACCACCCGGTTCGCGAGACCCATCGCGAGCGCCTCGTCGGCACCGACGGCGCGCCCGGTCAGGATCAGGTCGAGCGCGCGCGAGAGCCCGATCAGCCGCGGCAGCCGCACCGTTCCGCCGTCGATCAGCGGAACTCCGAAGCGTCGGCAGAACACCCCGAGCACCGCCGAGCGTTCGACGACGCGAAGATCGCACCACAATGCGAGCTCAAGCCCGCCGGCGACCGCGTAGCCCGAGATCGCCGCGATCACCGGCTTGGACAGCAGCATGCGGGTCGGGCCCATCGGACCGTCTCCGTCGGGTGCGAGGCGGTTGCGGCGCGATTCCTCGGCCATCGCCTTGAGGTCGGCGCCGGCGCAGAAGTGCCCGTTCGCGCCGTGAAAGACCGCGACGCGCGCTTGCGGATCGGCGTCGAAGCCGGCGAACGCCCGGGCGAGCGCCTGCGCGGTCGGCCCGTCGACCGCATTGCGCGCGTGCGGCCGCGACAGCGTGACGACGGTGACCGGCCCGTCGCGCTCGACGCGCACCGGCGCGTCCTGCGGGCAATCGGCCCGCGTGGCGTCGTCGGCGCTCACGGCGTGGTTTCCTTGCGCACGTGCTCCTCGAGCAGGGCGGGCGGCGCGAAGCGCTCGCCGTACTTCGACGCGAGCTCTCGGGCCCGTTCGACGAACCGGGCGACACCGACGTGGTTCACGAACTGGACCGTACCGCCCGTGTACGCCGGGAATCCCCAGCCGAGCAGGGAACCCACGTTCGCGTCTCGTGCCGAATCGACGACGCCTTCCTGCAGGCAGCGCACCGACTCGATCGCCTGCGCGTAGAGCAGCCGGTCGCGCACGTCCTCGGGCGGCACCTTCCTGCTGCGCCGCTCGAAGTTCTTCAGCCCGCTCCAGAGCTCCTTGGGCTCGCCGGCCGGGTAGTCGTAGAAGCCCCCGCCTTGCGCGCGCCCCATTCGCTTGTAGCCGTGCGCCATCTTCTCGAGCACGTAGACCGCGGGCTCCGGAATGCGCTGGGACTTGACCGCGTGGGAGTGGGCGTGCGCGGAATGGCTGGCCGCAGCGGGGCGGGCGTGATCGTGGTCATGCGCGTGGTCGTGGTCGTGGTCGTGATCGTGCGCGTGATCGTGGTCGTGATCGTGATCGTGATCGTGATCGTGATCGTGGGCGTGATCGTGATCGTGGGCGTGATCGTGGGCGTGATCGTGGGCGTGATCGTGGGCGTGATCGTGGGCGTGATCGTGGGCGTGATCGTGGGCGTGATCGTGATCGTGGGCGTGATCGTGATCGTGGGCGTGGGCGTGATCGTGGGCGTGATCGTGGGCGTGCCCATCCCCGTGCCCATGGTCGTGTCCATGGGCCTCGCGCTCCAGGTCGGCCAGCTCCTGATGAAGCACGTCGTCCACCAGCTTCAGGGAGATTTCGTCGAGCACGGCCAGGGGCCCGTTCGGCATCCCGACTTGAACGCCGGCTTCTTCCACTGCGGAGGCAGGCACGCCTTCACCGACGAGCGCCATGCCTTCGCTGACGAAAGTCAGGAACACGCGGCTGGTGTAGAAGCCGCGCGAGTCGTTCACGACGATCGGTGTCTTTCCGATCTGGAGCACGAAGTCGAATGCGCGGGCGATCGTTTCCGCCGACGTCTGTCGGCCCCGTACGATTTCGACCACGTTCATCCGTTCGACCGGCGAGGCGAAGTGAATGCCGACGAAATGGTCCGGCCGAATCGATGCGCGCGCGAGGCCGCCGATCGGAAGCGTGGACGTATTCGACGCGACGACCGCGTCCGTCGCGACGATCGCTTCCACCTCCCGCAATACCTTCGACTTCAGCGCGCGATCCTCGAAGACCGCCTCGATGACGAAATCGCACCCCCGAAGCTCCTCCATGCGGTCCGTCGGAACGATTCGCGCAAGGATCGCATCGGCCTCGGCCCGAGACGGCCGTCCGCGCTCGACGGCCTTCGAAAGGAGGTTCGCGCTGTACGTCTTCCCGGCCTGCGCCTTCTCCAGCGAAAGGTCCACCAGGACGCATTCCACACCGCGGCTCGCGCAAGCCCACGCGATGCCGGACCCCATCATCCCGGCACCGATCACGCCGATTCGACGCGCACTGCGCCGAGGCTGGCCGGCGGGGCGGCTGGCGCCGGACTTCAATTCGTTCATCTGGAAAAAGAGTGTCCCGATCATGTTCTTGGCGACCTGGCCGGCGGCCAGGCGCGCCAACTGACGCGACTCCAGGCTCAACGCGGCGTCGACGTCGAGCTGTGCCCCCTCCGCGGCCACCCTCAGGATCGCCTCGGGCGCGGGGTAATTGCCGCGGGTCCTTTCACGCAGCTGTGCGATCGCGACACGGACCGACTCGGCGACCGCCAGGGCCGGCGCGCTCTCGACCGCGACTGCCCTGGACGGGTCGTCCCAGGGCTGCAGCGGCGCCGGGTTCGCGAGGATCCATCTTCGTGCCGCGGCGAGCATCGATTGAGGATCCGGAGCCAGCGCATCGACATATCCCGCCCGCATGGCCACCGCGGGGTCGACCCGCTTGCCTTCGAGCAGGAAGGGCAGGGCGTCGCGCAAGCCGAGCATCCGGATCGACTTGACCACACCGCCCCCGCCGGGCAGAAGACCCAGCGAAACCTCTGGAAATCCGATCTGGATTCGAGGATCGTCCAGGCAGATCCGGTGGTGGCAGCTGAGCGCGAGCTCCAGTCCTCCCCCGAGCGCGGAACCGTTGATCGCGGCGACCACGGGCTTGCCGAGCTTCTCGAGCCGGCGCATCGAGCGCTTGATCGACTCGACTTCCTCGAAGAACGCTTCCTCGTCATCCGGTCCGATCGCGAGCACGGCACGAAGGTTCGCGCCCGCGAAGAACGTCGACTTGGCCGACGTCAGCACGACCCCGGTGATCGAGCCCTTCTCGCGCTCGAGACGGTCGAGCGCCTCGGCGAAGTCGGCCCTGAACGCCGCGCTCATCGTATTCACCGGCTCCCCAGGCGCATCGAGCACGAGCGTCACGATGCCTTCGGCATCCCTGTCGAAACGAATGCTGCTCATTGGGTCTCCATGCGGGCGTTGTCCCGAGGCCGGGACGCGCGCGATCCCGCCTCGCTCCTCGGGTCGAATCATATCGTTTCGCAGGGAGACTGCTTCCGAGGCCACGCGAGGTGCGGGGCGCTCCTGGCTCAGTCGGACCGAGGCCGGCCCCAGGGTCCCGGGGCATCGAGGGCCGCGCGAGCGCGTGCCCGCGGGACAGTGGCAGCGATTGCCCGCGGGTCAGTGGCGGCGATTGCCCGCCGGATGCAGCGAGAGGAGCTGGCGGTCGCCCGCGTCGAGGAGCGCGATCACGTTCGGGTCGCGAACGAGCGCTCCACCGGAAGGCGCGTCGGCCAGCAGTTCCTGTGCCAGCGGGCGAGCCAGGCAGAAGCCTTGCGCGAAATCCACGCGCAGTTCGAGCAGCGAGGCGATCGTGTCGGCGGTCTCCGCCCACTCCGCGATGCTGCGCATGCCCAGTTCGTGGGTGAGATCGACGATGGTGCGGGTGATCGCGTAGTTCGCCGGATTGCGATTGATGTCGCGAACGAAGCTGCCGTCGATCTTGATGAAGTCCGCTGGAATTTCCTTCAAGTAGTTGAAGGAAGTGTATCCCGCACCGAAGTCGTCGAGGGCGAGCTTGCTGCCGTAGACCCGCACGCGGTCGACGAAGCGACGGGTCGCACCCAGGTCATTCAGTGCAACGCTCTCGGTGATCTCGAAGCACAGCTTCGTGACCGCGAGCGGATGCTCGGCCATCATGGAGAAAGCGTCGTCGACGAAGCGCGCGTCGTTCAGCGAAGCGCCGCTAAGGTTGATCGTCGCGAACGTCAGCCGGTCGCGATGGTCGGGGTGATCGTCCAGCCACTGCAACGTACTGCGCAGGACCCAGCGATCGATCTGCGACATCAGCCCGTTGCGTTCGGCCGCGCCGATGAACCGCCCCGGCGGGACGACCCCGCCAGCCTCGTCGCGCATGCGGATCAGCACCTCGTAACTGAGCGAACTGCGCGCCGATCTCAGCGATACGATCGGCTGGAACTCCAGGAAGTAGCGCTCGATCGGGATGCGCTGCCTCAGGCCCGCGACGACCTTGAGCTCCTCGAGGTGGCTCTTGAGCATCGCGTCCTTCTCATTGAGCCGCACGACGCAATTGCGCCCGCGTGCCTTCGCCTCCGCACACGCGCGGTCGGCGGCCGTCATGGCGTCGACCGCGCCCATCGACGGCTCGAGCGGCACGACGCCGACGCTCACGGTCATGTTCAGCGCCTTGCCGTGAATCTCGAACGGAAAGTCTCCGATCGACTCGCGCAGACGCTCGGTGAGCCGATTGACCGCGTGATCCGGGCAGTCCAGGAATACGACCACGAAAGAATCGGCGATCCGTGCGACGTGGTCGCGCGAGCGAATCGTATTCGTCAGTCGCGAGGCTGCCTCGATCAGCATCGCATCGCCTATCGCATGTCCGTAGAGATCGTTGACCAGCTTGAACCGGTCGAGATCGACGTGCGCGATCGCACAAGGGACCAGTCGCGAGGCCGCCTGGGTGGCCGCGGTCAGAGCCTCCTCGAGGCCGCGCCGATTGAGCATCCCCGTCAGCGGATCATGATCAACCAGGTGACGCAGCTTGGTCTCGGCCTCTTTCCTGGTGGTGATGTCCTGGATCGATCCTTCGATCGAGGTGCCCTTCGACGTCACGCGGGCGAGGAACCAGCGTTCAGGCTGATCATTGTTTGAGGAGACACAAAACTCAATCTCCGCTGAGCGATGAGTTAGCGCCGCGGAGGTCAACTTCGAGTGTGCTTGTGTGCCAATCAGCGTTTCCATTAATAGCGACTCTCCCTGCCTAAATACTGGACTTAGTCCAAACATTGAGGCGAATGCGGGATTAAAGAGAGTCACGTGGCCTGTCGTGCTAACGCTGAATAGGCCGACCGGCATTGAGTCGTAGTTTTCCTTGAATTTCTCAAGTACCTCGAACTTCTCCCTTTGAGCCGTGACCCGTGCGATTCGCTCGATTCGAAGTTTCTCAGCAAGGGCTATCGCAGTCACTAGCGCAGATGCAATCGAAGCGGTCTGAGAATTTAGCCCACCAAAGGTCCCGGCAAGTATTCCACTGGCGAATGCAACTTCGGTCAGAATGCCGCTGAAGGTTAGGCCCCACGATGCCGCGTACCACATGGAAACGCTGCTTCGTGTGCGATAGACGATCATCCCGAGACTAAACAGGATTAGGGAGATTCCAAGCGCGGAACTGACCCACAGCAGTGGAAGGAACAGGCGGTGCGGTAGGAATGGTGAGAGGATAACTATTGCAGCGAAGCCACCGGTGGCAGTTGAAAGCCACTTGCTTAGCCTGGAGTTCGCCAACTCGGCCGACAGAAGCGAGCGATAAAGCGCGATCGTAAGAAGCGCGTGAGCTGCGAGCGTAACGCGCAATAGAATTAACAGATTATCACTGTCAAGATTAATTCCGAGCCAAATTAAGTCCCAACCATCATTTATGGAAGCGACTCTCAGGCTCGTGATCAACCATCCGGAAAATAGGAAGAACGACCAGTCCTTGTTGATGAACCCTACGAACGCGGAGAAGACCGCTAGCATAAGGAAGGAGCCGAGCAGTCCGCCGCCACCGCGCTCGAAAAGCAGTACGGATTCCGAGAACGCAGAGTCGTCCCATACGAAAAGTTTGGGTCGAGCCACGCCGATCGGTTCTACTCGTCCAATCAGTTCAACGGACTTGGTCGAGTCCCATTCAAGTCGTATCGCCAAACCGCCCTTTTCATTTGCGGCTTGGAGCGGGATGGCTTTGGGGCGTTTAGTTGCGTCTGGATCGAATGCCCAAAATTGGGCATTCGACGATCGAAGCATTCGAAGTTCTACAACCTTCTTGAACCTGAGTTGCGGGTCGGCCGGGAGCGTGAGTCCGAGCCAGTACGGTTCGTATGGCTGCTTGTTGGCGCTGTAACCGCTGCGAGTACCTTCTCGGCGAAACGCTTCCAGCGCCGCGTGGGGATCCGCGATCGCAGCGGAGTGGTCGAGCAGCAGTACTTTCGCTGATGGATACGATATTCCGGACTTCGACCCGCTTGCGAGGGAGCCAATGAGCGCCGCGACAGCCAGTAGCAGGGAACTTACTATTCCAAAAAGGAATAATTTCCCAGCCACAGCTGTTGTGTGCTGCCACGAAGTGTCCGCGCCGCGAAGGCTAAGCATTGCTCTCACTAGGCCATGAATTGCCCTACTGAGAGTCGAGTGTGCGCAGAAGTCGAAAGGGTGCGGGGTAGGGGATCCGACAGGTGGTGGAGGGCACCGCACTAACGGCTTTGACTAGACCGATAAAGCGACGGCCGGGGGCGCTCTATGGTCAAATTAGGGGTATCCCTACATCGTCGAAGATGTTCACGCGCTCCGTGAGGTGAACCGTACTTCTACGCGGCTGTGACCACATTCCATTGACCGAAGAAAAGATCTCGATGTCCGGATGATGGTCATTGAACATGAACTTGTATAGCGGATGACTACTGGCGAACCATCGGCGCTCCGCGGAAATCACTTCAAACGCCATAAGCCTTACTGGGACTCCGCCTGAAGAAATGATGGGCACAAGTTGACCTTCAGCTAGCACGTCCTCGAAGCCGAGTCGAAGATAGTCGCGATCTCCTGGTGGGCGAACTCCGACAAGCATCCAGTAAAGTTGCTTCGCAAGACAGTAACGATGCAGTGACTTGAAGAGAGCCAGTTTGACGAGTGATCCAGTCGAACCCTGCTTAACGCCCAATCGGGTCACGTAGGCGATTGTCCTTGACGAAAACTGTGCGGGTAGGTCGAGGTTTTGCGTTACGGGGAGCGGGGTCACCAAATTCGTGTCGACCCGCATCGTACCGACTGCAGTTCCGTCAGACTTTCGCTCCGCAAGAAAGATGAGGGAGTTTGGGTTCCTGTCTTGGGCTTCCGGTGTCTGCAATTGTTGAAATAGATTAGGCCAGTGCCTCTCGTACGCCTCTGCTCGAATATGTACTGCCTTGCTTAGCTGCTCCTCATTTCTCACAATGCGTACGCGGAAAGGGAGAACTTCAGAGGTCCTTGTGCGCTTTGACGCAAAGATGCCGGACCGAATGGCTGGTGTTTCTCGCCTTACGGATTCCTCGACGGCGCTCCCTCTTGTAATTCGATCACGCTCTTGATGGACTGGGCGCGCCTTTCCTTCACCGCTCGAGACAGACTTCTCCACCATTTACCTCGTTCGCCGCTCCGCGGCTCTTGCTCTCGTACATCTGGCTTCATGCATGCGCGTCGCAACGATCCAGAAGACGATTCTCCCGATAGCAGATCAGTGCCGCGGGCGCTCGGTGACAACGCAGATGACTTCGAGGTACGTCGTAGATCCCAACTGCACGGGATCTCGGGCAGCCTTCAATGACGCATCTACTCGCACGCTCACCATGTACATGAGACCTATTTCGCTTCTCGGCGATTGACTTGATCTATCGCTACTTCGCGGTTCACCGGTGATGATGGATCTTGTGCATTGATCTCCACGCCCCTTGGCTGGTGCTCCGTTCAGCGGCACCGCGTGGAATCAGGCCGCGTTTCACTCAACCGCCCTCGGCTCAACTGAGGTGTCCTTCGACGGAACCAAGCGCGAATCGTTCCTTGTGCAATGTCACGCAAGACAACTACCCCTCCCAGAGTGACTGGGCAATAAGAATTCACGGCAGGTATCTTACTTAACTGTCTGTAACCTAACAGAATTTTGTCTTGGGCAGCAAGCGCTTCAGTTTCGGCGCGGTTACAACACTGACTGGCTGTGGCGCCGCGCTGACGGTATCCGACCGTTGGTCGACTTGGTGGTACGCGCTGAAGCCGGGCTCGGGAGTGCAGTTCGATCAATGGTCTCGGGAGAGTGGATCAGTCCGAAATAGGCCGTGAGGTCTAGTGACGTAGAGCAGTGGGTGAAGTACTTATCCGACTAGTACGTCCGTCAGGCTTGGTTAGGTTGACGCGCGGCCTTCTCTAAGGGGAGCAAGTTGTCCAGTGGTCAAGCGTCGACGGTAACCGCGGACCTCACCCACGACGACAGTTCGGAGTTCATTGCGGAGTTCCGGACCACAGGACTTCGGTGGTCTGCCTATGCCTGCTACGCAGCGAGTGCAATGCTCCTGTTGTTCATCTTTGTGCCGTCACTGTCCAATCGGTACTCGGCAGGGGCGCTCTGGATTCGTGTTGCGCTCGTGATTGTGTTGTCTGTGGTGGCTTGGCTACTCAACTTCAGGCCAAGGTTTGCCATTGCGCACTATGTCGCGTTGGTGGCGCTGTGCGCACTCTCAGTGTTAGCGGGTGTGCTAGCGATAATGGCGGTTCCGTCCTTTGGTTCGGTCGCGGTCGGCTTCAGTCCATTGCCCGCAGCGTTGTTCGCTCTGTTCTTGGTGTACGGGTTTCTTCGACTACCTCTTGGGATTGGGACAGCTCTTGGCTGGTCATTCAGCATTGCCGTCGCGGTCTTGGTTCCGTCAGAAATTCAAGGCGCCGGCCACATTCGAGTCCTTACGTATCTCGTAGCGGCCAATGCGTTTGGGATGCTGCTCTGCCGATCGCTTGAAACCCGCGAACGCGAACTCTTCCACCAGCGCCGCCGCGCCGAAGCCGCCCAAGCCGAACTCGACCGACGGGCCCGGGCCGCGGAGGAGGCGCACATGGAGAAGACCCGGCTGATGGCGGCGGTCTCGCACGATCTTCGGCAGCCGATGATGGCGGCGGTGCATCACGTTTCACTGCTCGAGCGCCGGCTGCAGAAGCGGGACCTCGAGTCGGCCGAGCGGCAGGCACGCGCGCTGAGTGACTCGGTGAGCGTGCTGGCCGCGACGTTGGATCACCTGCTCACCGCTGCGCGCTACGACAGCGGCACCGAGCCGATCATGATCGAGTCCGTCGAGCTTCAGCCGATCCTCGGGCGACTGCGCGAGACCTTCGAGTCGGACGCGGCGGCGCGGGGGATCGAGCTGAGAGTTCGGCAGCCCGACCGCAGACTGGTGGTGACGACCGACGCGACCGCGTTCTGGCGCGTGCTGATGAATCTGGTGTCGAACGCCATCAAGTTCACGGATCCGCACGGACGAGCGGGCAGGGGCGTGGTGGTTCGCGCGTCGCTGCGCGACGGCGTGTGCCGCATCGACGTGGCCGACACGGGCATCGGCATCGCTCCCGAGCATCTCAATGCGATCTGGCAGCCGTACTTCCAGGTCGCGAATTCCGAGCGCAGCCGGGTGCGCGGGCTCGGACTGGGCCTGTTCCTGGTGCGTCGGGCGCTGGATCACCTGCCGAACCATCGGATGCAGTTGCGGTCGAGACCGGGGCGGGGCTCGCGTTTCTCGGTGCTCCTTCCCGGGCTCGAGCTCGGAGTGCCGGAGTTTCTCTTCCGCGGGCACGACCGCATCGCCGACTCCGATCTCGAGCAGCTTCGCGGCGCGTACGTGCTGGTCCTCGAGGACGACGTGCACGCGAGGCGCGCGCTCGAGGATCTCCTGTCCGACTGGTCGGTGCTCTTCACGAGCGGCGCGTCGCTCGTCGAACTGCTCGACGTGATCGATTCGCAGGAGCGCCTGGTCGACTTCATCATCTCGGACTACCGTCTCGCGGGCACGGCGACGGGGACCGATGCGATCGTCGCGATCCGGGAGGCGCTCGGCGCGCAGATCCCGGCGGTGATCGTCACCGGCGAGTCCGCGACCGGGCCGATTCGCGAGCGCCTGCCCGTCGACACCCTGATGCTGCAGAAGCCGTTCGAGGCGACCGCGCTCGCGATCCCGCTCCTCGAGGCGGTCAGGAGCGCTCGCCGCGCCGAGCGCCTGTAGTCCGCGGGGCAATTGATCGACCCGGCGCCCGTGCGCGGCGTCGAGGCGCAGCGGGTCGGGGGCCTGGCGCGAGCGGCTATAGTTTGCGTTTCGACACGAACTTCTTCCTGGAGACACCCCGATGATCGAGCGCACCCTCTTTTCCGAGGACCACCGGATCTTCCGCGAATCGTTCCGGCGCTTCGTGGAGAATGAAATCGTTCCTCACCACGGGCGCTGGGAGGACCAGGGGTACGTCGACCGCGAGATCTGGACGAAGGCCGGGGCCAACGGCTACCTGTGCATGTCGATGCCCGAGGAGTACGGCGGCGCGGGCGCCGACAAGCTCTACTCGATCGTGATGTTCGAGGAACTGTCGCGCGTGAACGCGACCGGCATCGGCTTCGGCCTGCATTCGGAGATCGTCGCGCCGTACATCCTCAGGTACGGCACCGAGGAGCAGAAGCGGCACTACCTGCCGAAGATGGCGACCGGCGAGGTCATCACCGCGATCGCGATGAGCGAACCGGGCGCGGGGTCGGACCTGCAAGGCGTCAAGACCACCGCGATCGACCAGGGCGACCACTACCTGGTCAACGGATCCAAGACGTTCATCACGAACGGCTGGCACGCCGACATGGTCATCGTGGTCGCGAAGACGAACCCGAGCGCAGGCGCGAAGGGCACTTCGCTCGTCCTCGTGGACCAGGGCATGCCCGGCTTCCAGAAGGGCAAGCGCCTGAAGAAGGTCGGGCTGAAGGCGCAGGACACCTCGGAGCTTTTCTTCGACAACGTGAAGGTGCCCAAGTCGCAGCGGCTGGGCAACGAAGGCGAGGGTTTCATCGCGCTGATGCAGCAGCTTCCCTGGGAGCGCATGCAGATCGCGATCCAGGGCGCCGCGAACGCGCAGGCCGCGATCGACTGGACGATTCAGTACGTCAAGGACCGCAAGGTCTTCGGGACGACCGTGGCGTCCTACCAGAACACCCGCTTCAAGCTCGCGGAGATGCAGACCGAGGTCCAGATCGCGCAGGTCTTCGTCGATCGCTGCATCGAGCTCCTGCTCGAGGACAAGCTCGACACCGCCACGGCGTCGATGGCCAAGTACTGGGTCAGCGACCTGCAGTGCAAGGTGATCGACGAGTGTGTCCAGCTGCACGGCGGCTACGGGTTCATGTGGGAGTACCCGATTGCCCGCGCGTACGCGGATTCGCGCGTGCAGCGGATCTACGGCGGCACGAACGAGATCATGAAGGAGGTGATCACGCGCTCGATGGGGCTCGGCGCGAAGTGACCGCCTCGGCCGGCGGCGTCGGGCCATCGGCGTCGCTGTCCTGGACGATTCGAATCGGCGCGATCGCGTTCGATCGGGCGCGGCCCGAGGCGCGCGATCGCTCCATCCGGGCAAACCCTAGGCGTCGGCGCGCGCACGTTGTTTGACGCTCGTGGGCAGCGGCGGCTAGACTGCCGCCCTGACATAACAAAGCGCAGTGGGAGACATGGAGATCCTGCAACTCACGATTGCAGGGGTTGCGATCGGCTGCATCTACGCATTGATCGCCCTCGGTTTCGTTCTGATCTACAAGGCTACCGAAGTCGTCAACTTCGCCCAGGGCGACGTGATGATGCTCGGGGCGTTCGTCGCGTTCACGTTCGCGTCGCTCTGGAAGCTGCCGTTCTTCGTGGCGGTGCTGCTCGCGATCGTGGTCCTGGCGATCGTCGGGGCGATCTTCGACCGCTTCCTGCTGCGCCCGATCATCGGGCAGCCCACCTTCGCGGCCGTGATGATCACGCTGGCGCTCGGCATGGTGATTCGCGGCGTCGCGACGATGATCCCCGGCTGGGGCACCGATACCTACGCACTGAAGGCGCCTTACTCCGACGGGGTGCTCAGGGCCGGGGGCGTCTCGGTCTCCACCGACCACATCGCGATCATCGTCCTCACCACCTTGGTCTGCCTGCTGCTGTGGGCCTTCTTCAAGCGCACGCGCGTGGGCATCGCGATGCAGGCTGCCTCCCAGAACCAGCTCGCCGCCAACTACATGGGCATCCCGGTGCGGCGCATCAACACGCTGATCTGGGCGATCTCTTCCGGCGTCGCGGCCTTCGCGGCGGTGCTGCTCGCGCCGATCACGTTCGTGCACTCCAACATGGGCTTCATCGGCCTGAAGGCGTTCCCGGCCGCGGTCGTCGGCGGCTTCGGGAGCATCCCCGGCGCGATCGTCGGGGGGCTGATCATCGGGCTGGTCGAGTCGTACTCGGGCTTCTACCTGCCGGAGGGGTTCAAGGACGTGGCCGCCTACATCGTGGTGCTCCTGGTGCTGATGATCAGGCCGTCGGGCATCTTCGCCGAGATGCGGCGCAAGAAGGTCTAGCGGGGCAGCCATGCGATTCATCTTCAAGACCCGCTACGAGCAGGACCTCCAGATCTTCCGCCACCGCGTGTCCGCGGGGTGGTACGCGGCACTGCTCGTGCTGCTGCTGGCGGCGCCGTTCGTCATCCCCGACTACTACCGGTCGCAGTTCGTCTTCATCTTCATCTACGGCGTGTGCGGCTTCGGCCTGATGCTGCTGTCGGGCTTCACCGGCCAGATCTCGATGGGGCACGCCGCGTTCCTCGCGGTGGGCGCGTACACCGAGACGATCCTGCAGGCCAAGGGCATCCCGTTCGTCGTGTCGGCGCCGGTCGCGATCGTGCTCTCGAGCATCACCGGCGTGATCATCGGCCTGCCCGCGCTGCGGCTCACCGGCATCTACCTCGCGATCGCGACGCTCGCGTTCGGCTTCATCGTCGAGGAGATCCTCGCACGCTGGGAGAGCCTCACCGGCGGCAACTCGGGGCTCACGGTGCCGGGCGTGAAGCTCGTGATGAACAAGCTCGACGGCGAGATCGAGTTCTACTACCTGTGCCTGGCCTGCGTGATCGGCGCCGGGTTCGTCGTGTTCAACCTGCTCAGGTCGCCGACCGGGCGGGCGTTCATCGCGATTCGCGATTCCGAGGTCTCCGCGCAGAGCATGGGCGTGAACCTGTCGGCGTACAAGACGCTGAGCTTCGCGCTGTCTGCCGGGCTCACCGGGCTCGCGGGCACGCTGTACGCGCACCAGATCAAGTTCATCAGCCCCGAGCAGTTCACGCTCGCGGTCTCGATCGAGTTCCTGATGATGATCGTGATCGGCGGCATGGGCTCGCTGCACGGCGCGATCTTCGGCTCGATCTTCGTGATCTCGCTTCCCGAGTTCATCGGCGGCATCAAGGACTACCTGCCGCAGGCGGTCGCCGAGCAGACCGGCCTGAAGAGCACGATCTTCGGGGTCATCATGATCCTGTTCGTGCTGTTCGAGCCGCTCGGGCTGTACGGCCGCTGGATCAAGATCCGCACGTATTTCTCGATGTTCCCGCTGTACAAGAAGGGCATGTTCCAGCGGCAGAAGGCGTACCAGAAGTCGGAACGGATGAGATAGGCGATGACGCTGCTCAAGGTAGAGAACCTCACGAAGAAGTTCGGCGGCCTGACGGCCGTCGAGGACGTGAGCTTCGAGGTCAAGCCGGGCGAGGTCTACACGCTGATCGGCCCCAACGGCGCCGGCAAGACCACGATCTTCAACATGATCAGCGTGATCTACCCGCCCACTTCCGGGCGCGTGATCTTCAACGATCACGAGCTTCACCACGTCTCGCCGGACCGTGTCGTGAGCTACGGCGTGGGGCGCACGTTCCAGAACATCGAGCTCTTCGAGCACGCGACCGTGCTGCAGAACCTGCTGATCGGGCGCCACGCGCACGCGAAGACGAACTGGTTCGCCGAGATGCTGTTCCTGCCGTCGGTGAAGAAGCGCGAGCTCGAGCACCGCGAGCAGGTCGAGCGTGTCATCGACTTCCTGGACCTGCAGGCGGTGCGCGAGAGCCTGGTCGCGGGGCTGCCGTACGGCGTTCGCAAGGTGGTCGAGCTCGCGCGCGCGCTGTGCACTCAGCCCAAGCTGCTGCTGCTCGACGAGCCCTCCTCGGGCCTGAACGTCGAGGAGACCGACGACATGGCCTTCTGGATCCAGGACATCAAGAACGAGCTCGGCATCACGGTGCTGATGGTGGAGCACGACATGACGCTGGTCTCGCGCGTGTCGGACCGTGTGCTCGCGCTGAACTACGGGCGCAAGCTCGCCGAGGGCACGCCCGCCGAGGTTCAGGCGCACCCCGAGGTCATCGCCGCGTACCTGGGACAATGATGAGCGACGACATCATCCTCCGGCTCGCCAACGTCGAGTCCAGCTACGGCCCGGTGCAGGCGATCCGCGGCGTCAGCCTGCAGGTGAAGAAGGGCGACATCGTGACGGTGCTCGGCGCCAACGGCGCCGGCAAGACGACCATCCTGAAGACCATCTCGGGGATCATCGACCCGCACAAGGGCCACGTGTGGTTCGACGGCGAGCAGATCGAGAAGAAGGATCCCGACTGGGTCGTGCGTCGCGGCATCAGCCACGTGCCCGAGGGGCGCGAGGTCTTCCCGATGCTGACCGTGCGCGAGAACCTCGTCATGGGCGCGTACACGCGCAACGACAAGGACGGCGTCGCGCGCGACATGGAGCGCATGTACGGCTACTTCCCGATCCTGAAGGAACGCATGGGCCAGGAGGCGGGCCAGCTCTCGGGCGGCCAGCAGCAGATGCTCGCGATCGCGCGTGCGCTGATGGCCAAGCCCAAGCTGCTGCTGCTCGACGAGCCGAGCCTGGGCCTGTCGCCCAAGCTGGTCAAGGAGATCTTCGAGATCGTCAAGCGCGTGAACGGCGAGGAGGGCACGACGATGCTCCTCGTCGAGCAGAACGCGAGCATCGCGCTGGCGACCGCGCACTTCGGCTACGTGCTCGAAGTCGGCCGCATCGTGATGGAAGACACCTGCGAGCGGCTGCTGCAGAAGGAAGACATCAAGGAGTTCTACCTCGGCATGAAGGCGGACAACGTCCGCGGCGAGCGGCGCTGGAAGAAGAAGAAGCAGTGGCGCTGACCCCGAAGGAGTGGTGATGGACATGGCACTGAAGGCGGGCGCGGCCGGTCACGGCGCGGCTCCGGGAGCGGGCGGGCGCGCGATGCCCGCGATGCGCCAGACCCAGCTTCCGGGCGAGACGATCGCCCAGAAGTTCTGGAACGCGGTCGAGATGCGCGGACCGAAGGTCGCCTTTCGCCAGAAGGAATTCGGCATCTGGGAAGAGGTCACCTGGACCGAGCTCGGGCAGCGCGCGCGCAACATCGCGATGGGGCTGGCCTCGCTCGGGTTCAAGCCCGGCGACACCGCGTCGATCCTCGCGAACACGCGCCGCGAGTGGGCTTACGCCGACTACGGCGTGCTCTGCGCGGGCGGCGTGTCCTCCGGCATCTACCCGACCGACGCCCCGTCCCAGGTGGAGTACCTGACGGCCGACTCGGGCTCGAGCGTGCTCTTCGTCGAGGACGACGAGCAGCTCGACAAGGTGCTGCAGGTGCGCGAGCGGCTGCCGCTGCTCAAGAAGACCGTGGTCCTCGACATGGAAGGCCTGGCCGATCTCTCCGACCCCGGCGTGATCGGCCTGGAGGCGCTGGAGAAGCTCGGCGAGGCCTTCGACAAGGCGAACCCGGGCGAGTTCGACCGCCGCCTGAAGAGCCGCGGCATCGACGATCTCGCGATCCTCGTCTACACGTCGGGCACGACCGGCCGGCCCAAGGGCGCGATGATCTCCAATCGCAACCTGCGCTGGGTCATCGAGCACTTCCCCGAGGAGCTCGCGCAGACCGACGACGACGACAAGATGGCGTTCCTGCCGCTGTGCCACATCGCGGAGCGCAACTTCGGCGAGTTCCTGTCGCTGGAGACCGGGGCGCGCGTGAATTTCGTCGAGAATCCGGAGACGGTCGCCGAGAACGTGCGCGAGATCGCCCCCACCGTGATGCTCGCGGTGCCGCGCATCTGGGAGAAGTTCTTCTCCGCGATCTCGATCCGGATGAAGGAAGCGACCGGCTTCGAGCAGTGGGCGTACAAGGTCGCGCTCGGCATCGGCTACAAGCGCGCCGAGTTGCGCCTCGCGGGCAATCCGGTGCCCGCGGGCCTGGAGTTCGCGTTCAAGCTTGCGCACTTCTTCGTGCTCGACAACGTGCGCCGAGCGATCGGCCTGCACCGTACGCGAGTCGCGGTGACCGGCGCCGCGCCGATCTCGCCCGAGCTCATCAAGTGGTACTACGCGCTCGGCGTCGACATGTACGAGGTCTGGGGCATGACCGAGACCACCGGCGGTGGCAGCGCGAACATGCCGGGCGCCCTGAAGCTGGGCACGATCGGCATCGTGCAGCCGTACAACGAGATGCGCATCTCGCCAGAGGGCGAGATCCAGGTCAAGGGCGACAACGTCTTCATGGGCTACCTGAACCAGCCCGAGAAGACGCGCGAGACCTTCACCGAAGACGGCTGGCTGCGCACCGGCGACGTGGGCGCGGTCGACGGCCAGGGCTTCTTCAAGATCACCGACCGGATGAAGGACATCATCATCACGGCCGGCGGCAAGAACATCACGCCCTCGGAGCTCGAGAACGAGCTGAAGTTCTCGCCGTACATCACCGACGCGGTCGTGATCGGCGACAAGCGCCCGTACCTGACCTGCCTCGTGATGATCGACCACGAGAACGTCGAGAATTTCGCGCAGGAACGCAGCGTGCCGTTCTCGGACTTCGCCAGCCTCACGCGCGCCAAGGAGGTCCAGGAGCTGATCCAGGCCGAGGTCGAGCGCGTGAACAAGAAGTTCGCGCGCGTCGAGCAGATCAAGACCTTCCGGCTCATCGACCACAAGCTCACGTCCGAGGACGAGGAACTCACGCCGACGATGAAGCTCAAGCGCAAGCTGGTCAACGAGAAGTACAAGGACCTGATCGACTCCATGTACAAGGGCGGCTGAACACCCGCCCGGCGCCGCTGGCGCCCGCCCCTCGGGGCCGTGGTATTTCCATGCACCGCGCTCGCGCAATGACAATTCGCAGCGCTGTGCAGTGGGCGAATCCCTAGAATTCTGTGCTGTGCACAAAAGGGCCGCGCCGGTCTCGGCGGGCGCCGTCCGTGCTCGGACTCAAGCCATCTGGGGGAATTCAAATGTTCGACCGTCGCCAATTCCTTTCGGCAGCCGCCGCCGCGTCCGCGGCCGCGGCCGCCCGGCCCGCCTTCGCCGCCGCGGGGCAGGGCGTCTCCAAGAACGAGATCGTGCTCGGCTCGCTTCAGGACCTCTCCGGGCCGCTCGCCGTACTGGGCAAGCCGATCCGCGACGGCATGCGCATGCGTGCCGACGAGGTCAACGCGGCCGGCGGCATCCACGGGCGCAAGATCAAGCTGATCGTCGAGGACTCCGGGTACGACCCGAAGAAGGCGGTGCTCGCGGCGCAGAAGCTGCTCACCAGCGACAAGATCTTCGCGATGATCGGCTCGCTCGGCACCGCGGTGTCGCTGCCGACGATCCCGTTGTGCCTGGAGAAGAACGTTCCGCACCTGTTCCCGGTCACGTCGGCGGTCGGCAACTACGAGCCGTTCCACCGGATGAAGTTCGGCGCGTTCGCGCCGTACCCGGACACCGTGAAGGCCGGCCTGAAGGAGCTGATCCGGCTCAAGGGCTACAAGCGCGTCGGCATCCTCTACCAGGACGACGAGTTCGGGCTGGACGTGCTGCACGGTACCGAGGCAGCGCTCAAGGACGCGAACATGGCGCTGGTGGAGAAGACCACGTACAAGCGCGGCGCGACCGACTTCGGGTCCCAGATGCAGAAGCTGCGCGCCGCCAATCCCGACGTCATCGTGCTCGGCACGGTGGTGCGAGAGACGATCGGCGCGATGGCCACGGGACGCCAGCTCGGGTTCGCGGGCGACTTCTTCGGCAGCTCGGCCGCCTACATGCCGGCGGTGGCCAAGGCGGGCGGCAAGGCGGTCGAGGGGCTCTACGCGGTGAGCGAGACGCCCACGCCTTATCGCGACGACCCGAAGAACAGCAAGCTGCTCAACGAGTGGATGGACAGCTACAAGTCGCGCTACAAGGAAGACCCGGACCTGTGGGGCGTGGCGGGCTGGGCGGTGATCGACATCTTCGCGAAGGCGGCGGAGAAGGCCGGGCCGAACCTCACGACCGACAGCTTCGTCGCCGCGCTCGAGACGCTGACGTATCCGCGCACCTTCCTCGGCACCGCGGACTACGCGTGGACGCCGAAGACGCGCCTGGGCAACACGAAGAGCCGCATCCACCAGATCCAGAGCGGGCGCTGGGCGCCGTTCTCGGCGGACTTCCTCAAGGGCTGAGCGAAGACGCGCGGCGGCGAGTCCCGCGGCTCGCCGCCGTGGAGGCGACTCTCAACTGATCACGTAGGCGCCGGCGCCGGTCGCGATCAGCTGGCCCTGCTCGTTCTCCAGGCGCATCTGCGTTGACCCGATGCGCCCGCCCAGCCTGAGCACCTGGCAGGACGCGCAAAAGCGCGTGCCGACGCCCGGGCGCAGGTAGTCGATGCGCAGGTCGATCGTTCCCATCCGGGCGAAGCGCGCGAGGACCTGGTCGGCGCTCTCGTGGGCGTGCTTCTCGCCCTGCGCCACCATCAGCGCGAATCCGGCGGCGGCGTCGAGCACGGCCGAGATCACGCCGCCGTGCAGGCGGCCGTAGAGGTAGTGCCCGACCAGCTCGGGACGCATCTCGAAGACCAGCCGCGGGCCGGCGGCGAGGTCCATGGAGTCGACCTTCAGCCCGAGCGTGCGGTTGAACGTGAGGCGCTCCTCCCAGAGCCGGCGCAGCGCCTCGTCGAGCCGCGCCTGCTCGTCGGCGCCGCGCCGCGGCGGAGCAGGGTGCGTCATGCCGGCCCGGCGCAGGGCGAAGGGTGAGTGGCGCGCGTCTTCGCGCCTGCCCGGACGGCCGGCCGTCGAGCGCGCGCGCTCATCAGCGCCCCTTGAACTGCGGCGGACGCTTCTGCAGGAATGCGGCGACGCCTTCGCGGAAGTCTTCGGTCTTGCCGGCCGCGACTTGCGCGAGCGCTTCCGCCTCCATCTGGTCCGCCAGCCCGCGGCCGCCGCTGTCGTTCAGCAGCTGCTTGATCATCGCGTACGCGCGCGTGGGCATCGCCGACAGGTGCGCGGCCATCTTGCGCGCCTCGGGCATCAGCTCGGCGTCGGCGAAGACCTTCCAGACCATGCCGTAGCGCAGAGCGTCCTCGGCGCTGATCTTGTCGGCCAGCAGCGCGAGCGCGCGCGCGCGGACGTCGCCGACGTAGCGCGGCAGGAACCAGGTGCTGCCGGCGTCCGGGACCAGGCCGATCTTGGAGAACGCCTGGAGGAAGGACGCGGACTGGCCGGCGAGCACGATGTCGCAGGCGAGCGCGAGGCTCATGCCGGCGCCCGCGCACGGTCCGTTGACCGCGGCGACGATGGGCTTGGGCATCGCGCGCATGCCGAGGATGACCGGGTGATAGAAGTCGCGCAGCGTGTGCCCGGAGTCCTTGGGGCGGCCGGGGTCCTGCGCGGGCCGCGAGGAGAGGTCGGCGCCGGCAGAGAAGCCGCGGCCGGCGCCGGTCAGGATCACCGCGCGCACCGCTTCGTCGCGCTCGGCACGTTCCATCGCGGCGCGCAGCTCGCTCATCAGCTCGTGGCTGAGCGCGTTCAGGATCTCGGGGCGGTTCAGCGTGATCGTCGCGACCGCGCCTTCGGTGGCGTAGAGGACCGGGCTCTGGCTCATCGTGGGGTTCCTGTGGTTCGGGGTTCGGGGGCGCGCGCGCCGCTGTTCAGACCAGGCCGAGCTGGCGGGCGGCCAGCTCGTTGAGGATCTCCTCGGAGCCGCCGCCGATCATCTGCACCTTCACCTCGCGATAGATGCGCTCGGCACGCCCGCCGCGCATGAAGCCCGCGCCGCCGAGGATCTGGATCGATTCGTCGGCGCAGTCTCTCATCACGCGCCCGCCCAGGTTCTTGGCCATCGCGATCTCGGCGACCGGCTTCTCGCCCGCGTCGACGCGCCGGCCCAATTGTACGATCCAGGCCTGCAGCGGCAGGATCGCGTCGATCATGCGGATCAGCTTGTGGCGGATGATCTGGTTGGCGATCAGCGGCTGGCCGAAGGTGTGGCGCTCGCGCGCCCACGCGAGCGACTCCTCCACGCACGCCATCGCGAACGCCATGCTGCCGGCGGCCATCATCAGGCGCTCGCCGTTGAAGTTGTTCATCACGAGCGGGAAGCCGCCGTTCTCGGGGCCGACGAGCCGCTCGCCCGGCACGAAGACGTCGTCGAAGAAGAGCGTCGCGGTGTCGGAGCACCACCAGCCCATCTTGTTCAGCGGCGTGCGCGTGAAGCCCTTGGCGTCGCGGTCGACGAGCAGCAGCGAGATGCCGGCGGCGCCGGGGCCGCCGGTGCGGCACGCGACCAGGTAGTGGTCGGCGCGCATGCCGGAGGTGATGTAGATCTTCGAGCCGTTCAGCTTGTAGCCGCCCGGCACGGGCTCGGCCCGCGTCTTCAGCCGCGCGACGTCGGAGCCGCCCGAGGGCTCGGTGACCGCGAGCGCGCCGATGGCCTGGCCGGCGAGGATGCGCGGGACGACCTGCTGCTTGAGCGCCTCGCTCGCGGCGAGCAGGATCGGCACCAGCATGATCGTGTGGCTCATCAGGCTCGCGTTCACGCCGCCCACGCCGGCATTGCACAGCTCGGTGGTGGCGATCAGCTTCGAAAGAGAGTCGCAGGGCGTGCCGCCGTACTCGGCCGGAAAGCCCAGCCCGAGCAGGCCGATCGCGGCCGCCTTGTCGTAGAGCTCGCGCGGAAAGGTCTCGGCCTCGTCCCAGGCGGCGGCGTTCGGCACGATCTCCTGCTCGACGAAGCGTCGCACCGCGGCCTGAAGCGCGCGGTGCTCGTCGGTGACGCCGGGCTGGCGGGTAACGTCGAAACAGTCCAGTCGCTGGCTCATTGCGCTTCTCCCTTCACGGCCTCGATCGACACGAGCAGCCGACCGGGCGACACCTGCTGACCCTTGGCGACCCCGAGCTCGGCGACGACGCCGTCGATCGTGGCCTCGATCCGGTGCTCCATCTTCATCGCCTCGATCGCGAGGAGCAATTCGCCGCGGCGCACCGGCTGGCCGGGCTGCACCGCGACCTGCGTCACCATGCCGTGCATCGTGGAGGCGATGCGGCCGTCGCCGCCGCGGCGGCTCTTCGCGGGCGGCGCGTGGGTGACGTCGGTGAAGCCGGCGCACACGCCGAACGCGTCGAGCCAGCCCGACTCGGTGCCGAGCGCGGCGTGGACGTCGACGCGCTCGCCGTCGATTCGCAGCGAGCAAGAGGCCTGCGCCGCGTCGTCGACCTGGACGATGTGCGTCCAGCCGTCGCCGTCGACGCGGCAGGCGCGGGTGCCGTCGTCGGTGACGCGGGTGCGGTGCTCGACCGACCCCACCGAGAGGTTCATCGGGTACGTGCGCGCGCCGGCCGACGACCAGTGGGCGAGCGGGCCGTGGGCGTGCGCGGCGCGGTGCACCGAGAGCGCGGCCGCGGCGGCGACCCAGCGCGAGTCGGGTGATGAGGCCGTCCAGGCGGAACCGTGCTCCGTGAGCCAGCGCGTGGACAGGTCGGGGCACGCGAACGGCGCGGCGTCGAGCGCGCGCAGAAGATAGTCGCGGTTCGTGACGATGCCGAGCACGCTCACCCGGCGCAGTGCCGCGGCCAGGCGCTCGCGCGCCTGCTCGCGGTCGGCGCCGCACGCGATCACCTTCGCGATCATGGAGTCGTAGTGGGCCGGGACGCTCGCCTTCTGCGCCAGGCCGTGATCGACCCGTACGCCCTCGCCGGCGGGCATGCGCCAGGCGAGCAGGGCGCCGGACTGCGGCACGAAGCCGCCGAACGCGTCCTCGGCGCACAGGCGCGCCTCGATCGCGTGGCCGCGCGTGACGATCTCGTGCTGGCCGAGCGGAAGGTGTTCGCCCTGCGCCACGCGCAGCTGCCACTCGACGAGGTCCAGGCCGGTGACGGCCTCGGTCACCGGGTGCTCGACCTGCAGGCGGGTGTTCATCTCGAGGAAGAAGAAGCGGCCGTCGGGGGCGAGCAGGAACTCGATCGTGCCGGCGCCGACGTAGCCCACCTCGCGTGCGAGCAGCACCGCGGCCTCGCCCATCGCGCGGCGCAGCTCCGCGGACAGCCCCGGCGCCGGCGCCTCCTCGAGGATCTTCTGGTTGCGCCGCTGCGTGGAGCAGTCGCGCTCGCCCAGGTACACGTACTGGCCGTGGGTGTCGCCGAAGACCTGCACCTCGACGTGGCGTGCGGACTCGACCAGACGCTCGAGCAGCAGGTCGCCGTCGCCGAACGACGAGGTGGCCTCGGCGCGGGCGGCGTCGAGCAGGCCGCGCAGGTGCACTTCGTCGTCGACGTCGTCGCAGCGGCGCATCCCGCGACCGCCGCCGCCCGCGGCCGCCTTGATCATCAGCGGCGTGCCGACCGCACGCGCCTGCGCGACGAGCGTTTCGGGGGACTGGTCGCCGCCGGAGTAGCCGGGCAGGCAGGGCACGCCGATGCGCTGCGCGAGCCGCTTGGCCGCGGACTTGTTGCCGAGCGCGTCGATCGCCTCGGGCGGCGGGCCGACGAAGACGAGGCCCGCGTCGCGGCAGGCGCGCGCGAACGCCGCGCTCTCGGAGAGGAAACCGTAGCCGGGGTGCACGGCCTGGGCGCCCGAGCGACGGCAGGCGTCGACGAGGGTGTCGATTCGAAGGTAGCTGTCGCGTGCGGGGGCCGGCCCGATCGGCAGCGCGCGGTCGGCCATGCGCACGTGCAGCGCGTCGGTGTCGGCGTCCGAGTGGACGGCGACCGTCGCGAGCCCGAGGGCACGCGCGGTGCGGATCACGCGGCAGGCGATCTCGCCGCGATTGGCGATCAGCAGGGTGTCGAAGCGGGGCATGACGGCTCGGCTGGAAGGCGCGTTGAGGGCGGGCGGGGAATCAGCGGCGGGGCATGATGCCCATGGTCTTGGCGATGATCCCCATCATGACTTCGTCGGCGCCGCCGCCGATCGAGCCCAGGCGGGAGTCGCGCCAGAACCGGTTCACGCGCGTCTCCTCGATGTAGCCCATGCCGCCCCAGAACTGCACGCACCAGTCGGCGACCTCGCGCGCGACGCGCGCGCCCTTGAGCTTGACCATCGACGCGAGCTGGGTGACGTCGTTGCCCGCGATGTACAGCGCGACGGCCTTGTGGAAGAGCGCGCCCACGGCCTCGACCTCGGTCTGCAGCTCGGCGAGCTTGTAGTAGATGTACTGGTTGTCCAGCAGCGGGCGGCCGAAGGCCTGGCGATCACGCAGGTAGTCGATGGTCTCCTGGATGATGTAGGAGCTCTTCTTCCAGCCGGCGCCCGCGTACAGGCGCTCCTCCTGGAACTGCTGCATCTGGTAGGTGAATCCCATTCCTTCCTCGCCGATGCGGTAGCGCTGCGGCACGCGCACTTCGTCGAAGTGCAGCTGTGCGGTGTCCGACGAGTTCATGCCGGCCTTCTTGAGCTTGCGCGCGATCTCGACGCCCTTCGTCTTCATCGGCACGCAGATCAGCGTCTTGTTGCGATGGGGATTGCCCTCGCCGGTGTTGGCGAGCACGCAGCACCAGTCGGCCTGGGTGCCGCTGGTGGTCCACATCTTGCCCCCGTTGATGACGTAGTCGCCGCCATCCTTGCGCGCGGTGGTGCGGATCGAGGCGACGTCGGAGCCCGCGCCGACCTCGGAGACGCCCAGGCACGCGACGTACTCGCCCGCGATCGAGGGCACGAGGAACTCCTTGCGCACTTCGTCGGAGCCGAAGCGGGCGAGCGCGGGCGTGGCCATGTCGGTCTGGACGCCGATCGCCATCGGAATTCCGCCGCAGCGCATGTGCGACAGCGCCTCGTTCATCGCGGCCTGGTAGGAGTAGTCGAGCCCGAGCCCGCCGAACTCCACCGGCTTGTTCACGCCCAGGAACCCGAGCTTGCCCATCTTGCGGAACAACTCGTGCGCGGGAAAGATCTCGGCCTTCTCCCACTCGTCGACGTGCGGGTTGACCTCCGCTTCGATGAACTTCGTGAGCGAGTCCTGCAGCTGGACGTGCTGTTCGGTGTAGATCACGGCAAGGCCTCCGGGAGGTGTGGCCCGGCCGCGTGCGGCGGCCGGCGTTGAAGGGGGGTCAGGGGCGTGCGACGCCGAATTGCATCGGGCGCACGCGGCGGGCTTCGGACTCCGCGCAGGTGGCGAGCACGAACCCGAGCACGCGGCGGGTGTCGCGCGGGTCGATGATGCCGTCGTCGAGCAGCCGTGCGCTGGTGTGGATCGCGCCCGACTGGGCGTCGAAGTTGGCGACGATGCGCTTCTCCAGCGCCTCGAGCTTGGCCTCGTCGACCGGCTCGCCGCGCCGGCGCGCGGTGCCCTCGGTGACGATGCGCATCGTGAGCGCGGCCTGTTCGCCGCCCATCACCGCGGTCTTGGCGTTCGGCCACGTGAAGACGAAGCGCGGGCCGAACGAGCGCCCGCACATGCCGTAGTTGCCGGCGCCGAACGACGCGCCGCAGTGCAGCGTGATCGACGGCACGGTGGCGTTGCTCACGGCCTGGATCATCTTCGAGCCGTGCTTGATCATGCCGTCCTGCTCGCTCGCCTTGCCGACGATGTAGCCGGTGGTGTTCTGCAGGTACAGCAGCGGCGTTCCCGACTGGCAGCAGCTCTGGATGAAGTGCGTGGCCTTGTTCGCGCCGGCCGGGTCGAGCGGCCCGTTGTTCGTGACGATGCCCACCGGCATCCCGTAGATGTTCGCGTGGCCGCACAGCGTCTGCGGGCCGTAGTCGGCGCCGAACTCGAGGAGGTCGGAGCCGTCGACGATGCGCGCGATGATCTCGCGCATGTCCAGCGGCTGGCGGTAGTCGATCGGGGCGATCCCGAGGAGATCCTCGGCCGGGTACAGTGGTTCCGGCGCGGACGCGTCGAACCAGCCCTGTGGCGGGGTGCCGAGCCGGTGCCAGCCCAGGCCGGCGGTGACCTCGCGCGCGATGCGAAGGGCGTCGGCGTCGTCCTCGGCGATGTACTCGCCCAGCCCGGAGACGGTGGTGTGCATCTCGGCGCCGCCGAGCTCTTCGTCGGTGGCGACCTCGCCGGTGGCGGCCTTCAGCAGCGGCGGGCCCGCGAGGAACGCCTTGGCGCGGCCGCGCACCATGATCACGTAGTCCGACAGGCCCGGCATGTACGCACCGCCCGCGGTGGACGAGCCGTGGACCACCGCGATCACCGGCAGCCCCGCCGCCGACAGCCGGGCGAGGTTGTAGAAGAGGCTGCCGCCGTGGATGAAGCCCTCGACCTTGTACTTGAGCAGGTTCGCGCCGGCGGACTCGATCAGGTGGATGTACGGGAGCTTGTTCTCCATCGCGATCGCCTGGCCGCGCAGGATCTTCTGGCGCCCCATGTGCTGGATCGCGCCGGCGTCGATTCCCGCGTCGCTGACGTTGACGAAGCAGCGCACGCCGCTGACGAAACCGATGCCGCAGATGACGCCGCCGCCGGGCACGCTGCGCTCGGGGTCGGGCTCGTCGAGCATGTAGCCGGCCATCGTGGACAGCTCGAGCCAGGGGGCGCCGGGATCCAGCAGGCGCGCGACGCGCTCGCGCGGCAGCAGCTGCCCGCGCTTGTCGAACAGCGGCTTGGCGCGCGCGGACGCGGACGCCGTTCGCGCCTCGAGCGCGCGCAGCCCCGCGAGCAGCGCGAGCATGCCCTCGCGCTGCTGGGCGAAACGGGCGGCGTAGGGATCGACGCGGGATTCGATGCGGGCCATGGGCGGATCTCGGGCTCGGCGAAGGCTCGCCCGCCGGCGCGGGCGCGGTCTGTGCGAGCGTTATTGAACGATGTTCATTAATGTGCTGAAATGACTCCGTCAAGTCAAGCGCGGCGGCGCCGGCCCGGAATCGACTTCGAATGGGCCCGGTCCGAGCCGGTCGCGCCCCCGGAGGCCCCTGAATGAAATTCAATAAGAATCCGAAATGAGCACTCCGGCCGTCGCGCGCCGGCGCCGCAAGGAAGTCCGCCGCGGCGAGATCCTCGCGGCGGCGCGCGCCGTCTTCGCGGCCAAGCCTTTCGAGGAGGCGTCGATCAGCGAGATCGCCGCCGGCGCCGGCTGCGTCGAGGGCACGATCTACACGTATTTCCGGAACAAGCGCGACCTGTTCGACGCGGTGCTGGCGGAGTTCTATGATCGCCTGATCGAGGAGATCGAGCCGCGCTTCGAGTCGATCCGCGGCACGCGCGACCGGCTCTCGTTCCTGATCGCGCGGCAGCTTCGCATCGCGCTCGAGGACCAGGGCGTGGGGCGGATGATCATGCGCGAGGCGCGCACCCAGAGCCTGTATTTCGGCTCGAAGCTGCACGCGCTGAACCGGCGCTACAGCCGGTTCCTGCAGCGCACGATCTCCGAGGGAATCGAGCGCGGCGAGCTCAGGGGCGACCTCGACCGCGTGATGGCACGCGACCTCGTGTTCGGCGGCATCGAGCACTGGGTCTGGAACGAACTGGGGCGGCAGCGCTCCATCGACCCGGTCAAGGCCGCGGACACGATGGTCGCGATGCTGCTGCAGGGGTGGCAGGCGAGCGCCGCGCCGGCCTCGATCGACGCGCTCGAGCGTCGCGTGGACCGGCTCGAGGCGAAGATCAATTCCGGGAGACAGCGGTGAGCGAGAAGACGGTTCGGATCGGCAGTGCGTCGGGTTTCTGGGGCGACACCGCGATGTCGGCCCCGCAACTGGTGCGGGGCGGGAACATCGAGTACCTGGTGTTCGACTACCTCGCCGAGGTGACGATGTCGATCATGGCGGGGCAGAAGGCCAAGGACCCGTCGATGGGCTACGCGCACGACTTCGTCAACATCACGATGAAGTCGATGTTGCGCGAGCTCAGGGAGAAGGGCATTCGCGTGGTCGCCAACGCGGGGGGCGTCAATCCGCTCGCCTGCCGCGACGCGCTCGCGCGCATCGCCGCCGAGCAGGGCGTGCCGCTGTCGATCGGCGTGGTGCTGGGAGACGATCTCGCCGCGCGCGCCGACGAGTTCCGTGCGCAGGGCGTCACCGAGATGTTCAGCGGTGCGGCCTTTCCGAAGAACATCGCGAGCACCAACGCCTACCTGGGCGCGATCCCGATCGCGCGCGCGCTCGACGCGGGCTGCGACGTGGTGATCACCGGGCGTTGCGTGGACTCCGCGGTCACGCTGGGCGTGATGATCCACGAGTTCGGATGGTCGGCCCGAGACTACGACAAGCTCGCGCAGGGCACGCTCGCGGGTCACCTGGTCGAGTGCGGCGCACAGTGCACCGGGGGCCTGTTCACGGACTGGGACACGGTGCCCGACTGGGAGAACATCGGGTTCCCCGTGCTCGAGGCGAGCGCCGACGGCAGCTTCGTCGTCACGAAGCCGCCCGGCACCGGCGGACTGGTCACGACGCAGACCGTGAGCGAGCAGCTCGTCTACGAGATCGGCGACCCGCGCGCCTATCTCGTGCCCGACGTCACCTGCGACTTCACCGGCGTGAAGTTCGAGCAGGCGAGCCCAGAGCGCGTGCGCGTGAGCGGGGCCCGCGGCCTGCCGCCGACCTCGACGTACAAGGTGAGCGCCACGTTCGCGGACGGCTTTCGCAACATCGCGGTGCTCATCGTCGGCGGCGAGCGGGCGGCGGCGAAGGCGCGCCGCACCGGCGAGGCGATCCTCGCGAGGACCTCGCGCATGCTCGCCGAGCTGAAGCTGCCCGCGTACACCGAGACGCGCCTGGAGGTGCTCGGGGCCGAGGACATGTTCGGCGCCAGCGCACGGCCGGACGCGCGCGAGGTGGTACTCAAGATCGCCGCGCGCGCGCCGGCCAAGGCGAGCCTGGACCTTCTCGCGCGCGAGTTCGCGCCGGCGGGCACCTCGATGGCGCCGGGCACCACCGGGCTGGGCGGCGGCCGGCCGACGCCTTCGCCGGTGATCCGGCTGTTCTCGTTCCTGGTGCCGAAGTCCGAGCTGTCGATCGAGATCGACGTCGACGGCAAGCGCTCGCGCGTCGAGGTGCCGGTCGACGGCGGGTTCGCCGAGTCCGGGCTCGAGCCCGCGCTGCGCTACCCGGCGTCGGGCAGGATCCCCGCGGCCGACTGGCCGCGCGTGCCGCTGATCCGCCTCGCGCACGGGCGTTCGGGCGACAAGGGCGACAAGGCGAACATCGGCGTGATCGCGCGCCGCCCCGAGTACCTGCCGGTGATCTCCGACTGGCTCACGCCGCAGCGCGTGGCCGAGCACTTCGCGCACAACGGGCCGAGCCGCGTCGAGCGCTTCGACCTGCCGGGGTTCGACGCGATGAACTTCCTGCTGCACGACACGCTGGGCGGCGGCGGAATGGCGTCGCTGCGTACCGACAACCTCGCGAAGGCGTTCGCGCAGGTGCTGCTGACGATGGAGGTGCCGGTTCCGCCGGGGATGCTCGCGGCGTGAGGCCGGCGCGCCCCTGCGCGCGCGGGTCGGGCTCGGCGCGCCGCGGCCGCGCTCACGACGGCGGCCGCGCGCGCGCGTCGCGCCGGCAGCCATGGGCGAGCAACTGCGCGCGCACGCGTGCCACGCCCTCGTCGAGCGGGAGATTCGTCTCGACAGGGGGCAGGATCCCGATCACCCGCCGCCGGTAGTCGAGGAACACCGGCAGCACCGGCACGTCCGCCGCCGCGGCGATCCGGTAGAAGCCCGACTTGTACGCCGAGCCCGCGCGGCGCGTGCCCTCGGGCGTCATTCCGAGCCACATCCCGTCCGTCTCGCGCATGCGCTGCGCCGCGGCGCCGGCGGTGTCCTCGGGGCGTCGCCGGTCCACGGGCACTCCGCCCACCCAGCGCATGAAGCCGCCGAGCGGCCCGAGGAACAGCGTGTGCTTGCCGATGAACGACACGCGCAGGCCCAGCGCGAACACCAGCGCCACCACGTTCACGAAGTCCCAGTTCGACGAGTGCGGCGCGATCGCGACGACGACCCGCGGAAGGTCCGGGAACGTCCCTTCGACCCGCCAGTCCGCGAGCTTCATCCACATGCGGCCTGCCGAGCGCATCACGCCGTAATCCCGGCGCGGGACTCGGGGACCAAGGGGCGGAAGGGGCGTCATCACTGCGGAGCTGGGGGAAGGATCGACTCGCAGCGGCCTGTGCCGTCCTCGGCGAGGCGGCCACTATAATCGAACGATGTCCATCCCGGTGCGCGCAGGGCAGCCCGCGGCGGCGCTCGAGGCCGACGCGACGCCCGTCTACGTCGATCTCGACGGCACGCTGATCCTCACGGACCTGCTGTGGGAGAGCCTGCTGTCGGCGCTGCGGCGAAATCCGCTCGCGGCGTTGCGCGCGCTGCTGCAGCTGCGGCACGGGCGGGCGGCGATGAAGCAGGCGCTCGCCCGGCTCGCGGTGCTCGAGCCGGGCGCGCTTCCCTACAACGAGCCGCTGCTCGGCTGGCTGCGCGAGTCGGCGCGCGGCGGGCGCCCGATCTATCTCGCCACGGCGGCCGACGGCGAGCTCGCGCGCCGCGTCGCGCAGCACGTCGGCGTGTTCGCGGGCGTGCTCGCCAGCGACGGGCGCGACAACCTGAAGGGCCCGCGCAAGCTGGACGCGATCCGCCGCCACCGCGGCGAAGGCGCCTTCGACTACTGCGGCAACGGACCCGAGGACGTCGTGATCTTCGAAGCCGCGCGCGAGGCGATCGTCGTCAACGCGACACCGTCGGTGCGCGGCGCCGCGCAGCAGCGGGCCCGCGTGACCCGCAGCTTCGACGGCCCGCCGAGCGGCGCGCGCGCGTGGCTGAAGGCACTGCGACTTCACCAGTGGCTGAAGAACCTGCTGGTGTTCGTGCCGCTCGTCACGTCGTTCCGGATCGGCGATCCCGCGTCGCTCGGGCTCGCGTTCGGAGCGTTCGTCGCGTTCTGCGCGGTGGCCTCGGCGGGCTATCTCGTCAACGACCTCCTCGACCTCGCGTCGGATCGACACCACCCCACCAAGCGTCATCGGCCGCTCGCCAGCGGCCGCGTCGGGGTGCCCGCCGCCGTCGGCGCGGCGGCGCTCGGGTTCGCCGGCGGCGGCGCGCTTGCGCTCGCGTTCTCGCCGGCCCTCGCCGCGTGGCTCGCAGCCTACGCAGTGCTCACGCTCGCCTACTCGCTGGCGATCAAGCGCGTGCCGGTGTTCGACCTGATGGCGCTCGCGGCGCTGTACACGATCCGGGTGCTCGCAGGCGGGGCGGCGGTCGACGTCGAGGTCTCGTTCTGGCTGCTCGCGTTCTCCGCGTTCCTCTTCTTCAGCCTGGCGACGATCAAGCGCTGCGCGGAACTCGTCTCCATGCGCGCGCGCAACGAGGCCACCGCGCGCGGGCGCGGCTACCAGGCGTCGGACCTCGAAGTGCTGAAGTCCCTGGGCACGGCGACCTCCGTCGGCGCGGTGCTGGTGCTCGCGCTCTACGTGCAGGCGCCCGACGTCGCGCAGCGCTACGGGTCGCCGCGGCTGTTGTGGCTGATGCTGACGGGCCTGCTGGCGTGGCTCGCGCAGTTGTGGCTCGTGACGTGGCGCGGCCGGATGCACGACGACCCGCTGGTCTTCGCGCTGCGCGACCCGGTCAGCCGCTGGCTGGTGCTCGCGATGGTCGCGGCATTCTCGGGTGCCGCGATGCTCGGTGCCCGCTGAGGCGCGCAGGCGATGAATCCGGCCCCGAAGACGGCAGCGGCGCGGCCCGAGCTCGAAGTCAAGCTGCGCGTCCCCGGGAGCGCCCGCGTCGCGCTGCGCAAGGCGATCGCCGCCCAGCCGGGGTGGAGCGCGCCGGTCGTGCTCGAGGCGCGCTACTTCGACACTCCGAGTCGGCGGCTCGCGCGCGCGGGCATGGCGCTGCGCGTGCGCCGCGAGGGCCGCGATTGGGTGCAGGTGCTCAAGGCCGCGCAGCCGGGCGAGCTCGCGCGCGACGAGTTCGCGACGCTGCGTCCGCAGGGCACGCCGGATCTCGAGGCGCTGGGCTCGACGCCCGCGGCGGCGCTGCTGCGCTCCGAGGGCGAGGCGCTCGCGCTGCGTTACGAGACGCGGGTTCGGCGCCGCACCCGGCGCGTGCGGACGCGCTGGGGCGTGGTCGAGATCGCGTTCGACGAGGGCTGGATCGGTGCGGGCGAGCGCCGCGTGCCGGTGCTGGAGCTCGAGTTCGAGCGCGTTTCGGGGCAGGCGCGAGCGGTGTTCGAGCTCGCCCGCCGCTGGCTGTCGGAATTCGGGCTGGTACTCGATCCGCGCACGAAGGCCGAGCGCGGCGACGCGCTCGCCGAGGGCGACGTGGACGCGCGCGCGCGCAGGGCCGAGCGGGTGACGCTGCGCAGGTCGATGGACGCGCACGATGCGTTCAGGGTGGTGCTTCACGAGTGCGCCGACCAGATCCAGCGCAACGCGGCCGACCTCGCGCTCGGCGTCGGCGGCGACGAGCACGTCCACCAGCTGCGGGTGGGCCTCAGGCGGCTGCGCACCGCGTGGCGCCTGTTCGACGGCGAGTGCGAGGCCGCGCCCGCGGATCTGGTCGACGGCGCGCGCCGCCTGTTCGCCCGCATGGGCGAGGCACGAGACGCCGCCGTGGCGAGCTCGGAGATCGACCCGATGCTCGTGGCGGCCGGGATGCCGGTGCCGGTGCCGCGGCCCGCGTCCGACGCGATCCCGCCGCAGCGATGGGCCGCGGACCCCGGCACGCAGCGCTGGCTCCTGGACCTGCTCGCGTGGATCGAGACGGTGCGCGCGCCCGAGCCGGGACGCCCCTTCGCGAGCGTCGCCGCGCGCCGGTTGCGCCGCTGGCACGCCCGCCTGGTCGGCGAGGCCGCGGGATTCGCCCAGCTCGACGACGCGCAGCGCCACGACGTCCGAAAGCGCGCCAAGCGCCTGCGCTACGCGACGGAGTTCTGCCGCGCGCTGCTCGGGTCGAAGTCGGCGCGCGCCGCGCTCGAGCGGCTCGCGCTCGCGCAGCAGGCGCTGGGCGAAGTCAACGACCTGGTCGTCGCGCGCGAGCGCCACGCGGCCGCGGTCCACACCGATCCGGCGGCGGCGTGGTTCGCGCGCGGCTGGATCGCGGCGCGCCTGGAACACGCGATTCCGCGGGCGCGCGCCGCACTGCTCGCGCTCGGCGAGGCGCGACCGCGCCGTGGCCGCTGAGCCGCCCGCCCGCGCGATGCCCGTGACGAGCCCGCGGCGTCGCGTGCGCGTGCTGATCGTGTGGTGGTCGATGACCGACGGCACGCGCCAGCTGGCCGAGGCGGCCGCGGCCGGCGCGCGCGCGGTCGCCGATGCGCACGTCGCGGGCGAAGGGCACCCGATCGACGTCGAACTCGTCGAGGCGCCGCGGGCGGGACCGGAACACGTCCTCGCGGCCGACGCGCTCGTGTTCGCCACGCCGGAGAACCTCGCGTCGATGGCCGGGATGATGAAGGACTTCTTCGACCGCACCTACTACGCGGTGCTGGGCCGTGTGGAAGGCCGCCCGTACGCGAGCATCGTGTGCGCGGGTTCGGACGGGCAGGGTGCGGCTCGCCAGATCGACCGGATCGCGACCGGGTGGCGGCTGCGCCGCGTCGCCGACCCGCTCGTGGTGATCACGAACGCGCAGACGCCTCAGGCGATCCTCGCGACCAAGCGGATCGGCGGGGCCGACCTCGCACGTGCGCACGATCTCGGGTCCGCGATGGCCGCGGGGGTCTCGCTCGGCGTGTGGTGAGCGCCGGCGGCGGCGCGAATGTTTCGGGGCGGCGCGTCACGACAACTCCGGGCGGCCGCCCGTCGGCCACGAGCGCCCGCTCCTCCAGTACTAGGGCCTGTCCGGGCGTCGCCGACGTGCAATGGAGGCTTGCGCATCGGCCCGGGCGCACGCAATCAGAACAACACGCACGACGAGACGCGGTTGAAGAAGCAGCATCACCTCCTCAGAAGGCAGCTCGAGCGCCTGGCGCTGGGCATCGACCGGCCGCCCGACCCCGAGCAGTGGGGCCGGTTCCTCGAGCTGATCGACGAGGCCTACCGGCATGCCGACGGCGACCGCGCGGACCCGGGCGCACCGGGCCGCGGGGGCGAGGAGCACTTTCGCGCGCTGACGCGCCTGTCGGCGGACTGGTACTGGGAACAGGACAGCGAATTCCGCTTCGTTTCGCTGTGCGGTGTCGATCGGGAGCCGTGCCTCCCTCTGGACCAGCAGATCGGCCGCCGGCGCTGGGAACTGCCCGGCGCGCACGCGACCGAGGCCGAGTGGGGGCAGCACCGCAGCGGCCTCGAGAGGCACGAGCCTTTCCGCGACTTCGTCTACCGCCACACCTTGCCCGACGGCAGTCACTGCTGGGTGTCGGTGTCCGGCGAGCCCTGCTTCGACGCGCAGGGCGGCTTCACGGGCTACCGCGGCGTCACGCGCGACGTCACCACGGAGAAGCTCGCGCAGCGCGCCGCGTACGAGCTGGCGCACTACGACGCGCTGACCGGGCTGTTCAATCGCACGATGCTCGCGGGGCTGCTCGAGCGCGCGCTCGCACGGGCCCGGCGGCACGGGCGTCCGCTCGCGGTGCTTTTCGTCGACCTCGACGGGTTCAAGCAGATCAACGACACGCTCGGCCACGCGGTCGGCGACGTCGTGCTGCAGGTGGTGGCCCGCCGCCTGCGCGACGCGGTGCGCAGCGAGGACGCGCTGGCCCGACTGGGCGGCGACGAGTTCCTCGTGATCCTCGAGGACTACGCGGGCGCCGCGCCGGACGACGCGGTGCGGCGCCTGCTCGCGACGCTCGCGCAGCCGATGTTCATGGAGGGGCGCGAGCTGCGGCTTTCGGCCAGCATCGGCGTGGCGACCTTCCCCGGCGACAGTGCCGACGCGGACACGCTGGTGCGCCAGGCCGACATGGCGATGTACCGGGTCAAGGCCAGCGGCGGCAGCGACCACGGCTACTTCTCGCCGGACCTGCAGCGCAGCGCGTTCGAGCGCATGCAGCTCGGCACCGATCTGCGGCGTGCGATGCAGGCGGGCCAGATCCGCATCCTGTGGCAGCCCAAGATCGCGACCGCCAGCGGCCGGGTGACGGGGGCCGAGGCGCTGCTGCGCTGGCAGCATCCGCAACGCGGCGCGGTCGATCCCGCGCAGTTCATCTCGATCGCGGAGGAGACCGGACTGGCGATCCCGATCGGGCGCTGGCTGATCGGGGAAGTCTGCCGGCAGGGGCGAGCCTGGATGGACGCCGGCATGCCGCTCGCGGTGTCGGTGAACATGTCGCTGCGCCAGTTCCGCGACAGCGAGATGCTCGACGACATCCGCTGCGCGCTCGATTCCTCCGGGCTCGATCCCAGGCTGCTCGAGCTCGAGCTCACCGAGCACATGGTGATGACCGACGCCGAGCGCGTGACCGGCCTGCTGCACGAGCTGCGCCGGCTCGGCGTGCGCCTCGCGCTCGACCGCTTCGGCACCGGACACTCGTCGCTGATGTGGCTGCGCCGGCTGCCGTTCGACACCGTCAAGATCGACCGCACCTTTGTCGGCGACCTGCCCGACGACGTCGAGGTCACGCGTGCGGTCATCGCGCTCGCGCACAGCCTGCATCGGGTCGTCGTCGGCGTGGGCGTCGAGCACGCGCGCCAGGAGCACATGCTGCGCGAGCTCGGCTGCGACGAGATCCAGGGCCACTTCGTCAGCCGGCCCGTGTCCGCGCAGGCGCTGCGCGCGTTCGTCGAGCGGCGCCCGCCGGTGCGCCGGGCAAAGCTGACCGGCGCCTGACGCGGGCCGCTCGCGCCTCGCACGGGGTGCCCGCGTGCTCGCGCGCGGGGGCTTGCACTGGCGCGCGAAAAATAGTTATGATTCATAAATACTAGCCCACGCGCTCCGCCCGGTGATCCGGCCGCGGGACGCGGACGGATACGAGGCCCGCACAGGGCCCGCCACCAGGAGACGCCGTGACCGCCGGTCCCGCATTTCGCGACGCGCACGTCGCAGGCTGCCTCGACGCGAGCGTCGAGCGCCGCCCCGACGGCGTCGTCGTGCTGCGTTCGGCCGAAGCGCTGCGCTGGTACCCGGCGCGCCTGAGCGACTGCCTCGAGCGCTACGCGGACGAGGCGCCCGGACGCGTGTTCGCCGCGCGCCGCGAGCGCGGCGGCGACTGGCGCACGATCACCTACGCGCAGATGCTCGCGCGCGCGCGCTCGATCGGGCAGGCGCTGGTCGAGCGCGGACTCTCGGCGCAGCGCCCGGTCGCGATCCTCTCCGAGAACGACCTCGAGCACCTGTCGATCATGATGGGCGCGATGTGGGCCGGCGTGCCGTACGTGTCCGTGTCCACCGCGTATTCGCTCGTGTCGACGGACCACGGCAGGCTGCGCCACGTGGCCGCCACGGTGACGCCCGGGCTCGTGTACGCGGCCGACGCGCGCTACGCGGGCGCGATCGGCAAGGTCTTCGGGCCGGACGTCGACGTGGTGCTCGGCAACGGCGCGATCGACGGCCGCGCGACGCTGCGCTTCGAAGACCTGCTCGCGTGCGTGCCGGGCCCGGCGCTCGACGCCGCGCACGCGGCCAGCGGCCCCGACACGATCGTGAAGTTCCTGTTCACGTCGGGCTCGACGCGCCAGCCCAAGGCGGTGGTCAACACGCACGCGATGCTGTGCTCGAACCAGCAGATGATCCGCCAGTGCCTGGCCTTCCTCGGCGACGAGCCCCCCGTGGTCGTCGACTGGCTGCCCTGGAGCCACACCTTCGGCGGCAACCACAACCTGGGCATCGTTCTGTACAACGGCGGCACGCTGCACATCGACGACGGCAAGGCGACCCCGGCGGGCATCGGCGAGACGCTGCGCAACCTGCGCGAGATCTCGCCCACGGTCTACTTCAACGTCCCCAAGGGCTTCGAGGAGATCGCACGCGCGATGGACGACGACGCCGTACTGCGCGCGTCGCTGTTCAGGAACGCGAAGGTGTTCATGTACGCGGGCGCGGGCCTGTCGCAGGCGGTCTGGGACAAGCTCCACGAGCACGGCGAGCGCACGCTCGGCGAGCGCGTGCGCGTGATCACGAGCCTCGGCATGACCGAGACCGCGCCCGCGTGCCTGTTCAAGGTCGACACGAACGCGCGCTCCGGGCTCGTCGGGCTGCCGGTGCCGGGCGTCGACGTCAAGCTCGTGCCCGACGGCGACAAGGTCGAGCTGCGCTTTCGCGGGCCCAACGTCATGCCGGGGTACTGGCGCGACCCGCAGCAGACCGCGAAGGCCTTCGACGAGGAGGGCTTCTATCGCACCGGCGACGCCGCGAAGTGGGCCGACCCCGCCGACGTGCGTGCGGGCCTGGTCTTCGACGGGCGCATCGCCGAGGACTTCAAGCTCTCCACCGGCACGTTCGTGAGCGTGGGCCCGCTGCGCGCGAAGGTGATCGCCGCCGGCGAGCCTTGCGTCCAGGACGTCGTCGTCGCCGCGCCCGACCGCGACGAGCTCGCGCTGCTCGTCTTTCCGCGCGAGGACGAGGTGCGCCGCCTCGCCGGGCTCGGCGCGCACGCGCCGCTGCCCGAGGTGCTGCACACGCCGGCGGTGCGCGGATTCTTCCAGTCGCTCGCCGACCGGCTCTGGCGCGAGGGCACCGGCAGCGCCAACCGCCCGAGCCGGCTGCACGTGCTGGCCGAGCCGCCGTCGATCGACCGCGGCGAGGTCACCGACAAGGGCACGATCAACCAGCGCGCGGTGCTCGCGCAGCGCGCGCCGCTCGTCGAGGCGATGTACGAGGGCCCGGGCTCCGACCCCTACCTGATCGTCCCGAATACGCTCTGAACCACCGATTTCCACCGCCCCCGCAGAAGCGAACACCAGAGGAGACCCACGATGCTCAAATCCGCGTTCACACCGAAGCTGCTCGTCGCCGGCGCGATCGCGCTCGCCGCGACGCAGGCCAGCGCCGACGTCACGATCGGCGTGGTGATGTCGATGACCGGGCCCGCGTCCGGCCTCGGCATCCCGATCGGCAATCAGATCAAGCTGTGGCCGAAGAAGATCGGCGGCGAGAACGTCAAGGTGATCCTGCTCGACGACGCCACCGACCCCACGAAGGGCGTGCAGAACGCCAAGCGCCTGGTCACCGAGGACAACGTCGACGTGATCGCCGGCTCGGTCGCCACGCCGGTCGCGATCCCGATCGCGGGCGTCGCCGCGGAGTCGGGCACGCTGCAACTGGCGCTCGCGCCCGCCGTGCTTCCCCCGGGGCAGGACACCTGGACGTTCCGCCTCCCGCAGAGCACCGCGGTGATGGCGCACGCGATGGTCACGCACATGAAGAAGCAGGGCGTCAAGACCGTCGGCTTCCTCGGCTACACCGACGCCTACGGCGAGGCCTGGCTCAACGACTTCAAGGCGCAATCGCAGGCCCTCGACGGCCCGAAGATCGTCGCCGCCGAGCGCTTTGCGCGATCGGACACGTCGGTGACCGCGCAGGCGCTCAAGCTGGTCGCGGCCAATCCTGACGCGATGCTGATCGTCGCGTCCGGGTCGGGCGCCGCGATGCCCCACCTCGCGGTCGTCGATCGCGGCTTCAAGGGCAAGATCTACCAGACGCACGCGGCGGCCTCGCGCGACCTGATGCGCGTCGGCGGCAAGGGCGTCGAGGGCGCGTACGTGGTGTCCGGGCCGGCGGTCGTCGCCGAGCAGCTGCCCGCGTCGCACCCGTCCAAGCCGGTCTCGCAGGCGTTCGTCGACCAGTACGAGGCGGCGTACGGCAAGGGCAACCGCAACCAGTTCGCGGCGCACGCGTACGACGTCGTGATCCTGCTGGACAAGGCGATCCCGATCGCGATCAAGAAGGGCAAGCCGGGCACGAAGGAGTTCCGCGCGGCGCTGCGCGACGCGATGGAGCAGATCGGCCGCACCGTGGTGTCGCACGGCGTGATCGACTACACGAAGACCGACCACTGGGGCTTCACGAACGAGACCGGCGTGATCCTGAAGGTCGTCAACGGCGACTGGAAGGTCGAGTAATCCGGCTCCCGGGCCGTGCGCGCGCCGTCGGCGTGCGCACGGCCCGGGCCCCGAACCGGCCGCCCGCCCCCCGCCCGCCATGGACTTCACGATCGCCGGCATCCTCGCGCTCGACGGCGTGACCAACGGCGCCGTGTACGCGCTGCTCGCGCTGGCCACGGTGCTGCTGTTCACCGTCACGCGGGTGATCTTCATCCCGCAGGGCGAGTTCGTCGCGTTCGGCGCGCTCACGCTCGCGTCGCTGCAGGCGGGCAAGGTGCCGGGAACGGTCTCGTTCCTGGTCGGGCTCGCGGTGCTCGCGGCCGCGGGCGACTTCGTCCACGGCCTGCGAACGAAGCGTTCGGCGCGCTCCGCGGTCTTGCACGCGGCGCGCATCCTCGCGTTCCCGGTCGCGGTGTCGCTGGTCGCGATCTGGGTCGCGCCGCGCGGCTACCCGCTGTGGGTCCACGCGCTGCTCACGCTCGCGCTGGTCACGCCCTTCGGGAGCCTCATCTACCGCGTCGCGTACGAGTCGCTCGCCGACGCGAGCGTGCTGGTGCTGCTGATCGTCTCGGTGGGCGTGCACTTCGCGCTCACCGGCCTGGGGCTGTTCTTCTTCGGCGCCGAGGGTTTCCGCAACCCGCCGTTCTGGGACGAGCGCTTCACCGTCGGCCCGCTCGCGCTCTCCGGGCAGACGATCATCGTCTTCGTCGCGTCGAACCTGCTGATCGTCGTGCTGTGGCTGTACTTCGGGCGCACGATCTGGGGCAAGGCGCTGCGCGCGACCGCGGTCAATCGGACCGGCGCGCGCCTGATGGGCATCTCGTCGTCCGTCGCGGGGCGGCTGTCGTTCACGATGGCCGCGTTCGTCGGCGCGCTCTCGGGGCTCCTGATCGGCCCCACGACCACGGTGTTCTACGACTCCGGCTTCCTGATCGGCCTGAAGGGCTTCGTCGCCGCGGTGTTCGCGGGGCTGTCGAGCTATCCGCTCGCGCTCGTGGGCGCGACGCTCGTCGGGCTGCTCGAGAGCTTCGGGTCGTTCTGGGCGAGCGCGTTCAAGGAAGTGATCGTCTTCGCGTCGATCCTGCCGGTGCTGCTGTGGCGCTCGCTGCGCGACCCCCACGGCGAGGAGCACTGAGCATGCTTCGCCGCTTCGCGTTCCCGCTCGCGTGCGCGATCGTGCTCGCGCTGCCGGTGCTGCCGGTGCCCGAGTTCTGGATCACGCAGCTCAACTACGTGGGCATGTACGCACTGCCCGCGCTGGGGCTGGTGCTGCTGACCGGCGTCGCGGGGCTGACCTCGTTCGGGCAGGCGGCGTTCGTCGGCGTGGGCGCGTACACGAGTGCCTGGCTGACGACGGCGCTGCACGTTTCGCCGTGGCTCACGCTGTTCGCGGGGCTGGCGCTCGCGATCGTCGTCGCGCTGGTGCTGGGCCTCGTGACGCTGCGCATGTCGGGACACTACCTGCCGCTCGCGACCATCGCCTGGGCGCTGTCGCTGTACTACACGATGGGCAACATGGAGTTCCTCGGCAAGTACGACGGCATCCTCGGCATCCCGGCGCTCGAGATCGCCGGCGTCTCGCTCGCCGGGGCGCGCAGCCTCTACGTGCTGATCTGGGCGATCGCGCTCGCGGCCGGGGTCGGCATCGTGCGGCTGCTCGACTCGCGCACCGGGCGCGCGATTCGCGCGCTCGCGAGCGGGGCGACGATGCCCGAGGCGATGGGCATCTCCACGTTCCGCCACAAGCTGCTCGCGTTCGTGCTCGCGGCGATGCTGGCGTCGGTGTCCGGGTGGCTGTTCGCGCACCTGCAGCGCACGGTCAATCCCTCGCCGTTCAGCCTCGCCAAGGGCATCGAGTACCTGTTCATGGCGGTGCTCGGCGGGGTCGGCCACGTGTGGGGCGCGTTCACGGGGTCGGCGGTCGTGCGCCTGATCGAGGACCGTCTCCAGGTCTGGCTGCCCGCGCTTCTCGGCCACGACGGCAATTTCGAGACCATCGTCTTCGGCGTCGTGCTGGTGCTCGTGCTCAAGTACGCGCCCGACGGGCTGTGGACCTTCGTGCGCGGCTGGATCCCGGCGCCGCACCGCGAGCGCGACTGGGCGAACGCGCGCGCGCTCGACGCGCGCGAGCACCCGGCGCGCGGCGAGCCGCTGCTCGAGGTGCGCGACGCCCGCAAGACCTTCGGCGGGCTGGTGGCGGTCAACGACGTGAGCTTCTCGATCCGTGCCGGCGACATCATGGGGCTGATCGGGCCCAACGGCGCCGGAAAGTCCACGACGTTCAACCTGGTGACCGGCGTGCTCGCGCTCACGAGCGGCCAGGTGCTGCTGCGCGGGCACGACATCGCCGGGCTCTCGTCGCGGCGCATCGCGGAACTGGGCGTGAGCCGCACGTTCCAGCACGTGAAGATGGTGCCCGACATGACCGTGCTCGAGAACGTCGCGCTGGGCGGCCACCTGCGCACGCACGCCGGCCCGCTGGCGGCGGTGCTCGGACTGGACGCCGAGGAGGAGCGGCGGCTGTTCGCCGAGGCCGAGCGCCAGCTGGTGCGCATCGGCATGGGCGACAAGCTCGACGAGCTCGCCGGCAATCTCGCGCTCGGGCCGCAGCGGCTGATGGAGATCGCCCGCGCGCTGTGCACCGATCCCTCGCTGCTGCTGCTCGACGAGCCCGCGGCCGGCCTGCGGCTGAAGGAGAAGCAGGCGCTCGCGGCGGTGCTGCGCCAGCTCAAGGCCGAGGGTCTCTCGATCCTGCTCGTCGAGCACGACATGGACTTCGTCATGGGGCTGGTCGACCACATCACGGTGATGGAGTTCGGCACGCGCCTGATGAGCGGAACGCCCGAGGAAGTGCAGGCGAGCCCGGTCGTGCGCGCCGCCTACCTGGGCACGGAGCACTGAACGATGGCGTCGATCCTTTCGGTCAAGTCGCTGCACGCGGGCTACGGCAAGGCCGACGTGCTCGACGGCGTCGATCTCGAACTGCCCGAGGGCGCGGTCGTGACGGTCATCGGGCCCAACGGGGCCGGCAAGTCCACGACGCTGAACGCGCTGATGGGCGTGCTGCCGTCGCGCGGGCAGGTGGTCTTCGACGGCCACGACCTCGCCGGGCGCACGCTCGAGGAGCGCGTGATGTCGGGGCTCGCGCTCGTCCCCGAGCGGCGCGAGCTGTTCGGCACGATGCCGGTCGAGGACAACCTGATCCTGGGCGGGTACCGGCCGATGCGCCATCGCGTGCCGAACTGGCGTTCGACGCTGGACGAGGTCTACACGCTGTTCCCGCGCCTGAAGGAGCGGCGCGTGCAGCTCGCCGGAACGCTCTCGGGCGGCGAGCGCCAGATGCTGGCGGTCGGGCGCGCGCTGATGAGCCGGCCCAAGGTGCTGATGCTCGACGAGCCGAGCCTGGGGCTGGCGCCGCTGGTCGTGCGCGAGATCTTCCGCACGATCCGCGCGCTGCGCTCCACCGGCGTGAGCATCCTGCTGGTGGAGCAGAACGCGCGCGCCGCGCTCGAGGTCGCCGACCACGGTTACGTCCTCGAGACCGGGGCCATCGTCCTCG
Organism: Burkholderiaceae bacterium; assembly: GCA_046348465.1. Classification (GTDB taxonomy): domain Bacteria; phylum Pseudomonadota; class Gammaproteobacteria; order Burkholderiales; family Burkholderiaceae_E; genus Quisquiliibacterium. The sequence continues at coordinate 206,216 of JAXMEE010000005.1, forward strand.
ACGGCACGGCCGACGTGCTCGCGAAGGATCCGCGCGTGGTCGAGTCGTACCTCGGCGCGGCCAGGCACTGACGCGGGCCGCGGCGACTGCGACGAGACGATTCCAATGTGGCACTACGATCCTCCGCTGCGCGACATGCGCTTCGTCGTCGACGAGGTGCTCGGCGCCCCCGACGCCTGGACCGCGATGAGCGGGTTCGAGGATCTCGACGCCGGCACCGCCGCGCAGGTGCTCGAGCAGGCCGGGCGCTTCGCCGCCGAGGTGCTCGCCCCGATCAACGGGCCCGGGGACCTCGAAGGCTGCGTGCTCGCCGACGGGCGCGTGAGCACGCCACGCGGCTTTCGCGAGGCCTACCAGGCGTTCGTCGATGCCGGCTGGCCGGCGCTCGCGTGCGACCCGGACTGCGGCGGGCAGGGGCTGCCGCAACTCCTGAATTCGGCGCTCTTCGAGATGCTCGCGGCGGCCAACCACGCGTGGACGATGTACCCGGGCCTGCTGCACGGCGCCTACGAGTGCCTGCACGCGCACGCGCGCGGCGCGGTGCGCGACACGTACCTGCCCCGGGTCACGCGCGGCGAGTGGCTCTCGACGATGTGCCTGACCGAGGCGCACGCGGGCTCCGACCTCGGCCTGGCGCGTACGCGTGCCGAGCCCGCGGCCGACGGCTCGCACAGGATCACCGGCGGCAAGATCTTCATCTCCGGCGGCGACCACGACCTCACGCCGAACATCGTCCACCTCGTGCTCGCGCGGCTGCCCGACGCGCCGTCCGGCACGAAGGGGCTGTCGCTGTTCCTGGTGCCGAAGCTGCTGCCCGGCGGCGCGCCCAACGCCGTGCGCTGCGAGCGCCTCGAGCACAAGATGGGCCTGAAGGGCAGCGCGACCTGCGCGATGAGCTTCGACGGCGCCACCGGATGGCTGCTCGGCGAGCCGAACCGCGGGCTGCCGGCGATGTTCCTGATGATGAACGCGGCGCGGCTTCACGTCGGGCTGCAGGGCCTGGGCCACCTCGAGATGGCGGCGCAGAACGCGCTGCGATACGCGCTCGAGCGGCCGCAGTCGCGCGCGCCGCGCACGCCGGCGCCGCGCTCGGGCGGCGTCGCCGACCTGATCGCGCACCACCCGCCGGTGCGGCGCACGCTGCTCGAACTGCAGGCGCGCGCGCAGGGCGGGCGCGTGCTCGCGTACTGGGCCGCGCACGCGCTCGACGAGCACGCGCGCCACGCCGACGCCGGCGCGCGCGAGGCGGCGAACGAGCGCGCGTCGCTGCTCACGCCGATCGTCAAGGCGGTGCTCACCGAGTTCGGCCACTTCGGCGCCGATCGCGCGCTCGGCGTGTGGGGCGGCCACGGTTACGTGCACGAGAACGGCATCGAGCAGAGCGTGCGCGACAGCCGGGTGACGCTGATCTACGAAGGCACCAACGAGATCCAGGCGGCGGACCTCGTCGTGCGCAAGATCCTGCCCGACGCGGGCGCGAAGTTCGCCGCCCTGCTCGACTGGGCCGGTGCGCAGTGCGAGGGCTCGCCGCACGCCGCGGCGGCACGCGCGCGGATCGACGCGCTGCGCGGCGCCGTCGCGGCGCTGCACCGTGATGCCGCTGCCGACCCCGAATTGCCGTACCGCGCCGCCGACGACCTGCTCTTCGCCGCCGGCGAGGCGCTGCTCGGGTGCGCGTGGGCGCGCAGCGACGCGCTCGCCGCGCGGGCGATCGCGCGCGGCGCGGCGGACGCCCGGTTCTACGAGGACAAGCGGGTGCTCGCGCGTTTCCACTTCGACTGGCTCGGCGGCGAGTTCGCGCGCCGGCTCGAGCGCGTCGCGGCGGCGCGTTGCGCGCTGCCCTTCGTGGCGTGACGATGGCGGACCTCCACCCGGTCACGTCGCCGGCGGCCCGCCCGTCCGACGCCGGCGCCGCGCAAGGCGGAGCGTCGGCGCCCTCGGGCGCCGGCCGGCTCGAACTCGCCGGGCTCGATCGCCTGCTCGGCTACTCGGCGACGCTCGCGTCGGTGGCGCTCACGCGCCCGCTCGCGCGACAGCTCGCGAAGCTGGACCTGAAGATCGTCGAGTTCTCGATCCTGATGCTGGTCGACGGCAACGCGGAAGTCCGCCAGAAGCAACTCGGCGAGACGCTCGACGTGGCGCCGCCCAACCTCGCGGTCGTGCTCGACCGGATGGTCGCGCACGGCTGGGTCCGGCGCGAGCGCAGCGAGCGCGACCGCCGCGTGCAGCGCGTTCGCATCACGCCAGCCGGACAGGCGCTCGTGCGCCGCGCGCGCCGCATCGGCGAGAGCACCGAAGCCGCGCTCGTGCGCGTGCTCTCGGCGGACGAGAAGGCGCACCTGATCGAGATGCTGCAGCGTGTGGTCGACGGCTCGCGCCGCCCGGCCGACGCGAACTCCTCCCGGGGCGGCTGAGCCGCCCGCCCATTCCAACCTCAGCGAGCCGAATCATGCTCAAGATCGACCTCGATTCCATCATTGCGATCGACATCCACACCCACGCCGAAGTCTCCACGCGGATGCTGCCCGACGAAGCCGAGGCCGAGGCGCTCGAGGCGCGCGGCAAGTACTTCCGCTACGAGGTCAAGCACCCGACCATCGCGCAGATGGCCGCGTACTACCGCGAGAAGAAGATCGCGTTCGTCGTGTTCACCGTCGACCACGAGAGCGGCATGGGCATCAAGCGCATCTCCAACGAGGAGGTCGCGGAGTCGGCCGCCGAGCACCCGGACATCTGCATCCCGTTCGCGAGCATCGACCCGCGCCGCGGCAAGATGGGCGTGCGCGAGGCGCGCCGCCTGATCAAGGACTTCGGCGTGCGCGGCTTCAAGTTCCACCCGAACATCCAGGGCTTCTTCCCCAACGACCCCGACTGCTACCCGCTGTACGAGGTGATCGCCGAGGCCGGGCTGCCCGCGCTCTTCCACTCGGGCCAGACCGGCATCGGCGCCGGCATGCCGGGCGGCGGCGGCCTGCGGCTGAAGTACTCGAACCCGCTGCACCTGGACGACGTCGCGGCCGACTTCCCGACGATGCCGATCATCTCCGCGCACCCGGGCGTGCCGTGGCAGGAGGAGCAGCTGTCGGTCGCGCTGCACAAGCCGAACGTCTACATCGACCTCTCCGGCTGGTCGCCGAAGTACTTCGAGCCCAAGCTCGTTCAGTACGCGAACACGCTGCTGAAGAACAAGGTGCTGTTCGGCAGCGACAACCCGGTGATCCAGCCCGACCGCTGGATGGCCGATTTCGAGAAGATCGCGATCAAGGACGAGGTGCGTCCGCTGATCCTCAAGGACAACGCGGCGAAGCTGCTGAAACTCAAATGAGCATCGTCGACGTCAGGATGGAAGGCGACGGCGTGGCCGTCGTCGCCGTGAACAACCCGCCGGTCAACACGATCGACGCGAAGGTTCGCGCGGGGCTCTTCGACGCGCTCGGCAGGCTCGCCGGCGCGCGTGCCGTGCTGCTCGTGTGCGAGGGCGGCACGTTCTTCTCGGGCGCGGACATCGGCGAGTTCTCCGGTCCGCCGAAGGAGGAGGAGTACCGGCGCCTGTTCAACGCGATCGAGGCGCTGCCGGTGCCGGTGGTCGCGGCGATGCACGGCACCGTGATGGGCGGCGGCGTCGAGATCGCGCTCGCGTGTCACTACCGGATCGCGGCCGCCGGCACGCGTTTCGCGATGCCCGAGGTGACGCTGGGCATCATCCCGGGCGCCGGCGGAACGCAGCGCATGCCGCGGCTGGTCGGCGTGGAGCGCGCGCTCGAGCTGTTCGTGAGCGCCGCGCCGATCGACGCGGCGAAGGCGGCCGAGATCGGCTACCTCGACCGCGTCGCCGACGGCGACCTGCGCGCCGCCGCGCTGGCGTACGTGCGCGAGCTGCTCGCGGCCGGCAAGGGCCCGCGGCGCACCGGCGAGATGGCCGTGGATCCCGCCACCGGCACCGACGAGATCCTCGCGCGCTTCGCCGAGCAGGCCGCGAAGCAGTACCGCGGGCGCCGCGCGCCGCTCACCGCGATCGAGGCGGTGCGTGCGTCGATGACGAAGCCGCTCGCCCAGGGGCTGGAATACGAGACCGAGCTCGTCAACGGCGCGAAGGCGACCACCGAGTCGCGCGGCGCGGTCCACGTGTTCTTCGCCGAGCGCGAGACGCGCCGCGTGCCCGGGCTCGAGGGCGTCGCCGCGCGGCCCGTGAAGCGCGCCGCGATCGTCGGCGCGGGGACGATGGGCGGGGGCATCGCGATCTGCTTCGCCAACGCCGGCATCCCGGTCACGCTGCTCGACGCGACCCGGGAGGCGCTCGATCGCGGCCTGAAGGTGGTCGACGCGACGTACCAGAGCCAGGTCGAGCGAGGGCGCCTCGCGCCCGACGCGAAGGCCGCGCGCATGGCGCTGATCTCCGGCTCGCTCGACTACGCCGACGGGCGCGACGCCGACGTCTGGATCGAGGCGGTGTTCGAGGACATGGCGCTCAAGCGCCGCGTCTTCGCCGACATCGAGCGCGCGGCCAGGCCCGGCGCGGTGCTCGCGACGAACACGTCGACGCTGGACATCGACGCGATCGCCTCGACGGTTCAGCGCCGCGCCGACGTCATCGGCCTGCACTTCTTCTCGCCGGCCAACGTGATGCCGCTGCTCGAGGTCGTGCGCACGAAGGACACCGCGCCCGACGTGATCCGCACCGCGATGGAGCTCTCGCGCCCGCTGCGCAAGACGCCGGTGCTCGCGAGCGTGTGCTACGGCTTCATCGGCAACCGGATGATGGAGGGCTACGCGCGCGAGGCCGAGCGCATCGTGCTCGAGGGCGCGACGCCGCGGCAGGTCGACACCGCGCTCGAGAACTGGGGGATGGCGATGGGCATCCTCGCCGTCTTCGACATGGCCGGCATCGCGGTGGGCGTGAACGTGCACCGTGCGAACGCCGACAAGTTCCCGCCCGACCCCGCGTACTACCAGGCGGACTTCGCGCTGCACGAGGCCGGGCGCGAGGGCCAGAAGAACGGCAAGGGCTACTACCGCTACGAGGGCCGCAAGCGACTGGACGACCCGCTCGCCGTCGAGATCCTGCGCGCGCGCGCCCGGGCGCTCGGCGTTCCGCAGCGCGAGCACACCGAGCAGGAGATCGTCGAGCGCTGCCTGTTCCCGATGGTCAACGAAGGGCTGCGCATCCTGGAGGAGGGCGTCGCGCTGCGCGCGAGCGACATCGACGTCGTCTGGTGCGCGGGCTACGGATTCCCGCGCTGGCGCGGCGGGCCGATGTTCTTCGGCGACACCGTGGGGGCGAAGACGGTGCTCGAGGGCATGCGCAAGTACGGCGCCCAGCAGGGCGAGCCGTTCGGGCCGGTGCACTGGGCACCTTCGAAGCTGCTCGAGCGGCTGGCGGCCGAGGGCGGGAAGATCGCGGACTGGCGGCCCTGAGCGGGCGGCTGAACTCGCCCCCTTCCCATCCCTGTGCTACGTTGGCGCCTCCACCCTGGGAGGAGGCGCCGCGATGGAACCGAGGACGCCGCCGGGCGACGTCGCCTGGCGCCCCGATCCGGCCGCATTCGGATCGGCCAACGCGGTCGCGTTCATGCGCTCGCTCGGCGTCCCGGACTGGGACGCCCTGGTCGCATTCGCCGACCGCGAGCCGGAGCGCTTCTACCGCGGCCTGCTCGATGCGGTCGGCTTCCGTTTCTTCCAGCCCTTCGGGCGCGCGCTCGACGAGTCCGCCGGCATCGCCTGGCCGCGCTGGTGCACCGGCGGCACCACGAACGTGGTGCTCAACGCGCTCGACCGCTGGCGCGGCACGCCCACCTACGACAAGACCGCGCTGGAGTGGGAAGGCGAGGACGGCGCGCGCCGCACGCTCACGTACCGGGCGCTCGACGCCGAGGTTTGCCGGTTCGCCGCGGGACTGCGCTCGCTCGGGCTGGGCCGCGGCGACGTGGTCGCGCTCTACCTGCCGAATCTCGTCGAGGCGATGGTCGCGTCGCTCGCGATTCCCAAGATCGGCGCGATCGCGATGCCGCTGTTCTCCGGCTTCGGCGCCGACGCGATGGCGCAGCGGCTCGAACTCGGCGGCGCGAAGGCGCTGGTCACGGTCGACGCGAGCCTGCGTCGCGGCCGGCTCGTCGGCGCGAAGGCGGTCGTCGACGCGGCACTCGCCGGCGACACCCGCGTCGAGCACGTGATCGTGCTTCGGCACGCGGGCAATCCGGTCGACTGGAATCCGTCGCGAGACCACTGGTGGCACGAGCTCGTCGCGGGACGCCCCGACGACGCGCCCACCGAGCCGATGGAGGCGGACGCGCCGTTCCTGCTGATGTTCACGTCGGGCACCACCGGCAGGCCCAAGGGCGTCGTGCACACGCACGTGGGCTTCCCGATGAAGCTCGTGCTCGACCTCTGGCTGACGATGGACTTCCGGGCCGACGACCGTCTGCTGTGGATCAGCGACATGGGCTGGGTCGTGGGCCCGATGCTCGCGTACGGTACGCCGGTGATGGGCGCGACGCTCGTGCAGGTGGAAGGCGCGCCGAACTTCCCGCAGCCCGACCGGATGTGGCGCGTGCTCGCCCGGCAGGGCGTCACGTACCTCGGCGTCGCGCCGACCACGATCCGGACGTTCATGGCCGAGGGGTGCGAGCCGTGGCGCAGCCACGACCTCTCGTGCCTGCGCGTGGTGGTTTCGAGCGGCGAGCCCTGGACCCCGCAGGCGTGGCAGTGGCTGTTCGAGCGCGTGTGCGGTGCGCGGGTGCCGCTGCTGAACTTCTCCGGCGGCACCGAGATGATCGGCATCGTCGGGTGCACGCCCCTCAAGGCCCTGAAGCCGTGCGCGTTCAACACCGCGATCCCGGGCACCGGGGCCGACGTCGTCGACGACGAGGGTCGCTCGCTGCCGCCGGGCCGCGTCGGCGAGCTCGTGATGCGCCGCCCCCCGATCGGGCTCACGCGCGGGCTGTGGCGCGACGACGGCCGCTATCTCGACACCTACTGGAGCACCTGGCCGGGCCTCTGGCACCACGGCGATTTCGCGAGCCGCGACGCCGACGGCCACTGGCTGATCCACGGCCGCTCCGACGACACGCTGAAGATCGCGGGCAAGCGCACCGGGCCCGCCGAGATCGAGTCGCTGCTGATGGGCACCGGCGAGCTGGCCGAGGCCGCCGCGGTCGGCGTGCCCGACCCGATCAAGGGCCAGGCGCTGGTCCTCGTGTGCTCGATGCGGCCCGGCGTGCAGGCGTCGGACGCGCTGCGCGACGAGCTCGCGGCGGTGGTCGCGCGCGGCCTGGGAGCGCCGTTCAGGCCGCGCGCGGTGATGCTGGTGGCGGACCTCCCAAAGACGCGCAACCTGAAGATCATGCGCCGGGTGATCCGCGCGGCGGTGCTCGGCCAGGATCCGGGCGACCTGAGCGCGCTGGTGAACCCCGAGGCGGTCGAGGCGTTGCGCGCGGAACGCGGCGCGCTCGGCTGACGGGGCCGGATCCGAAGCGTGCGCGGCCCGTCACGGTCCGCGCGCGGGGGGCATCGCTCGCACGCTCGCGGGCGCCTACGACGGGGCCGCGGCACCCCTGCCGGGCGCGCAGGGTTAATATCCGCCGGATGGAGTTCGTGGATGTACGCACGCTGGGGTTCTGCACCCTGCTGACCGGCGTGCTCCTCGCGCTGGGCCTGCAATTCGCGCATCACCGGATCGCGAAGGACGAGAGCCTGCGGCACTGGGCGCTCGGCGCCACCTGCATCGGATCGGGCGCGCTGCTGATCGCAGTGCGCGGGGTGGTGCCCGACGCGCTGTCGTACTGGCTGGGCAACGGGCTCATCGTGCTGGGCAACGGGCTGCTGTACCTCGGCTTCCGGCGTTTCGCGGGGCGCACCGGCGGCGAGCGCTGGGTGCTGGGCGTGACGCTCGCCGCGGTCGTCGCGGTCGTGTTCTTCGACGACGTCGTGCCGAGCATGCGCGCGCGCGTGTTCGCCGTCTCGGTGGCCATCGTGGCGAACCTGCTGCCGGCGGCGCTCGCGCTGCTGCGCGAGCGGGCGCTGCCGGACCGCGCGATCCGCCGGTTCCTCGCCGGCGCGCTGCTGCTCGCGTGCGCGATCCTCGCCGCCCGCGCGGTCTGGGCGCCTTTCCGTGCCTCGGACGACCCGACGTTCGTGGCGTTCCCGGACGTCCTCGACAAGCTCACGTTCGTCGCGAGCATCGGCCTGAACTTCGCGCTCGCGGTGGGGCTGCCGCTGCTCGTCCTCGGCCGCATGCACCGCGAGCTCGTCGAGGCGCGCGACGGTCTCAGGCACGAGCGCGAGCGCTTCCGCCAGCTCACCGAGCTGTCGTCCGACTGGTACTGGGAGCAGGACGATCAATTCAGGTTCCTGAGACTGGACGGCGAGCTCGAGAAGCGCACCGGGATCGCGGAAGGCGAGCACATCGGAAAGACGCGCTGGGAGATGCCGGCGGCCAACGTCGGCGAAGAGCAGTGGGATGACCACCGTGCGGCGCTGCGCGCGCACCGGCCGTTTCACGACTTCGAGATGCGAAGGCCGGACAGCGGCGGCCGCGCGCACTGGGTGTCGATCAGCGGCACGCCCGTCTTCGACGAGCGCGGACGCTTTCGCGGCTATCGCGGCGTGGGACGCGACATCACCGAGCGCAAGCTCGCGGAGATCAGCCTGCGCGCGAGCGAGGAGAAGCTCAGGGGCCTGTTCACGCTCTCTCCGGTCGGGATCGCGCTGAACGGTCTCGACGGTAGGTTCCTCGATTTCAACGAGGCGTTCGCCGCGATCAGCGGGTATCCGCAGGCCGAGCTGCGCGGCCTGTCCAACCGGGACCTGCTGCCCGCCGGGCAGCAGGACGCCGAGCGCCGGCACTTCGACGTGCTGATGCGCACGGGGCGCTACGGCCCGTACGAAAGAGAGATCCTTCGCAAGGACGGCTCGTGCGTGCCGGTGAACCTGAACGGAATGCTGGTGACGGGGGCCGACGACCGCCGCTACGTGTGGTCGATGGTCGAGGACATCACCGCGCGACGGCGGGCGCAGGCCGAGCTCGAGGGGCATCGCCAGCACCTCGAGGCACTCGTCGACGAGCGCACCGGCGAGCTGCGCGCGGCCAAGGAGGCGGCCGAGGCCGCGAACGTCGCCAAGAGCGCGTTCCTCGCGAACATGAGCCACGAGATCCGCACGCCGCTGAACGCGATCTCCGGGCTGGCCTACCTGATGCGCCGCGCCGGGCTCGAGGACGCCCAGGCGCAGCGGCTGGACCGGATCGAGTCGGCGAGCCGGCACCTCACCGAGATCGTCGCCGACGTGCTCGACATCGCGAAGATCGAGGCGCAGAAGGTGACGATCGCCGACGAGGCCGTCGACGTCGGCGTGCTCGCGTCGGAGGTCGCGGCGATGGTCGGCGTGCGGGCGCGCGCCAAGGGGCTGCGCGTCGTCGTCGAGTGCGGGCCGATGCCGGCCGGACTGAGGGGCGATGCGACGCGGCTGCGGCAGGCCTGGCTGAACTACGCGGGCAACGCGGTCAAGTTCGCCGCGTCGGGAGACGTGGTCCTGGCGGCCCGGGTCGAGGACGCGCGCGGCGAGCGGGCGTGCCTTCGCTTCGAGGTCCGCGACGCCGGACCCGGCATCGCCCCCGGCGTCCTGCCGCGCCTGTTCCAGCCGTTCGAGCAGGGCGACAACTCCACGACGCGCGAGCACGGCGGCACCGGGCTCGGGCTCGCGATCACGCGGCGCCTGGCGATGCTGATGGGGGGCGACGCGGGCGTCGAGAGTCGCCTCGGCGAGGGCAGTACGTTCTGGTTCACCGCGCGGCTCTCGACGAGCGTTCCGGCGGGCGCGCGGCCCGTCGCAGGGGGCGCGGGTCTCGCGGCGGACACCGCTGCCGCGCACGGAGCCGTCCGCGCGAGCGCCGAGGACGCACTGCGCCGCGAGTACCACGGCGCGCGCGTGCTGGTCGTCGAGGACGACCCGGTGAACGAGGTGGTCGCGGTCGAGTTGCTGGCGTCGGCGGGACTCGTCAGCGAGGTCGCGCACGACGGCGTGGAGGCTCTCGAGCGCTTCGCGTCGCGTGCGCCGGCGCTCGTGCTGATGGACTTGCAGATGCCGCGCATGGGCGGGCTGGAAGCCGCCCGCCGGATGCGCGGCCTGCCCGGCGGGGATCGCGTCCCGATCGTCGCGCTCACCGCCAATGCCTTGTCCGACAGCCGCGCGGCTTGCGCCGACGCCGGGCTGGACGACATCGTCGTCAAGCCGTTCGACGCCGGCGAGCTCTACGAGGTCGTGCTGCGATGGCTGCGGGCGCGCCCGCGCGTGCCTGCCGGGCGTTAGACGAGCAGGGCTCCGTCGCCCGGAATCGCAGGGGGTTTTCGGCCCATATGCGGGGTTCGCGCCGGCGGCGGCGCGCGCAGACTTCTGCGGGGCTTCCAACAAAGAGCATCCGGGCGCGGCACGCCCAAGTCGCGCCCGAGGACGATCGTCCATGCGGAAAAACCTGCCCGTCACGCAGCACGAAATCGAGATTGGCGACCACCTGACGCTGATGTCGATCACCGACCCTCAGGGCCGGATCACCTACGCGAGCGGATCCTTCATCGACGTGAGCGGGTTCCCGCTCGAAGAACTGCAAGGACAGCCCCACAATCTCGTGCGCCACCCGGACATGCCGCAAGAGGCCTTCGGCGACCTCTGGCGCACGATCGGTTCGGGCGACGCGTGGACGGCGCTGGTCAAGAATCGTCGCAAGGACGGCGACCACTATTGGGTGCGGGCCAACGCGACGCCGATCGTTCGCGCCGGCCGGCTTGCCGGCTACATGTCGGTGCGAACCCGGCCGACGCGCGCCGAGGTGGCGCAGGCCGAGGCGCTCCACGCGCGATTCCGCGACGGACGCGCGCGCGGGCTCCGCTTCTTCCGCGGGATCGTCGTGCGCACCGGAGCGCTCGCGTGGCTTTCGGCCGGCAGGTTCCTGCCGCTTCGGTGGCGCATCCGGGCCGGCCTGCTCGTCGCGGCGGCGCTTCCGCTGGCCGGACTGGCGCTGCCGGGCGGCGCGAGCGTGCCGGTGCTGGCCGCGCTCGTGCTGGCCGGCGCGGCGCTGTCGTGCGTGCTGCTCGAATCCCGGATCGCCGCGCCGCTCGTACGGGTTCTCGAGCAGGCGCGACGCGTCGCGAGCGGGCAGTGCGCCGAGCCGGTCTGCACCGACCGGGTCGACGAGATCGGCATGCTCGCGCGCGCGATCGCGCAGTCGGGCCTGAATCTGCGGGTGCTGGTCGACGACGTGTCGCGCCAGGTGGACGGGGTCGAGCGCGCGAGCGCCGAGATGGCGTCGGGCAACATGGACCTCGCGCGCCGGACCGAGATGTCGGCCGACAGCCTCCAGAACACCGCCGCGGCGGTCGAGCAGATGAGCGGCGCGCTCAGGAGCAACGCCGAGAGCGCGCGCCGGGCGACCGAGCTCGCAGGCGTCGCGTCGGGCGTCGCGGATCGCGGCAGCGAGGCGGTTGCGCAGGCGATCGGACGCATGCACGAGATCGAGGCATCGAGCCGCAAGATCGCGGAGATCTCGGGGCTCATCGACGGCATCGCGTTCCAGACGAACCTGCTGGCGCTGAACGCGGCCGTCGAAGCGGCGCGCGCCGGCGAGCAGGGCCGTGGCTTCGCTGTCGTGGCGGCCGAGGTGCGCAACCTCGCGACGCGGGCGGCCGGCGCGGCCCACGAGATCCGCGATCTCACCACGCGCTCGCAGGGCATCGTCGAGGACGGCGTGCGCGACGCCACGCGCGCGGGCGACACGATGAGCGAGATCGTCCGCGAGGTGAAGCAGGTGGCCGAACTGATCGGCGAGATCTCGCGCTCGGTCGGCGAGCAGAACGGCGGGCTCGCGCAGATCCAGGATGCCGTCGGGCACCTCGATCGGACGACGCAGCAGAACGCGTCGCTGGTGGAGCAGTCGGCGCAGGCCGCTCAGTCGCTGAAGACGCGCGCGCAGCGCCTGCACGAGGCGCTCGAGGCCTACGGCGCGACCGGGTCTCCGACGTAGCGCCTCCCGCAGGCGTCTGACGGATTGCCACGCGCGGTCCGAGCGCCTATGGTTCACGGACCCCTTTGACTCGGAGCCCGTGCCCATGTCCAACGCCCCCGGTCGAGTCCACATCCGCGTCGACGGCCCGATCGGCTGGATCGAGTTCGACAATCCCGGCCGCCACAACGCGATGTCGGTGTCGATGTGGCAGGCGCTGCCCGGCGCGGTCGACGCGCTCGAGCGCGACCCGCAGGTGCGGGTGGTGGTGCTGCGCGGCGCCGGCGAGCACGCATTCGTGTCCGGCGCCGACATCTCGCAGTTCGACCAGGTGCGAGACTCGGTCGAGGCCAACGAGCGCTACGAGTCGATCGGCGGCGCCGGGATGGTGCGCCTGGCCGGCTGCTCGAAGCCGACGATCGCGATGCTGCGCGGCTGGTGCCTGGGCGGCGGCGTCGCGATCGCGCTCAACTGCGACCTGCGCATCGGCGACGAAACGCTGCGTTTCGGCATCCCCGCGGCACGGCTCGGCATCGGGTACCGCTGGCCGGGCATCAAGAAGCTCGTCGACACGGTGGGCGGCCCGAACGCGCGCGAGATCTTCCTGACCGCGCGCCGTTTCGAGGCGGCCGACGCGCTGCGCATGGGGTTCGTGTGCCGCATCGTCGCCCGCGGCACGATCGAGGACGCGATCCGCGCCGAGTGCGCGCTGATCGCGGCCAACGCGCCGCTGACGATGGCTTCGGTCAAGTTGGCCATCGACGAGATCCAGCGCGCCGGCCCGCAGATCGACGCTCGGCGCATCGAAGACGCGACCGCGCGCGCGTTCGCGAGCGAGGACTTCCGGGAGGGGCGGCGCGCGTTCATGGAGAAGCGGGCGCCGGTGTTCAGGGGGCGGTGAGGGGTGCGCCGAGTGACGCGGGCGGCGCGCGCGGGCACGGTCCGTCAGCGTCCCGGCGTGGCGGTGGCTGCCAGCAATCCGCGGATCTCGCTCAGCTTCGCCTTGATCCTGTGCGCGTTCTCCGTGCCGATGCGCAGCATGATCCTGCGGCCGGCCGACAGCGCTTCCAGTTCGGGGTCGGCGTAGCGGTACGTGACCTTGGGCTGCACCAGCGCGACGGGCCCGTCGCGCTCGGGCGCCGCGAGCAGGTCGTCGATCGCCTCGACCACGCGGTCGTTGAACTGCCGGTCGGGAAATCCGATCGAGCGGAACTCTTCCTGGAGCAGCGGATAGAAGCGCAGGTAGCCCGCCACCAGCCTGCGCGTGTCGACGCCCTCGACGAATCCGACGAAGGGCGCGTAGCGCAGCGCGTTGTCCGGCGCGATCGCGCGCTCGCTCCCCGCGCCCGTCGTCGCGAAGGCGCCCGGCGTCGCCTTCACGACGCGCAGCTGCATCGGCAGCGTCTCGCGCGGCAGGTTGTCGACCGTGATCACGAAGCGGCGCACCAGTTCGTCGGTAAAGAAGAAGCGGGCGAGCGGGCCGGCACCGGCCAGCGCCGCGGCCGCCGCGACCAGCGCCGCGTCGCTGCGTGCACGCGGCGGCAGCGGTTCCGTCGAGGGCGTCGGCTCGACCGGTACCGCTTCGATCGGGTGCTTCACCACAGGCGCGGGAGGCGCCGCCGGTGCGACGGGCACCGGGGCGATGGCGACCGGCGCGGGCGGCGGCTCGGCCGGCGAGCGCAGATACCCGACCCAGAGCGCGAGCCCCGCGGCCGCGACCGCGACGATCGCGAGCGCGAGCAGCGCGGGTCCGCGAACGCGGCGGATGGCGGATGGCGGGGAGGGCGGCATGGTCGGACGTTAGCACCGACGCAGGCGCCGTCACGGAATTCCGCACCTGCCGTATCGGTCGGATCCGGAAGGCGCCGCTCGATCGCGCCGCCGCCGGGCGCCCGACGCGATCCCCGGTGGTGTCCGCCGGCTCCCGAAGACCAGCGAGTGATGCCGTGAGCCGCCGCGCAAGCTGGCGCCCCCGGCACGAATCGAACGTGCGACCCTCCCCTTAGGAGGGGGATGCTCTATCCACTGAGCTACGGGGGCGGCAGCGCGGATTCTACCGGAGCGCCCCGGCTCGGCGCGTGGCCCCCGGCGCGCGCCTCGTCAGGCGTCGCCCTGCACCGTGACCACCACCGACCTCGCGTGCGGCGCCAGCCGGTGCTCCCACACGAAGACCCCCTGCCAGGTCCCGAGCAGCAGGCGAGCGCCCGCGCACGGGATGGTCAGCGAGTTCGACGTCAGCGCGCTGCGCAGGTGCGCGGGCATGTCGTCGGGGCCCTCGGTGTCGTGGAAGTTCGCGGCGTCGCCGTCGGGGGCGAAGCGGGCCATCGCGGTCTCGAGGTCTTCGCGAACCGTGGGATCCGCATTCTCGGTGAGCACCAGCGACGCGCTCGTGTGCCGCAGGAACACGTGGCACAGTCCCGTGGACACGCCGCTTTGGCGCACCACCTCGGCGACCTCCGCGGTGATCTCGAAGGTGCCGCGGCCGGCGGTACGGATCGTCAGTTCGCGCTGGTGGATCATCGCGGGTTCGACGCCGAGACGGTGCGAGGCCGCGTTCGCGGGCCGCGCACCGGCGGGCAGGTCAGTCGATGCGTGCGTAGCGTCCCTCGGGCCGGTCGTCCGAGCGGTGCACCGTGGTGACGTTCTTCTTCATCGCCCACGGCCGCATCTGGTGGTGGATCGGCACGTACAGCGCCTCTTCGGCGGTGATCTTCAGGCCCTCGCGCAGCATCGCGTCGCGCTTGGCGACGTCGGTCTCGGTCTTGGCGGCGTCGACGATCGCGTCGACCTTCGCGTTGCTGATGCGCCCGAGGTTGAAGTTGCCGTCGGCACCGGTGGTCTTGGTGCGCACCAGCGACTGCAGCGAGTACAGCGCGTCGTAGGTGGCCACGCCCCAGCCGAGCATGTACGCACTCGTGTCGTGCTTGAGGATCTTCGGGATGAAGGTCGCGAACGGCATCGCGTTCAGCTTCACCTTCAGGCCGGCGCGGGCCCACATGCTCACCAGCGCCTGGCAGATCTCCTCGTCGTTCACGTAGCGGTTGTTCGGGCAGTCGAGCGTGAACTCGAAGCCGTCGGGGTAGCCGGCCTCGGCGAGAAGCTTCTTCGCGCCGTCGGCGTCGAACGCGGTGGGCTTGTCGCCGTCGACGGTGTGGCCGTTGACGCCGGGGGCGACCATGATGCCCGCGGGGATCGAGAGCCCGCGCATGATCGTGCGCTGGATCGCGGCGCGGTCGACGGCCATGTTCAGCGCCTTGCGCACGCGCACGTCCTTGAACGGGTTCTTGCCCTTGACGGCCGAGTACTGCAGTTCGTTGTTGAACTGGTCCAGGCCGATGAAGATCGTGCGCACCTCGGGGCCGTCGACGACCTTGAGCGCGGCGTTCTGGCGCAGCCGCGCGACGTCCTGCGTCGGAAGGTCGGTCACGAGGTCGACGTCGCCCGAGAGCAGCGCCGCCACGCGCGTGGCGTCGGCCTTGATCGGGGTGTAGACGATGTCGGTGACGTTGCCTTCCCGCTTGTCCCACCAGCCGGAGTTCGCGGTGAAGACGATGCGCTGGTCGGGCGACCACTCCTTGAGGATGTACGGGCCCGTGCCGTTCGCGTTTCGGGACGCGTAAGTCTCCTCGCGCTTGGCGTAGTCCTGGATGTTCTGCGACTTGTTCTTCACCGACCACGCGCGGTTCATGATGCGGAAGTCGATGATGTTGCGCAGCAGGATCGGCACCGGTGCCTCGAGGATCAGGTCGACGGTGAAGTCGTCGACCTTCCTGACCTCCTTGATGCCGACGACGTAGATCTGCATCGTGCCCTGGGGCTGCTTGATGCGCTCGAACGAGAACACGACGTCGTCGGCGGTGAACGGCGCGCCGTCGTGGAACTTGACGTTCTTGCGCAGGTTGAAGCGCCACTGCGTCGGCGCGAGCTGCTGCCAGCTCGTGGCGAGCGCGGGCTCGACCTTGTAGTTCTTGTCGTAGCGCGTCAGGCCCTCGTAGACGTGCATCGACATCGTGTTCGACGTGGAGTGGTTCTGCGAGTGCGGGTCGAAGGTCAGGATGTCGTTCTGCGCGGCCCAGCGCAGGGTGACGGCCTGCGCGCTCGCGCACGCCAGCCCGATGGCCAGGGCGGCCGCGGCCGCCAGGATTCGTTTCATGTGCTTTCTCCTCGTTCTTCGAAAGGTGGCCGGGCGCGCCGCGCTCGGCCGAGTCGGTTTATAGCAGGTTCGGGCGGTCCCCGCCGTCAGAACTGCGCCGCGTACTGCGCCGGGTCGATCCGCGCGCCGACGACCCGCGGCCGATCCGCCGGTCGCGTCCCGGATCGCGCCCACCGGGCCCACGAGCCCGAGCCGGGCCGGGTAGACGAGGTCGGTGTTCGGCGTGGCGTCGATGTGGATCGTCGGCACCGCGAGCGACACGGCCTATACACCTCGGCGGCGATGTTGCCGCCCGCGCCCGACTTGTCCTCGATCACGACCGGCCGGCGAACGGACGGGGCGCTGTCATCTGCATTCGGCCTGCTCCTGCGGGGTGTCGACGTGCCTCACGCGGCCGTTCGCTCGTTGCCGATCCGGTGATAGTCGACGATCGCGAACGCGAGCCCGTTGGAGGACACCGCGTCGCGCCGCGACGCCACTCGCCAGCGCGTCGGGTCGAGGGCCGGGAACGACACGTCGCCGTCGACTTCGAGGTCGATCTCGGTGAGCACGATGCGATCGGCGATCGGCAGCGCCTGCGCGAAGAGCGGCGCGCCGCCGACGACGAAGACCTCGTCGGTGGCGATCGACGGGTCGGCGCCCGGCGAGCCGGCGAGCGCGATCGCGTGCTCGAGCGATCCGGCGCGTTCGCAGCCCTCGTGGTGCCAGGCGTCGTTGTGCGTGACCACGATCGTTCGTCGCCCGGGAAGCGCGCGGCCGATCGATTCGAACGTGCGCCGGCCCATCACGATCGCGTGGCCGGTCGTCGTTGCCTTGAAGTGCTTCAGGTCCTCGGGCAGACGCCAGGGCAGCGAGTTGTCGCGACCGATCACGCCGTTGCGGGCGCGGGCGACGACGAGGGTGACGCGGGGAGCGGGCATGCGAACGCGGCCAAGGAGGGTCCGGCGCCGATCATAGCCGACGCCGCGCGCCCGGGGATCCGGCGGGCCGGCGTCGCGCGACCTGAGCGAGACGCTCGGACGAGAGCCCGCGCGCCGTTCAGCGAGCGCGCGCGGCGAGGCGGTGCCGCGTGACCCACTCGAACGAGCGGTAGCCGGACCCGAACTCGCCGCGAAGGCGCTCGAGCTCGGGCGCGAGCTCGGTGGCGAGCTCGCCCAGCGTGTGGAGCAGACGAGGCAGGCCGGCGAGCACCTCGTCGTGAACGACGGGTTCGAACTCGTCGCCCAGGTGCCGTGCCGCCTTGGTGCGCACCGCGTGCAGCGCCTCCAGCAGCGCCTTGCGGGGCAGGTCGAACTCCAGCGTGTCGCGCACCGGCGCGAATCCGTCGCCGACGCGCTCGACGCGCACCACCATCCCCTGCGGCACGAGGTTGAGCAGTTCCAGCGACTCCTCGCCCAGGATGCCGGGCGCCGGCGCGATGGCCGGCGGAGGGGCGTCTCCTTCGTGCGCGGCGCCGTACGCGGCCCGCCGCGTTCGGCGGTGCTCTTCGTCGCCGGCGCGCTGGCACAGCAACATCGGCGGGACGACGGCGTTCGGCCCGAGGTCCGCCGCCAGGCGCGCCATCGACGCGCCGCTGCCCGACAGCTCGACCACGAGCGCGCCCGGCGCGAACACGCGGCGGCAGTAGTCGAGGTACGTCGACTGGCCGGCGCTGCGCGTGATGCGCGACGTGTGCCAGTAGACGCTCGTCGGGCCGTCCGGGCCGCAGGCCGCGGCCGTCGCGTCGAACACCTGCTTCAGCGGCAGGCAGGCCCGCGCGGCGAAGAGCACGCGCGGAATCGCGCGCGACTTCGCGTGAGCGCGCACCGCGCTGGCGAACGCGACGAGCGTCGGCAGCGCGAGCTCGAACTGGAGCCGCGCGAGCCACGGCGGCAGATCGGCCGCCCGCGTGACGAGCCGCACCGTGCGCAGGCAGCGCGACAGGTGCTCGAAGCCCTCGGCGCGCAGCCGCGATTCGGCCGGCGTCGGAGTACCGGCGCGCGCCGGAAGGGTGGATCGCACGCCGGCGGCGGCGGCGTCCGCGGCGGCGGTGCCGATGGCGACGGCGGTGCCCGCGTCGCTCGACGACGCGGGGTCCCCGGCGCCGTCCTGCGCGGTCACGATCGGCAGGTCGCGCGCGATGCCGGTGCGCGCGACGAACAGCGCGGCGAGGTCCGGCGGGTAGCCGCCGTCGGCGAGCAGCACCGACTCCGCGTCGAGCCGCGCGACCTTGTCGGCGACCGGGATCGCCTGCGCCAGGTCGGTCTGCACCTCGAGGGCCAGCAGCGCCTCGGTCGCGTCCGCCGCGAGGCCCAGGCTGCGCGCGACGCGGTCGTAGGCGTCGAGGAGCGTCGCGCCCGGCGTGTCGAGCGCGCGCTCGGCGTCCTCGCGGGCCCGCGCGAACCCCGCGATTGCGCTGGCCCGCTCGATCGCGGCGAAGAGCTCCGCGCGCGTGCCGCAGCGTCGTGCGATCAGCTCGTCGAACAGCGGCACCGGCCGGCTCGCACGCCGCCCCGGCGCGGCGCGCGGCACTCCGCGGGCCGGCGCCCCCGCCGCGGTGCGATCCGCGTAGATCAGGTTGTGCTCGGTGCGCGCGAGCTCGTCGTAGCCGTGAGCGCGCATCGCGTCGGCGAGCGCGAGCTCGGCGTCGGCGCGGTGCCAGCGCGAGGGCTCGGCGACGACGAACGCCGGCCGCACCGGCAGCGTCGCGTCGCGCAGCACCTGCAGGTCCAGGCCTTCGATGTCGATCGAGAGCAGGTCGAGCCCGGTGCGGAAGTCCGCTGCGAGCAGCTCGTCGAGCGTCGCCGTCGGCACCGTCGCGACGGCGACGACGTCGCCGAAGCGCCCGATGCTCGCGAGGTGCGCGCCGTCGACCGACGACAGCTCGGCGTGGCGCGCGATCGAGAGCTCGACCTGCGACGGAAACCCCGCCGGGACGACCGCGCGGTGCACGACGCGGTCGCGCGAGCGCACCTGGCGCAGCGTCTCGATCAGCGCCGGGTTCGCCTCGACCAGCACGCCGCTGCCGCCCCACTTGCGGTGGAAGAGGAACGTGTTGCTCGTCTGGATCGGGTGGTTCGCGCCGATCTCGAGGTAGCGGATCGACGCGAGCGGGCGGTCGCGCCGCTCGAAGTGCGATCGCAGCAGGCTCTCGAGGACGAGGTCCTCGGCGAACTGCCCGTACTGCTCCTGCAGCCGGGCGTCGAGCCGGTTGCGCGCGACGCCGTGCTCGCGGCAGGCGTCGGCGATCCAGGGATTTTCCGGTGCCGGCGACACCGGTCTCACGCGTGGCCGGGCAGCATGAATCCGGTCAGGCGGAACACGATCTCGCGGTCGCGCGTGTTCAGGCCGCCGTACCAGTTCTGCAGGTCGTTCACCGGCAGGCCGTCCTTGGCGAACGCCGGCGGCGTCTCGCCGATCGCGTGGTAGATGTTCGCCCAGGTGCACAGGTAGTAGACCGTGGCGCGTCCGGTCGCGGCTTCGGTGAGCCCCTCGCTGCGCAGCGAGCCGAGGTAGAAGCGGTCGGACCAGATCGCCATCGGCTTGGGCATCAGGCCCCAGCGCGGGATCGTGTGGAAGGCGCCGCGCATCAGGAAGTGGCAGTTGGTGTCGACGTGCGAGCCGTCCTCGTCCTCCTGCACTTGCACGTCCATCACCGAGCCGTCGGCACGCGCCCACAGGCGCTTCGAGTAGATGTAGTCGACGTCGCCGCGCGCGGCGGTCTCGACGCAGCTCTCGATGTGGTCGGGCGCGTACCAGTTGTCGCCGTCGAGGAACGCGACGGCGTCGAAGCCTTCGCTGACCGCGAGCATCGCCCCGATGGTGCGCGGCGTGTTGCCGTAGTCGCCGTGCGGACGGTCGAGCTTGATGTGGCGCACGCCGACGTCGTCGACCCAGTCCTGGGGAAAGCCGTCGGCCACGACGAAGTGCGTCGCCTCGACGCTCTGGTCGCGCACGCTCTGGATGCACCGGGCGAGCCAGGCTTCCGGCTCCTTGTAGTACGGGGAGATGACGGCGACGCGCATGGGTCCGGTCCTCGGGCAGTGGGGGAGCCCGGACGCTTACCGGGCACTGCACGAGCTTGAAGGATCGGTGCCCCGCGCGGCGGCGCGAAAAAGCGGCCGAAGACCGGCCAGTTCAGACCGCCACCGGCGCCTTGATGTGCGGGTGGCTCTGGTAGCCGACGACCTCGAAATCCTCGTACCGGTATTCGTAAAGGGAGTCGGGTTTGCGAACGATCGCCAGGCGCGGCAGCGGGTGCGGGGCGCGCGACAGCTGCTCGCGCGCCTGCTCGAGGTGGTTCTGGTACAGGTGGCAGTCGCCGCCGGTCCAGATGAACTCGCCGGGCGCGAGATCGCACTGGTGCGCGACCATGTGCGTGAGCAGCGCGTACGAGGCGATGTTGAACGGTTTTGGCACATTCCGGTTCCTGCCCGGTTCTGTCCTCATGAAGACTGTTGTTGTCGGTTGCGCTGGGGACCAGTGGATGAGGCTGGAGTCCTGTGGGCGGACTGTGGGCAACCCGAAGGGTTGTCCATGGGCCGTCCACAGGAATCAGCCGGTCCCCGGAGCGAAGCGGAGGGGACATCCACTTGTCCACAGCGCGCGGCGCTTGCCGAAAATTTAGGCAATAGGCTGCCTCGGGCGCCCGGCGTGTCCTAGCAGCCGCATGCCGTTGAAGACCACCATCAGGCTCGTTCCGACATCAGCGAACACGGCCATCCAGAGCGTCGCGTGGCCCGTCATCGTCAGCGCGAGGAACACCGTCTTGATGCCGATGGCCAGCACGATGTTCTGCCACAGCACCGCCCGGGTGGCCCGGGACAGTCGGACGAACTCGGCCAACTTGCGCGGGTCGTCGTCCATCAGCGCGACATCCGCGGTCTCGATGGCCGTATCGGTGCCCGCGGCGGCCATCGCGAAGCCGATGTGGGCCTTCGCGAGCGCCGGTGCGTCATTGATGCCGTCACCGACCATGCCGATGCGCACGCCATCGGCCAGCGCCTGCGAGACGACCGCGAGCTTGTCCTCGGGCAGCAGCTCGGCGCGCACGTCGTCGATGCCGACCTGCCGCGCGATGGCCTCGGCCGTGTGACGGTTGTCGCCGGTGAGCATCATCGGCCTGACGCCCAGCGCCTTCAGCGCCTGCACGGCCTCGACACTCTCGGGCCGCAGCGTGTCAGCCACCGCGAAGACCGCGAGCGGGCGTCGCCCTGCAATCAGCACGACCGCCGTCTGGCCTTTCTCCTCGAGCGCCCGAAGTCGCAGCTCGAGCGCGGGTGAACAGGCGCCTGCTTCCTCGACCATGCGGTGGTTGCCGAGGCGGACCTCGATGCCCTCGATACGACCGGCAACGCCGCGGCCCTTGATGGCGTTGAATGCCTCGACCTCGGGCAGGGCATCCGTTCCCGCGAAATGCGCCGCGAGGGCACGCGACACCGGGTGGTCGCTGCGCGAGGCGAGCGCTGCAGCCATCTGGAACTGCGTCGAATCGACGCCGTCGAGGGCGATGACCTCGGTCACGGCGGGCCGTCCATGCGTCAGCGTTCCGGTCTTGTCGAGCGCCATCGCGGTCAGGTCGTGCCCGCCTTCCAGAAACAGCCCTCCCTTGACCAGGATGCCTCGACGAGCCGCCGCGGTCAGACCCGACACGACCGTGACTGGTGTCGAGATGACAAGCGCGCACGGGCAGGCCACCACGAGCATCACCAGCGCCCGGTAGAGCCAATCCAGCCACTCGCCACCCGTCATCAGCGGAGGAACGAGCGCGACCGCAACGGCGACGGCGACCACAGCCGGCGTGTACCAGGCCGAGAAACGGTCGACGAATCGCTGCGTGGGCGCCTGCGTCGCCTGCGCCTCCTGAACGGCACGAACGATTCGAGCGAGCGTCGAGCCATCGGCCAGTGCCGTGGTCTCGTACTCGAACTCGCCATCCTCGTTGATGCTGCCGGCGAACAGCGGGTCGCCTGGACCCTTCTCGACGGGGACGCTCTCGCCCGTGATGGGGGCCTGGTCGACCGTGGCATTGCCGGAGACGACGCGTCCGTCGAGCGGCACGCGTTCGCCAGGGCGCACCCGTACGCGTGCGCCGACCGGGACGCTCGCCACGGATTGCGGGGTCCATCGGCCAGCCAGGAGGACGGTTGCGGTCTCGGGCGCCATGGCCATCAGGCTCTCGACCGCGCGCCTGGCCCGGGCGAGCGAACGAGCCTCGATGGCCTCGGCGAGCGCGAAGAGCACCATGACCATCGCAGCCTCGGGCCATTGGCCGATGAGCACGGCGCCGGTGACCGCGATGGACATCAGTGCGTTGATGTTCAGCGTGCGCTGGCGCAGTGCGACCCAACCCTTGCGGTAGGTGGACAACCCGGTGAGCACGATGGCCAGAAGCGCGAGCGCGAGCGCGGGCCAGGCGGTGTCGCCGACCGAGAACGCGACGAACTCGGCCCCGACCGCCGCCGCGCCGCCGGCGAGCAGGCGAGCGTTGTCGGTCAGCCATCCGCGCGCCGGCTCCGGTGCGTGCGCCGGCTTCGTACGACCGGCGGGTTCGACGACCTCTCCGCCCATGCCAATGTCGTCGAGCGCGGCCAGGAGTCTCGGACGCGCGCCGGCCTGGTGCGTGACCGTGAGGAGTCGTGCGAGGAGGTCGAAGCGAACGTCGAGGAGCGCCGGCTCGGAGGCGAGCCGCTTGCGGATGAGCGCCTCTTCGGTGGGGCAGTCCATCCTGTCGATGCGCACCGCGGTCGACTCGGTGCGGTCGAGGTCCGCCGCGGGCACGCCTTCGGCTTGGGGAGGGGTGTTCATGTCCATCGACACATTCCAAACCCTGTAGCGACTACGGAGTCAAGCGTCGGCGGATTCGACGCGAGGCCCCGTCGGGCTCACTTCAGCACGAACCGGACATTCGTCGGCTTGCGACCCGGCAACGTGACTGCCGCGACCACCTTGGTGCCCGGACCGAGCTTGAACGTGCCCTGCGCCTCCATGCGGTCGCCGCCCGCCGGGACGAGGACCGCTTCGGAGCGCTCGGTGCCCGCGAGCAGCGTGAGCCGTGCCGCGGCACCCTGGGTCGGCAGGGCCTTGCCGTGGTCGCGCACGTGGAGTGTCAGCCGGTCGGGCCGCGCGACGAGCTCGAAGTCGAGGTCGTTCGCCTCGGCGACGACGCCGCCGTGCTTGGGGGTGTGGTCATGGCCTCCGGCGGCATGGGCCGTGCCGGTCGCGCAGACGAACAGCATTGCACCCAGTCCTCCGGTCACGACGGACACGGTGAGCAGGGATGCGAAGGCGGCGGCGACGAATCGGGCATTCATGTCGAACTCCATGGTTGGGGACGGGAAAGGGTCAGTACGCGTCGGCGTTGCGGTCGCCGAGGAGTCGCTCGGAAGGCTTGCGGCCGAACAGCCAGAACATTGCGGGCGTGAGGAAGGTGTCCAGCAGCGTCGAGCTGATGAGCCCCGAGAAGATGACGACCGCCACGGGATGCAGGATTTCGGTGCCGGGACGCTCGGCTTCGAACAGCAGTGGCGCCAGGGCGAAGGCGGTCACAAGCGCCGTCATCAGCACCGGACTCAGCCGCTCGAGCGAGCCGCGCACAATCATCGCGCGGTCGAAGTGCTCACCTTCCAGTCGCATCAGGTTCAGGTAATGGCTGACCTTCAGGATGCCGTTGCGCACCGAGATGCCGGCGAGCGTGATGAAGCCGATAAGCGCGGCCACCGACAGCGGCTGGCCCGACAGCCACAGCCCGAAGACCGCTCCGACCAGCGCGAGCGGGATGTTGGCCATCACCATCAGCGACAACGTCGTCGACTTGTACCGGCTGTAGAGCACCACGAACATCAGCAGTGCCGATGCGGTGGAGAGCAGACCGACCAGCCGCGAGGCTTCCTCCTGTGCCTGGAACTGACCGCCCAGCGTGACGAAATAGCCCTCGGGCAGCTTCGCCTGCGCGACCGCCTGACGGATGTCGGCGACGACGTCGGACATCGCGCGTCCCTGCACGTTGGCCGACAGCACGATGCGACGCCTGCCGTCGTCGCGGCTCACCTGGTTCGGGCCGTCGCTGTCCTCGATGCTGGCCACGCGCGACAGCGGCACGCGTCCATTGGGCGTCTCGATGAGCAGACGTCCGAGACCTTCCGGCGAGCGGGCGCTCTCCGGAAGCCGAACGAGCAGCGCGAAGCGCCGGTTGCCTTCGATGATTTGCGCGACGCGTTCGCCTTCGACCAGGCTCTGCAGCGTGGCCAGAATCTGGGTGGTCGGCACGCCCAGCTGCGCGGCCGCGTCGTAGTCGACGCGCACCTTCACCTGGGGCGCGAGCACCTGCTTCTCGACCTCCAGGTCCACCAGCCCTCGAATCGGAGCGAGTCGGGCTCGCAACGCTTCCGCCTCGCCCCGGAGGGTGTCGAGGTCGTCGCCGAATATCTTGATGGCAATCTGCGACCGCACGCCGGACAGCATGTGGTCGATGCGGTGCGAGATGGGCTGACCGATGGCAATCGCAGCGGGAAGGTTCACAAGCCGTGCACGGATGTCCGCCCGTATCTCGTCCATCGAGCGGGTGAGCTTATCGGCAGGCAAGAGTCCGACGTCGAGCTCGCTGACGTGCACGCCCTCGGCATGTTCGTCGAGTTCGGCCCGGCCGCTTCGGCGGCCTACATGGGTGACCTCGGGCACCTTGCGGACGGCAATCTCGGCCTGTCGGGCGATGTCGGCGGACTCGGTGAGCGTCACCCCCGGATTGAGCCGCAGACCGACGAGCAGCGTGCCTTCATTGAAGGGCGGCAGGAAGGTGGTCGGAAAGAACGGGACGGCCACGGCGGCGATTAAGACCGCCAACGTGCCTGCGACGAGTGCTGCCTTCGGCCAAGCGAGCACGCGCTCGAGCAGCGTCCGGTACGCACGCTTGAGAGCTACTAGGAACCGCGTGTCCCCATGGCCGAGCGACTTCATGCCAGGCAGCAACAAGGACGCGAGCACGGGGGTGACTGTCAGCGATACCAGCAGCGACGCAAGCGTCGAGACGATGAACGCGATGCCCAGCGGCACGAAGAGCCGTCCCTCGATGCCTGGCAGGGCGAAAAGCGGCAGGAAGACCAGGACGATGATGACGGTCGCGTACAGGATGGCCGAGCGCACCTCCATAGACGCCTTCTTCACGACGTCGAGGACGTCGAAGCCACCCTGCGGGTTCGATTCCCTCGCCATCCGAAGCCGGCGCATTACGTTCTCGACGTCGACCACCGCGTCGTCGACCAACCCGCCGATGGCGATGGCCAGCCCGCCCAGCGTCATCGTGTTGATGGACAGCCCGAAGTAGTGGAACACCAGGACGGTGACGAGGATGGACACTGGAATCGCGACCAGCGCGATGACCGTGGGCCGAAGCGTGCCGAGGAACACGAAGAGCACGACCGCGACGAACACCGAGGCGCCGACGAGCTTGCCTTCGAGCGTGTCGATGGACGCCTCGATGAAGCTCGCCTGGCGGAACGTGACGCGCGGCGGTTCCATACCCGCGGGCAGCGACTTCTTCAGGTCCCCGAGCGCCGCCTCGATGGACCGTGTCAGCGAGACGGTGTCGGCGGTCGGCTGCTTCTGGATGCCGAGGATGACGGCCGGGCGTCCTTCGAAGCCCGCATCGCCTCGGCGGACCGCCGGCGCGAAGTCGCCCTCGGCAATCTGGCGCAGTCGCACCGTCTGGCCGTTCTTCGCCGCCAGCGCGAGGTTGCGCAGGTCCTCGAGGCGCGAAGTGCGACCCAGGTTTCGGATGAGGTACTCGCGGCCGTTGAGTTCGAGGAACCCGCCGGACGAGTTGGCCGAGAAGCCCCGCAGCGCCGATTCGAGCTGCTGCATCGAGATGCCCAACTCGCCCATGCGGACCGTGTTCGGCTGCACCTGGTACTGGCGTACCTGTCCGCCGATGGGAATGACCTGCGCGACGCCCGGTATGGCCAGCAGGCGCGGGCGAAGCACCCAATCCGCGTACTCGCGAACGGCCATCGGGTCGGTCTTGGCGGCGTCGATGGGCAACGCCACTTGCAAGATTTCACCCATGATGGAGCTCACCGGACCCATCCGCGGCTGGACCGCCTCGGGCAGCACGCTCTCGAGTGTCGCGAGCCGTTCGGAGACGACCTGCCGGGCCCGGTAGATGTCGGTGCTCCAGCCGAAGCTCACGTAGACGAACGACAGGCCCGCGCTCGAGACGGAGCGGATGCTCTCGACACCTGGCAGGCCGTTGAGCGCCGTCTCGAGCGGGAAGGTGATGAGCTGCTCGACCTCTTCGGTGGCCATGCCGCCGGCTTCGGTCATGACGGTCACCGTGGGCCGATTCAGGTCGGGGAAC
Organism: Burkholderiaceae bacterium; assembly: GCA_046348465.1. Classification (GTDB taxonomy): domain Bacteria; phylum Pseudomonadota; class Gammaproteobacteria; order Burkholderiales; family Burkholderiaceae_E; genus Quisquiliibacterium. Next base: position 232,688 of record JAXMEE010000005.1, read on the forward strand.
ACGTCGACGGGCGTACGCGTCAGCGTGAACGCGCCGTACGCCATCAGCACCGTGCCCAACATCAGGACCAGCAACCGATTGGCGAGGCTCGATTCGAGAAGCCAGCGGAACATCGTTCGGCTCCTCAGCGGACCTGGTTGACGAGCGTGGCGCCGCGGGTCACCACGCGCTCGCCCGATTGCAGGCCGCCCACCACGGCGACCCGAGTGCCGTCCAGGGGCTCGGTCGTCACCACGCGGGGCTCGAAGCGCTCGGTGCGCGCCTTGACCCACACGATGGTCTGGTTCGACGGATTCCTGACCAGCGAGCCGGCCGGGACGGGGATGCCTTCGACTCGAGACTTCGACTGCACGAAGACGCGCACCGGCTGACCGACGGCGAGCTCGCGCAGCGCGCTGCCGTCCGCCGCGAAGCTCATCGGGAGGGCCTGCTCGCGCAGGGTGCGCGCCGCACCGAGGAACGTCAGCGGCACCTTCTTGTCGCCGACGGCGAGGCTCGCGCCGCCGACGTCCGAAGCGAGCGCTGGGTCGTACGCGACCGCCTCGATGCGCAGGCGCATCGGGTCCACGACCTCGAAGACGAGTTCCCGCGCGTCGACGAGCTGTCCCGCGACCGCGTTGGCGGTGGCGATGACGCCCGAGACGGGTGCGAAGAGGGACTCGCGGTTGCTCAGACCCGCGCCGAGCGCCGCGATGCGCTCGGTCAGGCTCGCGACCTCGGCCTCGGCGGCCTCGAGGTCGCGTCGAGCGACCGTGTCCTCGAGCTGGCGCAGTCGCGCAAGGCGCCGTTCGGCCAGGGATTTCGCACTGCGAAGGTCCGCCAGCTGGGCGACCTGGTTGGAACGCTCGATGGAGCCCGACGTGGGCATCACGTAGGCCAGCACCTCGCCCTTGCGGACGGACTGGCCGATGCCCGGGAGTCCCTTGGGTCCGGCCTCGAGGCGACCGGGAATGGACGACTGGACGCGGCCTCCCGCGTTCGGGTCCATCGTCACCCGACCGGCGAGCTCCGCGGTCCTGGGCAGCGCGTCGCGCTGCACGCGAACCGTTCGGACGTCGAGCTGACGCTGCGCCGGTTTGGGCAGGAAGACGCTGCCATCGGGCAGCCGCTTGGGGGCGTTGCTCGGCGCGGTGGCGGTCTCTTCGCCGTGGTCGTGCCCGGGACCCGCCAAGGCGGGCGCGGGCAGTAGCATGCACGCGGCGAGGACGGCAAGGCTGGCAAGCGCTGGCATGAGGCGCTTCATCGGGCCTCTCCCGCGCGGGGAGCGGCCAGTGCACGACGTGCTGCCCACCCCAGTGCCGCAAGCAGAGCGACCGCGCCGGCACCGAGGCCCGCCGCTGACACGATGCTTCGGATGCTCCAGAAAGAGGACGCTTCGTGCCCGGACTCGTCCTCGTGGATGTCGAGCTCGCCCGCCAGCAGGTCGGGTTCGCCGCCCGCGGCCACGACAGCCGTCACCGGCGTGACGCCTGACGCAGGGGGTTCGTTCAGCTCGGCTTCGAACACTCCGTCGCCCTTCTCGGTCAACTGGAGCTTCACGCTGCCGAATTCCACCTCCAGCTTGGCGTTGGCGACCGGGCTGTTGTCGTCAGCGCGGTCGAGGTAGAGCGTGAGGCGCTTTCCGTCGAGGATGCCCACCAGCTCGAACGCATCGGAGACCGCCTCGAACCGAGGCGACGCGGAGGCGCTCGACGGCTGAGGTGCGTCGCCGTGGTCGTGTCCGGGGCCGGCCGCAACCGGCAAGGCGAGCGATGCGGCGAGCAGGGCAGCGGCAGGTCGCGAAAAGTGTCGGGGGTGTCTCATGAGGGTCGTCCTCGAATTCATTCGGGCAGAAGGCCCAGCGCCTGGCGCAGCGCAGATACCGCGGTCGCGACCGCGACGCGGGCTCGCGTCGCCTGCCGTTCGGCCTCGACGGCCTCGAGCTCGACGCGCAGACGGGTTGGAAGGTCGGATTCGCCGAGGCGGAAGGACCGCTCGAAGAAGCCGCGCACCTCCCGGGCGAGCGAGGCGCGCCGCTCCGCAGCGACGAGTTGCTCGCGCACGGCCTGCAAGCGCGAGCGCGAGCCCTCGATGTCGGCGAGCACCCGGGCGCGTTCGAGGCCGAGCTGCGCGGACAGCTCGTCCGCATCGGCGCGCGCGGATGCAATGCGGGCCTGCGCACGCGGACCGGCGCCGAACGGGACGCGGACGCCCAGGACGATGCTGTTGCTGTACGACTCGCCGGATGCGCCGCGCGCGGCGACCGTCGCGACGACGACCTCGGGATTCGCGCGTCGCTGCGAGGCGGCGAGGTCGGCCACCCGCCGGCTCTGCTCGCTCAGCACGGCGAGTTCGGCGAGTGCCGGATGCGTCTCTTCCAGGGCAAGGGATGGCGTCGCGTCAACCGGTTCCGGTTCGCTGCGCACGGGTGCCTGCTGAGCCGTGACGTCGAGGCGCATGCCGACGAGTGCGGCCAGGGCTTGCCGCGCGGAAGCGCGCCCCGAGGCAGCATCCGCAAGCGCGACTTCGGCCTGAGCCACGGTGCCTTCGGCCTGGAACAGGTCGGCGCGGGACACCTCGCCGGCCCGGTGCCGCTTCAGGACATCCGTGTTGAGGCGGCGGGCACTCTCGAGACGGTCGACGGCCAGCGCATGCTCGGCCTCGGCGCGCTGCCAGCTCCACCACGCGTCTCGCAACGCCGCCGACAGCCTCAATCGGGCCGCGGCCAACCGTACGTCGACCGCCGACAGTTGCGTGTCGGCGAGCCGGGCGGCGCGTTCGCGCTCACCCGGCAGCCACAGCGGGGCGGAGATGCCGATGTCGTACTCACGTTCGCCTGCGTTCGAGCCGACACGGTCGGTACGGGCGGTCAGCCCGGCCGTGGGCGGGCCGGCCGTCCAACTCGCAGCGGCGCGCTGCGCAGCCAGTGCGGCGTCCAGTCGCGACACGCGCGAGGCCGCCGGCGGCTGCAGGGCCCAGGCCGTCTCGAATGCAGCTGCGAGCGAGAGCGGTGCCGAAGGCGCAAGCTGCGGCTGGCTCCATGACGCAGGACTGATGAAGAACAGGGCGCCCGCGGTCAGCAGCCTGACTCGCGCATGCGCCCGCAGGGCACGGAACATCCGACTCTCCGGTGGTGGGCCACGAGGGACAGTCGGCGAGGCATGCGTTCTCTACGAGCGCACAGGCACGGAGCCTCCAGAAGAGGCGTCGGTCACGCGCGTCGGAACGGAAGTGGGGGGCGCCTGGACCCGCCTCGCCGACTCAGGCGAGCGCGGGCCAGTTGGGTCGCTCGATGAGCGAGATGGGCGGCGGCGGGGCGGCGGGGAGCGCGAGGGTGAAGTGCTCGCGCAGGGGAGGAAGCGAGCCGACGGACGGCGCGTCGAACATGACGGCCGGGGCCGCCATGTGACATCCCAGGCAGTCCGCGTCGAGCCCGGTCAACAATCCGTCAATCGGGCCGGACGACTCCGCGCTCACTTGGACGTCGAGCCCCGAGTCATGGTCGTGCTCGTGGTGCCCGAAATGCGCCAGCGCGGCGTCGCGCTCGTGCAGGCAATACGGAGCCGCCAGCGCCCAGTAACCCTGGAACGCCACGACGAAGGCCAGCACGAAAAAGACGAGCTTACGCATGGGTTGGCGAAAAGTAGCACAGCTCCGGTGCCCGGATGCTCGACATGGTCATCGCGTCGGACCGACGGCACGCTCTTCGACATGCTCGGGAGGGGCGGTGCGCTGCGCCGTACCGGCACGAATCGCATCGACGTTACGGTTCATCAGGTGCCGGACCAGGTTCACGTACAACCAGCGCTTCGGCCCGCGCAGGTTCGTGCCGTGGCGCGCATAGAAGTCGTCCGGCATGTCGAAGACACCAAAGTCGTGGTTGATGCCGTCGCGCTGGATGTAGGTGTCTCGGCCGACCCAGTCGACCGGGGGATTCGTCAGGTCGGGCGTGGCTGCGCCGAACCCACAGAACGGTCCGGACCGGCCCGCGAAACGCCGCTGCAGCGCAGAGAGGTAGGGCCTGTCGAGGATGAAGCCTTCCAGGTTCACCCAGCGCCCTTCGAACTTCACCTCGACCCAGCTGTGGATGATGCTGCGCGGCGCCAGGCGATACCACAGCCCGGTGACGGCACCCTCCTGCAGCGCCTTGTCGATGGTGAAGCCGTGAAACCGGCAGGGCACGCCGACGGCGCGCAGCAGGGCCATCAGCAACGTGGTCTTCGTGTTGCATTGGCCTATGCCCTCGGCGAGCACCCGCGAGGCGGGCAGGTCGTCCGATGCGTTGTAGCCGAAGCGGATGTCGTCGCGGACGAACGTGTAGACGGCGCCGATGCGCTCGAAGAGCGGCCGTCGGGACCAGCCGCGCTCGGCGACGAGTCGGGCGATGTCGGGGTGCCCGAAGTCGAGCAAACGAGACGGGGCGGTCAGGCGGGCAAGGTCTTCGGCGGTCATGGTGGAAGGCGCGGTGATGCGCAGTCCGACAGTTCGGGAGCCATCATTCCAAACCCTGTAGCGGCTCCAGAGTCAACCCGGTACCATGCATCCCTCGGGAGGCGCCCATGCACATCGGTGAACTGGCCCGTCGCACGGGCATCCAGGTCGAGACCATCCGCTACTACGAGCGGGAGGGGCTTTTGCCCGAGCCTGCACGGTCCGATGGCAACTACCGGGTCTACGGGCAGGGGCATCTCGAGCAAGTGCAGTTCATCCGACACTGTCGCAGCCTCGACATGTCGCTCGACGAGGTGCGCACGCTGCTCAGGCTGAAGCACTCGCCGGCCGATGGCTGTGGCGACGTCAACACGCTGCTGGACGAGCATCTCCGCCACGTCACGCGGCGCATAAAAGAGCTCAAAGGGCTCGAGCGTGAGCTGAAGGCGTTGCGCGCCCGATGCGCGTCAGAGTCGGATGCTGCGCACTGCGGCATCCTCTCTGAACTGGCCACGGCGTCTCGCCTCGAGGTGGCTGGAGGCGCTGCTCGACGTGACAGCCGCCCTGGCGACGTGCACGGTCGTCGGCGGCCTTGACGGGGACGTGTTGACCCGTTCGTTCGGCACCCGACGGCCGCTTCATGCTCAGTCGGGTACCGAACGGGTCGGCGTCGACACCGGACCGGCTTCAGCCCTCAGACGCTCCGCCCGAGCCTCGAGCCGCGCAAGCTCGTCCTGCTTGGCATCGAGAAGCTGCTGCACTGTCAGCAGCTCGCCGCCACCGGGCTGTCGCGCCACGAACTTTCGAGCCAGCGCGAGATAGGGTCGCAGGGAGTCGATGTTGCGTTGTCCGGCCCGCTCCGCGACGCGGCGGAGCACGAGCTCGAAGTCGACGCGCAGCTTGGACTCCGGGTGAGCTGCGATGCGGGACCGCTCGAGCATCAGCTCCGCCTCGAACAAGCGGGTGAGATAGGTCGCCCGCAGGCGATGCCCATGGCCGTCGACACCCGACCGCTCGAAGAGGCCCGCGAGCAGGTTGCTGATGGCCTTGAGGTCCATCGGCCCGCCCGTCTTGTTCGACAGGAACACTTCCTCGGGCTCCCTGTAGGCGGCCCCGTACTTCCTCCGGAATCGCCGGACCAGCTCGGCGCGCGGTCCCTCGATGTACTCGCGCGTGCGCTCCAGCAGCTCAGGCAGGACGCCCACGTGGCGCGGCCTGTCGCCCTTGGTCTCGGTCAGCAGCACTTCGCTCACGTGCAGTGCGTCGCGCGCCGCGTCGATGGCCGCCCACCCTGGAATCTGCTCGACCGTCAGCGAGCGCCACTCCTTGCGCCGGACACCCGTCTGCACGTACCAGTCGAGCAGCAGGTGGTTGCGGTCGGCGACATCCGGGTTGCCGGCAGCGTCGACCGCGGCATGCAGCCGTCCGATGTCGTCGGTGCCCGGCGTCGGGAGCGGGCGCGTCGAAGACGGTCGAGGACGCAGCGCCGAAACGATGCCGTAACGGGATGCTGCGCGCCGGTACGGCCCCCCGCGCACCGGCCGGGACGACAGCCTAGGTCGGAACGGCTCATCGTCGTTGACTCCGGGAATGCGCACGACCTGGCGGACGTATCCCTCGCTCTCCAGCCACAGGTACATCTCGAACACCGCGTCGAGGCGCGCCGCTTGGGTCGAGACATCGACGGGCGACTGCGAGTTCAGCCATTCGAGCAGCAGCTCGTCATCCACTTCGTCGACCTCACTGCGTCGCAGCACCATGAAGTTCCAGAAGTGCAGCAGTGCTTCGGCATATGTCCTCGCAGAGGTCGGCTTCAAGCGGCCGTAGACGACACGCCATCGCAGGTAGTCGCAGACCGGCTCGACGAACCGGTGCTGGGCATCGACAAGCATCGGGACCTCCGGGTAGCTCCGGCCGGCGAACACGAAGCGCTCGTCGGTGAACGCGAGCCGGCATGCCGAGTCGGCCTTACTCATCGTCGTCGGCCTTCTCGGAGTCGCTTCCGGGGCCGACCGTCCTGAGGCGGACGACGTTGGGCGCCGCTTCCGTGAATCGCTGCAGCTTCAGACGCAGCCGCGCGTTCTCCGCGCGCACGGCGAGCAGCTCGGCACGAACCATCGAGTACTGATTCACGTAGCTCTGGGCTCGCTCCTCGGCTTCGGCAAGCCGCTGTCGGAGCGCAGCCTCGACGTTCGCCCTGCGCGTGCCGCGGGCGCGCCGTTGGACCACGCGCTCCAGCAGGTGCTCCATCCGACGACGCAGCTCGAGGTACTCTGCTTCATCGGAATACAGCGCCGACCGCGACAGCGCGGCGACTCCCAGTGCGTCGTCCCGCCAGGAGGCGAACGCGGAGACCGAAGCCCGTTCGGGAAAGAGGCGGAGCGTGTCGTCGGCCAACAGTCGCTCGAGCACGTCGAGCTTCATGCGGAACGTGCCCAGGGCCGCCTCGCGGCGGCGAATCGCGACGGCTGGCGTCTTGGAGCTCATGCGGACACCTGCGGAGGCCTCGGGTCTGGGTCGAGAGAACCCAGGTACTCGTGGAGCTCCCGGCAGAGCGCCTGGCTGGCACGTTTCATCAACGGCGGCGCATGCGCCGATTCCGCAATCGTTCGATGCCGAGCGAGCGCGGTGGCGAGGTACGGCCGGAACTCGGGGGCGCGCACGCTCCGGTTGCAGTCGCCGCATGTCGAAACCGAGGCGGCTTCCGGCGTCGCCGGTCCGCTGCCACCGGAACAGACCGCAGGCGGGCCGACGACGTCCGGCGAAGCGCAGTAGCCCCACGGCATCGCGCGGAGCTCGAGGTTCGAGCGCTCCACAAAGCGCATGACGCGCTGATGCAGCTTGCGTTCGGGGACCACCTGGACGCGTTGTCCGAGCCGGACGTGCAGGGCCTGCACGGACGCCGACAAGCGCTCGCCCGCAGGTCCTGACAGACGGCGGCTGCCGAGCGCGACGCGCGACAGCACCTCAGCGGTCCGTTCTCGGTTGGCCTGGTTGAGGATGGCGCCCAGGTCCGCATCCGAGACATACCGGCGCGTCATCTCAAGGTCGAAGTGGCGCAGGTGATGTGCCAGCGCACCCCAGTCCGCGAGGTCGTAACACCAGACGTAGAGGACCGCGAAGAACCGCCGGAACTGGTGCGGCCGGAACGTCCATCGCGAGCCGTCCGCCAGGACTGGGACGTCGACGAAGTAGCCGAACTCGCGCATCAGGCTCCCCAGCTGGAACACCGACACGCCGTCGCGACCCAGGCCGACCACTACGTCGCTGCCAGGCAGGTTGAACTGGAAGAGATAGTCGGTACTGGTGCGCTGCCGGGCCCGCGCGCTGAGTCGCTCAAGCACGGCGACCGCAGCGGCGACGACCTCGGGCACAGGCACGGTTCCGTCTGACTGCACGGTCTTGTGGATGAACGACTGCAGCCATGCGCCGCCCGTATCGTCGCGCTTGATGCAGTCCCGCCGCAGCCCGACGATTTCGGCCGCCCGCCTGGCCGAGAAGGCGGCGATGACGACACCGCATGCGACGGCAAGATAGTTGAGTGCCGTACGCAGCGCCATGCCGGCCCCGGGCGTAGCCGGCCGTACCACGCCGAACCCGGGTTCGCTCGCACGCTCGCTATGTTGACCGGGGCGAAGCGGGAACGGCGTCGCAGGTCCCGAGGCTGCGGGGCCTGTGGGCATCATCTGCGGGATGCGGCCATCGTCGAGCGCTTCCTTCGCCTCGAGGATGGGCGGTGCGTAGTCCAGCACCCAGCGCACGGAACGCTCGATGAGCGTGGCCGCCTGGGTGACCGGAACGGTCGGCGTGCGCCCGATGCCGGAACCCAGTCGCTTCGCCACGTCCTTGAGGGCCTGTCCCTGGAACGGCGGTGTGCGAAGCGCGTCGTCGAGGTACCGTCGATGCTCGTAGAGCAGCGCGAACGGCATCAGGAGGCGCCGAATCGTCTCCGAGGTCACCGGGCGCTCCTCGATGTCCTCGACCGAGGGCGGGGACGCGAGGCGCCTGCGGACGTGGCCCGGCAGGTCGAGAGCGGTCGTCGCCTCGAACGCATCGAGCAGTCGGGAGAGCGGGTCGCGTACACCGGGCAGGCGGATGCCGTCCAGGCCCGCGTCGACCATCAAACGCTCCCGGTCGAGGTAGGTCTGCTTGCCCCGGCATCCGCGAACCGGAAGCAGCCGCCGGGACTTCGCTCGCCGCTGGTGGACGGTGTCGACTTCGGCGAAGTCCAACTGTTCTGCCAATGACTGAAGGTGCCGGGAGAGCGTGCCCTCGGTGTTCAGGATGTCGTGGATGCCGCCTGCCGCGAGCTGCGCATATTCCCACTGGTCGGACGCATTGAGGTCCTCGAAACGCTCGATTCGATTGACGACCATCCACCGCGCCAACACCAGCAGGCTCGATGCCTTCTCCGCCTGCACCGACCCGCTCTCGACACGGAGCAACGGTCCATGGCGAATGCCGAAGACGATGCGCTTGACGGTGTCGAGCAGGTTCGGGTGGTCGCCCAGCCGCCGCCCGCCCGGGAGTGCGATGTCAAAGCGCAGGGACCGTGACGGCTTGTGGCCGGTATCCGTGACGCGCCAGGTGTCCGATGCATACGGCGTGAGGAGCCAGCGGGGCCGACGTCCGTCGGCCGATGCCAGGCATGCGGGAATCGTCTCGTCGTGTAGCGCGAGTCCGGTGCGTGCGGTACGAATGCTCGGCATCGGCTAACTCAACGGCAGTCGTACATAGTTGACTCGTCGCGCGGTCGCCTCTGCGAGTGCCGCATCGTGAATGCCCGCGCATTCACCTTCGCGGAGCTTGTGCAGCACGACTTCGGCGAAGGCGAGCCAGGGCGCCCATCGTTCCTCCCATCGCTCGGAGTCCGTGCCGGAGCCTGTGGTGCGGACGCTTTCGAGATGCTCCTTGAAGAGCATAAGGTCCGCGACGTTGTCGACGGTCGCGACGACCCAGCGCATGCGACAGTCGCAGCATCGGTCGAACCGGGTGCAGGGCTCGCCCTGCCGAGTGCCGGGTTGAACGCCTGCCATCGGGTCGAGGCAGGCGACGCCGAGGCCCGTGCGGGCGGCCTCGGAGAACAGCGTGGCGAACTGCGCTTCCGTCAGACCGAGCCGTGCGGCGGCGCCGTCAATCGAGACGATGACGACGCTCTGGAAGCGGTTCTGGAACTCGCGCATCGCCAGGGCGTAGCGCAGCTTGGTCGGGGTTCGGCCCGTGTAGTGCTGCAGCGTGGTCGTGGGCCGGACGTGGTCGGCCAGCGCCTGGGCCGCATCGATGTGATTTCCGCTGCGATGCTGGACGTCCATCAGCACGGAAGGCCGAATCATCGACGGTCGTGCGCCCAGCCCTTCGAGCTCGGTGTGTCGAGCGAGGAAGGCTATGAACCAGCTTCGGGCGGTCCACTCCGTGAGTACCTGCGTGCGCCCCTTGCCCTCGTGCAGGAATAGGCTCTCGGACGCATCAGGGGCCGCCAACGTGCGATAACGCGTCGCCATCGTGCGATACATGTCAATGGCTCGGACCAGGCTGAGCGAACCGTCGGTCGTGTTCTCCGGGAACTCGTCGATGATGGTGGCGCCGCCGGAGCGCCCCTTCAGACCGAGGACGAGCCTGCGCCAACCCGTGCGTCTCGACGGCTCGATGCAGTTCCAGGGGGTAGTTCGCGTGACCTCGCAGTTGGCCCCGGTGTCGACCATCATCATCACCCACAGTGCCAGCGTCGCATGCTCGTGGGGATGGAGGTAGGCGGTCAGCATCGGTCGGCCGCCGAACGACCTCGACAGATGGTGGATGCGGCCGTGAATGCCAGACACGATGCCGTCGTACCGCGCTTCGATGTACCGGAGTGCACGTCCGAGCCGGACGTGCTCATCGCCCGCGAAGAGCAGCGACGCGCTCCTGCGTCGAGTCTCGCTCACGCTGAGCGTCGGGTCCTCGATGAGGTCGGCGAGTTCCCGGCCGTCCAGCGCGCAACCGAGGTAGGCCGCCTGACCCTTGCGCCAGTGTTCGTACCACTTCAGGAAGTCATGCTCCGCGCACTGTCGCAGCGTGGTCAGCCGCCTCGCGTTGAGCGCGTGTATCTCGTCGATGACCCCTTCGACGGGCAGCCCGCGCACGATGTCCGGGGCCAGCTCCTGGGAGAGGGAGCGCAGATACTGGCGGGCTTCGGGCTGGTCCTGGACGTCGATGAGCGATGCGATGCGCTCGGTCGCCGAGTGCACGGCCGCATCCGTCGTCGCGTCTCGTATGGTCAGTTGCGCGAGGGTGGCCCTCGATTCGCGCAGGAAGCGGCTCTTGGCGTTCTTGAAACCCCTGACGCGAACCGCCGCCACGAGGCCCGCGTCGGCGAAGAGCGCCCAGGCCTCGTTCAGCTTCGAGATGGTCCGGTGATGCGTCACGGGCTTGCGTTGGCGGAGCTCTACCTGGGTGGCCAGCTCCTGTCTCCAGCCGTAGAGCGCCTCTTCCCACTCCTCCGCCGCAATCGTCGCGAAACCGTCGGAATCCAGTGTGCGGAAGAACGCCGGGGAAGCGCCGCGGTCCCGCCGCGACTGGAGATGGCTCAGTACGCCGGTCCAGGTCTCGTGCGTGTCCTTCGCCAGGTTTGCCGAACACGCATGGAACTGCGTGCGCAGCACCGCCGTCGTGTTCAGCACGAACAACCGACCGAGGTCGCGGAACGGCGTGTAGTCGTACTCGCGCCCGTGCGCGTCCACGAAGAAGGCGAACGGCGAGTCGCTTCGCGCGGGCGGGGGCTTGTGCATCCATCCGCGCTGCGTGAAACGCGACTGACCGACCCGGGCAATCTTCCGTGTGCGGTCCGATGCGAGTTCAATGCGTACAGGAATGACCACGGCCCGGTGCAGGATGGCCAGAAGCTTGTTCATGGTGCTTACGGCCTTGCTTCGGGTGCGCCGGGCGAGCGGAAGTGCTTCGATGCGCGCGTGCAGCCATGACTCGAAGCGCTTCCAATCCTCGGGTGCGAAACGGGACGGGTCGCGGGGCGGCGTCCCCCCGGTGCGCGGGAATACTTGTAGTGCCTCCAGGAGCTCGCCGAGGCGGACGACGTAGTTGTCCAGCCAGGTGCGAAGCAGCACGCCGGCCTCGGTCTTCTGGGCCCGAACGGCTTCGCATGCGGCGAACACGAACGTATGTCCGAGCGCTTCGGCGGCGGCCGTATGGTCGTACGTCCTGAACTTGTTCCGATGCAGGAGGTACGGCGAGGGGGCAGGGTGCGAAGAAAGAGCACCGCGATTGCGGGGCTCGGAATGACGTTCGATTGACGGGTGGCGGGTCCGGCTCACACCGCGATGGGGGCGGGAATGTGCGGATGCGGGTCGTACCCGATGACCTCGAAGTCCTCGAAGCGGTAGTCGAGAATCGACTCGGGCTTGCGCTTCAACTGCAGTCGGGGCAACGGACGCGGGTCGCGCGTCAGCTGCAGCTTCGCCTGCTCGACGTGGTTGAGGTACAGGTGCAGGTCACCGAACGAGTGGACGATGTCCCCGGGCTCGAGGTCGCATTGCTGGGCGACCATGTGCGTGAGGAACGCGACCGAGGCACCGTTGTACGGAACCCCGAGCAGCACGTCTCCCGAACGCTGCGTGAGCATGCAGCTCAGGCGTCCGTCGGCCACGTAAAACTGGTACATCACATGGCACGGCGGGAGCGCCATGCGTCCGTCCTTCGCGTTGTCCTGCGGCTTCTGGCGCTCATCGGGCAGGTAGGCGACGTTCCACGCGTTGATGATGTGACGGCGGCTGTTCGGGTTGCGACGGATGCCGTCGACCAGCGCGAGCACCTGGTCGATGGGTTGTCCGTCGCGTCCCGGCCAGGCGCGCCACTGTGCCCCGTAGATGGGACCGAGGTCGCCCGTTTCAGTCGCCCACTCGTCCCAGATGGAGACGCCGTTGTCCTTCAGGTACTTCGTGTTCGTTCCGCCCTGCAGGAACCAGAGCAGTTCGTGCAGGATGGACTTGATGTGCAGTTTCTTCGTCGTGAGAAGCGGGAAGCCGTCGCCGAGGTCGTGCCGGTACATGCGTCCGAAGACGGACAGCGTGCCGGTGCCGGTCCGGTCCCCGCGCTTGACGCCGTGCGCGAGGATGTCGCGCAGCAGCCCGAGATATTGTTGGTCCATGGGTTCTTCCTCGACTGCGTGACAGCCTACCACAGTGGCAGGCGTATCACGCGTACTGTTCTTGTAGATACTGGCGACCAAAGAATACGTTCTTCGGCTTGATAATTCGGCTAATGGCTTTTGACGACAGTTTCCGAATATGCCAAAAGAACGGTACGCCGAGGAAGATGTCGGCGCTGCGCTGGTACATCTGGCACGACAGCCGCCCGCCCGCGACGTAGAACTGGAAGAACGCGTGGCAGGGCGCGAGCGCCATCTTCGGGACGTCGGCGACGTTCCATGCCGACACGATGAGGCGGCGGGAGTCGGGGTCGCGCCGGATGCGCTCGACGACGTCGGAGATCTGGTCGACGTGGCCGCCGTCGGGCGCGGGCCAGTGACGCCACTGGTAGCCGTAGACGGGGCCGAGCTCGCCGTTCGCGTCGGCCCACTCGTCCCAGATCGTGACGCCGTGCTCGCGCAGGTACTTCACGTTCGTGCTGCCCTGCAGGAACCACAGCAGCTCGTGCACGATCGAGCGCAGGTGCAGCTTCTTGGTCGTGACGAGCGGAAAGCCCTCGTCGAGGTCGAAGCGCATCTGCCAGCCGAACACCGAGCGCGTGCCGGTGCCGGTGCGGTCGGCCTTCTCGGCGCCGCGCTCGAGCACGTGGCGCATCAGCTCCAGGTATTGCCTCATGCCGGGATTCTAAACGGACCGGGGCGGCGCGCCGATGCCGTCCAGGCAGGCACGCACCATCTGGTCGACGATCTCGGCGTCGTTCATCGAGCCGGCGGCCTTCAGGAAATCCAGCGTCGGGTCGCAGGAGCGCGCGTAGAACGTGTAGAGGACGAATTCGTCGCGCAGGTCCGCGCGCAGGCTGCCGTCGGCCTTCGCCGCGACGATGAGCTCGCCGATCGCGTCCGACAGCGTCATCAGTTCGTCCATGTACGCGCTGTTCGCGAGCAGGCTGTCGCGCAGCGACTGGCTCGCCGACGGCAGGTGCGGAACGCCGCCGGCCAGCCGTTCCTCGAGCGTCCAGCGCAGCAGCCGCTCCAGCCGCGCGTACGGGGGCAGGTCGGCCGGCAGCGCCGCGAGTGCGGCGCGCGTGCGCCGCAGCAGTCGCACCATCACCGCGCCGGCCAGCGCTTCCTTGGATTCGAAGTGCTTGTACAGGCTGCCCTTGGCGATGCCAACCTCGGCCGCGATGTCGTCCATCGACATCAGCTCGTAGCCCTTGTGCGCGAGCAGCCGGTTGGTGGCGTCGACGATCGCTTCCTCGCGGATCTCGAACTGCGTCTCGCGAAACGACTTGCGGGCGGGCGGGGCGGCGGCGACGGTCAAGGGGGCTCCGAAGGACTCGTGCGTTCGAATCGTGACTGTGTAGTCACGGAATTCTAGCGGAGCTCGGCCCCGAGCGGGGCGCCAACCTTGGCGCGGTGTCGGATTCTCGGATCGCCGGCGGCCCGCGCGGGCGTCACTCGCCGTCGTTGCGGGCCCCGCGGCGGCGCTGCGGCTCGACCGGCACGATGCCCGGGGGCAGGGGCGCGGCCGAAGGCATCGCCGCGGGCGGCGGCGTAGGCGCGGCGGCGCTCTGCGGGGGCGGCATCACGACGGCCTCGGCGCCGCCCGCGCCGGGCATCACCGCGCCCGGAGCACCCGGGCCCGGCATTCCGACGCCCGGAACGCCGGCCGGGGTGCCCGCAGCCGCACCGGCGGGAACGCCGGCGGGCGTGCCGGCCGCGGCGTCGGCGCGCGACTTGCCGACGCCGCTCGTGAGGACCGCGAGCGAAGCGCGCGTGGGCATCGGCAGTTCGGACGTGGCGCCTTGCGTGTCGATGACGATGCGGTCGGCGCGCACCTCCGCGAGCAATTGCGACGGCGTGATGCGCTCGCCCACCGCATAGGGCTTGCCCGGCTTGCCGTCGACCGCCAGGATCGCGGCGCCCCGGCGGCCCGCCGCGACGATGCCGACGACCTGGATGTTCGAGGGCGGCGCGACCGCCGGCCCCGCGTTCGGCGGCACGCCGAACAGCTGCGCGACGAATTGCAGATCGGGCAGCGCGCGCGGTTCCTTCGCGGCGCGCGACGGCGCGATCACCGCGGGCGGCGCCAGCGCGAGCATCGTCCAGTAGGCGATCACCGCGCACAGCAGCGCGAACGCGGCGCACGTCGCGAGCCACGCGGGCCAGCCGGTGGGGCGCAGGGCGGTCAGGGTTCGGGATCGCATCGTCGGTGGGCTCGAAGTGAACTGCGCGCAGCGCGCGGTCCTGGTGGCCGCCCGGGCCGACGACCGGCCCGGGGCGCACGAGGGGCACTGGTATGATAGCCCGGAGCCCGAATGGCGAGTTTCCGGAGAAGACGAATGGCCTTGATCGATCGACGCGCCGAGGGCCCGACCGCACCCCGTCGCGCCAGCGCGGGGTTCACGCTGATCGAAGTGATGGTCGTGATCGTGATCCTGGGCGTGCTCGCGGCGCTGGTCGTCCCGCGCGTGATGAATCGCCCGGACGAGGCCCGCGTCGTCGCCGCCAAGCAGGACATCGCGTCCGTCATGCAGGCGCTCAAGCTCTACCGGCTCGACAACCAGCGCTACCCCACCACCGAGCAGGGCCTCGCCGCGCTGGTCACCCGCCCGACCGCCGGCCCGGCCGCCAACAACTGGAAGGCGTACCTGGACAAGCTGCCGGTCGATCCCTGGGGCAAGCCCTACCAGTTCCTGAGCCCCGGCGTGAAGGGCGAGATCGACGTGTTCAGCCTCGGTGCCGACGGCCAGCCCGGCGGCACCGGCGTCGACGCGGACATCGGGTCGTGGGAACTCTGACGCGCGAAGGCGTCGAACGCCCGCGCGTCGGGCCGCGCGCGCGCGGCTTCACCCTGATCGAGCTGCTGGTGGTGATGGTGATCGCCGGCATCGCGCTCACGATGGTCACCGTCAACGGACTGCCGGGCTCGCAGCGCGGGCTGCGCTTCGAGGCCGAGCGGCTCGCGCAGCTGCTCTGGCTCGCGCGCGAGGAGGCGCAGGTGCGCGGCACGCCGCTGCGGCTGCAGGCCGACGACGCCGGCTACCGCTTCCTGGTCCTGCGCGAGCGCCAGTGGCGCCCGCTGCTCGACGACCCCGACCTGCGCGCCCGGGCCTGGGACGAGCCCACCCGCGTCGTCGTCCAGCGCCCCGACGGCCAGCGCGTCGTCGAGTTCGGGCGCGACGCGGTCGACCCCCCGTTCACGCTTCAGCTCGGCCGCGAGTCGGCGAGCGTCGCGATCCTCGCCAATGGCATCGGGCTGTTCGAGGTGCGCTGAGGCGCGCGCCGCCGGTGCCCGCCGCGCGGGCGCGCGCGGCTTCACGCTGGTGGAGGTGCTGGTCGCGCTCACGATCGTCGCGGTCGCGCTGCTGGCGTCGCTGCGCGCGGTGGGCAACCTGACGCAGTCGAGTGCGAACCTCAAGGCGCGCACCTTCGCGCAGTGGAGCGCGGAGAACCGCCTCGCGCAGATCCGCGTGCAGTCGGAGTGGCCCAACCCCGGGGCCAACCAGTACGACTGCAGCCAGGCGGGCGTGCAGCTCACCTGCCGCGAGGAGGTGTTCGCGACGCCCAACACGTCGTTCAGGCGCGTCGAGATCTCGGTACTCGACCCCGCCGACGGCCATCGGCTCGCACGGCTGGTGGGCTTCGCGACGAACCTGCCGTGAACGCGCGCGCCGGCCCGGATCCCACTGACTGTCCAGCGCGGCGCGAGGACGCGCGCGGCGCCGGCCGCGGGCGGCGTGCGCGCGCCCGCGGCTTCACGCTCCTCGAGCTGCTGATCGCGATGTCGCTGATGGCGGTGCTCGCGGTGCTGTCGTGGCGCGGGCTGGACTCCGTGCTCACCACGCGCGACCGTCTCGCGCGCGCTTCCGACGAGCTGCGCGCGCTCTCGGTCACGTTCACGCAGATGGAAGACGACCTGCGCCGCGCGTGGGCGGTTCGGCTGCTCGGGCTCGCGGTGCCGCCGATCGGGTTCGTCCCGGAGGGCCCCGGCGGTGCGCCGGCGCTGCAGGTGCTGCGCGAGCTGCCGCCGGGCAGCGACGGCGTGCAGGTGCAGCGCGTCGTCTACCGGGTGCGCGAAGGCGTGCTCGAGCGCGGCTTCGCGCCGTGGATCGTCGTCGGTGCCGGCCCCAACCCGGTGCAGGACGTGCAGATGGTGTGGCAGCCGCTGTTGCCGAACGTGACCGGAGTGCAGATGCGAGGCTGGACCGCCGGGCAGGGCTGGCTGCCGGCGGCGGCGCTGATCGGGCGCGCCGCCACGCCGGCGGTGGCCGCGACCGGCGGTGCGACCGCCGCGCCGGCGACGAGCACGCAGGTCTCGGGGCTCGAGGTGATCGTCGAGCGCACCGACGGCGAGCGCCTGCTGCGCGTCTTCCCGGTGAAGGACTGACGTGGGCACGCGGACCGCTCGCCGACGGCCGTGCGTGCGCGCGGGAGGCGGCGTCCGGTCGGCGAGGCGCGGCGCCGCCCGCGTTCGCGAGCGCGGCGCCGCGGTCGTCACCGCGCTGCTCGTCGTGATGCTCGCGACGGCGGTCGTCGCCGGCCTGTTCGTGCGCGAGAACGTGACGCTGCGCTCGGTCGAGAACCGGCTCGCCCTCTCGCAGACGCGCTGGATCGAGCGCGCCGCGCTCGACTGGGCCAAGGTGATCCTGCGCGCCGACGCGCGCAGCGGCGTCGTCGACCACCTCGGCGAGCCGTGGGCGGTGCCGGTCGCCGACACCCGGCTCGACGAGACCGTCACCGCGGGCGCGAAGATCAGCGACGCCTCGCGCTCCGCGATGCTCGCCGGCCAGATGTTCGACGCTCAGGCACGCTTCAATCTGGCGTCGCTGGTCCAGAACGGGATGCCGTCGCCGGCGCACGTGGTGGCATTCCGCCGTCTCGCCGGGTCGGTGGGCGTGCCCGAGAGCGTCGTCGACGTGATCGTCGCGCGAATGCTGCGCAGCACGCCGCGCACGGTGAACGGCAACACGGTGCCCGCGACCGACCTGCCGCTGGTGCGGCTCGCCGACCTCGTCACGATTCCCGGCGTGGAGCCGGCGATGGTGGAGGCGCTCGCGCCGTTCACGATCGTCCTGCCGCGGCCCACGCTCGTGAACATCAACACCGCGGCCCCGGAAGTGGTCTCGGCCGTCATCCCGCAGCTCGACCTGGCCGGGGCGCGGCGCTTCGTCGCGCGCCGCGAGCGCACGTTCTTCCGCGACCTGAACGACGCTTCGATGCAGATCGACGGCCAGCCGGTGCTCGCGCCGAACCTGCTCGCGGTCGGATCGAACTATTTCCTGGTGCGCGGAATGGTACGCTTCGACCGCGTCGAGGCGTCCACCGAGACCCTCCTGGAGCGCAGCACCGACCGCGTCGAGATCATATGGCAGCAACGATACTAGTGAAGCGCAGCGCCGCGGTCTGGGTGCCTCCGCGAAGCGTCGGCGAGCGCGCGCTCGTCAACGAGCCGACGATGGTCGCGATGGTGCAGGCGGCCGAGGGCGGGAAGTCGCATCGCTGGGCGCGCACCAGCCTGGAGGCGATGCCGGCGATGAAGTCGGTGACGCTGATCTTCGACGCGCGCGACGTCACGCTGATGCCGGTCAAGGTGCCGCCGCTGTCGGGTGCCCGCCTGGCGCGCGCGCTGCCCAACCTCGTCGAGGAGTCGCTGCTGCAGGACGTCCAGAGCTGCGCGTTCGCGCTCGGCCCGCGCGTGGGCCAGGACGAGCGGCTGGTCGCGGTGCTCGACCGCGCGTGGCTCGAGTTCGTCGTCGGCGCGTTCGAGCGCCGCGGCATGCGCGTGAACGCGGCTTGGCCCGCGCAGCTCGTGCTGCCCGCCGAGATGGGCAAGTGGTCGGTCGCGTGCGTGCACGACGCGATCGCCGTGCGCACCGGCGAGCTCGAAGGCTTCGGCTGGTCGGGCGCCAAGGACGACGAGTCCCGGGTCGAGTCGCTCGCCGCGGCGCTCGAGGCCGCGGCGCTGTCGGCCGGCCGGCCCACGGCGGTGTCGGCGTACGCCGAGGATCCGGGCTGGAAGGACAGCGTCGAGCGTGCCGCGCAGCGGCTGGGCATGCCGATCCCGCTGCAGGGACTGCCGGTGCCGCAGCCCGCCCCGATCGACCTGCTCGCGGCCCGCCAGGGCAGTGCGGGCTCGCGCTGGTTCAGCTCGGTCGACTGGCTCGCCTGGCGCCTGCCGGCGGCGCTGGTCGCTGCGAGCGTGCTCGCGTTCCTGGTCGGGCTGAACCTGCACTGGGGCCGGCTCGCGGCCGAGCGCGCGCAACTGCGCAGGGACATGGAGACGACGTTCCGGCAGGCGTTCCCGAACGCGCAGGTCGTCGTCGACCCCGTGCTGCAGATGCAGCGCCAGGTCGCCGACCTGCGCCTGAACGCGGGCAGCAGCGGTCCCGAGGACTTCATGCCGCTGGTGTCGAAGTTCGCGTCCGCGCTCGGGCCGCGCGCCACCGACGCGCTGGCCGCGCTCGAATACCGCGACGGCCGCCTGAAGGCGCGATTCCGGGCCGCGTTCTTCGAAGGGCCGGCCGCGCGCGAGTCGCTGCGCGCGGCCTGCCAGCAGAAGGGCCTGAAGCTGCAGTTCGAGGGCGAGGGCGACGCGACCGCCGTCGTGAGCCTGCAATCATGATCGAGAAGCTGCTGCAGACCTGGCGCGCGATGGCCGCGCGCGAACGCCGCGGCGTGGCCGCCGCCGCGACGATCGTCGTCCTCGCGATCCTCTATCTCGGCCTGTTCGAGCCGGCGTGGAAGGGGCGGCAGGCGCTCGAGCGCGAACTGCCCGTTCTGCGCGGGCAGCTCGCGCAGATGATCGGCCTGGCCGCGGAGGCGCGCGCGCTCACCGCGGTGCCGCGCAGCGCGGAGTCGCCGCAGGCGCAACGGACCGCGCTCGAGCAGTCGATCCGCAGCGCGGGGCTGACGCCGAACCTGAAGTCGCTCGAGCCCAACGGCGAGCTCTTCGACCTGCGCTTCCAGGGGGCGTCGCAGGCGGCGTGGCTGACCTGGCTCGACACGACGCTGCGCGAGACGCGCATGCGCGTCGTCGACGTCGCGATCACCCGCGAGCCGGCGCCCGGCATCGTCAGCGTGCGCCTCGTGCTCGAAGCGCCCAAGCGCGAGAAGCGTTGAACGCCGCCCGGGATCGCGGACGCGGCGAAGGGCGCGGCATCGCGCGCTGGATCGTCGTGCTGCTCGCCGGCGTGCTCGCCGCGGCCGCGAGCGCGGTCGCTTTCGCGCCGGCGTCGTTCGCCGACCTCGCTCTCGAGCGCGCCACGCGCGGCCGCGTGCGCCTGGCGGAGGCCGAGGGCTCGATCTGGCACGGCGCCGGGCGCCTGGTGCTGCAGGACGTGACCGCCGACGACGCGGGCCCGGCGGGGGCCGGCATGGCGTTGCCCTCGCGCGTGCGCTGGCGGCTGCAGGCGTTGCCGCTCGTCCTCGGGCTGGCGCAGGCGAGCCTGTCGTTCGACGGCTCGCCGGCGGCGATCCCGATCAGCGGATCCTTGTCGGAATTGCGCGTGGGCGCCGGCGCGCTGGACCTTCCCGACATCGACCTGTCTCGGTTGGGGTCCCCCTGGAATACAATTCGGCCCGTGGCTTCAGTCTCCTTGCGTTGGGATGCGCTCGCGTTCCGGGACGGCGTGCCGGAAGGTCGGGCCAGCATCGAGTTGCGCGACACCGCGTCGGCGATGACACAGGTCCGACCGCTCGGCAGCTATCGGATCGACGTCGTCGGATCCGGCGGCGTGCTCGCGCTTTCGCTGGCGACACTGGGAGGCGCCCTGCAGCTGCAGGGCAGCGGTCGCTTCACCGCGCGCACCGGCCTGAGCTTCAATGCGCAGGCCTGGGCCGACGGACCCCAGCGTCCGCAATTGCAGTCGTTGCTCGCACTGATCGGCCGCCGCGAGGGCGAACGGACCGTGATCAGGATCGGAGGGTAAGGTGGGAAACCAGCGAGGTGAGTCGGGCGGGCGAACCGCCGCCGCCGTGCGGTGGGTTCGCGTGGCCCTGATCGTTTCGCTGCTCGGCGCGGCCTGGGTCACGGCTGCGGCGCGCGGGCCCAAGCCGGCGCTCGTCGGGGCGCAGCCGCAGTCGGTGCCGGCCGGCGCGCCGGGTGCGGCCGGGACCGCCGGCACCGCCGGCACTGCCGGCACTGCGGCATCGCCCGCGGGCGCGCCGGCGCGACCCGGCTCGCCGGACCAGATCACGCTGAACTTCAAGGACGCCGAGATCGACTCCGTCATCGGCGCGTTCGGCCACCTGATGAACCGCACCTTCCTGATCGACCCGCGCGTGCGCGGCAAGATCACGCTCGAGACGCCGCGGCCGGTGTCGCGGGCGCAGGCGATGCAGCTGCTCGAGGGCTCGCTGCGGGTGCAGGGCTTCACGATCGTCGACAACGGCGACATCTCGCGCGTGGTGCCCGAGGCCGACGCCAAGCTGCAGTCGGGCCCGGTCGCGGTCGGGCGCAACGTCGAGAGGAGCGGCGACCAGGTCGTCACGCAGATCTTCCGGCTGCAGTACGAGTCGGCGAGCAACATCGTGCCGGTGCTGCGCCCGCTGATCACGGCCAACAACACGATCACCGCGTACCCGAGCAACAACTCGCTGGTGATCACCGACTACGCGGCCAACCTGCAGCGGCTCGCGCGCATCATCGCCACGCTCGACAGCCCGTCGTCGAACGAGGTCGAGGTGGTGCCGATCCGCCACGCGATCGCCAACGACATCGCGCTCGCGGTCTCGAGGCTCATCGACGACGGCGCACGCGCGGGGCAGGGCGCGCAGGTCGATCCCGGCCAGCGCGTCATCGTGCTGTCGGATCCGCGCACCAACTCCGTGCTGGTGCGCGCGACCAGCCTCGCGAAGGTGAACCTCGCCAAGACGCTGATCGCGCGGCTCGACCAGCCCAGCAGCCAGCCCGGCAACATCAACGTCGTCTACCTGCGCAATGCGGAGGCCGTGCGCCTGGCCCAGGTGCTGCGCGGCGTGCTCGCCGGAGACGCCTCCGGCCTGGCGGGCGGCGCCCTCGGCTCCGCCAGCGGAATGGCCGGCATGGGCGCGTTCGCCACCCAGCAGGCGTCGCTCGCGACGGGCATGACCGGCACGTCCACCGGGGCGCCGGGTCTCACCGGATCGGCCACGTCGACGCAGGCCACGACGCCGCTCGCCGGCTCGACCACCGGCTCGACGACCGGCCCCACGACGTTCACTGCCGGCGGCGCGATCATCGCGGCCGACCCCTCGACGAACTCGCTGATCATCACCGCGCCCGAGCCGGTGTACCGCAACCTGCGCAACGTGATCGACAAGCTCGACGCGCGCCGCGCGCAGGTCTTCATCGAGTCGCTGATCGTCGAGGTGAGCTCGGACAAGGCGGCCGAGTGGGGCGTGCAGTGGCAGTTCCTGAACGCGCCGCAGGACGGCCGCACGTCGATGATCGGCGGCACGAACCTGCCCGCGCGCGGGGCCGGCGGCAACATCCTCGACGTCGCGGCCAACCCGCTGTCGGCGGGCCAGGGCCTGAACATCGGCATCATCCGCGGCTCCACGCCGATCACGATCGCCGGCCAGACCACGTCGATCATCAACCTCGGGGCGCTCGCGCGCGCGCTCGAGACCCAGTCGAGCACGAACATCCTCGCCACCCCGAACCTGCTCACGCTCGACAACGAGGAAGCGCGCATCATCATCGGCCAGAACGTCCCGTTCATCACCGGGCAGTTCACGAACACCGGCTCGGTCGGCGGCTCGGTGAACCCGTTCCAGACGATCGAGCGGCGCGACGTCGGCACCACGTTGCGCGTGCGCCCGCAGGTCTCCGAGGGCGGAACGATCCGGCTGCAGATCTTCCAGGAGGTCTCGAGCGTGAACTCGCAGACCGCGCAGGGCCTGATCACCAACCGGCGCGCGATCGAGTCGAACGTGCTCGTCGACGACGGGCAGGTGGTCGTGCTCGGCGGGCTGATCGAGGAGCGGCTCGAGGGCGGCGAGAACAAGGTTCCGCTCCTGGGCGACATCCCCGCGCTCGGCCAGCTCTTCCGCTACGACTCGCGTCACCGTGTGAAGACGAACCTGATGGTGTTCCTGCGCCCGGTGGTGCTGCGCAGCGGCGACGACTCCCACCAGGTGAGCGCCGACCGCTACGACTTCATGCGCCAGCTGCAGGGCGACACGCGCTTCCCGAAGAGCTGGGTGCTGCCCGAGTTCCCGCCTTCCGAGCTTCCGCCGATGTCGGCGCCCCCGGGCGACGGCAAGGGCGGACGCGTGCCGGGCGGCTCCGACGGCGCGCCGGTGCGCCCGCGCGCGCCGGGGCCTGCGAGCCTCGCGCCCGACGTGGATCGCGCCTCGCGCCGGCCCGCGCAGGTCGACGAGTCGCGCCCGAGCGCGATCCAGACCGCGCCGAACGAAGTGGTCGTTCCGCTGCGCGCGCCGCAGGTCGAGCCGGGCCGCCCCGCGGCGCCCGCCGGCGGCGGCGCTTCGCGGCCGATGAACTGAGCGCGCGTCGAGGCCCGCCCCGATGGCCAGCGTCTCTCCGGCCCGCTACGTCCCGTACGGTTTCGCCCGCACCCACCAGGTGCTGGTGACCGGCCAGTCCGGCGACGCGATGGAAGTCTGGATCGGCGAGCGCACGCCGGTGCAGGCGCTCGCCGAGCTCTCGCGCATCCTGCCGTACCGGCTGGTCACGGTGCGCAAGCCCGAGCCCGAACTGGCCGCCGCGATCTCGCGGGCGTACGCGCAGCAGGAAGGGTCGGCGGCCGCGGTGGTCGACGAGGTCGAGAGCGACCTCGACCTCTCCCGGCTGATGCAGGACCTGCCCAAGATCGAGGACCTCCTCGAGACCGAGGACGACGCGCCGATCATCCGCATGATCAACGCGCTGCTCACGCAGGCGAGCCGCGACGGCGCCTCCGACATCCACATCGAGGCGTTCGAGACGTACTCGGTGGTGCGCTTTCGCGTCGACGGCACGCTGCGCGACGTGGTGCGCCCGCGCCGCGAGCTGCACGCGGCGCTGATCTCGCGCATCAAGATCCTCGCGCAGCTCGACATCGCCGAGAAGCGCCTGCCGCAGGACGGGCGCATCGCGCTGCGCATCGGCGGCAAGCCCATCGACGTGCGCGTGTCCACGCTGCCCACCGGCCACGGCGAGCGCGCGGTGCTGAGGCTGCTGGACAAGGAAGCCGGCCGCCTGGACCTCGCCAAGCTCGGCATGGCCGAGGGCACGCTGGGCGCGTTCGACAAGCTCGTGCACCAGCCGCACGGCATCGTGCTCGTCACCGGCCCCACGGGCTCGGGCAAGACCACCACGCTGTACGCGGCGCTCGGGCGCCTGGACGCCACCACGACGAACATCCTCACCGTCGAGGACCCGATCGAGTACGACCTCGACGGCATCGGCCAGACGCAGGTCAACGCCAAGATCGACATGACCTTCGGCAAGGCGCTGCGCTCGATCCTGCGCCAGGACCCCGACGTCATCATGATCGGCGAGATCCGCGACCTCGAGACCGCGCAGATCGCCGTGCAGGCGTCGCTCACCGGCCACCTGGTGCTCGCGACGCTGCACACGAACGACGCGGTGTCCGCGATCACGCGCCTGATCGACATGGGCGTGGAGCCGTTCCTGCTGTCCTCGAGCATGCTGGGCGTGGTCGCGCAGCGGCTGGTGAGGAAGCTGTGCCCGCAGTGCCGCGCGCCCGACCCGATCTCCAAGGGGTGGCGCGCGGTCGGCTGCCTGTCGTGCAACCGTACCGGCTTCCAGGGGCGAACCGGCGTCTACGAACTGCTGCCGATCGACGACGCGATCCGTGCGCTGATCCACCGCAGCGCGTCCGAGGCCGACATCCGCGCGGCCGCCGTCGCCAACGGCATGTCGAACATGCGCGACGACGGACAGCGCTGGGTCCACTCCGGCGTGACCTCGCTCGACGAGGTCATCCGCGTCACGCGCGACTGACGCGCGCCTCGCGGCCGACCGCACCGCATGTCCGCGTACCGATTCGAGGCGTCGACCGCCGCCGGCCTGATCGAGAAGGGCGTCCTCGACGCCGACAGCCCCCGGCACGCGCGCTCGCTGCTGCGCGAACGCGGCCTGGTGCCGCTCGAGGTCGCGGCGGTCGCGACGGCCGCCGGCGCGGGCTCGCGCGACGTGCTCGGCGGGCGCATCCGCACCTCCGAGCTCACGCTGGCCACGCGCCAGCTCGCGAGCCTGCTCGCCGCGCGCCTGCCGCTGGAGCAGGCGCTGGGCGCGGTGATCGAGCAGGCCGACCGACCGTCCACGCGCGAGCGGCTCGCGGCGGTGCGCAGCGAGGTCGTCGCCGGGCAGACCTTCGCGCAGGCGCTGTCGCGCTACCCGCGCGACTTCCCCGAGGTCTACCGCGCGCTGGTGTCCGCCGGCGAGCAGTCGGGCGACCTCGCCGCGGTGATGAACCGGCTCGCCGACTACGTCGAGTCGCGCACCGCGCTCACGCAGCGGATCATGCTCGCGTTCACGTACCCCGCGATCGTGACCCTGGTCGCGATCGGCGTGATCACGGCGCTGCTCACGTACGTGGTGCCGCAGGTGATCGGGGTGTTCGCGCAGACGCGCCAGAAGCTGCCGTTCCTCACGTCCGGGCTGATCGCGCTGTCGGACTTCATCCGTGCGTACGGCTGGTGGATGCTGGGGGGCGTGCTCGCGGTGGTGTTCGGCTTTCGCGCCGCGCTGCGTTCGCCGAGCTTCAGGCTCGCGTGGCACGAGCGGATGCTCGAGCTGCCGCTGTTCGGCCGACTGATCCGCGGGATGAACACCGCGCGCTTCACGTCCACGCTGGGCATCCTCGCGGCCAGCGGCGTGCCGCTGATCAAGGCGCTCGAGGCGGGCGCGCAGACGCTGTCGAACGACGCGCTTCGTGCGAACGTGACCGACGCGATCTCGCGGGTGCGAGAAGGCGCGCCGCTGTCGCGCGCGCTCGCCGCCGGGCGCCAGTTCCCGCCGATGGTCGTGCACATGATCGCGAGCGGCGAGGCCACCGGCAACCTGTCGGAGATGCTCGAGCGCACCGCGTCGACGCTGTCGGCCGAGACCGAGCGGCGCGCGCTCACGCTCACGAGCGTGCTCGAGCCGCTGCTGATCCTGATCATGGGCGGCGTGGTGCTGCTGATCGTGCTCGCGGTGCTGCTGCCGATCATCGAGATCAACCAGCTGGTGCGCTGACATGCCGAGCTCGGCGGCCCGCGGGCCGCTCGCACTGGAGGAGGCCGCACGATGTGGCTGCTGAAGATCCGTCGCCTGGTGCGCCACGCCGGGCGCGAAGCGCTGATCCTCTTCTTCGCGATGCGCCATCCGGGCACGCCGATGGCGCTCAAGCTCGCGAGCGCCGCCGCGCTCGCGTACGTGATCAGCCCGGTCGACCTCGTGCCGGACCTGCCCGTGATCGGGTGGGTCGACGACGCGATGCTGCTCGGCGTGGGGCTGCCGTTCCTGGTCCGGCGGCTGCCACCGCAGGTCCACGCAGACGCGACCCGCACCGCGGAGTTCTGGCTCGCGCGGCTGGGCTTGTGGCGCTTCGTCGATTCCCCGGCGCCGAGGCCTTCGCGCGACGCGGGCGAAACGGCGGCGCGCGACGAAGGAGCGGTGCGTGACGCGGGGGCGATGCGTGACGCCGGAACCGCGCGCGCGCGCCGTCCGGCGAAGCGGGCGTCCGCGGACGACGTCGTCGACGTGGTCGAGGTGATCGACGTGACCGTGCACGCCGAGCCGGCCGCGGCCCCGAAGCCGCGCACCCGCCGCCCGGCTAAGGCGCCGGGTTCGGCAGCGCCGCGTGCACCGCGTCGATCTCGGCGAGCGCCTGCGCCGGCAGCCTGACGTCCCACGCGTCGAGGCACTCGTTCAGCTGCGCGAGCGTCGTCGCGCCGATGATCGTGCTCGCGACGCACGCGCGGTGGTACACGAACGAGAGCGCGAGCTGCGTCGGCGTGAGCCCGTGGCGCTGTGCGATCGCGCAATAGCGCTCGACCGCCTCGGTCATCGCCGGCTTCGTGTAGCGCGGCCAGCGCTCGCCGTAGCGTGCGATGCGCGATCCCTCGGGCCGCGCGCCGCCGCGGTACTTGCCGGTGAGGTAGCCGAACGCGAGCGGGCTGTACACGAGCAGGCCGACGCGCTCGCGAAAGCCGGCTTCGGCCGCGGCCTGCTCGTACTCGCGCGACATCAGGTTGTAGATGTTCTGCGTGGACGCGATGCGCGGCAGGCCGTAGCGGCGCGCGATGCGCGTGTGCTCGACGAGGCCCCACGCGGTCTCGTTGGAGACGCCGACGTGGCGCACCTTGCCGTCGCGCACGAGCTGGTCCATCGCCTCGAGCTGCTCGTGCACCGACGCGCTCTCGCGCTCGTTCGCGGGGTCGAACGCGCCGGCGCCGAACAGCGGCACGTTGCGCGCCGGCCAGTGCACCTGATAGAGATCGATGTAGTCGGTGCCCAGTCGCTTCAGGCTGCCCTCGCACGCGAGCACCACGTCGCGCTTCGAGAGCGCCGCGAGCCCGGCGCGTGCGCCGGTGCGCGGCCAGTCCATGCCGCGCCCCGGGCCCGCGACCTTGGTCGCGACGATCACGCGATCGCGAGCGCGCGTCTTCAGCCACGCGCCGACGATCTCCTCGGTGCGCCCGTACGTGTCGGCCTGGACCGGCAGCGGGTACACCTCGGCGGTGTCGACGAAGTCGACGCCGCGCTCGAACGCGCAGTCCAGCAGCGCGTGCGCCTCGCGCTCGTCGTTCTGCGCGGCGAAGGTCATCGTGCCGAAGCAGATGCGCGGCACTTCGAGCGCGCTCGCGCCGAGCTTGTTGCGGTCGATCATGGGGGGCGGTCTCCGTCGTTGCGCGCATTGTACGAATAGAATGCCTGGCGCTCGACCTCGATCGCGCGGGGCCGCCCGCCCACCCTCGCCTCGGCCGCCGTCCACGATGCACGTCCCGTCCCGACCGTACCCCGAGCTTGTCGCGACGCTGATGCTGGGCGTCATGACCGTGGGGGCGACGGTGTTCGCGTTCTCCGCGCTGCTGCCCGACATCGCGGCGGGGTTCGACGTGCCGGTCGCGCGTGCCGCGATCGTGCCGAGGGTGTCTTCGGCCTGGCGCTTGCGCTCGTCGCCCCGGTCGTCGGGCTCGCCGCCCGACGCCGCGCACGCCGATGCGAGCGTGATCGCCGCGGGGCTGGTCGTGCTACGCGGTGGCGTGGATCGTGGCGGTGCCCGATCGGCGCTTCGACGATGCTGCTCGCGCTCGCCGTGATCGCCGGCAGCGCCACCCGGTGCGGTGCTGCCGGCGACCTACGCGTACGCGGCCGACCTCGCGCCGCCCGAGCAGCGCGCACGGGTGATGGGGCGCATCGTCACCGGCTGGTCGCTCGCGATCCTCGCGATGGTGCCGCTGATGTCCGCGGTCACGCAGTTCGCGGGCTGGCGCGCGGCGTTCGGGCTCTTGTCCGCGTGCGCGCTCGCGATCGCGCTGGCGCTGCGCGTCGTGCCGCGTCCGCCACCGGGGGCGCACGAGGACGCGAGCGGCACGGACGGCGTCGCTGCCAGCCTCGTGCGCGTGCTGTCGGACCGCCCGACGCTGCTCGTGCTCGCGGCGAACCTGCTCGACATGGGCGCGTTCTACGCGGTGCTCGCGTTCGCCGCTGCCGAGATGCGCCGCGTCGGCGGGCTCGACGCGTCGCTCGCGGGCCTTGCGCTCGCCGCGTACGGCGCGGGGCTCGCGATCACGAGCGTGAACGCGCACCGCGTCGATCGCTGGGGCCGCAGGCGCACCGGTGTCGCGGCGCTCGTCGTCCTCGCGTGCTGGCTGCCGGTGCTGCCGTGGCTCGCGCGCTGGCCGTGGGCGATGGCCGCCGGGATCCTCGCGTGGGGCGTCGTGCAGGGGGCGTTCTTCACGTCGATCACGACGCTGGCGACCGAGCAGATCCCGGAGTTGCGCGGCGTGGTGACGGCGCTGCTGGGCGGGTCGACGTACCTCGGGGTGAGCCTGTACACGCTCGTGTCGGCGCCGCTGTACGCGGGCATGGGGTACTGGGCGGTGGGGCTGGCGTCGGCGGCGGGGTGCGGGGTGGCGGCGGCGCTGCTGGGGAGGCTGCCCGCGGCGCGGGGATGACGAGGAATCCCGGCGACGGAGGCGCCCGTCACGCGTGCCGCCAATATCCAGGCCTTCGACGATGATGCGCGAGCGCCAGGATGGTTACGCGATCATTGTCCAATTCGTACACCACGGTGAATGGAAAGCGACGCAATACCAGGTGCCGCACGCCATCTTCGTCGATTGGCCAGGTGTGGGCCGACTTCGCCAGGCCGTCGATCGCTTCGAGCGCTTCGGCGCGAAACTCCCTCGCGGCCACCGTGCTGCGTTCCAGGTACCAGAGAAAGGCTTCGCGGACTTCCGCCTCCGCCTCAGGCAGAAGAACGATCGAAAAGCGACTCACAAGGCGCTCAGTCGTCCTCGAGCATCCGCCCACGGCGTCGCCGCCGATGACCCGTCTTTCAGGGACTGCCTGCGACGGCGGACCTCCTCGCGCCACGCTTTCGAAATCGAGGCTTCAGGGCTGCCTTCCAGACTGTCGAGCAGCGCCAGCACCAATGCGGCACGTTCGTCCGTGGGCAGGTCCAAGGCTTCGGCGAGCAGGTGGTCGATTCGCGCGTTCATGCGCACGAGTCTACTCCGCGTGTGCTTGGCCGGGGCCAGTTCTGCCAGCCTGGGTCATTCAGTGCGGGGAAGCAGCCGGTTTCCCGTGCACCGACCTTCACCGTTCACCGGCGCGGCGACGAACGTCTCGTGTCCCGCCATGTCTCGTCACAGCCTGACCGCTCCAGCGTACCCGGTCAGCTCCAGATATCCGCGCCCGACCGGCCGCCCGCCCTCGAGCACGCGCACCGCCCCCTCCCAGTACACCGTCCCCGTGCTCGCGCGCGCGTCGAGTTCCTGGTCGTCGAACAGCGGCGCGAGCTCGAACGTGCGTTTCCCGACCGACAGCCGCATCGCGCACGGATAGCGCGCCCCGGTGCGCGGCGAGCGCCACTCGCGCAGCGCCTCGAATCGCGGGGGCGCGTCGCGGGTCGGGTCGCCCGCCCAGCGCGCGTGCGACCACACCGTGCCGCCGTCGCGGCCGCGGATGCGGAACGCCATCAGCGCCGAGCCGTCGTCGAAGTTCAGTCCGGTCCAGTCCCAGCCGACGGCGTCCGCGTCGAGGATCTCGCTGGACCACTCGTGGTCCAGCCACGCGAGCCCGGTGACCGGGCGCGCCTGCGCGGCGTCGCGCGAGCGCGCGACCGTGCCCGAGACGCGCAGTTGCGGGCGGCTGTAGTACTCGCTCGCCTGCTCCGGGCGCGGGCCCTTGCGCGAATAGCCGCCGTCGCCCTGCGGCACCGGCGGGCCGGGCGGCGTGAACGCGAGCGCGAGGCGGAAGTCGCGCGCGACGATCTCCGCGCGGTAACGATCGTCGGGGCCGCGCGCGAGGCGCCACTCGAGCACGCGCACGTCGGTGTCGCGCTCGTCGAAGCGCGCGTTCGCGAAGCCCGCGCGTGCCGCACGCTGGTCGTGGCGCAGGCGCCGCTCGCCGGGCAGCGCGAGCGCGGCGTGTGCGAACAGCAACTGCTTCGGCGCGAAGCGGCTCGGGTCGCGCTCGTCGTGCGCGGTGCGCGTGCGGAAGAACGTGACCTGCACGCCGAATGCCTCGCGCCCGTCGTCGAGCCAGCCGGTGAGGTACCACCACTCGGTGCGGACCTCGGGGTGGGCGCCGAAGTCGCGCGGAAACACCAGCGGGCGACCCGGCCCGAGGGCCGGATATTGCACGATGCCGCTGCGCGAGGCCCGCGCGTCGCGCACGTCCGGTTCGTCCCGCGCACCCGGTGCGTCCGATGCGCCGACGATCGCACCCGCGCCGACGAACGCGCCCGGCATCGCCCGCAGCCACTGCCTGCGATTCACCAGTCCTGCCTCACCGCGAGGACCGGCGACGCGCCGGTCGCCGAGCGGCTCGCGAGCACCGCCGCCGTCACGCCCAGCAGCACCAGCGCGGCGGCGCTCGCACCCAGCAGCCCCCAGGGCCACGCGACGTCCATCGTCCAGTGGAACGACTGCGGATTCACGCGGTGCACGAGCACCATCGCGATCGCGGCGCCGATGCACGCGCCCCACGCGACGCCGGCCGCGATCAGCGCGCCCGACTCGATC
The DNA here is from genome assembly GCA_046348465.1 of Burkholderiaceae bacterium. Taxonomy (GTDB): domain Bacteria; phylum Pseudomonadota; class Gammaproteobacteria; order Burkholderiales; family Burkholderiaceae_E; genus Quisquiliibacterium. The sequence continues at coordinate 263,427 of JAXMEE010000005.1, forward strand.
GCGAACAGGGCCACGATCTCGCGCCGCGTGACGCCCAGGTGGCGCAGCATGCCGAACTCGCGTGCGCGGGCCAGCGCCTCGCCGGCGTACGTCGACGCCACGCCGAACAGGCCCACGACGATCGCGATCGCCTCGAGCGCGTACGTGAGGGCGAAGCTGCGGTCGAAGATGCGCAGCGACAGCGTGCGGATCTCGCGCGCGCTGCGCAGTTCCAGCGACGCGAGCGCCGGTGCCGACGCGCGCAGCGCCGCGAGCACGTGCGCTTCGTCCGCGCCGGGCGCGAGCCAGAGCGCGACCTCGTTCGCGCTGTCGTCGCCGGTCAGGCGACGGTAGTCGCGCTCGCCGATCACGATCGCGCCGTGCTGGCGCGCGTAGTCTCGCCACACGCCGGCGACGAAGAATGCGGTGCCGGGCGCGAAGGGCAGGGCGACGCTGCGCCCGCGCGCGAAACCGTAGAGATCGACCATCGCCTCGCTCGCGTAGATCGGCACCGCGTCCGGCGGCGCGGCGAGCAGCTCGCCGGTCAGCGGCATCTGGCGCGATTCGCGTCCGGGCGCCAGCGGGCGCACGAGCAGCGCCACCGGCGGACGGTGGGCGTCGAGCGAGAGCTCGACCACGCGCAGGAATTCGCTGCGCGCCACGCCGGGCACCGACGAGACCGTGCGCTGCAGCGCGGGGTCCAGCGCGCCGCGCGCGCCGCCCGGCGGCGTGCGCGTGTACAGGTCCGCCGGCAGCACCGTGTCGAGCCAGTTCGCGACCGAGTCGCGAAAGCTGTGGACCATGACCGCCATCGCGCTCGCGAGCGCGAAGCTCGCGACCACGCCCGAGAGCGCGGCCGCCGACGCGCCGGGGGCGCCGCGGATGCGCTCGATCGCGAGCCACACGCTCGGGTGCCGCCACGCGAATCCGCCCGCGGTCGCGTCCGCGGTCGCGCCCGACGAGCCGTCCGCGGTCGCGCCCGACGAGCCGTCCGCGGTCGCGCCCGACGAGCCGTTCGGGCGAGCGCCCGACGAGCGGCTCGTCCGCACGCTCGACGCGCCGCCCGCGCGCGCCAGCACCGTGCCGAGCGCCCGCGCGAGCAGCGGCACGCACGCGATCCCCGCGAACAGCCACGCGGCGATCGCGAGGTACGCCGCGATCGGCAGGCCGTCGACGGGCGGCGCGAGCAGCAGCGCGCCCCCCGCCGCCGCGAGCGCGAGCGTCCACGCGAGCGCGTGCCGGCGCCGCAGCACGAGTTCCGCCGCGCCGGCCTTCAGCGCGCGCGCCGGAGCGAGCGTTCGCAGCCGCGCGGCCGGTGCCGCGCTCGCCGCGAGGCCGACCGCGACGCCGAGCCCGCCGAACAGCGCGAGCGACGCGGCGTCCACCGCGAGCGCCGGCGACGACCCCTGGAAGAATCCGCCACCGAGGTCGCCGCCGACCACCGTGAGCGTGGCCCACGCGAGCGCGACGCCCAGTCCGGTGCCGAGCGCCGCGCCGACCGCGCCGAGCACCGCACCCTGCCCGAGCACGGTGGCCGCGAGGAACCGTCGCGTTCCGCCGAGCACCGCGAGCAGCGCGAGCTCCGGGGTCCGGCGCACCACCGCGAGCGACAGCGTCGCGTAGACCAGGAACCCCCCGGTGAACAGCGCAACCAGCGCGAGCACGCTCAGGTTCACGCGGTAGGCGCGCGAGAGGTTCGACATGCGCTGCTGCGCGGCGTCGGGCGCGCGCCACACCACGCCTGCGGGGAGCGCGGGGGCCAGTCGAGCCGCGAGCGCCGACGCCGACACGCCGTCGGCGAGCCGCAGGTCGATGCGCGTGAGCCGGCCGAGCCAGCCGAGCCGCCACTGCGCGGCGCCGATGTCCATCACCGCGATCCGCTGGCCCGCGGCCGCGCCCGGCACCGTGCCGGCGACGCGCAGGCTCACGGGTGCGAGCCCCGCGCGCACGTGGACCCGCTCGCCCACGCGCGCGCCGGTGGCGGCGAGCGCCGCCGGCGACAGGAAGATCGCGTCGGCGTCGAAGAGCGCCGACGCCGCGCCCGCGGGTTCGCCGTCGGGCATCGGCAGCAGGCCCGGCGTGACCTCGGCGGCGCGCATCGGATCCAGGCCGACGACGCGCAGCGTGATCGGCCGCGCGCCCGGGGTCGCCACCGGCCACTGCACGTCGGTCTCGATGACCGGGCTCGCGGCGCGCACGTCGGGGTCGGTCGAGATCCGGTCGTACAGCGCCTCGTCGAAGCCGCTTGCGCTCGCGCGCAGCTGCGCCTGCGCTTCGCCATTGACCACCGCGATCGCGGCGCCGAACTCGCCGAGCGCGGAGCGGTTGACCAGGTGGATCGCGAGCCCGAGCGCGACGCCGACCGCGATCGCGACCACCGCGACCGCGGTCCGCCCGCGCGACGAGCGCCACTGGCCGGCCCACAGCCAGCGCAGCAGCATCGCGCCGGCCGCGCTCACGCCGGCCGCAGCCCGTCGGCCCCGAGCCGCAGCCGCCGGTCGGCGATCGCGGCCGCCTGCTCGGAGTGCGTGACGATCAGCAGCGCCGCGTCGTGCGCACGCACCTGCTCGTCGAGCAGCGCGAGCGCGACCGCGGCGCTGCCCGGGTCGAGGTTGCCGGTGGGCTCGTCGGCGAGCAGCAGCACCGGCCGGTGCACCAGCGCCCGCGCGAGCGCGACGCGCTGCTGCTCGCCGCCCGAGAGCTCGCCCGGCGCGCTCGCGCCGCGCTCGCCCAACCCGACGCGCGCGAGCATTCCGCGCGCGCGGCCCAGCGCATCGCCGGGTGCCACGCCGTTCAGCAGCAGCGGAACCGCGACGTTGCGCTCGACGCTCAGGTGAGGGATCAGGTGGAAGGCCTGGAAGACGAAGCCGATCGAGCGCCGCCGCACCGCCGCCGCGGCGTCCGCGCCGAGCGCGTGCATCGCGACGCCGTCGACGAAGATCTCGCCCGCGTCCGGCGGCTCGAGCCCGGCGACGAGGTTCAGCAGCGTCGACTTGCCCGTGCCCGACTCGCCGAGCAGCGCGACGCGCTCGCCGCGCGCGAGCGTGAGCGAGACGTCGCGCAGCAGCTCGCGCGACGTGGTGAAGCGCTTGCCGACGCCTGCCAGCCGCAGCGCGGGCGTGCCCTCGGTCACCTGGGCAGCAGCGCGTCGATCGCGCGCAGCACGACGGGATCGTCCCAGTTGCGCTCTCCGACGTAGCGCCAGCGCGGCCGACCGGCCGCATCCAGGATGCAGGTGGTCGGCAGCACGCGCGTCTGCCACGCCTCGAGCGCGGTGCGGTCGCGGTCGAGCAGGATCGGGACGTCGACGGGGAGCTGCGCCAGGAAGCGCTTCACCCGCGCGGGCGTGTCGCCGACGCTGATCGCGACGACCTCGGCGGCGCGCCCGTCGAGCGCGAAGCGCAGGCGCTCGAGCGTGGGCATCTCCTCGAGGCACGGCGCGCACCAGGTCGCCCACAGGTTCGCGACCAGCACCTTTCCGCGGTAGGCGTCGAGCGACGCGCCGGCGCCGTCGAGCGTCGTCAGCGCGAGCGGCCGGCGCGGCGACTGCGTCCACGCCTGCAGGGGCTCGCCCGCGGCCCGCGCCGAACCGAGCGGGGCGAACGCCCCGCACGCGATCCCGGCGATCGCGCGCCGGCGCCCCGTTCGCGCGGGCCGGCGGCCCGCGGCGAGCGGCGATCGCACTACGTCCTCAGCTCGCGCGAGGTGATCGTGTAGCGGAACGCGTCGGGGTCCAGGGAATCGAACCGGCCCGCGCCGTTCTCGGCTTCCGGGTACATGAAGAATCCCACGCGCGGGCCCTTCGCGCCCGGCAGCGCGACGTCGTGCGCGACGTTGTACGCGAGCCAGTTGCCCTCCCAGCCGCCGAAGAGCCGCGCTTTCACGGGCGCCACCAGCGGGTGCGACGGGTCGCGGATCCACTCGGCGGTCTCCAGGCGCATGACCTTGCCGACGTCGGCCGGGTCCATCGCGACCCAGCCGTTCGCCTGCAGGAACACCTCGGCGCGGCAGTGCTGCGCCCGCGTGATCCCGGGCCCGGCCCCGAGCTCCTTGTAGCCGAACGCGCACGGCGCGACGCGGATTCCGTAGACGTCGCGCGCCGGGATCCCGGCCGCGCGGTTCAGGCCCACGAACAGCGCGTTGATGTCGCCGCACTTGCCGCCGAAGTTGCCGGTCTCGAGCATCGCGCGGATGTCGCCGGTGCCGCAGCCGCGCACCTTGGGCTCGCGGAACGTGTTCGCGACGATCCAGTCGTAGATCGCACGCGTCTTGTCGACGTCGGCGCGCAGGCCGCGCGTGATCTCGTGCGCGGTCGAGCGGACGATGCCGTCGGTGGGCATCAGCTGCGTCGGCGCGGTCCAGAACGCGCGCGCCGCGGCGTCGAGCGTCGCGGGCTGCGGACGGCCCCAGTCGGTCGCGCGGTCCTGCGCACGGAACCGGCTCGTCACCTCGAGGACCGGCGCGCCGACCGCCGCGTCGAAGCGCGCGTGGGCCATCGTCGCGCCGTATCGGCGGTCGGACGCGACGCTCACCCGGGTCGCGTTGCCCGACCACGCGTGACCGAGCGTCTGCTGCCAGGCGTCGTCGACCGAGGGCAGCGGCACCCACACGTCGGCCGCGCCGGGGCCCGGCGCGAGTTCGACGCGCGTGACCACTTCGAACGTTCGCCAGCGCCCCGGCGTGGGCGCGAACGGCGTGTGCTGCGCGTGGGCCCGGCCGTGCACGCCCAGCGCGGCGGCGGCGGGCAACGAGCTCCCGGCCGCGAGGAAGTTCCTGCGATCCATTGCGATCTGCTCCATAGAGGTCTGGACGCGGCGTGCCGGCCCGGCGGGCCGGGGGCTTGTCGCTGCCGCCGCGAGGCGCTCATGATATAAGGTTCGCACGCGCCGGACGGCGTCGAGGGAGGATCGATGGGCGCTCTTTACAAGATGGTCGGTCGCACCGCCGGCGTGCTCGGAGTGCTGCTCGCGCTGTTCGCCGTCGTCGTGCGCATGGGCGGCAACTACACGTTCGGCGGCTTCCAGGTCGGAACGCTGTTCCTGGCCGCGGTGTGCGCCGTGTGCATCGGCTGCCTCGGCTACCTCGCGAGCATCGTCGAGGGCGGCGGCCGCTGAGCGCGGCCGGAACTCTCGCCTCGTTCGATCCGCCTCGCCCGCGTGCCGGCCCGATCGCCTCGCCCGTGAGCAATCCGGTCCTGGTCGACGTCACCCGCGGCGGCGCGCTCGAGAGCCGTCACCGTGGCGCGGTCGCGGTCGTCGACGCGTCCGGCGCGGTGCGCTTCGCGCTCGGCGACATCGACGCCGCCGTGTACCCGCGCTCTGCCGTCAAGGCATTGCAGGCGCTGCCGCTGATCGAGTCCGGTGCGGCCGAGCGCTTCGGCCTGACCGACGCCGAGATCGCGCTCGCGTGCGCGTCGCACTCCGGCGACGACGTCCACGTCGCGGCGGCGGCGTCGATGCTCGAGCGCGCCGGCTGCTCGCCGGCCGTGCTCGAGTGCGGCGCGCACTGGCCGGTCGGCGCGGCGGAGTCGCGCCGGCTCGCGGCGTCGGGGCGCTCGCCGGGGCCGCTCCACAACAACTGCTCGGGCAAGCACGCGGGTTTCGTGTGCGTGGCGTGCGCACTCGGGGTCGATCCCGCCGGCTACGTCGGCGCGAACCATCCGGTGCAGCGGGAGGTGCGCGCGGCGCTCGCGTCGATGACCGGCGAGACGCTCGACGCCGACGCCTGCGGCATCGACGGCTGCTCGATCCCGACGTACCGGGTGCCGTTGCGCGGGCTCGCGCGCGGATTCGCCCGCTTCGGCAGCGGCGAAGGGCTCGATCCGGGCCGCGCGGCCGCCGCGCGCCGGATCCGGCGCGCGGTTGCGGCGCACCCGGCGATGGTCGCGGGCGAGGGCCGCTTCGACACGATCGTGATGGAGTGCCTGCGCGACCGGGTCTTCTGCAAGGTCGGCGCCGAAGGGGTGTACTGCGCGGCGCTGCCGGGTGCGGGGCTCGGGGTGGCGATCAAGATCGACGACGGCGCCGCGCGTGCGGCGGAGATCGCCATGGGAGCGGTGATCCGCCGCTTCGTGAACCTGGACGAGGACGCGTCGGCGGCGCTCGCCGCGGTGTTCGAGCCGGCGATCACGAACTGGAACGGCCGCCGGACCGGAGACCTCCGGCCGGGCGACGCCTGGGGGATGCCCTGACGCGGCGGCGCCGCCCGGCACCGGTCTCGCCGCTGCGGGCACTGCGCCGTCGGGCGCCCGACCCGCGGATCCCGGTCGATCGTGCCCCGGCAAGGGGCGTTCGATTGATGAATGTCAATGACGCTCCCGGACCCGCGGGCGAGAATTTTTCGATTTTCCACGGGTGCCGGTCCGGCCGCCCCGTGCCTGTTCGGCTGGGCGCGACGAATCCGGTGCCCCCCAATCCTGCGGCCGCCCCTGGGCCCGACGAAAGACACGCATGACGCGATCGCTGCTCGACGACCTGGTCCGCTGGGGGCTGAGCCCCATGAAGTTGCGGCACCACCGGCTGTTGCCGATCGTGCAGGGCGGCATGGGCGTCGGGGTCTCCGCGCACCGCCTGGCGTCGGCGGTCGCGCGTACTGGGGCGATGGGGACGATCGCGTCGGTCGACCTGCGTCACCACCACCCGGATCTGCTCGAGCAGACGCGCGGCGTGCGCGAGCGCGAGACGCTCGATCGCGTCAATCTGGTGGCGCTCGACCGCGAAGTGAGGCTCGCGAAGGAGAAGTCCGACGGCAACGGCGCGATCGCGGTCAACGTGATGAAGGCGGTCGATCAGCACCCGGCGCTGGTGCGCCAGGCGTGCGAGTCGGGGGCCGACGCGATCGTCATGGGCGCGGGGCTGCCGCTGGACCTGCCCGAGATGACCGCCGAGTTCCCGGACGTGGCGCTGGTCCCGATCCTGTCCGACGCGCGCGGCGTGTCGGTCGTGCTGCGCAAGTGGCTGCGCAAGAACCGGCTGCCGGACGCGATCGTCATCGAGCATCCGCGTTACGCGGGCGGGCACCTGGGCGCCACGCGCATCGAGGAGCTCGCCGATGCGCGCTTCGACTTCGAGCAGGTGCGCGAGGGCGTCGACAAGGTCTTCAACGACCTCGGCGTCGAGTCCGAGAAGGTCCCGCTGGTCGCGGCGGGCGGCGTGAACAATCACGCGCGCGTCCGCGAGCTGATGGCGATGGGCTACGCGGGGGTGCAGCTCGGCACCGCGTTCGCGGTCACCGAGGAGGGCGACGCGCACCCGAACTTCAAGCGCGTGCTCGCCGGCGCCAAGGACGAGGACATCGTCGAGTTCGTCAGCGTCGCGGGCCTGCCCGCGCGCGCGGTGCGCACGCCGTGGCTCGACAAGTACCTCAAGCGCGAGGCGCACCTGCGCGAGAAGGCGCCGTCGAATCCGCACCGCTGCGCGTCCGGGCTTCAGTGCCTGTCGATGTGCGGCCTGCGAGACGGCCTGAACAAGTTCGGCCAGTTCTGCATCGACAGCCAGCTCGCGGCCGCCGTCAAGGGCGAGCTCTCGCGCGGGCTGTTCTTCCGGGGCGCGTCGAGCGTGCCGTTCGGGGAGGCGATCCGCCCGGTGCGCGAGCTGGTCGAGTACCTGCTGTCGGGGCGCATGCCCGCGGCGCTGATGCCCGCGGTCGCCGACGCGGCCGAACCGACGCCTGCGGCGGTCGCCTGATTCCGCAGGGCGCCTGATTCCGCAGGGCGCCTGATTCCGCAGGGCGCCTGGTTCCGCAGGGCGCCTGATCGACCGCTCACGCGGCGGGTCGGGAACCGTTCCCGAGCGTGGGGGCCGCCGAGGCCGCGCGGCCTACTCGACGCCGCCCGGCGCTCCGCCCATCACGTTGTGGAAACCGCCGTCGACGTACGTGATCTCGGCGGTGACGCCCGAGGCCAGGTCCGACAGCAGGAACGCGGCGACGCCGCCGACGTCCTCGATCGTCACGTTGCGCCTCAGCGGCGCGTTGTTCTCGACGATCGTCAGGATCTTGTGGAAGCCCTTGATGCCCGCGGCCGCGAGCGTGCGGATCGGCCCGGCCGAGATCCCGTTCACCCGGATGCCGCGCGGGCCCAGCGCCTCGGCGAGGTAGCGCACGCTCGCCTCCAGGCTCGCCTTGGCCAGCCCCATCGTGTTGTAGCTCGGCACCATGCGCACGGCGCCCAGGTACGACATCGTCAGCATCGCCGCCTTGCGCCCTTCCATCATCGGCAGCGCGGCCTTGGCCAGCGCGGCGAAGCTGTACGACGAGATGTCGTGCGCGGTGCGGAACGCCTCGCGGGAGAGGCCGTCGAGGAAATTGCCGGCGATCGCCTCGCGCGGCGCGAACGCGATCGCGTGGACCAGCCCGTCGAAGCCGTCCCAGTGCTCGCGCAGTTGCGTGAAGAGCGCGTCGATCTGCGCGTCCTCGGCGACGTCGCACGCGAACGCGAGCTTCGATCCGAACTCGGCGGCCATCTCGCGCACGCGCTCCTCGAAGCGCTCGTTCTGGTACGTGAACGCGAGCTCGGCGCCTTGTGCGTGGCAGGCGCGCGCGATGCCGTAGGCGATCGAGCGGTTCGAGATCAGCCCGGTGACGAGGATGCGCTTGCCGGCGAGAAAGCCCATGCGGGAGCTCCAGGGAATTTTCGGTCGGCGCGTATTCTCGCACGGGCCGACGGCCCGCCCGCCCGGGCGCCCGCCGCGCCCGTCAGATCCGCGTGGCGCTCGCGTCCGGCGGGACGGCGCCCGTCCTCGGCTCGGGCGGCGGGGCCGCCCGCGTCCGGGGCCGGGCGCGCGCGGGCCGCGTCGACCGCATCGGGCGCCGGGCGTGCCCGGGCCGCGTCGTCGCGGCGCGCGCGGGCGAGCACGATCTCATCGCGGCAGGCCGCGAGGAACTCGCCGTGCACGCGCGACGGCGTCGGCTTGTCGCCGAAGACCCGATCGACCCAGTCGCGCAGCAGCTGCGCGTCTTCCTCGTCGCGCGCGAACCAGCGCAGCGCCGGCGCGAACGAACGGATCGCGACGAGATCGGCCTCGAGGCGATCCTTGAATGCCTCGCCGGACATCCCGTTGTCGCGCGAGCGCGCGGCGTTCGCGATGAAGTCGGCACCTTCGCGGCAGTCGGCCTCCGCGACGGTGAGCGCCGCGGCGAGCGACGGCAGCGCGAGCACCGCCGCGGCGACGAGTGCCGGCCCGCGGCGGGTGGATTTTCGATGTTCGGCCAAGGCGTCTCCTCCCCGGGGTGTGCCGCCATCGTGCCCGCATTCGGTGCGGCGTGGTGCTGCAGTGCGGGAGCGCGGCGCTCGCGGCGAGCCTCCGATAGAATCGGCCGCCATGTTCCCGCCGGCGCACTCGAAGTGGCTCGCGATCGGTGCGCTGCTCGCGGCGGCGCACGGCGCGCCCTTGCACGCCGCGCACGCGCTCGCCTGGGGCGCGCAGCCGAAGTACCCGGCGAACTACGCGCACTTCGACTATGTGAACCCGGCCGCGCCGCGCGGCGGCACGCTGAACCTCGACGGCTTCGGCTCGTTCGACAAGCTCAATCCCTTCACGCTGAAGGGGCTACCCGCGGCCGGCATCGAGCGCCTGATGTTCGACACGCTGGCCGAGTCGAGCGACGACGAACCCCTGTCGATGTACGGGCTGCTGGCTCAGGACATGGACTTCGCCGCCGACGGGCTGTCGATCACGTTCCGGCTCGATCCGCGCGCGCGCTTCTCCGACGGCAGCCCGGTCGTCGCCACCGACGTCAAGCACTCGTTCGACACGCTCACCGCGCGCCAGGCTCACCCGCGCTACCGGCAGTACTTCGCCGACGTCGCGCGCGTGGTCGTCGTCGACGAGCGCACGGTGCGCTTCGAGTTCAAGCGCCGCAACCACGAACTGCACATGATCATCGGCGCGCAGCTGCCGGTGTTCTCGCGCCGCTGGGGCGAGGGCCGCCCGTTCGACCAGGTCGTGCAGGACGCGCCGATCGCGAGCGGGCCGTACCTGATCGAGAAGGCCGACTGGGGCCGCACGATCACGTACCGGCGCAATCCGTCGTACTGGGCGCGCGAGCTGCCGGCGCGTCGCGGGATGTTCAACTTCGACCGCATCACCTACAAGTACTTCAAGGACGAGACCGCGCGGCTCGAAGGCTTCAAGGCGGGCGAGTTCGACTGGATCTTCGAGAACTCGGCGAAGAACTGGGCGCGCGGGCACGCGGGGCGAAAGTACGACTCGGGCGAACTCGTGAAGCGCGAGTTCCGCCACTCGAACGCGGCGGGCATGCAGGGCTTCGTGCTCAACACCCGCCGCCCGCTCTTTCGCGACGTGCGCGTGCGCCGGGCGCTCGCGCTCGCGATGGACTTCGAGTGGATGAACCGCCAGGTCTTCTACGGCCAGTACGTGAGGAGCCCGAGCTACTTCACCAACAGCGACATGCAGGCGAAGGGCCCGCCCGGGCCCGAGGAGCGCGCGCTCATCGACGCGCTGCCCCCGCCGCGCGACCCCGCACTCGAAGGCGACGCGCCGATGCCTGCGTCGACCGACCCGCCCGGGTCGCTGCGCGCGAACCTGCGCGCGGCGCTGGCGCTGCTCGCGCAGGCGGGCTGGAACGTCGCCGACGACGGCCGCCTGCGCGACGCGTCCGGGCGCGCGTTCGAGTTCGAGATCCTCACGTACTCGCGTGCGCTCGAGCGCGTCGCGGTGCCGTGGGCGCGCAATCTCGAGAAGCTCGGCATCCACGCGCGGCTGCGCATCTCGGACCCGGCGCTGTACCAGAAGCGCGCCGACGAGTTCGACTTCGACGTGATGGTGCACTCGTACTCGGCGAGCCAGACGCCCGGCAACGAGCTCGTCGAGCGCTTCACGAGCGCGGCCGCCGACGAGAAGGGCTCGGACAACCTCGCCGGCATCCGCGACCCGCGCGTGGACGCGGTCGTGCAGCGCGTGCTCGCGAGCGCGACGCGCGCCGAGCTCGTCACCGGTGCGCGCGTGCTCGACCGGCTGCTGCGACAGGGCTGGTACCTGGTGCCGCACTACTACGCGCCGACGCATCGCGTCGCGTACCGCCGCGGTCTCGCGTACCCCGCGACGCTGCCGCTCTACTACCGGCCGGACGGCTGGATGCTGAAGACGTGGTGGTTCGCGCCGGGGGCGACGGGCACGCCCGCGGCGACTGCGGCCCCGCGCTCGGCCGCGCCCGCGTCCGCGGCCCCGTCCGCCGGCAAGCCCGGCTGATCGCGAAGGAGTCGCACGACGTGCTCGTCTACGTGCTCAAGCGGATCGCGCTCATGGTGCCGACGATCGTCGGCATCCTGCTGGTGTCGTTCGCGATCATCCAGTTCGTGCCCGGCGGTCCGGTCGAGCAGCTCGTGCAGGAGCTGCGCGGGCGCGGCACCGGCGGCGAGGTCGCGGTCACCGGCGGCGTGTACCGCGGCGCGCAGGGCGTCGACCCCGACAAGCTCGCCGAGATCCGCAGGATGTACGGCTTCGACAAGCCGGCCCCGCAGCGCTTCGCCGAGATGCTCGCGCGCTACGCACGCTTCGACCTCGGCACCAGCTACTTCCACCACAAGGGCGTGTGGGCGCTGATCGTCGAGAAGCTGCCGGTGTCGATCAGCCTCGGGCTGTGGAGCTTCCTGATCACGTACGCGGTGTCGATTCCCCTGGGCATCGCCAAGGCGGTGAGGAACGGCTCGCGCTTCGACCTCCTCACGAGCACCGCGATCCTCGTCGGCTACGCGATCCCCGGCTTCGTGCTCGGCGTGGCGCTGCTCGTGATGTTCGGCGGCGGCTCGTTCCTGCAGCTGTTCCCGCTGCGCGGGCTGGTGTCGGACGACTTCGCCAGCCTGTCGCTCGCGGGCAAGGTGCTCGACTACTTCTGGCACCTCGCGATGCCGCTCGCGTGCCTGATCGTCGGCAGCTTCGCGGTGACGACGATGCTCACGAAGAACACCTTCCTCGAGGAGATCCGCAAGCAGTACGTGCTGACCGCGCGCGCCAAGGGCCTGCCCGAGCGGCGCGTGTTCTACAAGCACGTGTTCCGCAATGCGCTGATCCCGCTGGTCACCGCGTTCCCGGCGGCGTTCGTCGGCGCGTTCTTCACCGGCTCGCTGCTGATCGAGACGCTGTTCTCGCTCGACGGCCTCGGGCTGCTGTCGTACGACGCGGTGGTCAAGCGCGACTACCCGGTCGTGATGGGCTCGCTGTACGTGTTCTCGCTGATCGGCCTGGTCACCAAGCTCGTGACCGACGTCTGCTATACGTGGGTCGACCCGCGGGTGAAGTTCGATGCGCGCTGACCCGCCGACGACGCCCGAAGCGGCGGCCACGGCACGCCCGGAGCGCCTCGCGGCCGCAGCAGCGAGATCGCTGTCGCCGGGGCGCCGCGCGTGGCTCCGGTTCCGAGCGAACCGCCGCGGCTTCGTCAGCCTGTGGATCTTTGCGGTGCTGTTCGCGGCGAGCCTGGCGGCCGAGCTGCTGTCGAACGACCGGCCGCTGGTCGCGCACTACGAGGGACGCACCGTCTTCCCGCTCTTCGAGACGCTGCCCGAGACCGCGTTCGGCGGCGATTTCCGTACGCCCACCGACTACCTCGACCCCTTCATCCGCGCGCAGCTCGCGCGCCCCGGCAACTGGGCCGTGTACCCGCCGAACGCGTACCGCTTCGACACCATCAACTACTTCGCGCCCAGCCCGAATCCGGCGCCGCCGTCGTCGGTCAACTGGCTGGGCACCGACGATCGCGGGCGCGACGTGCTCGCGCGCCTGCTCTACGGCTTTCGCATCTCGGTGCTCTTCGGGCTGGCGCTCACCGCGATCGGCATGGCGATCGGTGTGCTCGCGGGCGCGGTGCAGGGCTACTTCGGCGGGCGAATCGACCTCGCGTTCCAGCGCCTCATCGAGGTCTGGGGCTCCATCCCGGAGCTGTACCTGCTGCTGATCCTCGCGTCGATCTTCGAGCCGTCGATCTGGATCCTGCTCGCGATCCTGTCGCTGTTCGGCTGGATGGGGCTGTCCGACTACGTGCGCGCCGAGTTCCTGCGCAACCGCGCGCTCGAGTACGTGACCGCGGCGCGCGCGCTCGGCCTGCCCGACCGCCTGATCATCACGCGTCACGTGCTGCCGAACTCGCTCACGCCGGTGATCGCGTTCCTGCCGTTCCGCATGAGCGCGGCGATCGTCGCGCTCACGAGCCTGGACTTCCTCGGCCTGGGCGTGCCGCCGTCGACGCCGAGCCTGGGCGAGCTGCTCGCGCAGGGCAAGGCGAACCTGGACGCGTGGTGGATCTCGCTGCCGACCTTCGCGGTGCTCGTCGGCACGCTGATGCTGCTGATCTTCGTCGGCGAGGCGCTGCGCGATGCGCTCGACACGCGAAAGGGGTAGGGCGATGGGCCGGGCGACCTCCGCGGGAGATTGTCGGTGAGCGCCGAGGCCACGCCGGCGCCGCTGCTGTCGATCGAGCGGCTGTCGGTCGACTTCGCGACCGCGAGCGGGCGCACGCGCGTCGTCGACGACGTGTCGTTCTCGGTGTCGCCGGGCGAGCGCTTCGCGCTGGTCGGCGAGTCGGGCTCGGGCAAGACGGTCACGGCGCTGTCGGTGCTGCAGCTGAACGCCGACGCGCACTACGGCGGGCGCATCGTCTTCGCGGGCGAGGACCTCGCCGGGCGCGGCGACGCGTCGATGCGCGCGATCCGCGGCAAGGAGATCGCGATGATCTTCCAGGAGCCGATGACCGCGCTCAACCCGCTGTACCCGATCGGCGATCAGATCTGCGAGTCCCTGGAGCTGCACGAAGGGCTCTCGCGCGCCCAGGCGGCGCGGCGCGCGGTCGAGCTGCTGGCGCGCACGCGCATCCCCGAGCCCGAGCGGCGCTTCGCGGCCTTCCCGCACCAGCTCTCGGGCGGCCAGCGCCAGCGCGCGATGATCGCGATGGCGCTCGCGTGCGGCCCGAAGCTGCTGATCGCCGACGAGCCCACCACCGCGCTCGACGTGACCGTGCAGCGCCAGATCGTCGAGCTGCTGCGCGAGCTGCAGCGCGAGTTCCGGATGGCCGTGCTGCTGATCACGCACGACCTGCCGCTGGTGCGCAGCTTCGCCGATCGCGTCGGCGTGATGCAGAACGGGCGTCTGCTCGAGCTCGGCGCCACCGCCGAGGTGTTCGACGCGCCGCGCGACGCCTACACGCGCCGCCTCGTCGAGAGCCGCCCGCGGCGCTCGATCGCGCCGGTGCCCGCCGACGCGCCGGCGCTGCTGCGCACGCGTGGCCTGGGCTGCCGCTACCTGTCGCGCAAGGGCTGGTTCGGCACGCACGCGTTCGACGCCGTCCACCCCACGGACCTCGTGCTCGCGCGCGGCGAAACGCTGGGCATCGTCGGCGAGTCGGGCTCGGGCAAGACCACGCTCGGCATGGCGCTGCTGCGGCTCGCGCAGGCGCGCGTGAGCGGCGAGATCGAGTTCGACGGCCGGCGCGTCGACGCGCTCGCCGCGCGCGCGCTGCGGCCGCTGCGCCGGCGCATGCAGGTGGTCTTCCAGGATCCGTTCAACGCGCTGTCGCCGCGCATGACGGTGCAGGGCATCGTCGGCGAGGGCCTCGCGTTGCACCGGCCGGAACTGGACGACGCGCGGCGGCGCGACGCGGTGGTCGCGGTGCTCGACGAGGTCGGGCTGGGCGAGGACGCGCTGCACCGCTATCCGCACGAGTTCTCGGGCGGGCAGCGCCAGCGCATCGCCATCGCGCGCGCAGTCGTGCTGCAGCCCGAGCTGCTCGTGCTCGACGAGCCGACCTCGGCACTGGACGTGTCGATCCAGCAGCAGGTGCTGGAACTGCTCGCCGAGCTGCAGCGGCGGCACGGGCTGAGCTACCTCTTCATTACGCACGATCTCGCGGTGATCCGCGCGATGGCGCACCGCGTGCTGGTGATGAAGGACGGGCACGTCGTCGAGGCGGGCGAGACCGAGGCGCTCTTCGTTGCGCCGCAGCACGAATACACGCGACAGTTGCTCGCGTCCGTGCTTCAATAGCCCGAATGTGCCCGCGGCGTGCGTTATCGCACGCGCAGGGCATCGGTGCAGCGGCGGCCCGTCTCAAGCGCCGGTGCGCCCGCGCCGATACCGTCATCAGAGGTCGCACCGCCCGAGAACCATGCCGTTCCTGATCAAGCCGCTCCGAGACCTGCAAAGCTGGACCGATTTCCTGCGCCGCCAGGACATCCCGGTCGCGCGGGCGACCATCGACGCCGTCGCCAAGATGCGCGAGCGCGAGGACGACATCGCGCCGGCCGAGATCGCGGCGGTCGTGCAGACCGACCCCCTGATGACGCTGAAGGTGCTCGCGTTCGCGGGGCAGCGCCGCTCCGCGCGCGTGGTCACCGACTCCGAGACGGTGATGAGCTCGCTGGTGCTGATGGGCATCTCGCCGTTCTTCCGTCAGTTCGAGAACCTGGTCAGCTACGAGGACGTCCTCGCCGACGTCCCGCCGGCGCTCGACGGCCTGAAGAAGGTCGTCGACCGGGCCTTCGACGCCGCGCGCTTCGCGCTCGGCTTCGCCGTGCACCGCGGCGACCCCGACGCCGAGGTGATCCAGGAGGCGGCGCTGCTGCACGACTTCGCCGAGATGCTCGTGTGGTGCCACGCGCCGAAGCTGTGCCTGGAGATCGTCCAGCGCCAGGGGGCCGACTCCACGCTGCGCTCGTCGGTCGCGCAGCGCGAAGTGCTCAACGTTCAGTTCCACGAGCTGCAGCGTGCGCTGATGCTCGGCTGGCGCCTGCCCGAGCTCGTGTCGCACTTCACCGACCACCGCCAGACCGCGTCGCCGCGGGTGCGCAACGTGGTGCTCGCGGTCAACATCGCCCGCCACACGCAGCGCGGCTGGGACAACGCGGCGCTGCCCGACGACTACATCGCGATCGGCGAGCTGCTGCACATGTCGCCGCTGCGCGCCGAGGGGCTCGTCAGGGAGCTCATGGGCGAGCCGTCGCTCAACGAGGGCGGCTGAGTCGGCGGCGGGCCGGCCCGCGCCGCGAATGGCGCGCTTGCGCCGGGGACCGAACCGAGGCGTGACCTGTCGGCCGCGCGGGGTGTCCCGGCGCTCGCTCAGGTCTTGCGCGCGACCCCCTGCGGCAGCGCGCGCGCCGCGCGGATCGCCCCGCCGTCGAAGAACGGGTCGTCCGCGAGCCGCGCCATCACCATGTCGGTCGACTCGAAGCCCCAGATGCGCTGGCCGTCGACGACCGACGTCGGCACGCCGAAGATCCCGGCGTCGATCGCGGCGTCGGTGCTCGCGCGCACCGCGTCCTTGGCGGCGGGCGCTTCGAGCGCTGCGGAATCGGTGCCGAGCTCGGCCAGCAGCGCGGTCCAGCGCGCGGCGTCGGTCGGCAGGCCGCCCTCCACCCAGACGAAGCGGAACAGACGCTGAACGACGTCCGCGCCGCTGCCGAGCACGCTCGACAGCCGCAGCAGCGGCAGCGGGTTGAACGGGTGCATCGGCGGCATCGCGAGCGCGATGCCGTGGCGGTGCGCGAGCCAGGCCACGTGCTCGAAGGTCCAGACCCGCTTGGGCTCGATCTCGGCCGGCCCCTTGTGCCCGAAGTGCTTCAGCAGCCCCGCGAAGAGCACCGGCCGGCACTCCAGGCGCGCGTGCGCGGCGAACTCGGGCAGGCGCGTGCTCTGCAGGTAGGCGTACGGGGAGATGAAGTCGAAGTACCAGGTGAGGGTCTTCATGGCGGCGTTTCGCGGGAGTGACGCCTCATCATAGGCGCGCGCGCTCGCCCGTGCGACGCCGCCGCGACGCCGCGCCCGACCGCGACGCAAGACGGCGCCGCCGACGTGTCCCGGCCCCGATCGCCGATAATGCCCGCGTGAACACCCTCCGACTCTCCATCGCCTTCACGCTGCGCGACTGGCGCGCCGGCGAATTGCGCCTGCTGCTGGCCGCGCTCGTGGTCGCGGTCGCGTCGATCGCCAGCGTCGGCTTCTTCGTCGACCGCATGCGCCAGGCGCTGTCGCTCGAGGCTCGCCAGCTGCTCGGCGGCGACCTCGTCGTCGCGTCCGACCAGCCGCTGCCGGAGGCGTGGCTCGCCACCGCCCGCGCCAACGGGCTGGCGATCGCGCAGACCGTCAACTTCCCGAGCATGGTGATCGCCGGCGATCGGCCGCGGCTGGCGTCGGTGAAGGCCGTGTCCGCCGGCTATCCGCTGCGCGGCCAGCTGCGCGTGGCCGAGAAGGTCAACGGGCCCGACGCGCCCGCCACCGGGGTGCCGCCGCGCGGCGTGATGTGGGCCGACGCCCAGCTCGTGCAGGAACTCGGCACGGGCATCGGCACGCGCGCGGAACTGGGCGAATCCACGTTCACCGTCGAGCGCGCGATCACGCTGGAGCCCGATCGCGGCGCCAACTTCGTGAACCTCGCGCCGCGCGTGATGATCCGCCTCGACGACCTCGCCGCCACCGGCCTGGTGCAGCCGGCGAGCCGCGTCACGTACCGGATGCTGGTCGCCGGCGAGTCCGGCGCGGTCGCGCGCTACGAGGCCTGGGCGCGCCCGCAGCTGGGGCAGGGCATCCGCGTGGAGTCGCTCGAGAACGGGCGCCCGGAGCTGCGCAGCACGCTCGATCGCGCCGAGCGCTTCCTCGCGCTGGTCGCGCTGCTGTCGGCGCTCATCGCCGCGGTCGCGATCGGGCTGGCCGCCCGCCGCTTCGCCGAGCGCCACCTCGACGGCTGCGCGGTGCTGCGCGCGATCGGCCTGCGCGAGCGCCGTCTGGCCGCGCTGCTCGCGCTCGAACTCGGCTGGATCGCGCTCGCCGGCGGTGCGGCGGGCGCGATGCTCGGCTGGGGTGTGCACCACGCACTGGTCGCGGTGCTCGCGCCGTTGCTCAAGCTGCCGCTGCCGCCGGCTGGCGCGTGGCCCGCGCTGCAGGCGATTGCCGCCGGCGCGGTGCTGCTGTTCGGCTTCGGCGCGTTCCCGTTCCTGCGGCTCGCGGGCGTGTCGCCGATCCGCGTGCTGCGACGCGACCTCGGCGCGGCGGGGGCTTCGCCGTGGATCGCGACCGGGCTGGCCGGGGGCGCGTTCGCGGCGCTGCTCTTCGGCTTCGCCGGCGACCACCAGCTCGCCGCGACCGCGATCGGCGGCTTCGCGGGCGGCGCCGCGATCTTCGCCGCCGCGGTGTGGGCGCTGATGCGCGCGCTCGCGCCGCTCGGGCGCGCGGGCGCGACGTTCGCCGGCGGCGCGTCGCTGCGGCTCGCGCTCGCGGCGTGGTCGCGGCGCGAGTCCGCGGCGATCACCCAGACCGTCGCGCTCGCGGTCGGGCTGATGGCGCTGATGCTGCTGACGGTCACGCGCGTCGACCTCGTCGACGGCTGGCGCCGCGCGAGCCCGCCGGACGCGCCGAACCGCTTCGTCATCAACATCCAGCCCGAGCAGCAGGAATCGGTGCGCGAGGTGCTCGAGCAGGCTGGGATCCGGCGTGCCGAGATCTGGCCGATGGTGCGCGGCCGGCTCGTCTCGGTGAACGGGCGCAAGGTGCGCCCCGAGGACTATGCGAGCGAGCGCGCGCAGCGCCTCGTCGATCGCGAGTTCAACCTGTCGTACATGGACGCGCTGCCCGCGCACAACCGCGTGGTCGCCGGGCGCTGGTTCGCGCCGGGCTCGATGGAGGCGTCGGTCGAGTCCGGCATCCTCGGCACGCTCGGGCTGGCGCTCGGCGACGAGCTCGGCTTCGAGATCGGCGGCGAGACGCGCGTGGTGCGCGCGACCAGCGTGCGCAAGCTCGACTGGGACTCGATGCGCGTCAACTTCTTCATGATCCTGTCGCCGAAGGCGCTCGACGGCACCGCGCGCAGCTTCATCACCGCGTACCACCAGCCCGAGGGGCGAGCGCCGCTGGAGGGCGCGCTCGTGCAGCGGATGCCGAACCTCACCGTGTTCGACATGAGCGCGCTGCTCGCGCAGGTGCAGGCGATGCTCGACCAGGTCGTGCTCGCGGTGCAGTTCCTGTTCGTGCTCACGCTCGCGGCCGGCGTGGTCGTGCTGTACACGGCGCTCGCGGCGTCGCGCGACGAGCGCGTGCGCGAGGCGGGGCTGATGCGCGCGCTCGGCGCGTCGCGCGCGCAGCTCGCGCGGGCGCAGACCTGGGAGCTCGGCCTGTCGGGCGGGCTCGCGGGCCTGCTCGCGGCCGCCGGCGCGCTCGCGATCGGCGCGGTGCTCGCGCGCCAGGTCTTCCAGTTCGACTTCGACCCGCGCTGGTCGAGCCTCTTGTGGGGCACCGCGGCAGGCGCGGCGGTCGCGATCGGCGCCGGCTGGCTGGGCCTGCGCGGCGTGCTGAACTCCCCGCCGCTGGCGACGCTGCGCGCGGCGTGAGTCACCGCGTGCCGATCGGACGCCTCGACCACGACCCCGGCGTTCGCGCCGAATGACCGACCCGAGCAATCCCGCATGACCGATCCGATCGATTCCGCACCGGACCCCGACGCCCCGCCGCCCGGGCCGACCCCCTTCGAGATCCTCGGCGGCGAGCCCGCGGTGCGCGCGCTCGTCGACCGCTTCTACGACCTGATGGACCTCGAGCCGCAATACGCGCCGATCCGCGCGCTGCACCCGAACACGCTCGACGGCTCGCGCGACAAGCTCTTCTGGTTCCTGTGCGGCTGGCTCGGCGGGCCCAACCACTACATCGAGCGCTTCGGCCACCCGATGCTGCGCGCGCGCCACCTGCCGTTCCCGATCGCCACCGGCGAGCGCGACCAGTGGCTCGACTGCATGCGCCGCGCGCTCGAGGACTGCGGCACCGACCCCGCGTTCGCGCGGCGGCTGATGCAGTCGTTCGAGGGTACGGCCGACTGGATGCGCAACCGGCCGGGGTGAGTGCTTGAGCGACGCACTGCTGATCGCCGTCGTCGCGCTGCTGCTGTTGGGCGGCGTGCTGCTGCTGGTGCTCGTGCTGCGTCGCCCGCCGGACCTCGCGGGGGCGTTGCGCGAGCTCTCGGACCGGCACGAGCTGGCGCTGCGCGAGCAGTCGGATCGTCACGCGTCGGCACTGCGCGAGCAGTCGGATCGTCACGCGTCGGCACTGCACGAGCAGTCGGACCGCCAGGTCGCGGCGCTGCAGGACTTCGCCGCACGGCAGGCGGGGGCGCAGCAGGAGTTCGCGTCGCGCCAGGCGAGCGCCGCAGCCGACGCTTCGCGCGCGCTGCGCGAGGAGCTCACCGCGCAGTCGCGCCAGGACAGGGGCGAGGCCACGGCGTCCGTCGCGCGGCTGGGCGAGTCGCTCGCGCAGCAGATGGGCACGATCGCGAGCGTGCAGAACGCGCAGATCGACGCGTTCGCGCAGCAGCTCACGCGGCTCACCGAGTCCAACGATCAACGTCTCGCAGCGCTGCGCGACGCGGTGCAGGCCGACGCGCGTGCGATCCGCGACGCGGTCGTCGAGGATGCGCGCGGTACGCGCGAGGCCGGGCGCGAGGAGGCGCGGCTCGCCCGCGAGGCCGGGCGGGAAGACGCGCGGCTCGCGCGCGAGGAGCTCGCCGCGACGCTCGCGCGATTCGGCGAGACGCTGCAGGCGTCGCTCGCGCAGCTCTCCGGCGCCAACGACCAGCGTCTCGCGGAGGTGCGCGCCACGCTCGAGAACAAGCTGCGCGAGCTGCAGACCGACAACGCCGCGAGGCTCGAGGAGATGCGCCGCACCGTCGACGAGAAGCTGCACGCGACGCTCGAGCAGCGCCTGGGCGAGTCGTTCAGGCTGGTGTCGGACCGGCTCGACGCGGTCCACAAGGGGCTGGGCGAGATGCAGGTGCTGGCGTCCGACGTCGGCGACCTCAAGCGCGTGCTGACGAACGTGAAGACGCGCGGCGTCTGGGGCGAGGTGCAGCTCGCGGCGCTGCTCGAGCAGATGCTCGTGCCCGGGCAGTACGCGACCAACGTCGCGACGATCCCGGGATCGGCCGAGCGCGTCGAGTTCGCGATCCGCCTGCCCGGCCGCGGCGGCGAGACGCCGGTGTGGCTGCCGATCGACGCGAAGTTCCCGCGCGAGGACTACGAGCGCCTGATGCTCGCGCACGAAGCCGCCGACGCGGCGGGCGCCGAGACCGCGTCGCGCCAGCTCGAGCAGCGCCTGCGCGCCGAGGCGAAGTCGATCCGCGACAAGTACGTCGGCCCGCCGCACACGACGGATTTCGCGCTGATGTTCCTGCCGGTCGAGGGGCTGTACGCGGAGGCCGTTCGCCGTCCGGGGCTCGTCGACGACCTGCAGCGGGTCCATCGCGTCGTGATCGCCGGGCCGACCACGCTCGCGGCGATCCTGTCGAGCCTGCAGATGGGATTCCGCACGCTGGCGGTCGAGCAGCGCTCCAGCGAAGTGTGGCAGCTGCTGGGCGCGGTCAAGACCGAGTTCGGCCGCTTCGGCGACGTGCTCGCCAAGGCGCGCCGGCAACTCGAGCAGGCGTCGTCGACGCTCGGCACCACCGAGACTCGCACGCGGGTGATCGAGCGCAAGCTGCGCGACGTGCAGTCGCTCCCGGAGTCGGCCGCGCGCGGGCTGCTGGGCGAGGGGCGGGCGTCGGACGGCCCGGCGGGAAGCGAGGACGGGGCGGGGCGCGAGGACGGGGTCTCGCCCGGCGTCGATTCCGCTGGCGCTCGCGATCCGGACGGCGGGGCGGGCCCGGGCGATCCGGGCGACGTCGGGACCTCGCAAGGCTAGGCACGCCTCGGCGGGCGCACGCCGGGAGCCCTTTTTTTGCACTCCGAAAGTAAGGTTCCACGATCCGAAATTCACTGATTGCGCTGCACCAACGCGTTTTTTCGCCTTGAAACAGCGCGTGCCGTATCGTGAAATTGTCGTCGTAACCAATTGATTAAACTAGATTAGTATCCGCGCCTAATCGTGCGCGAATACCTGTTGCATTGCGCCAATCCACGCTATCGTAGCGGGCATTCGGGTGCGGCTCGGCGCCGCTCCGGGGTGGTTTTGTTCTCTTCGATCCTTCGTTTCAAGGAGATTCCAACGATGTCCTCGCGTGAACTCGAAGCCCAGAAGCTGCAAAAGGACTGGTCCGAAAACCCCCGCTGGCGCGGCATCAAGCGCGGCTACACTGCGGAAGACGTGGTCCGTCTGCGCGGCTCGCTGGCCGTCGAGCACACGCTGGCCCGGCGCGGTGCCGAGAAGCTGTGGAACCTGATCACGACCGAGCCGTTCGTGAATTCGCTCGGCGCCCTGACCGGCAACCAGGCGATGCAGCAGGTCAAGGCCGGCCTGAAGGCGATCTACCTGTCCGGCTGGCAGGTGGCCGGCGACGCGAACCTGGCCGGCGAGATGTACCCCGACCAGTCGCTGTACCCGATCAACTCGGTTCCCACCGTCGTTCGCCGCATCAACAACACGCTGACGCGCGCCGACCAGATCCAGTGGTCCGAGGGCAAGGGCCCGAACGACCCCGGCTACGTCGACTTCTTCGCGCCGATCGTGGCCGACGCCGAAGCCGGCTTCGGCGGCGTGCTGAACGCGTTCGAGCTGATGAAGGCGATGATCGAAGCCGGCGCCGCCGGCGTCCACTTCGAGGACCAGCTCGCGTCCGTCAAGAAGTGCGGCCACATGGGCGGCAAGGTGCTGGTGCCGTCGCGTGAGGCGGTCTCCAAGCTGATCGCCGCGCGCCTGGCCGCCGACGTCATGGGCGTGCCGACCGTGCTGCTCGCGCGCACCGACGCCGAAGCCGCCGACCTCGTCACCTCCGACGTCGACGACAACGACAAGCCGTTCCTCACCGGCGAGCGCACGATCGAGGGCTTCTACAAGTCGCGCAACGGCCTCGACCAGGCGATCTCGCGCGGCCTCGCGTACGCGCCGTACGCGGACCTCATCTGGTGCGAGACCGGCAAGCCCGACCTCGAGTTCGCGCGCAAGTTCGCCGAGGCGATCCAGAAGCAGTTCCCCGGCAAGATGCTGTCGTACAACTGCTCGCCGTCGTTCAACTGGAAGAAGAACCTCGACGACGCGACGATCGCCAAGTTCCAGCGCGAGCTGGGCGCGATGGGCTACAAGTTCCAGTTCATCACGCTGGCCGGCTTCCACAGCCTGAACTACTCGATGTTCAACCTCGCGCACGGCTACGCGCGCGACAACATGACCGCGTTCGTCGAGCTGCAGCAGGCCGAGTTCGCGGCCGCCGAGAAGGGCTTCACCGCGGTCAAGCACCAGCGCGAAGTCGGCACCGGCTACTTCGACGCGGTCACGCAGGCGATCGAGGGCGGCCACTCGTCGACCACGGCGCTCAAGGGCTCCACGGAAGACGAGCAGTTCTTCGACGAGGCGAAGAAGAAGGCGGCCTGAGGCAGGCTTCGCGCGCGCGGGCGGCCCGGCCCGCGCGGCCGCTTCACTCGGGCCAATGAGAACGACCGGCTTTGCGCCGGTCGTTTTCGTTCGTGCGCCCGGTACGGGCACGCCCCCGGGATCGGGTCGCCGGACCACCGGAATTCGCCGCTGGAGAATTGCTCCTCGCCGCTCGTCGTTGAGTTCGACATACTCGATCGATGGCTGCCCGAACCGACATCCAGGCACTTCGCGGTCTCGCGGTGCTGCTGGTCCTCTTCGATCACGCGAAGATCGGGCCGTTCGAGGCAGGCTACCTCGGCGTCGACGTCTTCTTCGTGATCTCGGGTTACCTTGATCACCGGCATGGTGAGGACGGGCTCGCCGACGGAACGTTCGGCTTCGCGAGCTTCTACTTCCGGAGGGCCAAGCGACTCCTTCCGGCGGCGTATTTAATCTTCGCCGTGACGGCCGCGATCGCCCTTCGTGCTGACGGTCACCGAGAACTGGGAATTCGCCGCCAGCCTGCCGGTGCGGTCACGTTCACGGGCAACGTCGTCCTCTGGATGCAGACCGGGTACTTCGAGGGCGCCGCCGAGCTCAAGCCGCTCCTGCACGTCTGGTCGCTCTCGATCGAGGAGCAGTACTACCTGCTGCTGCCGGCGTCGATGGCGCTGGTTCCACGGCGCTTCTGGCGCGCCGGGGCCGCCGCGATCCTGGCGGGCAGCCTGGGCGCTGTGCCTGGCGGTGGTGCTGCCGTTCGAGCCGAGCGCCGCCTTCTACCTGCTTCCCACGCGGACCTGGGAACTCGCCGTCGGCCTCGGTGGCCGCGCTGGGCATGTTCGAGGGGACGAAGGCCCGGGCGGTCGTCGAACGGCTCTTCAGCCGGGCCTGATCGCGCTGGCCCTGTTGCCGTGCGTTCCGCTCGGATTGCCGCATCCAGGCGCGGCGGCGATGATCAGCGTGCCGCGACGCTCGTCGTCGTTCTTCGCAAGCACCCCGCGTGCGAAGCCAGCCTGCGTGCCGCGGGCTCGCGTTCTTCGGCGACTTCTCGGCCTCCGCTCTACCTGGTTCACTGGCCGATCTTCGCGTTCCTGAACTGTGCCTACGGGGGAGCCGGCCAGGCTTCCCGCGTGGTCGCGATGGTCCTGGCGATCCTTGTCGCGCTGGTCTTGGTATCGCACCGTCGAACTGCCCGTCCGGCGTTCCTCGGTGTCCGTGGCGAAGCGTCGCGGCGATCGTCTCCGGGTCCTGCGCACTGATTGCCGTTCCTGTGCTGGCCGCGGAGCAAAGCGGGCGCCCGGCCACGAGCTACGAGGCGGTGCGAAGGATCAACTACGGATTCGACGAGGCGTGTGAGTTCACCTCTGACGAGTTCGTTCCTTCCTTGAAGTGCGCGAACTCGACTCGCTCCCGAAGTCCTCGTCTGGGGAGACTCGTATGCGATGCACCTGGTGCCCGGCATCGTCTCCGTCACGGGAACCGGAATCGTGCAGGCGACGCGATCGTATTGCGGGCCGTTAGCCCGGATATTTCACCGGCCCGCGTAGAAATGGGTCGGCGCATTCATGGATTCATCCGTTGAAACAGGTGCTTAGGCCGTTTCGACCAACGAATTCAGAGGAGATGCGCCGATGCCAGATTGTACCGAGACGAAGGTGGAGTTTGGGCGGATCGGCCGGCGAGTGATCGAGGCCGACTTCGACGGCGGTCGGTTGGGCAGCGACGGCGGGGTGATGCTGCTGCGTCAACTCGACGAGCGGCTGGGCCTGACGCGGGCGGCGGCGGCTGCGATCGGTGATGCACGCAATCCGATGCTGATCGCGCACGATTTGCGCGATTCGCCTGCGCAGCGCATCTACGCGATGTGCTGCGGCTACGAGGACCTGAACGATCACGCGGTACTGCGCGAGGACGTCTTGATGCAGACGGCCGTGGGCGTGAAGGACACGATGGCGTCCTCGCCCACGCTGTGCCGGTTGGAGAATCGCACGTCGCGCGCTCAGTCGGTGGCGCTGCACGGTGCTGGTCGATCAGTTCATCGCCTGCACGAGTCGGCACCGAGCGCATCGTGCTCGACATCGACGCCTCGGACGTGCCACTGCATGGCGAGCAGCAGCGCCGCGAGTTCCACGCGTACTACGATCACCACTGTTACCTGCCGCTGTACGTGTTCTGCGGCCAGGCGATGCTGGTGTGCTACCTGCGCAATAGCAAGATCGACGGCCAAGCACGCGGGCGCGGTGATCCGGTTGCTGGTCAATCGCATCCGGCGCAGCTGGCCCGAAGCAGATCGTGGTGCGGGGTGACTCAGGGTTCTGTCGTCAGGGACTGATTCGCTGGTGCGAGCGTGCGGGCGTGAG
The DNA here is from genome assembly GCA_046348465.1 of Burkholderiaceae bacterium. Lineage (GTDB taxonomy): Bacteria > Pseudomonadota > Gammaproteobacteria > Burkholderiales > Burkholderiaceae_E > Quisquiliibacterium. The sequence goes on from JAXMEE010000005.1 coordinate 289,036, forward strand.
CTACGTGATCGGCTGGCGCGCAACAACCGGCTCGAGGATCGCGTCGCGCTGGTACAGATGGCGATGCGCGAGGCCTGGCGAGCGCAGCGGTGGTGAAGCAGCGCGAGATCGGCGAGCACCTACGCGGCCGACACCTGGGGACGCGGAGCCGGCGCGTGGTCACGCGCCTGGAGTATGGCGAGCAAGGCGTCAACCCGCGCTTCTGTGGTGACCAACCTCGATGAGCTCCGCCGAAGAACTCTACGACGAGATCTACCGCGCGCGCGGCGAGGCCGAGAACTGATCAAGGAGGCGCAGCCTGACCTGTTCGGCACGCGCGCCAGCTGCCACCGCTTCAATGCCAACCAGATGCGTCTGCTGCTGGCGGGGCTGGCCTACACGCTGATGACGCGGTTGTGGGCGATCGCGCTGCACGGCACCGAGTTGGCCCCCTGCAGCGCCCGCGACGATCCGCGTGCGCCTGCTCAAGATCGGCGCGCAGGTCTGCGCAACACGCGACGCATCCGCCTGGCGCTGGCCTCGCACCACCGCGGCCGCGCGACGTCTACCTGCTGGCCGCGCATCGGCTGGCGGCCAGCTCCGTAGAACGGGCTTAGTGCTGTCCCCGCACGTTGACAAACAACGGGGGTAAGGGGGGAACTATGCCCGCAATGCTGCACAAAGCAAAACTAATCGCCAACCGGCACCGCACCTGCCATGCGATGCCATCGTCGTGATTCGCGCTGCTCAGAAAATGAGCAGAGTCAGACCCCGGTGAAATATCCGCCAGCTTTGGCTCGCTCCGATCGAATTGCCGAACTGTCCGAGGTCCTGGGCCGCACGCCGCCTCCAGTTCGAGGATTCCGTGCTCGACTACGTCGCGCGCACCGATTCCATCAGACTCGTGATACTCGGGAGCCTGTTCTCGCAGTATCTCCCGTCGCACGAGCTCCTTGGATCCGGGCGCGGCGGCCGGCGAATGCTCGAACGGCGAAACGGTTTGCTCGAAGAACGCGATGCCGAGATGACGCTCGCCTTCGACGCGATGTCGCGCACGATCGATTCGCTGCGACGTCTCGGCAAGCGCGTCATCGTGGTCGCTCCCCCACCGAGCTCCGGCGCCGACATCGGCCGATGCCTGGAGCGGTCCGCGCTCGGAAAGCTCGTGCTCGGCGCGCAGCGGGAGTGCCGCCTGAGTGCTGACGACTACAGGCGGCACCAGGGGCCGGTACTTCACTTCCTCGAGGCACTGCGGCGCCGGACGGGGGTCGAAGTCATCGATCCGGCCTCGCACCTGTGCTCGGACGGCTCGTGTGCGACGCGCGTGGACGGCGTCTTCGTCTATCGCGATGCGGGGCACCTGTCGTACGACGGATCTCGACTCCTGGCGCGACGAATGAATTGGGCGCACCTGATGGGGCTCGACCAGCCGTAGGCGGTGTTGCCCCGGCCGCCGGCCGGCGACGCGCCGAACGTCAGGTGTCGGTGGCGGACACAAATTGCACAAATGTGCAATTTGCGTCCGGCGTTGACAGTCAGGCCGCAAAGATCGTGACGCGCGCTCTACGACCCAGGATCGACCGCCTTCGAACTAGGCTTCCCGCTCAATAGGCAGCGCCCCTCGGCGCGCCTCTAATGGCTCCTGCGCAGTCCCAACCCCACCGCAGAAGGAGCCTCCCCATGAAAGCCATTCGTCGTTCCCGCCAGGCCGGCCAAGGCATGACCGAGTACATCGTCATCGTCGCGCTGATCGCGGTCGCCGCCATCGGCATCTACACGCTGTTCGGCCAGACCTTGCGCAACCAGACCGCCGGCCTCGCGCTCGAGGTCTCGGGCCAGGACGCGGCCGCGTCCATCGGGAACGCGCAGACCAACGCCAGCACCGCGCAGACCAACGCGAACGTCCGCAAAGGCCTGGACAACTACAACGCGAGCAACCGTCCCTGAGCGGGCGCCGAGTCCACGCACGCCGGAGCCGTCCCTTGAGCCGGGCACTCCATTGCGTCGCGCCACGCGCAGGCACGCCGGCGCGACGCGTTCCCTTTCCCGTGCAGGCGCGCCGCCACCGCGGCCAGGCGCTGGTGCTGTGCCTGGTACTGCTCTTCGCGGGCTGCCTCGGCCTGTTCTTCATGTTCAGCACCGGCCGGATCGCCGCGTCGCGCCAGCGCCTGGACAACGCGGCCGACGCCGCCGCGTACAGCGCCGCGCTGTGGCGCGCCCGCGTGATGAACTTCCACGCGTACTCCAACCGCGCGATCGTCGCCGAGGAGGTCGCGATCGCACAGGCGGTCACGCTGGTCTCGTGGGCGCGCTATTTCGAGACTTTCGCGGCCAACGCATCGGTGCTCGCGACGCCGTTCCCGCCGGTGGCCACGGTGCTGGCCGCCGCCGCCGATCTCGCGCGCGGCAACGCGCTCGTCGTCGAGGAGGCCGCCTCCGAGGAGATCGCCGCGCGCAACGCCTACAAGCAGCTGCTCGCAACGAGCCAGGAGGTCCTGCAGCACGCGGTCGACACCTTCGCGCTCGGGGCCGTCGCCAACGAGGTCGCGCGCGCGAACGACCGCCGCTTCTTCGCGTTCGCGCTGCCCGAAGACGGCGAATTCACGCGCATGACGCGCCGCTACGCGGCTCACGAGCGCGAGCGCCTGCAGGGCGTGGTCGACGCCTCGCTCGACACCTTCGTCGCCGGCCCGCGCGGCCTCGACATGACGATGGTCCTGATGCCCAGCGCCTGCTTCGGCAATCCGTTCGCCGGCGTCGACACCTGGTTCCACGTGCTGCGCAAGCGAGGCGGCACCGTCATGTCGCCGCGCTTCGAACGTTGGGAGGCGGCCGACACGATGTCGCTGCACGGCTACTGGCCCGAAGACGGCTTCTTCGGGTTCGAAGGGTGCTTCGACTGGGAGGCGTTGCCGCTCGGCTGGGGCGCCGCCGAGGCCGGTCGAGACGTTCCCACCGGCGCGCTGCAGGCCGATCCCGGCGGCGTGCTCGAGAACTGGAGCGCCGCGAGCGCCGCACAGGCCGCGATGAACGGCCGCAACCTCCCGGGGTTCGCGACGTACTCGGGCACCCCGGAGGTTCGCGACCTCGCGTACGACACGCTCGCCGATCCCCGCTTCCCTGTCAGCCGCGTCGCGGTGCTGGCGCGCGTCGGCGGCGACGACGTGCGCACCGCCAACGTGCTCGACGTCGGCGTCGGGCGCCTTCGCCTGGGAGAGAACTATGCAGGACGCAAGCTGTGGTCGCTGTCGGCCGCCGAGCTCTACTTCCGCCGGCCGGGCGGGGCGTCGGCACGCACCGAGTACGCGAGCCTGTTCAACCCGTACTGGCAGGTGCGGCTCGTGGAACCCAGCGCGGCTCAGCGCGTGCTGGCCGACGGCTATGTGCGCTGATCGCCGCCAGGCCGGCCAGGCGCTGGTCGAGACGCTCGTGGGCGCCGTCGTCCTCGTGCCGCTCGCCGTGCTCGTGATCTGGCTCGGCAAGGTCATGACGATCGAGCAGGCGACGGTCGCGGCATCGCGCATCCTCGCGTTCGAGTGCGCGGCCCGGCCCGACGACTGCGCGCGCGCGGCCGAGCATCCGGAACTCGTCGAAGAGTTGCGCCGGCGTGCGTTCAGCCGGCTCGACGCGCCCGTCCTCACCGCCGAGCGGCTCGGCGACGACCCCTCGCCGTCGGAACGCAACCCCCTGTGGACCGACCGCGCGAACCGACCGCTGCTGCAGCGCTTCTCCGACGTCGGCGCACGCGTCGACGCCGAGCGTTTCGACGCCGGCGTGTCGCTCGCCGGATCGCGCGGCGGCGCGGCGGCTTCGAACGCGCTCGAGCTGGTCACCACGCTCGCGGGGCCGGGTCGCTTCGGCCTGGCCATCGACGGCGGGCTGCTGGCGGCTCGCGTGCAGGCGAACGTGTCCGCCTCTCCGGGCGCAATCAGCTTCGCGCGCCAGCTCGACTCCATCGCGCTGCGGATGAAGGCGCAGACCGCGGTGCTCACCGACGCCTGGACGGCCATCGGCCCCTACGGCGGCGACGACCGCAGCGTCGAGTCGCGCGTGGAGCGCGGACAGCGCCTGCCGCAACTGCTCGAGACCGCGATCGACGCCCGCTATCGCCCGACGCTCGCATTGATCGACGTCATGGGGGCCGTCGGGCTGGAGCCGGAGGCGGGTGCGTTCCGCTATCACGCGATCGACGTCGACGTCGTGCCCCTCGATCGCCTCGATGGCTCGGTTCCCGCCTATCCCCCGCCGGGCACTCCCCCGGGCGGCCCGAGCGGGTGGTGATCCGCATTCGCAACGGAGCGCATCGATGAACCCTCGGGCCGCCATCGTCTACACGCTGATCGGAAGCGCGCCGGCGCACCTCTGCGCGCTCGCGGCGGACGGCGCGTTGCCGTTCGACGCGCACGTCGAATCGGTGCTCGAGCGCGGAGCGATCGAAGGCTACGACGTCCGCGTCACGCGCTTTCGCTCGCCGCTGCCGCCCGCGGCGGCCACGGCGCGGGCGCGCGACGCGTGGTCGGGAGACCGCCGCGCGCCGCTGGTCGAATCCGCGTCGGGCGCGTGGCGCATCGTCTCGCGCTTCGACGGCGACGCCTACCGGACGCTGCAGTTGCGCGGGCACGCCGACGGCGGCAGCGAGGGCATGCTGAGCGTGTGGAGGGCGTCGCCGCTGCCGGGCGGTGCCGGGCTCGATCCCGCGGGGCTGTTGCCGGCGGGCGCCGCGATCCTGCGCCGCTTCTCGAGCGTCGACGCCGGCCGGCGCGCCGAGTCCGTCGTCGCGCAGGTGCCGGGCAGCGTGGACCAGGTCGATGCCGCGCTCCACGACCGCATGACCCTCGCGGGCTATCGGCGCGACCCCGTCGTCGGCGCACGCCCGAACGTCGCGCCGGGCCTGGCGCGGCTCTATCGGCGTTCGCACCGCGAGGCGCTGGTCACGCTGCACCCGTCGCTCGGGCGCGTCGGGGTGGTGCTGCACCTGACCGAGGAGGCGCCGTGAAGCGCCCCCGCGGCCAGAGCGCCGCCGAGGTGCTGGTCGTCGTCGCGCTGCTCTCGCTGGCACTGACGATCGGCCCCGACAGCCCGCTCGAGCAGGTCTTCCGCGCGTTCGCCGATCGCTACGCGCGCTTCAGCTACGCGATCTCGCGGCCGTGAGCCGCACGCCGTCATCGCCCAATCGCCGGGAGCCCCGTTCGTGAAATTCTTCGCTCGAATTGCCCGCCATCGCAACTCGCTGCTGCTCGTGGTCGCGCTCGCGCTCGGCGGCGTGGCCGCCTTCGGCGCGCGCGGTTACATCGCGACCGAGATCGCCGCCGAGCGCGAGCGGCTGCAGCCGCGGCAGGACACGATCCCGATCGTGGTCGCCAAGCGGGCGATCGACAAGGGCGAGGTCGCGAGCGCCGAGAACATGGCGGTGCGCGACGTGCCGCGCGAGTACGTCGCCTCGGGCACCGTGACGCCGGATCGGTTCGACGGCTACGCCGGGAGCCGCCTCTCCGTGCCGATGCGCGCCGGCGAGCCGCTGATGCACGCGATGCTCGAGGGCGCGGACGTGAGCACGTTCTCGGCGAAGGTGCAGGCAGGCATTCGTGCGCTGACGATCGCCGTCGACGAGATCAACTCGCTGTCGGGCATGCTGCAGCCCGGCGATCGCATCGACCTGATGCTGTCGGCACGGCTGCCTGCCGCCGGCGCGGGCGCGCCGCCTCAGGAGATCACGCGCGCGCTGATGCAGGACCTCAAGGTCCTCGCCACCGGTCGCCAGGTCCGCCCGGGCGGAGACGAGCGGCAGAGCCGCGCCTACACCGCGATCACGGTCGAGGTCACGCCGGAGCAGGCGCAGCGTCTCGTCGTCGCGCAGCGCAGCGGCAAGCTCACCGCGATGCTGCGCAATCCCGGGGATCGCGCACCGATCGCGCAGGCGCCGCTCGACGTGTACGGGCTGCTCGATCTGGCGCCGGCGCGCGGCGAGGGCGGCCCCGCACCTCGTGCGCCGGACCTGATCATCGGCGGTCACGGGCCGCTCAAGGTGGTCGCGGGGCTCGCACAGGCGGGGGGTGTGTCCGTGGGGGGCGTGTCTGCGGGAGGCGTGTCCGCGGGGGGCGTGCTACCGCCGCCGGCCTTGCCCGCGCCGGCCAGGTCGGTGCCGTCCGCAGCGGGTGCCCCGGCGATCGGCTCATCCTCGATGGTTGGGTCCGGCACACCGCATGCGGCCACGCCACCCGCGCCATCGGGCGGGCCCGCGCCGTTGCCGGCCGACAGCACCTCGGACGCGCCCAGCGCCCGGTCCATCACGATCCGCTGACTTCCGCGAGGCCGCGCCATGAATCGAATTCCCCGTGCGGCGCTTCGCCGATGCGCGATCGCGCTCCTCGCCGTTGCCGGCCACGCGGCCGCCGCGCTCGCCGTCGAGCCACAAACGCTGCACCTGTACGTCGGGCAGGCCCACGTGCTCGACGAAGTCGAGGTCCGCCGCATCGTGATCGGCAACGGCAAGGTCCTGCAGGCGACGGCGCTCGACGACCGGCAGGTCCTCGTCATTCCGGAGGCCGCCGGCCAGAGCACGCTCCACCTGTGGGGCAAGGGCGGCGCCGAGAAGCACTTCGTCGTCCACGTCGTGCCGGCCGACGCCGCGCGAATGCTCGACGAGATCCGCGCCATGCTCGGCGAGGCGTCCAACGTCACCGCCCGCATCGTCGGCGACAAGGTCGTCGTCGAGGGCGGCAGCCTGTCCGACGCGCAGGCCGCCCGGCTCGCCGAGGTGGCGCGGCGCTACCCGCAGATCGTGAACCTCGCGAGCCGCGTCGGGTTCGAGCGGATGATCGCCATCGACGTCAAGATGGTCGAATTGCGCCGTGAAGCGATGCGCAACCTCGGCGTGAAGTGGAGCGGCACGGCGCAGGGGCCGTCGTTCGGCATCGTCGGAGACCTCCAGCGCAGCGGCGCGCTGCAGCCCGGCGGGCGTGCCGACGGGATCGCCGGCGTCGAGATCCGGCCGCGCGTGCCCCCCTTCGCGACCAGCCTGGGCATCGCGTCGTCGCTCACGTCGATGATCAACCTGCTGGTCCAGAACGGCGACGCCGTCGTGCTCGCCGAGCCCACGCTGTCGTGCAAGAGCGGCGGCTCGGCGCGATTCGTCGCGGGCGGCGAACTGCCCATCCCGCACACCTCCGGCATCGGGCACACCTCGGTCGTCTTCAAGGAATACGGAATCAAGTTCGACGTGAACCCCGTCGCGAGCGAGAGTGGCGCGATCGCGGCCAAGATCGCGACCGAAATCTCCGCGATCAACTTCGACGTCGTCGTCAAGGAAGTGCCCGGCCTCACCAAGCGCCGCGCCGAGACCGACGTGAACCTGCACCCGCACGAAACCCTCGTGATCGCCGGCCTGATGAGCGAGGAAACGACGAAGAACGTCGACCAGGTGCCGGCGCTCGGCGACATCCCGGTCCTCGGGCACCTTTTCAAGTCGCGTGCGTTCCGAGACCGCCAGACCGAGCTCGTCGTTTTCATCACGCCGCGCTTCGTGCAGCCCGAGCCGGCGCCCGCGGAGCCCGCGGCCGAACGCCTTCGCGTCCAGCCGAGCCTGCAGCGCATCGAGCGTGCGCGCGAGCAGGTTCGCATGATGGAGTGAGCGCCGTGATCTCCCTGATCGTCGAGGCCGACGGACGCCCGGCCGAATCCCTGCGCGTCGAGCACTTTCCCTGTCGCATCGGGCGCCTGCGCGGCAACGAGGTGCTGCTGCCGAGCTGGCGCGTGGCGCGCGTGCACGCCGAGATCCACCGGCTCGACGCCGGCTTCAAGCTCGTCGACGGCGGCAGCCTCGGCGGCACCTGGGTCAACGGCGAGCGCGTCGTCGAGTACGGCCCGCTCGCGGACACCGACGAGATCGTGATCGCGGGCTTCCGGCTGCGCGTGCTGGTGGCGCGCGGGGGCGGCGCGGGTCGAGCGGCCGTCACCGGGCACGACGATGACTGGCGCCTGCCGGAGGCGCCGCCGGAGGGCCGCGCCGAACCCACGAATGCGCCTGGCGTCGGCCGAGGGCAAGCCCCCTCGAACGAGGACGGTGCGCCGGCACCTGCGACGTTCCCCGGGGATCCGGGTCACCCTCTCGTGCCCCCCGATCGCATGGTCGCACCCCGGCGGGACGCCGTGCCGATCGCGGCGCACCCGAAGCGGCCCCGCGCCGCGGCCGACACCGCGTCGCCGGGCGTCGCGTCGCGCGGAGGTGTCGTTGAACCCCCGGCGCAATCGGCCGTCGCCGACACGCTCGAGTGGCGGCGCCTGCTCCATCGCCGCCTGCTGCAGACCATCGACCTGCGGCGCAAGGACGTGCGCCAGCTCAGCAGCGCGCACCTGCGGGCGGAGGCGCGCGTGCTGCTCGAGGAGATCGTGTCGGCCGACGTGAAGCTGCCGGCGCAGGTCGACGCCGCGGCCCTGCTCGACGACGTGCTCGACGAGGCGATCGGGCTCGGTCCGCTCGAGTCCCTGCTCTCCGATCCGTCGGTCAGCGAGATCATGGTGAACGCCCCCGACGAGATCTTCGTCGAGCGCCACGGCCGCCTGTCGCGGTGCAGGGCCGCGTTCAGCGGGGAGGGCGCGATCCGGGCCGTGATCGATCGCATCGTCGCGCCGCTCGGCCGTCGCATCGACGAGAGCTCCCCGATGGTCGACGCCCGCCTGCCCGACGGCTCGCGCGTGAACGCCGTCATCCCGCCGCTGGCGGTGCGCGGCTCGGCGGTCACGATCCGCCGCTTCAATCGGCAGGTGCTCGCGCCGCCCGACCTGGTGCGTCTCGGGTCGCTGTCGCCGGCGATGGTCGAGTTCCTGCGCCTGTGCGTCGTGCATCGCCGCAGCATCGTCATCTCCGGCGGCACGGGCTCGGGCAAGACCACGCTGCTCAACGTGCTGTCGAACCTGATCCCCGAAGACGAGCGCATCGTCACGATCGAGGACGCGGCGGAGTTGAGGCTCGAGCACGCCCACCTGGTCAGTCTCGAGTCCCGGCCGCCGAACAACGAGGGGCGTGGCGCGGTCGGCATCCGCGAGCTCGTTCGCAATGCACTGCGGATGCGACCTGACAGGATCGTGGTGGGCGAGTGCCGAGGCGGCGAGGCGCTCGACATGCTTCAGGCGATGAACACCGGGCACGACGGCTCGCTCACCACCGTCCACGCGAACAGCCCGCGCGACGTGATCGCCCGGCTCGAGACCATGGTGCTGATGGCCGGGATGGACCTCCCCGTGGCGGCCATCCGCGACCAGATCGCTTCGGCCGTGCACGTGATCGTTCAGCAGGCCCGCGGCGCCGACGGCGTGCGGCGCATCGTCGAGATCGCGGAGGTCACCGGCATCGAGGGCTCGCGCGTGCTGATGCACCCGCTGTTCCGCTTCGAGCGGGGCCGCTTCGCGTCGTGCGGGGCGATGCCGCAGTTTTTCGAGACGCTGCGTGAGCGCGGCGTCGAAATCGAGGCGGCGGCGTTCTTCGCGGGAGCGGCGGCGTGAACCTCTCGCCGAACTGGATCGTCGTGCTCGCCGCGACCGGCGCCGCCGTCGGCTTTCACCTTCTCTTCGCGTTGCTGCTGCGGGCGGTGCCCGTGTATCGCGAGCGCTTCGCCGCAGCGGTCTCGCGCCAGCTCGCGCGCGCCCATCTGTACGTCGACCCCGGCCGGCTGCTGCGCCTGAACATCGGGGCTGCCACGGTCGTCACGCTGTTCGTGCTGGCCGTGAGCCGAAGCCTGCTCGCGGCCGCGGCCGCCGCGGCACTGTGTGGCGTGCTGCCACGCGCGGTCCTCGCGTTCATCCGTCGCCGCCGGCAGAGCGCGTTCCGCCAGCAGCTCTCCGACCTGATGCTGCTGACCGCCGGTGGTCTGCGGGCGGGCTCGAGCCTGGCGCAGGCGCTCGAACAGACCGCCGCCGAAATCGACGTCCCGGCGCGCCAGGAGATCGGGCTGATGCTGCGCGAGCAGCGGCTCGGCGCGTCGTTCGACGACGCGCTCGCCGGCCTGGAGCGGCGCATGCCGCTCGAGGAGACGGCGCTCTTCGCAGCGGCCTTGCGCATCAGCCGCGAGACCGGCGGCAACCTCGCCGAGACGCTCGAGTCGCTGGGCGACGCGATGCGTCGCAAGATCGCGATCGAAGGCAAGATCCGCGCGCTCACCGCGCAGGGTCGGCTGCAGGGATGGGCGATGGGCCTGCTGCCGCTGGTCGCGGCCGCGCTGCTCGCACTGGTCGAGCCCGAGGCCACGTTGGCGCTCGTGCGCACGCGGTACGGCCTGGCCACCTGCGCGGGCATCGCGACGATGCAACTCATCGGGCTGGTCTTCGTGCGGCGCGTGATGAGGATCGACGTATGAACGCGTGGCTCGTGGCCGTGCTCGTCGCGGGCGGGGCCTCGGTCTCGGCGCTGCTCCTGTGGCTGTCGCGCGTATTGTCGGAGCGCGGGCCGGACGATCGCCGCTTCAAGGATCGCCCGCCGCCGTTCTGGCGGCTGACGTGGTGGCTGGTCCTCCCGATCGCGTTTCACCTCGGCCCGTGGCTCTCGGTTCGTGCGCGCCACGCACAGCTCGAGCGCCTTCGCCGGGCAGGGCTCGACTTCGCGCTCAGTCCGGAGCAGTTCGTCGCGGGCAAGTGCATCGCGGCGCTCGCGGCGGCGAGTCTCGTCGTGCTCGCGTGGAGTCCGCGCGGTGTCGCGCCCGCGTGGCTGGCCGTGGCCGCGGCGCTGCTGGGCTTCGCGTTGCCCGACAGCTGGCGGCGCGACCGGATCGAGGCGCGCCGGCGCGCGGTGCTGCGCGAACTGCCGTTCTACCTGGACGTGATCACGCTGTCGGTCGAGTCGGGGCTGAACCTGAGTTCGGCGCTCGCGCAGGCGGTGGACAAGGGGCCGCGCGGCCCGCTGCGCGTCGAGATCGGCCGCGTGCTGCGCGACATTCGCGCCGGCCGTGCGCGGGCCGAGGCGCTCAGGGGCCTGTCCGAGCGGCTCGCGATCCCTGCGGTGGGCAGCCTCGTCGCAGCACTGCTGGTCGCCGAGAAGCAGGGCGGCGCGCTCGGGCCCGTGCTGCGTGCGCAGGCCGAGCAGCGCCGCAACGAGCGCTTCCTGCGAGCCGAGAAGCTCGCGATGGAGGCGCCGGTGAAGATGCTGCTGCCGCTGCTGGTATTCATTTTTCCGTGCACGTTCGCGGTGCTGCTCTTCCCGGTGGCGAGCCGGCTGATCGAGGAGGGTTGGTTGCGATGAACACGCTCACGCTGGTGCCGGCCGAGGACTTCCGCTCGCGGCTGGTCGGCCTCATCGGCCGTCGCCCGCCCAACCCGGGGGTCGGGCTGTGGCTGAGGCCTTGCGACGCGGTCCACACGATGGGCCTGCGCTTCGCGATCGACGTCGTCTTCGTCGACGCGGCCGGACGGGTGAAGCGCATCGACGAACGCGTCCGGCCCTGGCGGGCGCGGATCTGCCTGGGCGCGCACAGCGTCGTCGAACTGGCCGCGGGCGAGGCACGAAGGCTCGGTCTCGAGGCCGGGGACGCGATTGCGCCGCCGATCGCGGCGGCGGTGTCGGCGGGTGAGGGACGCTCGTGAATCGCCGGCCGGAACGCCGCGTCGGGCTGATTCTCCTGACCGTGGGCCTCGCATTGGCGGCGGGCATCACGTCGGCGGGCACCGCGATCGCGGCGGGCATCGATGCGGCCGGCGTCGAATTCTCGGGCACCACGGTCGAGCGTTCGCGGATGGCCGAGATCGAGCCGCCGGATCCCGCATTGCCGTGGCGCGGCGACGATACGGCGCCATCGTCCGGCGCGACCGCGCACGCGAACGCCCCCGCGTCGGCCGTGCCGACCCGGACGCCGGTCGCGCAGTGGCTCGACGACGCCGAGCGCGCGTATCGAGCCAGGCAGTGGTCTCGCGCCATGGACGCGTTCAAGTCGATCGTCGCGCAGGCACCGGAGCAGCGTCACGCGTGGCTGCGCATCGGGAACCTGCACCACCAGCGGCGCCAGTACGCTTCCGCGGCGGCCGCCTATCGCCGCGCCTCGGCCCAATCGGCGGGCGACGACAAGGGCGGCGACAGGCCCGCGGAATCGGATCGCCCCGAGTCCGCAGGCACGGACGCGAGCGCGGCGGACCGCGCGATCCGCAACAAGGCACTCGTGAACCTCGCGCTCGTGAACCTCGAATTCGCCCGCCTCGCGCTCGGGGACGTCCGTGACCCGACACCCGCCGTCGCGACGGCACGCGACGATCTCTCGCGCGAGATCGAAGCCGTCGAGGCGCGCGCGCGGGCCCGCGTGACGGGGGACGGCGTCGACGGAGGATCGCGCACTCGTGAGCGCGCGGGCGCCGTCGGCGGACGGCCCAGCGTCGAGTATCTGCGCGGAGCGCCGTCGCCATGATCGTGTCCGGGGGGTGCCCGCGAGTCCCCGCGCCCGTACGGGCTGCCCGGTCTTCGGCGTGCGAGGCGCCTCGACGCGCGCCGGCGCGTTCCGTCCGCCCCGCGACGCGCGGCGGGCTCGCTGCGAGGCTCCGGGGCGTCGCCATGTTCGAGACCCTGCTCGCCGCCCCGATCGTGCTGCTGATCGGGCTGTCGGTCCTGCAGTGGGCGCTGGTCTTCCACGGGCACGGCGCCGTGCTGCGTGCGGCCACCGAGGCGGCGCGTGCGGGCAGCGTCGATCACGCGTCTCCCGACGCGATCGAGCGCGGGCTGGTGCGTGGGCTGGCGCCCTGGTACGCCGGCGCGACCGGTCCGGAGGACTACGCGGAAGGGCTCGAGCGCACGCGCGCCCACCTCGCATTCGGCAAGGCCGCCGGGTGGGTGCAGTGGCGCCAGCTCGCCCCCACCGCCGCGAGTTTCGACGACTGGGCCGAGCCCGCACGCGACGCGCAGGGCCGGGTCGTGGCCGGCCTGCGCGAGATCCCGAACGACAATCTGACGATGCGCTCGTCGTCGACGGCGCCCGCGAGCGGGACGGCCGGATACCGCGGCAGCGAGCCGATCGGGCGTGCCTCCGGCCAGACGCTCGCGGACGCGAACCTGCTGAAGCTCGAATTGAGCTACGGCGTGCCGGTCACCGTCCCCGTGGTCGGCCGCGTCGCCGCGTGGGTCATGCGGGCGATCGACGGCTGCGGGGCCGCCGCCTCGAAGCGGCTTGGCGCACTGAGCCTCGGGGTACCACCGCCGCAGGCGCGCCGCCTCTGGGCCTGCGCGTACTACGACGCGGTGGACGAGTCGGGCGCGCGCCGGCCGCGCTGGCCGGTGCGGGTGTCCGCGACCATTCGCATGCAGAGCCCCGCGCGCAGCGCGGCGGATTCCGGCACTGCGACGGCCGCGCCGCTCGCGGGCGCGGCACTGGGGCCCGGCGAGGTCGACGACCCCTCGGCGTTCGCGCCGGTCCCGATCGGTCAGGTCAATCCGTCCGGCGCGACGCCCGGCAGCGACGGCAGTGTGGATCGCGGAGAGGGCTTCCTGCGCATCGGCGCACCGCGGCTCGTCGAGTTGCCGCTGGCCTGTGCCGCTCCGTGAGGTTCGGCCCTGTGCGAATGCGTGGTATGAAGCCGGCGTGGACCCCGCCCGTCGATCACTGACCGCCCGCCTGCCGCTGCTCGCGGCCGCCGCTGCCGCCGCACCGGCCGCCTCGGCCGCCTCGGCCGTATCGGCCGTATCGGCCGCCGACGCCGCCTGCACGGCGGTCGCCGCTGCTTGCGCGTCGGCTGCCGCGGCCGCACGCGACCCGGCCGGCGACGATGCGTGGGCGCCCGTTCCGGTGACCGGCCGCACGCTTCGGGTGGGGCCGGGCGGGGCGCTTCGCACGATCGCCGACGCCGCGCGTTCGGCGCGCGACGGCGACCTCGTCGAGATCGCCGCCGGCGACTACCCGGCGGACGTCGCACTGTGGCTGCAACGACGCCTGACGATCCGGGCCGTCGGCGGCCCGGTGAGACTGCGCGCCGAAGGTGCGAGCGTCGAAGGCAAGGCGATCTGGGTCCTGCGCGACGGCGAATTCGACGTCTCGGGCATCACCTTCGAGGGCGCGCGCGTGCCGGGGCGCAACGGGGCCGGCATCCGCTTCGAGCGCGGCCGTCTCGTCCTGCGGCAATGCCGCTTCGTCGACAACGAGATGGGCGTGCTCACCGGCAACGACCCGTCGACACGCTTCGCCGTGCAGTCGTGCGAGTTCGTCGGCGCGGCGCCCGAAGAGTCGCTGAGCCACAACCTCTACGTCGGCACGATCGCCCGCTTCGACATGGCCGCGAGCCGCTCGTCGCAGGCCCGGCACGGGCACCTGGTCAAGTCGCGCGCATCGGTGTGTCACCTCACGGCCAACCTGCTCGCCGACGGGCCCGGCGGCTTCGCGAGCTACGAGCTCGACCTGCCCAACGGCGGCGTCGCGGTGCTGGTCGGGAACGTCTTCGTGCAGTCTCCGGGCACCGAGAACGACGTCGTCGTCGCGTACGGCGCGGAGGGCTACCGATGGCCGCGCAACGCGCTCGTGATGTCGCACAACACGCTCGTGAACCAGCGTGCCGACGGGGTCTTCGTGCGCGTGTTCCCCGGCCCCGGCGAGGTGATCGCCCGCAACAACCTCTGGGTCGGCGAGGGGCGGTTCGACGGCTGCGCGCCGCGAACGGCCGACGGCAATCACGCTGTGTCGCCGTCCCGGCTCGTGAATCCGGACGCGGGCGACTATCGGCTCCTGCCCCGGTCGCCGTTGAAGGCGAAGGCCGTCGACGCGGGGCAATTCGACGGCGCATCGCTGCGGCCGCGCTCCCAGTACGTCGACCCGATGTCGAGCGTCGCGCTGCGGGCCGACGGGCCGCTCGACCCCGGAGCGCTGCAGGGAACGCGCGCACCGTCGGCGCGCTGAGTCAGGCCGCCGCAGCCTTGCGCGCCATCCAGTCGACGACGCTTGCCCAGTGGGCCGGCTGCGAGAACGTGTGGTCCGCACCCGCCACGCGCAGGATCGCCCCCTTGCGATCGAGCCGCTTGCGCCAGCGCTTGTCGCGCGACATCAGCGACTCGGTCTCGCCCGCGGTGAGGTCGTTGCCGGAGAGCACCGTGAGCACGGTGCCGCGGTAGGCGGCGAGTTGCGCGAGAAGTTGCGACGGCAGGTCGGGTTCGGACCGCGAGGGCGCAGCGACCGGGGGCGTCGGCGCGGTCGGTGCCTGTGCCTGTGCCGGCCTCTGCGCCTGCGCCGGGTCGTCGCCGGCGACGGTACCCGCGTCCGCACCCGCGCCAACACTCGCCCGCGACCGCCCCCCGAACAGCTTCGCCGCGAGGTGCCGCGCCGGATCCGCGAACAGATTGCGCAGCGGCACCTTGCCGGTGAGCAGCCGCCCCCAGAACTCGCCCGACAGGATCCGCCGGGCGTAGTAGGTGCGGATCATCGCGTCGCCCAGGCTCGCCTCGCTGCGAACCCAGGGGTTCACCAGGCACAGCGCGGCGGGCGAGACGCCGGCTTCGCGAACGGCCGGCAGCGCGAGCACCGCGGCCGACGCGCCGTCGCACAGGCCCCAGATCCACAGCGGGGCGTCCGAATTCAGCGAGCGTGCGAGGAAGGCGGCGGCGCGCGCGATGTCCGGCGCCGACGCCTCGAAGGCGCCCGCGTCGCCGGGACTGTCGCCCCAACCGCCACAGTCGAAGCGCAGGCTCGCCACGCCCTGGGCCGCGAGGCCGCGCGCGAGGTCGACGAACATCCGGTGTGCGCCGACGCGCGTCTGCGGCTGCCCCGCGACGATCAGGACCGCCGCATTGCAGCGGCCCTCGGGCTCGGCCAGGATGCCGAGGATCGGGCCCTGGGTGCCCTCCAGCGTGATCGCACGCTCATGCACGGGCGTCGAGCTCCTGCAGGAATTCTTCCGTGGCCTCGAACGCCGCGAGCGGCGTCGAGGGTTCCATCGAGGACCAGAACGGCTCGCCGGCGGCCACGCGCAGCGCCGCGAGGTAACCGGCCGACAGCCAGCGTTGCGTCAGCTCCGACAGCAGCTTCGGCGCCGGCAGCCCCGCCCCCGCGTTGCGCTGGACGCCGAGGAACAGCACCGGGCAACCGGCGCCTCCCGTGCCCAGCGGAGCCACCTGCATCTTCAGGGCGCAGAGATCGGCGACGAGCGAACGCGCCAGGCGATAGCCGCCGAGATCGGCGAAGCCGGCGACGGGGATCTCGGCGCCGGCGCCCGGCGCGTCCGGCAGCGAATCCTTCGATTCCCGTCCCGCGCCCGACGCGGCCTTCTCCCGTGCCACCGCCCCCACCTGCGCGAGCTTGAGCAGCGTGTCCAGCGCCGCGGCCCCGCTCGCGGGGGCCTGCCAGAACACGTAGCCGTCGGCCACCTGGTCGAGCGCGAGCGCGAGCTCGGCCGCGAGCAGCGCGCCCAGCCGCACGCCCCACACCACGTGCCGCCCCGGGGCACGCTCGCGCGCGAGGCGGCTCGCCCGCAGCAGGTCGGCGCGCCAGTCGCCGAGCGTGGCGTCGTGGGTCCGGCCGTCGGAGTCGCCGGTGCCGTACAGGTCCAGCACGAGCGTCGTCCAGCCCTGCTGCGCCAGACGCATCGCCTGCGCGACGATCACCCGCCGGCTCAGGTTCGCCTCGTCGCCGAAGGGCTGCACGACCAGCACCGACCCCACCTGGCGCGCACCGCGCCCCGGCAGGATCCACAGCCCGAAGCGCCGGCCGTGGTCGAAGCCGTCGATGAACTCCGGCAGCAGCGTCGCGGGGCCGACGGTCGCGGCCTCGACGGCCGCCATCGGAGTCGTCACGGCCAGGGGAATGGTGTCCAGCATCAGGCGAGCTTGGCCTCGACGAAGCGGCGCAGGTCGCCGAAGGTCTGGAAGATCTCGGCAGAGACCTCGTCGTCGTCGATCTGCAGGCCGAGGTCGTCCTGCAACTGGGTCAGGATGCCCAGCACCGCCATGGAATCGAGCTCGGGGATGGCGCCGAGCAGCTCGGTGCCGTCGTCCAGGCGCGCGGGGACGGCGCGCTTGCCGATGGCGGATTCGAGAATGCCGCGCAGGGCGGCGTCCACGGAGACGGTCATGTGAGGGCTTCCGGAGGTGGATCGGGGCGATTCTAGCCAGCGGGACGTGGCTTTCGCGTCGAATGCCGCACGCAAGGCGCATTTTGGGCGACCGGCTGCGCCGCGGCGGAGCGCCGAACGTGCGATTTTGCCGCTTCCCGGCGTTGCGAGGACGCCAATCGGGTGTCGCCGAAGGCCGACGGTCGGTCCATCGGCCCCGCGCTGCGGCTTTTGCAACGAATCGTTCGCGCGGCAGGGGCGATAATGCCCCGGCCGTCGGCACATGGGTGGGCGCGCCCGCGAGGTGTCGCCGAGTCGCGCGCCGGCCGAGGCGGCACCGATCAACATCTCCGAAAGCCGAGCATGCAACTGAAGAAGGCCGTCTTCCCCGTCGCAGGCATGGGCACCCGCTTCCTGCCGGCGACCAAGTCGATCCCGAAGGAGATGCTGCCGATCGTCGACCGGCCGATCATCCAGTACGCGGTCGACGAAGCGATCGAGGCGGGCTGCGACACGCTGATCTTCGTCACCGGGCGCTCCAAGCGCGCCGTGGAAGACTACTTCGACCGCGCGCCCGAGCTGGAGGCGGAACTCGAGGCCAAGGGCAAGCTCGAGGCGCTCGAGGCGGTGCGCAACATCATCCCGTCGCACGTCAAGGTGCTGTTCGTGCGTCAGCCGGCGCCGCTCGGGCTGGGCCACGCGGTGCTGTGCGCCAAGCCGATGATCGGCGACGACGAGCACTTCGCGGTGCTGCTGCCCGACGACCTCATCGACGGCCACCCCGAGGGCGTGCTCAAGCAGATGGTGCCGGTGGCCGCGAGCACCGGCGGCAGCGTGGTCGCGATCGAGCAGGTGCCCAAGGCCGACGTCAGCAAGTACGGGATCATCGACCCCGAGTCGACGCAGGGCACGATCATGAAGGTGAAGGCGATCGTCGAGAAGCCCAAGGTCGACGACGCGCCGTCGACCTTCGCGGTCGTCGGCCGCTACATCCTGCACCCCAGCATCATGGACACGCTCGAGACGCTGCCCCCGGGCAGCGGCGGCGAGATCCAGCTCACCGACGCGCTCGCGCAGCAGGTGCAGGCGCCGGGGCTGCACGGCTACCGCTTCAGCGGCAAGCGCTTCGACTGCGGGAACAAGCAGGGGTTCCTGACCGCGAACATCTACTTCGGGCTGCGGTGACTCGCAACGTCCTGCTGCTCGCGCACCGGATCCCGTATCCGCCCGACAAGGGCGACAAGATCCGGTCGTACCACCTGCTGCGCCACCTGGCGCGGCGTCACCGCGTGTTCCTCGGCGCGTTCGTCGACGACCCGCACGACCTGCGCCACGCGGGCGAGGTCGAGCGGCTGTGCGCCGGCACCCACCTGCAGCCGATTGATTCCCGGCTGCGCCGCGTCGCGAGCCTGCGCGGGCTGGCGAGCGGCGAGGCGCTGTCGCTGCCGTACTACCGCGACGCGGCGATGCAGCGCTGGGTCGACGAGACGATCGCGCGCGAGCGCATCGACGCGGTCGTCGTGTACAGCTCGACGATGTCGCAGTACGTCGACGCGCCGCGCCACGCGGGCCTGGTGCGCATCGCCGACTTCGTCGACGTCGACTCCGACAAGTGGGCGCAGTACGCGCGGCGCTCGAGCGGCGCGCGCGCGTGGGTCTATGCGCGCGAGTCGCGCACGCTGCTCGCGTACGAGCGCCGGGTGGCCGCGGCGTTCGACGCGACGCTGTTCGTGTCGCCGGCCGAGGCCGATCTCTTCAAGACGCTCGCGCCCGAGTGCGCGGACCGCGTCTCGCACTACCAGAACGGCGTCGACACCGAGTACTTCGACCCCGCGCGCCCGACGCCGAGCCCGTACCCGGCCGGCGGCCCGGTGCTCGCGTTCACCGGCGCGATGGACTACTGGCCGAACGTCGAGGCCGTGACCTGGTTCGCCGACGAGGTGCTGCCCGCGCTTCGCAGCCGCCGCCCGGACGTGCGCTTCGCGATCGTCGGCAGCAACCCGACCGACGCGGTGAAGGCGCTCGCGGCGCGCGACGGCGTCATCGTCACGGGCCGCGTGCCGGACGTGCGGCCCTACCTCGCGCACGCGGCGGTCGCGGTGGCGCCGCTGCGCATCGCGCGCGGCATCCAGAACACGGTGCTCGAGGCGCTCGCGATGGCGCGCCCGCTGGTGTGCACGTCGGCGGCGGCCGAGGGGCTGCGCGCGTGCGCCGAGATCGCCGACGCGACCGCCGACGGCGCGCAGGCGTTCACCGACCGCGTGCTCGCGCGTCTCGCGGCCGGCGCGATGCCCGCGCACCGTGCGCTCGTGCTCGGGCACTACAGCTGGGACAGTCACCTCGCGCGCGTGGACGCGCTGCTCGACGCGCACGACGCCGGCCGCGCCGGCCCGCGCCTGATCGTCTATTCGAGCCTCTTTCCGAGCGCGGCCGCGCCCGCGGCGGGCACGTTCATCCGCGAGCGCATGTTCCGCGTCGCGCGGCGGCTGCCGCTGGTGGTCGTCGCGCCGCAGCCGTGGTCGCCGCTCGA
The DNA here is from genome assembly GCA_046348465.1 of Burkholderiaceae bacterium. Lineage (GTDB taxonomy): Bacteria > Pseudomonadota > Gammaproteobacteria > Burkholderiales > Burkholderiaceae_E > Quisquiliibacterium. Next base: position 308,540 of record JAXMEE010000005.1, read on the forward strand.
CCCCCTCGTGCGTCTCGTGCGCCGCAGCTTCCGGCCGCAGGCCGTCGAGCACGAGGTGATGGACGGTGTCGAGGTGTACCGGCCTCGCTTCCTGAGCGTGCCGGGCGTGCTCAAGCGCCTGGACGGGCGCCTGATGGCGTGGGGGTCGATGGCCTGCGTGCGCCGCCTGCACGAGCGCTTCGGCGCCACGATCATCGACGCGCACTTCCTCTATCCGGACGGCTGGGCCGCGACGCGCATCGGCGCGCGCCTGGGCCTGCCGGTCACGATCACCCTGCGCGGCAGCAAGGACGAGTGGCTGATCGGCACCGATCGCGAAGCGTTCCTGCGCGAGGCGATGACCGATGCCGCGCACCTGTTCTCGGTGTCGGACGCGCTCAGGCAGGACGTCGGCGTGCGGCTGGGGATCGCGCCGGAGAAGATCACCGTGGTCGGCAACGGCGTCGACCTCGCCAAGTTCACGCGCGTCGACCGCGCCGAGGCCCGGGCGAAGCTCGGGATCGCGCCGGACGCACCGGTGATCATCGGCGTGGGCGGGCTGATCGAGCGCAAGGGCTTCCACCGCGTGATCCCGCTGGTCGCGTCGCTGCGCCGCCGGTTCCCGGGGCTGGTGTACCTGATCGTCGGCGGCGGCACCACGCAGGCCGACATGCGCGGCACGCTCGAGGCGCTCGCGCGCGAGCACGGGGCGCAGGACGCGGTGCGATTCTGCGGCTCGCAACTGCCCTCGGACCTGAAATGGTTCTACGGCGCGGCGGACGTCTTCGCGCTCGCGACTTCCCACGAGGGCTGGGCGAACGTGTTCCTCGAGGCGATGGCCTGCGGCTTGCCGGTGGTCACGACGCGCGTGGGCGGCAATGCGCAAGTGGTGTGCGACGAGACGCTGGGCACGCTGACCGACTGGTGGGATCCGGCACAATTCGAGGCGGCGCTCGGCGACGCCCTGGAGCGGCGCTGGGATCGCGATGCGATCGTGGCCTACGCGCGCTCGAATGCCTGGGACGAGCGCATCGAGCGACTCGTCGCCGCGTTCGAAGCGCTGGTGGGCAGTGCCGGCGGCGATCGGGGCCCCGGGCGGGCGGCCGGCCCGCAGGCGGGGCGCCCGTCCCCTGCGAAAACATCGAACACCGCGAGCCGCGTCGAGCGGCTCCTCACCTGAGGAACGTTCTCTTGAAAGTCTCCGTCATCGGCACCGGCTACGTGGGCCTGGTCACCGGCGCCTGCCTCGCCGACATGGGCAACGAGGTCAAGTGCCTCGACGTCGACGCGGGCAAGATCGCGCGCCTGAAGCAGGGCATCCTGCCGATCTACGAGCCCGGGCTCGAGGGCGTCGTGAAGCGCAACGTCGACGCCGGCCGGCTCACGTTCACGCTCGACGCGAAGGAAGCCGCCGAGTTCGGCGTCGTCCAGATGATCGCGGTGGGCACGCCGCCCGACGAAGACGGCTCGGCCGACCTGCAATACGTGGTCGCGGCGGCGCGCAGCGTCGGCCGCCACATGCCCGAGTACCGCGTCGTCGTCGACAAGAGCACGGTGCCGGTGGGCACCGGCGACAAGGTCGAGGCCGCGATCCGCGAGGAGCTGGCCGCGCGCGGCGCGGCGATCGACTTCGCGGTGGTGTCGAACCCGGAGTTCCTCAAGGAGGGCGCCGCGGTCGAAGACTGCATGAAGCCCGACCGCATCGTGCTCGGCGTCGAGGACCCGCGCGCCGAAGCCATCGTGCGCGAGCTCTACCAGCCGTTCCAGCGCAATCACGAGCGAACGCTCGTGATGTCGCGGCGCGCGGCCGAACTCACGAAGTACGCGGCCAACGCGATGCTCGCCACGCGCATTTCGTTCATGAACGACCTGTCGCGGCTGGCCGAGGCCGTGGGCGTCGACATCGAGGACGTGCGCCGCGGCATCGGCGCGGACCCGCGCATCGGCTGGTCGTTCCTGTACGCGGGCACCGGCTACGGCGGCTCCTGCTTCCCGAAGGACGTGCAGGCGCTGCTGCACACCGCGCAGCAGCACGGCACGCCGCTGCGCGTGCTGCGCGCGGTCGAGGAGGTCAACGAAGACCAGAAGACCACGCTCGTGCGCAAGGCGCGCGCGCGCTTCGGCAGCCTGAAGGGCATGCGCTTCGCGCTCTGGGGGCTCGCGTTCAAGCCGAACACCGACGACATGCGCGAGGCGCCCGCGCGCAGCGTGATGGAGGCGTTGTGGGCCGACGGCGCGAGCGTCTCGGCGTACGACCCGATCGCCGCCGACGAGTGCCGCCGGATCTACGGCGAGCGCGACGGGCTCACGCTCGCGGCGAGCCCGATGGAGGCGCTGCGCGGCGCCGACGCGCTGATCATCGTCACCGAGTGGAAGGAGTTCCGCTCGCCGTCGTTCGACGAGATCAGGGCGAGGCTCGCGCATCCGGTCATCCTCGACGGGCGCAACCTCTACGAGCCGGCCGTCGTGGCCCGCTACGGCATCGAATACCACTCGATCGGCAGGCCGACCGCATGACGAAGCTGATCCATTTGATTGCGGGCGCGCGCCCGAACTTCATGAAGATCGCGCCGATCGTTCGCGCGCTGCGCGCGCGCGCCGACGCGTTCGAGTTCCGCATCGTCCACACCGGCCAGCACTACGACCGCGAGATGAGCGACGTCTTCTTCGAGGAGCTCGGCATCCCGAAGCCGGACTTCCACCTCGAGGCGGGCGGCGGCAGCCACGCGCAGCAGACCGCGAAGATCATGGTCGCGTACGAGGAGATCGTGCAGCGCCAGCGGCCGGCGTGCACGCTGGTCGTCGGCGACGTGAACTCCACGCTCGCGTGCTCGATCGTCGCCAAGAAGCTGCACGTGCCGGTCGCGCACGTCGAGGCCGGGCTGCGCAGCGGCGACATGGCGATGCCCGAGGAGATCAACCGCCTGGTCACCGACGCGATCAGCGACTGGTACTTCGTCACCGAGCCCGCGGGCGAGGAGAACCTGCTGCGCGAAGGCAAGCCGCGCGAGCGCATCTTCTTCGTCGGCCACGTGATGGTCGACAACCTGCTGTTCCAGCTCGCGCAGCTCGAGGGTGCGAACAAGGACGGGTTCGAGAGCGTGGCGTTGAAGGCGGGGCGCGCGCGCTACGGCGTCGTCACGCTGCACCGGCCGTCGAACGTCGACGAGCCCGAGGTGCTCGCGAGGATCATGGGCGCGCTCGGGCGCATCTCGCGCGAGCTGCCGATCGTGTTCCCGGTGCACCCGCGCACGCGCGGCAACCTCGAGAAGGCCGGCATCGCGGTCGCGCCCGGCATCACGCTGACGAAGCCCTTGTCGTACATGGACTTCCTGAACCTGTGGAAGGACGCCGCGATCGTGATGACCGACAGCGGCGGGCTGCAGGAGGAGACGACGGCGCTGGGAATTCCCTGCCTGACGGTGCGCGAGAACACGGAGCGGCCGGTGACGGTGGACGAGGGGACGAACACGCTCGTCGGCACGGATGCGGCGGCGATCGAGCGGGCGGCGGCGCAGGTGCTCGGCGGACAGGGGAAGGCGGGGCGCAGGCCGCAGCTGTGGGACGGGCGAGCGGCGGAACGCATCGTCCAGGCGCTGGAGGCGCAGCTTTGAGCGAGGCGTCGGCGCGAAGCCGCCGCGCGGCGTGCCGATGACGGCGCAGGTGCTGTTCGAGCGCCTGGCGCCGATCCCGCCGGCGTATCCGAAGCCGTGGTTCCCGATGCTGCCGGTGCTCGGGCGCACCGGCGCGGCACTCGATCCGGTGCGGCCGGCGAGCCGGTTCCTGGAGCGCGATGCACGCTTCACGGCCACCGGCGCGGCGGCGATCCTGCTGGCCCTGCGCGACGCGGGCGTCGGCGCCGGCGATCGGGTCGTCGTCCCCGCCTACCACTGTCCGACGATGGTGTTCCCGGTGCTTGCGATCGGCGCGGAGCCGCTGTTCGTTCCGATCGAGGACGACCTCTCGCTCCGCGTCGACCGGATCGACGCCGTCGCGGAGCCGCGCACGCGCGCGGTCCTGCTGCCGCACTTCTTCGGCTTCGCGCAGCCGCAGGCGCAGGCGATCCTCACCTGGTGCCGCGCCTGGCGCGCGGTGCTCATCGAGGACTGCGCGCACGCGTTCTACGGGATCGAGGGCGGCTTCGTTCCGGGGCGGATCGGCGACTACGCGATCGCGTCGACGCGCAAGTTCTTCGCCGGGACCGAGGGCGGGGCCCTGGTCGCGAATCGGCGCACGCTGCGCACCCGACTCCCCGGCGCACCGTGGCGACTGCAGGCCCGCAGCCTCGTCGACACGCTTCACCTCGCCGCGCGAATCGGCAATCTGCCGATGACGGGGCGCGGCGCGACCGCGCCCGGCACCGGCGAGCTCGACGGCCCGGCCGACGCCCAGGCCGCGCTCGACGAAGCGCGCGCACAGCCCGCCGGCGCGGGCGAGATCGAGGCCAGCACGCTGGAGCGCGGAGCGCTGCTGTCGACGGTGGCGTTCGTGCGCGGCGCGAATCACGCGCGCTCTGCAGCGGTGCGCCGTGCCCGCTACGCGCGCTGGAAGGCGCGGCTCGACGCGCTGCCCGGCGTACGCGCGCTGCGCGACGACGATCCCCACAGCGGCGCGCCGTACGTGTTCCCCGCGTTGCTCGAGGACCCGCAGCGCCAGTTCGCGCGCCTGAAGTACGCCGGCGTGCAGGTCTGGCGCTGGGACCGGCTCGCGCGCAGCGAGTGCTCGACGAGCCGACGCCTCGCGATCGAACTCGTGCAGCTGCCGTGCCAGCAGAGCCTCGACGACGCGCGCTTCGACGCGCTGCTCGACGCGTTCTCCGAGGCGGTGAGCCGATGACCCGCGCCCGACCCGGAGGCCGCGCGTGAGCGAGCTGCGCTGGACGCTGGAGCGCTTCGATCCGGACAGCGCCGACGCGGCCGCGATCTGGTCGGAGCTCGCGCTCGCGACCGGCGGCAGCCCGGTGTGCATGCCGCAGTTCGTGTTCTCGTGCGCGCGCACGATGTCGTCGGTCGCGCTGCGCTTCGCGTACTGCCGGCGTGGCGAGCAGCTCGTCGCGGCGGCGATCCTGCGCCGCCACGGCGGGCCGTACCCCGAGGTGTTCGTCGAGTCGCAGATGCCGCTCGGCGCGTGGCTGCAGCTGCCGTCCGAGGACTTCGTGTCGCTGGTGCACAGCCTGCTGTCGGCCTGCGGGCCGGGCATGCGGCTGGGCGCGTCGCAGATCGATCCGCGCTTTGTGCCCAGGCCCGACGAGGGCGAGCTCGTGCACACGCTGGACTACATCCAGACCGCGTGGGTGGACTTCGACGGCACGTACGAGACGTACTGGGCGAGCCGCGGGAAGAACCTGCGCACCAACATGCGCAAGCAGCGCGACAAGCTCGCGGCGCAGGGCACCAGGCTGCGCATGGAGATCCTGACGGCGCCTGAAGACATGGCGCGCGGCGTCATGGACTACGCGGCGCTCGAGTCGCGCGGCTGGAAGGCCGAGCTCGGCACCGCCGTGAGCGAGACGCACCCGCAGACGGTCTTCTATCGCGAGATGATGACCGTGTTCGCGCACCGGGGCGAGGCGCGCATCTACCGCTATCTCTTCGACGACCGGCTGGTCGCGACCGAGTTCTGCCTGGTCGGCGGCGACGAGATGGTGATCCTGAAGACGACGCACGACGAAACGGTGCACCCGTTCTCGCCGGCGTCGCTGCTGCGCCAGGAGATGTTCGAGGCGCTGTACGCGGAAGGCCGCGTGAGAAGGCTCGAGTTCTACGGGCCGCTGAAGGACTGGCACACGCGCTGGACGGCGCAGGTGCGCACGATCTTTCACGCGAACATCTACCGGTTCGCGGGGGTGCGCTGGCTCGAGGGCGTGGTGCGCAAGGGGCTGGGGCGGCCGAGCGCGTCGACGAATCCGGCTGAGGCTGGTGCGCACGAGGCGGCCGCGGGCGCCACGGCGGCGACGACGAGCGCGGACGGTGCCGCTACGGGCGCGCCGCCCATCGAGCCGGCCTGGCAGTCCGTGCCGCTCGAGCATTTCGTGTGCGAGCTGCGCGGCGCGTGGGACGGGCTGATCGCGCGCCACTGCAGCGGCCACCCGGTCTTCGATTCGCGGCTAGTGTTCACGGCGCTCTCCCACTTCCCGCCGTCGGACGTTCGCGCGCTGGTGCTCGGCGACGTGAAGCACCCGCGCGGGCTGGCGCTGCTCGAGCGGGTGGGGCCCGGAGTTTGGCGCAACTTCCAGCGCAGCCAGATGCAGGTGTCGTCGGTGCTGCTCGCGCCGGAGGATTTCCCGCGGCTCACGGAACTGTTCGAGGCGTTGCCGGTGGGCACGCTCGCGATCGAGTTCCTCAACCAGGATCGCGCCTACGTCGGCTGGCCGGACGCGCTGATCGCGAGCCCCGTGGTCGAGCTCCTCGACGCGGGGCAGACCGGCACGATCGCGCTCGACGGCAGCTTCGAGGATTACTGGCGCGCGCGCTCGCGCAATCTTCGCCGCGACGTCGCGCACTGGATCCGGCTGCTGGCCGAGCAGGGCACGCCGGTCTCGCTGCGCGTGGTCGAGGACCCAGCGCTGGTGCGCGAGTCCGTTCGCCAGTTCGGGCTCATGGAGAGCCGCGGCTGGAAGGCGCGGGGAGGCACCGCGGTGCACCCCGACAACGCCCAGGGCCGCTTCTACGACGAGGTCTTCGAGTCGTTCGCGCGCGAGGGCCGGGCGATCGCGTACGAGCTCTTCGCGGGCGAGGTCGCGATCGCGCGCCAGCTCGCGCTCGCGACCGGGCCGATGATGGTCACGCTCAAGACGACGTACGACGAGGACTTCCGGCGCTTCGCGCCCGGGCGGCTGCTCGACTACGAGATGCTGCGCCACGAATTCGCGCGGCAGCGGTTCCGCACCGTCGAGCTGTGCACGCGCGCCGACGAGATGCAACTGCGCTGGGCGACGACGGCGCGCTCGGTATTCCACCTGTCGCTGTTCCGCTCCAAGCTCGCGCGGCAGGCGTTCCACCGGCTGCGGCAGGCGGCACGGCAGTTCAGGGCGTGGGGGCCGGACCGCAGCAGCGTGGAGATGGCGGGGCGCGGCGAGGAGTAGCGCGGTCGGCGACGCTCGGCAACCGCCGAAACCATTCTTCCACCCCGAGCGAATCTGCGCTCGCTTCGGGGCACGCTCGTGTCGCGCCTCTGCTGCCGGATAGTTCTCGATCGGCGCTACATTCGCGATGTCACGCGGCGAGTGCGCCGGGCTCGCGAGCTCGCCGAACCCTAACCCTACCGGCTGCGCGATCGACGAAGAGCGTCGGTGAGCGCGTCGACCTTCGACATCGCCGGCTTCTCGACGAGCGAATACGTGGCGAGACTCAATGCGATCAGAGCGGGTACGCACGCAAGAATTACCCCCCAGTGCAAGTGAGTCGACAGGTTCGTGGCGGTGTCGGCGTCGATGACGATCCTGAAGGCGATCGTGAGCAGGATGCTGTGCAGAAGGTAGATGCTGTAGCTCAGGTCGCCAAGCGTGCGGGAAATGTCGTGGGTCAACGCGCCGAACAGCGAGTTTCCGCAGGCGACGAGGGTAAAGGCGACCGACAGAAGCGCCACTTGCGCGATTCCATAGGCCGTGTCGAACCCCGTGACGACAATAGCAATACAGGCGATGGCGCAGACGGTCGCGGGCGTGCCGCTCGCCGCCAGTCGAATCCGGGGATGGCGCGCGCAGAGCGCGGCAAAGAGGCCGCCGAGAAACATGGTGAAGTGAATCAATTGCAGTTGCTCGAGCGAGGCCAGGGCGACCGCAAGCACCCCAATGATCGCGAACGGGAGCGGTACCGTGACCCTGAACAAGACCGCGAATACCGGAAGGGCCAGATAGAAGAACCACTCATATTTAAGCGACCAGGTCACGCTTGCCAGGATCGTCCAGGAGTCCTTCACTTGATTCATGTCGTACGTTGCCAGCATGGCAAAGCTCAGCCAGCGGAGCGCACCTCTTGCGAGTTGTCCGACGGGCACACGCAACTGGAAATCAGACAGGATCCCCACGATCAGCAGGCACATTCCGATTGCAAACACGTACAGCGGGACGATCCTGAGTGCGCGCGAGACGAAGAGGCGAAGCCAGTCGATCGGGCGGCTGTTCGATTCGAGCAACTTCGTGAAGAACAGAAGGCCCGTCACCATGAAGAACAGCGCGACGCTGCTCTGCCCGAAATGGGTGAACAGATTCGAGGAGGGACCTCCCATTGGCCGCTGCGGGCGTAGAAATACCAGATCGCCCCGTGATGGAGGAACACGAAGAACGCGAGATACCCCCGCAATCCGTCAATCGCTGCGAACCGACCGCTCGCTGCCGGCGCACCGATGGTTCGCACGGCGAGAAACGTCGTCGCGAGCGCCAGTGCCAGCGCGGCGACGGCATAGAGCGGGTTCACCGGGTTCATCGTCGCATCAGCGGCATCGATCGAACTCGACGTGCGTTCGCGTCACCTCGCACTTCCACGCTCAGACTCCCTGGCAGCGACGGTACGTCCTGGCATTGCCGGACGATTGGAGCCGCGAGTCGTGACGGCTGCCAGACGGTGCAGGTGCGAACGCGTGCGATCCCGCACGCAAGAATCGATGCGATGGAACGTCATTGGGATCGGCTTGCCCGATGCTTCGGCCTGCCTTGTGCATCGAGCGGCTTGCCCCGCGGGCAGCCGTGGGCGGTCGTACTCGCGTCGCACGGGTCGCTTTCTTCGTTCCGGATACCCAGTCGAACCCGACATCGACTCATCGACCGCATGCGAATCGGCATCAGTCGATCGACCATTCACGGAGGACCACTTCGAGCGTCAGCGCGCGCTCCAATTGTTCGCTGTCGGCGAGGCGCGCGAGATCGATCAGGTCGTCGATGCGGCGCTTGCCTGTGACAAGTGCTCGCGCGTCTTCGCACGCGACCGGCGCCGGAAGCCGCCCGGCCAGGCGTTTGAGGCGTACCGTGCGCGCACGCAGCCACGGCGGGCGGCGGTGCTGCAGCCACATCTTCGCGGCGTACGAACGCGAAGGTCCGTCGACGGGCGCGAATCCGTACGATAGCGGCAGGGCGCCGAGTGCGGGATCGAGCGCCGCGATCAGTCGGCCCTCGAAGCGGCCGTAGTCCTTCCACGCGAGCGGCAGCGCGAGCGCGAGCCGGACGAGCGGCGGGTCGAGCAGTGGGGTGAGGAAGTGGCCGCAGCGCGCGGCGAGCGTATTGTTGCGACTGGTCCAGAAGCGCGCACGAAACAACGGGTAGACCGCCTCGACCTCGTCGCGCGCGAGAATCCCTCCGTGGCCAATCTGCGCGGAGATCGACTCGGCCAGCGCGTCGGCATAGCTGGTCAGGTCGGCGGCGCGTCGAGTGACCGCCGGATCGTGATTCCCGTAGAACGTCTGTACGACTTGGCCGACGGTGTAAGCGCGATCCGCAAGATAGAAGAAATTGCGCATCACCTCGCCGCCGCCGCCGTTGAGCGCGATCGCGCCGCCGGCGGACTGGCGCAGTCGGGTGTCGCGGTCCTCGCCGCGGTCGAAGACGCCGTCGGTGGGGATGCCGTCGAAGAAGCGGATGCGCTCGATCAGCGTGCGCGCGTCGAGTGGCGCGAGCGTGCGCGCGAGCGCTCGCTTGTCGACGTGGTGAAGCGGCACGCCGAGCGCGCGCGCGACCGTGCTCGCGACGCCGACGTCCTCGTCGCCCTCGTGGCCGTAGACGTGCAGCTCCGGCGTCGTGCCCGCGGCGCGCATCGCGGCGAACAACAGGCGCGAGTCGAAGCCGCCCGAGAGCGCGCAGCGAACGCTCGCCGGGAACGTCGAGGCCGATCGTTCGCGCACTGGGCGTCAGGATCGCCGCGGCCTCGTCGATCGCGTCCTCCACGCGTGCGGGCCGGGCACGCGCGAACCACTCGGCCGGGGACGAGATCGGCGCGCTCACGCCCTTGCCCGCGTTCGCCTCGAGCGCTCGCGCGGGATCGACGATGCGCACCTCCGAGACCGGCGTGCGCAGTCCGTGGTTCGCACCCGAGAGCACGAAGTCGATCGCGCCGAGGCGATCGAGCGACGAGCGCCGGCCCGCGGCGACGCACGCGAGCCAGGACGTCGACAGGATCGCGTCGACAGGCCGCTCGTACAGTTTGACCATCCCGAGCCGATCGTTCGCAACCCACAACCGACCGGCCTTCGCCACGACGACGACGAAGTTGCCCCAGGGATCTTCCGCGGACCAGGAGGCAGGGGAGTCGAAGTCCCGCCACAGCGCCCGCAGCGCGTCGCCCGCGCCCGCTCCGCGGTAGAACAGTGTGCCGGTGCATGCGACGAATCCGTCTTCGGTCTCGACGAACGCATCGGAATCGTTGTCCTGCCCGTACCCGGGGAAGATCGCGACCCGAGCCGAACCGAAGTCCCGCTCGCGTGGCGCGCCAAGGCCCTGTTCGACGAGTTCGCGGCGCGCGCGCGCGTATGCGTCGGCGTCGAATCCCGTGGCCCCGACGAGCAGCGCCGTCACGTCGGATCAGGCGCCGACGACGCGCTCGAGCAGGCCCGCGAGCGCGCCGGTCAGCGCGCGGCGCGAGTAGCGCTCGATGCGCGAACGTGGCACCGTCGGAACGGCGTCACGCGCGAGGGCCTCGACGAAAGAGGGCAGCGTCCGCTCGATGGCGGCCGTGTCCTCGAGCGTGGCGACGTGCGGCACGCCGACGTCGAGCATCGTGCGCCCCGTGTCGCCCTCGGGGTCCGCCAGGCCGAGCATCGGACGGCCTGCGCGCAGGTACTCGTAGAGTTTCGCGGGAATCTGGGCGTTGCAATTCTGCCCCTGCATGACGAGCAGCGCGTCGACCGACGTCATCTCAGCGATCGCGGCCTTGTACGGCACCGACGGCGCGATCTCGACGAAGCCGACGACGCCGCGCTCCGCCGCCAGCCCGGTGATCAGGTCGGCGTGGACCGGCGCGCGGAACCGGATCACGAATTGGCCTTCGCGAATCCGGCCGGCGGACTTCAGCGACGCGAGCGCGTCCATCAGCGCAGTGGGGTCGCGTTCCGACGGGTAGACGATGCCGCTGTGCAGGAGGACCAGAGGTCGGCCGGCGCGTGTTTCGGGCGTCGGCGTCCCCGCGGACGCGAATACCGACTCGTCATAGCCGTTGGCGAGCAGTTCGAATCTCTCGGCGGGCGTGTCCCGGAAAAGCTCGCGGTACGACTGCAGGGCCGACGGTGTCACGAACACCATTCGCGCGGCCTCGCGCGCCGCGGTCTCCTCGATGCGGCGATACGCGCGCCAGCGCCGCGGGTCCGCCGGGTAGCCGGGCTGCGCCATCGGGTCGCGGAAGTCGGCGATCCAGGGCAGGCCGGTGCGGCGCGCGATCGCGGCGCCGAGCTGGTGCGCGCTCGCGATCGGGTACGTGCTCCAGATCGCCTCGATCCCGCGCTCGCGGCACACGCGCGCCCCGAGCCCGGCATTCAGCCAGGCCCAGTTCGCCCAGCGGTCGGGGATCGCGAGGAAGCCGGGGTAGCGCCCGGCGATCGAGAGCTCGCGCGCGGCCTCGTAGCCGCGCGCGCGAATGACCTCGCATCCGGGCGGGACCTGGTCGAGTGTCTTCTCGTCCCAGGCTTCGTACGCGTGCGGCGCGATCGACAGCACGGTCGGCTTCCAGCCGAATTCGGGCAGGTACTGGGCGAAGCGCAGCGTGCGCTGGATGCCGCTGCTGCCCGTGAGCGGGGGGAAGTGGAAGGCGACGAGGAGGATGGGGCGCACGGGGGGATGTTAGCAACCGCCCCGGCCCGTGAGCGTGACACAAGGCGTGTCCGCGACGCCGACCCGCGTGAAAGGCGTGAAGGCGGTCACGGACGGGGCTTGGCCGCCGACGCTGCGTCGCGTCGAGGCCGCAGCGTTTCCAGCATCGCGAGAAACGACGGCAGCAGGAGTTCGTTGCCGTGGCCGCTGAGGTGGTCGCCGTCGAAGAACACCGGCCGCCCGTCGCGGATCGCCGTGCACGGATCGGACGGGCACAGGATCGGGAAGGGATCCCACACTCGCACCTCGGGCCGCGGGGCGGCGATGCGCTCGAGGGTGTCCAGAGCGACCCGGCGCTGGCCTTCCAGCCGTTCCCAGGCGACCGACAGGCCGGCCCGGCAGCCCGGGTTCGAGCGATTGAACCAGTCCGAGCATCGGAACGCCGGGGCGGGAAGAACGGGCAGGGGCGCATTGATCACGATCCACAGACCGGCCCGTCGGAGCTTGTCGACCAGGGCCTCGGCCTCATCGGCGGCGACGCGGCGGGATGCCGAATCGTCCGCGACGTCCGGGGCCGCGGCGCGGGCAGTCGACCCGCCCTGTTCCGATAGCCGCGGCATGCGCAGCGAGTCGAGCCACACCACGTCTCCGGGGCGGGCGTCGGCGAGAATCTCTTCGATCGCCCGCGCGCGAAACGCCCGGCACGCTTCCGTCGCCAGGGCGTCCGGCTGCATGAGGCTCGCAATCGGGCACGATCCCCGCGCCAGCACCGTCACGGGAGTCGCCTCGGCGCTCGCCACGAGTTGCAGCAGTCTTTCCGCGGCCATCGCGTGCGAGTCGCCGGCGACGAACAGCCGAAGAGGCGGATTGGACGGCTTGACCGCGCAATCCGTTGGAGCGAACGTCTTGCGCCAGACTCCGTCGTCCTCGACGAAAGCCGACGTTACCCTGCACCGTGCGTCGGAGGCGCTCGGCGGCCCCGTGGTGTCCAGGGGCGCAATTTGGGGGTACCAGTCTCGTTCGTGCTTCGCGACCGTCCCCAGGGCAAAGCGCCACTTCGAGACCTGCGCCTGATCGGCTGCCCACGCGCCAACGACCGCCGCCAGGAGGCCCGTCGTGACGATCACACCGTTCGGCAGAGAACGGACCCGTGCGCCGCGCTGAAACGGGACTTCGACGAGCCGGTACGAGGTGGTGGCGAGCACTACCGACAGTGCCACTGCACAGACGGCCTCGAGACCACCGTCGAGCCCGACCGTCCAGCGGAACACGGTGTACACCGGCCAGTGCCAGAGGTACAGCGAATACGACAGGAGGCCCAGCGTCACCATCGGAAAGCTCGCGAGCCATCTTGCCGGTGCCGGGGCGCGCGGCGCGACGTCGAGGACGGCGATCAGCGCCGCCGTCGCGAAGACGGCCGGAAGCGCCCAGGGAAACGGTACCCCCGCCCGGGATGCGAGCGCGAGACTGGCGAGCAATGCGGCGGCGGCGGCGAAGGAGATCGTCCGAGCGCCCAGCGCCGCCACGAGGCGCGCGCGAGTCACGGGGCCCGCCAGGCACGTCGCCGCGCCGACCGCCAGCTCCCAGTACCGTGCGGGCAACAGGTAGAAGGCTTGCTCCGGCTGATGCGCCGTCGCCCAAGCGCACCACGCGAGCGACGCCGTCAGGGCCGCGCCGAGAACTACCCGGCCCGCTCGCCTGCGAGCCTCCGAAGGATGCAGGATCGAAATCGCCAGCAACAGCGGGAACACGAGGTAGAACTGCTCCTCGACTCCCAGCGACCACGTGTGCGTGAACGGATTGAACTCGGCGCGCGGAGCGAAGTAACCGTCGCCCGACTTCGCGAGCACGAAGTTGCCGACGCCGAAGAACGCGGCGAGCCCGGTGGCCTGGATCGACTCGCTCAGCCAGGCCTTCGGAATGAACGCGATGCTCGCGACGACGGTCGCGAGCAGGCACACCAGGAGGGCGGGCAGGATGCGCCGGAATCGTCGCGCGTAGAACGCCGCGAGGAAGGCCGGCAGCGCCAGGTTCGCGTCTCGTCGCAACGAACCCGTGACGACGTAGCCGGAGATCACGAAGAACACGTCGACGCCGAGAAAGCCTCCGGGGACGAGCCACGGCGCAAGGTGGTAGACCACGACCGCGCTCACCGCGACCGCGCGCAGCCCGTCGATGCCGCGAACGTACGGCTGGCCCTCGACGGCTCGAGCAGGGAGCGCCGTCACGTGTCGAAGGCCGTTCCGGTGCACGACCCGATGTCCCGAACGCCCGCCATGGCCAGCAGCGTGGGCGGCATCGCGAACGAGCTCTTCACGGCGAAGTCGCCCGCGGCGATGCCCTCGCCGCAGAGATAGGCCATGCCGAGCGGCCCGGTGTGGCCGCCGGTGCGCCGGTACGGCAATGGCCCGATCCGGCCGAGCACCGGGTGCTCGAACCCGAGCGTCGCGTTCCAGACGACGACCAGGTCGGCTTCGGAGGGCCCCATTCGTGTCGCATCGCGCCCGCGCCCCGGGCGCTCGATGCCGGCGACGACCGGCCGGCCGTTCACCGGGTTCGTGCACCGGCCGAGGTCCGCCTCGAGCTCGTCGAGGGTCCGCTCGTAATCGTTCATCGCGACGAGGCCGCGCGCCTCGCGATTCGCGAGGTTCAGCCGGATCCGTCCGTCGTAGAAGGAAGGGAGCGCGATGGCGGGCATGTCGGACCACCACGGCTGGTAGCGGTACGCCGGCATCCAGTCGAGCGATTGCCGGCCCGGCGGCATCGCCGAGGGGCGATTGCGCTCGCCGGAGCGCGCGCGCTCCAGGCGCTGAAGGGCACCCTCGGCACGCCAGCGGATCGCAGCTGGAGAACGCCTGGCCACGACGTGTGCCGCCCGCACCAGGGCGGCCTCGAAGCCTCCCGATGAAGCCGGGGCCGGGTCGCGGGAACCCGGCGCGGGCAGCCTTGCGTTCACCGCGGCATTCCAATCCTCGTCGTCGTTCAGGCCGGGAACGCCGTCGGGCTGCGCGCGCCAGTCCTCGCGCATCTCGAGCAGGGGCCTGCCGAATGCGCGGCGAAACAGGAACTCCGGCAGCAGCGCCATGCTGGCAACGTCGGACTGGTTCGGCCCCATGCCGCCGAGCGAGAAGAGCGCCACCGTCGCGTCCGGGAGCGCGGCGCGCAGGGAGCCGACCAACGCGTCGACGGCGCGGTACACCCCGCGCAGGCCCTCACCCGCCGCGGCGGCGGACGCGTGCGCGGCCAGGGGATGATCGGCGTCGACCCCGTGCCACAGGCCCTCGATCGCCGAATGCGGTTCGCTGACGACCACGATCCCGAGGTCCCAATCGGGCAAGCGGTCGGCGAGGACCCATCGGGCCGCGGCCGCGCGCTGCTCGATGGCAGCGGCGAGCGCGCTTCCCATTTCGGCGCACGACACGGCGCTCGGCCATGGCAATCCGTACGTCCAGCGATCGGCGGGATAAGGCCCGAAACGCCGTGCGAATTCGCCGGCGAGATCGGCCGGCCTCGCGCAGGTCGAAATCCCAGGATCGTGCGCTCCCCACGCCACCAGGCCACGCCGCCCGGCGCCCGATCCAGGTCGAAGTAAGGGGTGTCGAACACGACGGTCCGAACCTTCGAGAACCCGGCCCACGGTGCGGATCGCGTGCCTTCCTGCCAGGCGAGGTAGTTCAGCGGATCGAAGTTCACGGCGGCCCAGCGCCCGGCGTCGTCGGGCGACAGCGCCGTCGCGAAGTGCTCCCAGGCGAGTCCCGTGCGCTGGGCGGCACCGTGGTCGAGGGGATAGCGGGCGCTGCGCGAACGCAACTCGGCGATGTGCGGCAGTTCGCCGTCCGCGATCATGCGCGATTCCAGCGAGACCTCGTAGCCGTCGAGGCCGATGGCGAGCACGCGAGGTCTTGTCATGATCGGTTCTCTCCGTCTCGCATGTTGACGGGCGTTCAGACGGCGGTCGATCCGACCGGCGCTCGAACCCGCGAATTCAGACCGAGCATTCCCCGGGCCCCGGACAGGAGCGTACGCTCCAGGACCACGTGCACCGCGACACCGGTCAGCGCCGCCACGGACCGGCAGATCGCGAGATGGACCATCGCCCCGGCATTGCTGGAGGCGTCGCCCAACTCGACGCCGGATCGACCGCGATCGCTCACGACGCGGGCCCCGTTGCTTCCGATGCCACCTGCGCGAGCATTCCGGACAGGAGATCGAGCGCCATCCGACGTTCGTACTTCTCGAGAAAAACGCGCCTGGCATTCGATCCGATGCGGCGGACGTCGTCGGAGGCGGCCAGAATGTCGGCGAGCCGCCTCGAGAAATCTCCGGGCGAATCCGCGAGCACGATCGACTCGCCGCCGACGAAATCCAGGCCCTCCGCTCCGATCGTCGTCGACACGACCGGCCTGCCGTGAGCCGCCGCCTCGATGATCTTGATCCGCGTTCCCCCACCTGCGAGCAGCGGGCAGACCACGACGCTCGAGGCGGCGTAGATCGGGGCGAGATCTTCGACGAAACCGAGCAAGTCGATGCTCTCCGCAACGGTCTCGGGCACGGAGAAGTCGCGCGAACCCTGCCCGACGATGGTCAATCGAACCCCGGGCGACCGAGCGAGGAGCTGCGGCCAGATCGACTCGACGAACCACTGCAAGCCGGCGCGGTTGGGCGCGTAGGTGAGCGCACCGACGTACAGAACTCTCGGCGCGTCCGGCGCCTGTGGGGGGCGACAGCCGCCATAGGGATCGGCGATCGTGTTCGGCACGACCCGCAGGCGCCGGCCGAGGTCGATCCAGCCGAAGCGCCGGGTGTCGCGCGCCGAACAAAGGTAGACCTGCCGGCAGCGCGCGAGCGCGCGAAGCTCTTCTGCGAGCAGGGACGCGCAATGGATCAGCCGCAGTCGCTTGCTGCGCCAGACAGGGGGCATCAGTACCTGTCTCGCGTGCGCCACGTGCTCGACGTCGTCGAGGTCCAGGACGATCGGAATCGAGCGAGCCGCTGAAGATTGCCGCGCCAGGCCGAATGCGAGGAGCCTATGTGCGACGATCGTCACCGGACGGCAATCCGCGACGATTTTGTCGAGCCTGCCAACCGAGCCGGGGCTCGCGAGAGGCAGGGGCCGGGGACCGAAATACCAGTCGGCACGCGGCAGCTTCGCGAGCCACGACGGCTCGGCGGGCTCGTACGCGAGCAACTCGACTTTGAATCCCTGCCCCAGGTCCGCTGCCATCCATCGCCGGATGTTCTCGAGCTTCTCCAGGTAGTCCGGCTCGGGACGAGTTCCGATTGGAACGACGAGCAGGACGGTGACGGCACCGAACGCACCCTTCGCGGCCTCCAGCATCAGGCCCATTCTCTGGAAGACGCCGTGTCGGTCCTGTGAAAGGTTCCACGGGAGCATGGGTGTGACGAGGAGCGCGCTCAACGGCTTTCCAGGATGTCGGTTCGTTCGATCGAATACGCACGAGCAGCCGATGATCAGCGATGTCACCCGGCACGACGTGCACAAATTTCACGGCATTCGCTCGGAAAGTCGGCTATTTTGAGCCGCGTCGTTCCAGTTCGCTCTCCCCTTCGAGATCCCAGGACATTCGCTCATCCGCCATGATGATCTCCGTCGCCATCTGCACCTGGAATCGATCCAGGGTGCTCGCGAAGTGCCTCGAGACGATCGCAGCCTGCCGTCCACCGGCGTGCGGTCGATGGGAGGTGGTGGTGGTCAACAACAACTCCACCGACGACACCGAGGCCGTGCTCGACTCGTTCTCGGGCCGTCTGCCACTGAAGAAGGTCTGGGAGCCGCGCCCGGGCGTGTCGAATGCGCGCAACGCCGCGGTCGCGGCCGTCTCGGGCGACTGCATCCTGTGGACAGACGACGATGTCCGGGTCGGCGAGAACTGGATCGTCGAATACGAGCGGGCCTTCGCTGAGCATCCTGACGTCGTCTTCTTCGGGGGCCCGATTCGAGCGCATTTCGACGAAGAACCTCCGGAGTGGTTCAGGCGCTGCCTGCGCTACTTTCCGAGCGCGTTCGCGCTTCGCGACTTTGGGTCCGAACCGTTCGAACTGGACGTCCGAACGGTCCCGTTCGGCGCGAACTGGGCGGTGCGGGCTGCCCAACAACGCGATTTCCGCTTCGATCCTCGTCTGGGGCGGCAGCCTGCAGATCCGACGCTGGGCGGCGAGGAAATCCAGGTCATGGAGGAGCTGCTCGCGCGTGGCCACCGTGCGCGCTGGGTACCGAATGCGCCCGTCGGTCATCTCGTCGGCCGGGAACGCCAGTCGATGGACTACATCAAGCGCTATTACCGCGGAATCGGGCGGACCCAGTCGATCACGGACCCTGTCAGCGGTTGGGCGCTGTTCGGATTCAGGTCACCGTGGCTCATCCGCCAGGCGCTCCATGCGTGCTGGCGCTATCAGGTTCTTCGCTGGACGAAGGACGAGGCGCAGTGGGCGCCGATGCTGTTGCATTCGTCGATCCTGCTGGGGCGAGCGCTCTGCAGGGGGGTGCCGCGGTCGGAGAGGTGATCGGCCGGGTTCGAGGCGGCAGGGACAGTGCGGCCGTGTCGGATTGCCTGTGAAGTGCAGGCGCGGTCCACTAGACTCGAATCGGCGGCCAGCCCGGTCCCACCTGACGTTTCGTGGCCGGTCCCGTCGCCGTTGTTCCGGGCGACTTGGTACCGGAGCAACACGGCGCACGATTCGTCGCGCGTTCGAGTCCCCTGGACGACCGCTCGTGACCGACAGGGCGTCGGCGCCCTCGGTCGCTGCGCTACATTTCGCTT
>JAXMEE010000006.1:0-314049 GCA_046348465.1 Burkholderiaceae bacterium
ACGGGTGCGCGAGCGGCCACTCGGGGAACGTGTTCGTGGAGTAGCGCTGGTGCACGAGCGCGAGCGCGGAGACGAAGCGCGGATCCTGCAGGTCCTTGTAGTAGCGGCCGACCTGGTCGGCGAGCAGCAGGCCCTTGTAGATGATCGTGCGCGCCGACATCGACGGCACGAAGTACTCCTTGCCGTGCTTCAGGTTCAGCGCCTGGATCCGGTGGCTCGCGGTCTTGCGGATCACGTAGAGCTTGCGCTCGAGCGCGTCGGTGACCATGACGTCCGGGCCGCGTCCGATGAAGATCTGGCGGATCACCGGCTCCTTGCCGCGGACCGTGGGCGACATCGGCATCGCCGCGTCGACCGGGACGTCGCGCCAGCCGAGCAGCACCTGTCCCTCGGCACGCACCGAGCGCGCGAGCTCCTGCTCGCACGCGAGCCGCGACGCGTGCTCCTTCGGCAGGAAGATCATGCCCACGCCGTACTCGCCCGCGGGCGGCAGCGTGACGCCCTGCTGCGCCATCTCCTCGCGGAAGAACTGGTCCGGGATCTGCGAGAGCAGGCCGGCGCCGTCGCCCATCAGCGGATCGGCGCCGACGGCGCCGCGGTGGTCGAGGTTGAGCAGGATCTGCAGGCCCTGCTCGATGATCTTGTGGCTCTTCTTGCCCTTGATGTGGGCGACGAAGCCCACGCCGCAGGCGTCGTGCTCGTTGGCCGCGCTGTACAAGCCCTGCTGCTCTGAATCCATCACTGCGCTCCGACTGACCCCGGCGGTCTGAAGTTCGTTGGTCCGGCGACCCCCCTGACGGCGTCGAGCCGCACCGCGAACGGGCATACTGCGGTGCAGCGCAACTGCTGGGGACGAACCTTGCAGTATAGCGTGACCCCCCGGTGAAATGAAGGCGGCCGGGGGAAGCCCCTCGGAATGCACCAATCAGGGGCACTGGCGGGCGAATTCGCGCAGCGCGTAGCGGTCGGTCATCCCGGCGATGTAGTCGGCGACCGCGCGCGGCCCGTGCCGTTCGGCGCGCTCGCGGTGCTCGTCGGGCATGCGCGACGGGTCGGCCGCGTAGGCGTCGAACAGCCTGCGAACCACCTGCTGCGCGTCGCGCATCGCGGCCGTGACGCGCTCGTGCCGGTACAGTCGCGAGGACAGGAAGCGCTTGAGCTGCGCCGAGCGCTCGCGCATCGGGCCCGAGAACGCCGCCAGCGGCGGCGCGGCGCGCACGTCGTCGACCGACGCCGGCGCGGCCGCCGCGATCCGTCGCCGCGTCTCGTCCGTCAGGTCGACGACCAGCTCGTTGATCATGCGCCGGACCGTCTCGTGGATGAGCCGGCGCTCGGCGATCGCCGGGTACGCGCGCGCCGCGTCGTGCGCGTGCCGGGCGAACAGGTCGACGCCGCCGAGCTGCTCGAACGTGATCAGGCCCGAGCGCAGCCCGTCGTCGACGTCGTGGTTGTTGTACGCGATCTCGTCGGCGAGGTTGGCGACCTGCGCCTCCAGCGACGGCTGGCGCCCGGACAGGAAGCGCTCGCCGAGCTCGCCCAGGCCGCGCGCGTTCGCCGGCGAGCAGTGCTTGAGGATGCCTTCGCGGGTCTCGAAGCACAGGTTCAGCCCGTCGAACGCGCCGTAGCGCTGCTCGAGCTCGTCGACGACGCGCAGCGACTGCAGGTTGTGCTCGAAGCCCCCGTGCGCGGCCATGCACGCGTTCAGCGCATCCTGGCCGGCGTGGCCGAACGGCGTGTGGCCGAGGTCGTGCGCGAGCGACACCGCCTCCACCAGGTCTTCGTCGAGCCCGAGGCTGCGCGCGACGCTGCGCGCGATCTGCGCGACCTCGATCGAGTGCGTGAGCCGCGTCCGGTAGAGGTCGCCCTCGTGGTTCAGGAACACCTGGGTCTTGTACTCGAGCCGGCGGAACGCGGTCGAGTGCACGATCCGGTCGCGGTCGCGCTGGAACTCGGTGCGCGTCGTCGCCGGGGGCTCGGGGTGGCGCCGGCCGCGGCTCGCGAACGGGTCGGCCGCGTACGGCGCCGGATGCGCGCGCGGGCCGCGGGCCCGCGGGGCCGCGCTCGCACCCGGGTCTTCGGCGTGTGTCGGGCGGCCCGCGCGCCGGGGCATCGGAGCCAGGCCCCGATCACGCCACGGCCGAGCCCGCGCCGCTGCAGGCCGCGAGCGTCGCGCGAACCGCGTCGTCGGGCGCGCGGCGCACGCACGCGCTTCCGAGCCCCTCGAGCAGCACGAACTTCGGCGTGCCCCGCTCGGCCTTCTTGTCGACGCTCATCAGCTCGAGATAGCGCTGCGCGGGCCACCCCGGGCCGCGCAGCGGCAGGCGCGCCGCGCCGATCGTGTCGACCAGCCGCGCGCGGGCCGCGGCGTCGAGCAGGCCGAGCCGCACGGACAGGTCGGCCGCCATCACCATCCCCGCGCCGACCGCCTCGCCGTGCAGCCACTCGCCGTAGCCGAGGCCGGCCTCGATCGCGTGCCCGAACGTGTGGCCGAAGTTCAGGATCGCGCGCAGGCCGCCCTCGCGCTCGTCGGCCGCGACGACGCGCGACTTGATCACGCAGGAGCCGGCGACCGCCCGCGCGAGCGCTCCGGTGTCGAGCGCCAGCAGCGCCGGCAGGTCGCGCTCGACGGACGCCAGGTACGCGGTGTCGGCGATCGCGCCGTGCTTGACGACCTCGGCGAGCCCGGCGGAGAGCTCGCGGTCGGGCAGCGTTCGCAGCGTGTCGACGTCGGCGATCACGGCGCGCGGCTGGTGGAACGACCCGACCATGTTCTTGCCGGCCGGGTGGTTGATCCCGGTCTTGCCGCCGACGGAAGAGTCGACCTGCGCGAGCAGCGTCGTCGGCACCTGGACGAAGTCGATGCCGCGCTGGTAGACGGCGGCCGCGAAGCCGGCGACGTCGCCGACGACGCCGCCGCCGAGCGCGACGATCACCGCCTTGCGGTCGAAGCGGTGCTCGAGCAGCGCGTCGAAGACGAGGTTCAGCGTGCCCCAGTGCTTGTGCGCCTCGCCGTCGGGCAGCACGACGTCGACGATCGCGGCGGCGCCGGCGCCGCCGAGCGCGCGGCGAACGCGCTGCGCGTACAGCGGCCCGACCGTGGTGTTCGTGACGATCGCGACCTGCCGCCCCGCCACGTGGGGGCCGAACAGGTCGGCGCGATCGATCAGCCGCTCGCCGATGGCGATCCGGTAGCTGCGCTCGCCCAGTGAGACGTCGATCTCGTGCACGGCGGTCCTCGGGTCTGGCGCGCGCGAGCCGCGCGCGCGGCGCGCCGTCGCCGCGGCGGGCGGCACCCCGGGCACGGGGAACCGCCCCGCCGCCGAAGCCGGCCTCAGGGGCCGATGGAGACGGCGAAAGGCGTGATGTTACCCTGCCCGGTCGTGGTCTTGATGACCACGGTGCCCGAGCCCACGCACGCGCCGGTGTCGTCGAAGCCGCTGACGCGCACCGTGTGGAAGGTGCCGCCGATCGAGATCGTGTTCTGCACCCGGTCGTTGTCGACGACGGCGGTCAGCTTCCGGGCGGCCCCGGTGTCGACCGAGATCGTCGTCGTGTACGGCATCGGGTTGCCGTTCAGGTCCTGCAGCCAGAACGGGATCGACACGCTGCACGAGGGCCCGAGCGAGTAGCTGGCGGGGATCGTGGCCGCCCCCGGCAGCGGCGACTGCTTGAAGAACCCGAACGACCCCGACAGCACGACGATCACCTGGCCGCGCACGAACGAGCGCCCGCGCACGCCGTCGCAGGCACCGAGCCCGCCGTCGCGCGTGACGAGGTTCGGGAACGCGGGGTCGGGGCTGGCGCAGGCGAGCGACTGCGACGCGAACGGGATCACGCCTTCGGACGGGTCGCGCTGGCGGTTCTCGTTGCGGTCGAGGTAGAGGTCGCCGAGCTCGTAGAAGCGCTCGCCGGCGTCGTAGCGGAAGTTGCCGTTGGCGTCGTCGAAGCTCTCCTCGCCGACTGCGTAGGAGACGATCGGCAGGCGCCCGCTCGCCGGCCGCGTTCCCTGGGACAGGAACGTCACCGAACAGGTTCCGCGCACGGTCTGGCAGCTCGCGGGAACGAGGTCGCCGAGGAAATTCACGACGGTCTGGTCCGGCACCGGGGTACCGAAGATGTCGGCGGCGATCGTCAGGATGCTGGCGGGAACGCCGTCGTAGTACCAGCCTTCGATGTTCGGGTGGTCGATCGACACCGAGTACTTGCTCTGGATCGGCTGGCCGGTCGTGACGGAGAGCACGTTCGAGTTGCTCGTGAACTGCGCGGCGCCGACCTGGATCGTCGCGATCACCCACACCGGGGTGGGCAGCGTGCCCGACTGCACCTGCACCGAAACCTCGCCGCTGGCGTCGGTCTGGCGCGTCACCGGCCCGGTCGTCTGGTCGATCAGCAGCCCGCCGGTGGAGTTGCTCAGCGCGAGCGTGACGTTGGTCGGCACCGGGTACGGGTTGTTCGCCTGGTCGACGACGCGGAACTTCACGACCGACAGCTCCGACAGGCCCGCGCCGCCCGTGCCGCGCGTGGAGATCGTCTGCGGCGTCGCGCTGACGAACTGGACGTTGGCGATCGCCGGAGCCGCGACGGCGACGTTGCCGGTGCTGGCGCTGCTCGTGCCGTCGACGGTCGCGGTGACGACGTCGGTTCCGGCGCAGCCCCTGTCGACGTACGTGGCGCGCGCGACGCCGTTGCTGCTCGTGACGAGCGCGGTGATCGTGGCGCGCGCCGGGTTCTGCGACGCGCACGCCGAGGTGAACCGAACCGGCACCTGCGTCGTCGTCGGCACCCCCTGCACCTGCACGCTGACCACCGTGGTGCCGTATGCGGACAGCGCCGACTGCCCGAACTGCAGTGCGCCGAGCGTCACCTGCGAGGCGCCGATCGAGACGTTGGCGCTGCCGGTCAGCGTCGCGCTGCCGACCTGCGCGCTCGCGCTCAGCGTGACCGCGCCGGCGCTCGCGAACGACGCGGGCGCGACGCCGACGCTCGCCACGCCCTGCGCGTCGGTGAGCGCGGACGCCGCGGGCGTGAACGTGACCACCGACGCGTCCGACGCGCTGAAGCGCACGACCGCGCCCGCCACGGCCTGGCCGCTGGCGTCGAGCACCTGCGCGCGCAGGCTGGTGAGCTTCGTCGACGACAGCGTGCTCGTCGACAGGCCGCCGGACTGCTCGACGACGCCGACCGCGATCGAGGCCGACGACGTCGTCGTCCCGGAGCCGGTGCCGCCCCCGGGGTTGCTGATCCCGCCCCCCGGCAGGATGACCGTGTCCCGGGCGGGATCCGACGCCCCTCCGCCACCGCACGCGGCGAGAACCGAGAGCGCAGCCGCGACTGCGACGAGATCGCGCACCCGGCGAACGATGCGTTCGGCGTTCAGCATGAGAGTCCTCGTTTCGCTCCCGAGCGGGAGCCTTCGATCGATCCCCGAGAGGAGAGTCGAAGGTCGATTATAGGGTTGGGGTCCGGCCGCGCCCGTCATCCGGCGAAGTCCCGGGCGCGATGTGTCGGCTTTGCGCATCAGGCGACGGCGCGGCACCGGCCCGGCCGACGCCCGCGGGCAGGCCGGCCACGATCACGTCGACGACGCGGTCGACCGGCTGGCGCCCGGTCTGGACGACCAGGTGCGCGCACTCGCGGTACAGCGGATCCCGCGCCTCCACCAGCTGGGCGATGCGACGCCGCGGATCGGGCGTGCGCAGCAGCGGCCTGACCTTGTCGTGCCGCAGGCGGACCCAGAGTTCCTGGACCGTCGCGCACAGGTACACGACGAAGCCGCGCTCGCGCAGGTGCGCGCGGTTGTCCTCGCGCAGCACCGCGCCGCCGCCGGTCGCCATGACCAGCCCCGGCTGGCCCGTGAGCTCGTCGATCAGGCAGGCCTCGCGGTGGCGGAAACCCTCCTCGCCCTCCACCTCGAAGATCGTCGCGATCGCGACGCCGCAGCGCGCCTCGAGCGCCTTGTCGGCGTCGACGAACTCGCGCCCGAGCGCCGCGGCGAGCCGGCGCCCGACCGTCGACTTGCCCGAGCCCATCATCCCGACCAGGAAGATCGAGCGCCCCGCGTGCGTGCCATCCGTCATGCGCGCAGCTTAACCCAGGCGCGCGCGGCGTTCCTCCCGGGGCCGCAATGCGCGAGCCCGCCGGCCCCGAAGGGCGGGCGGGCTCGAAAGGCCCCTCGCGGCGGGCGCGCGGCGCCCGCGCGCGCTCACTGCGTCGTCTTGCAGTCCGCCTGCAGCCCGAACGGCGAGATCGCTCCCGGGGGCGCGACCTTCTCGTCGCTCGCGTCGCCCGACAGCACCGGCAGCACGAAGGTGCGCTCGTCGGTGCCCTCGGTGCCGGCGATCGTCGTGATCGTCACGCGCAGCCGCACCTCGGCCCAGCTGCCGAAGTCCTTCGGATAGTTGATGCGCATCGTCGCCAGTCCGGTCGCGTCGGTGCGCGCGCTGGTCGAGGTCACTTCGACCGCGGCGACGCTGCCCGGGTCCAGGCGCCCGTTCGAGTTGTTGTCCTCGCCGGCGTCCAGGCGGCCGTTGCCGTTCAGGTCCTCGCCCGAGCACACGTACGGCGGCAGCGAGGCCGTCGTGCCGTGCGGCACCCAGACGATGCCGTTCCAGAAGTACCGGCCCTTCAGGTAGCGGGTCGACACCAGCGAGGCCTGGATCGCGGCGGCCTCGATCGGGTTGCCGTTCGCGTCGGTGACGACCGCGCTCCACGGCATCCCGTTCGCGGTGAGGCTGAGCTCCTCGACCTTGTTGCCGGTACCGATGCGGACCACCAGTTCCTGCTTGGACGCGGTCAGCGTCGTCGTCGCGGTCAGCGTCGAGCCGTTGACCGCCGCCTGCGCGAGGATCGCGTTGTTGCCGGTGGAGTTCGCGCCCGGATAGAACGCGACCGACGCGACGCCGGAACTGTCGGTGGTCGCGAACGGCGGCTCGATGCGCCCGTTGCTCGGGTCGACGAGCGCCGAGAAGTTCACCGTGGCGCCCTTGACCGGGTTGTCGGCGAGGTCGCGCACCACCGCGATCAGCTGGCTGGAGTTCCCGCCGCCGGAGACGAGGTTCACGCCGACGCTCGGCGGGCTCGCCTGGAGCACGATCTTGCCGGGAACCTTGCTGACGAACTCGATGCGCTGCGTCGCGACGACGCCGGCGTTGGCGCCGGACGCGACCGACGCGGTGATCGTGCTGATGCCGGCGGTCGCCGACTGGATCGAGACGCTCGCCTTGCCCGCGTTGTCGGTCGTCGCACTCGCCGCCGACAGCGTGCCGCGCGTGGACTGGAACGAGATCAGCTGGCCGGACTGCGCCACGCCGCCGAGCACGTAGCTGACCGTCACCGTCTGCGACGACGTGACCGGCACCTCCTGGCCCGACGACGGCGCGGAGAACGTCAGCTGCGTCGTCGAGACCTGCACGTCGAGCGCGGCGCTCGCGCCGAGCGCGCTGACGCTGATCTTGTCGGCGCCCGACTTCGTGCCGGTGAGCTGGAACTTCGCCTGACCGGCGGAGTCGGTGTTCAGCGTCGCCGCGCTCAGCGTGTTGCCCGCCGACGACACGATCGCGACCGGCTTGCCGGCGATGATCCCGCCGGCGGAGTCGCGCAGGCTGGCGGTGTAGTCGGTCGGCGAGTTCGACACCAGGTTGGCCGGGCCGTTGAGGGTGAGCGTGGTGCCGATCACCGCGACCTGCACTTCCTGGCGCAGCGAGCCGCTCTCGGCGACCACGGTGATCAGGCGGTTCGACGGGTCCTTGATCGACAGCAGCGCCGACGACGTGCCCGACGCGTCGGTGCGGTTGTTGACGATCTGCAGGCTCGTGCCGAGGTCGGTCGTGCTGAACGACACCTGCTGGTTCGCGAGCGTGCGGTTCGCGGAGTCCTTGATCACCGCCGCGATCGTCGCGACGGTGCGGCCGTCGGAGCCGATGGTCGGCGTGCTGGTCGTCAGCGACATCGCGGCGGCGCTGCTCGGCCCGCCGCTGCTGCCGCCGGTGGAGCCGGTCGTTCCCTGGCCGCCGGCGCCGCCGCCGCCGCAGCCGGCGACGAAGGCCGCGAGCAGGAACGACGCGGCGAGCGCGATCAGCCTGGGCAGGGGGAGGAGGGTCTTCTGCGTTTTCATCGTTGTCCTGGCAAGTGGGCTGGTTTCAACGGGCCAGCGCGGTATCGGTGACCACGCGAGGGGTCAGGAACACGAGCAGCTCGGTCCGGTTGTTGGTGCGCAGCGTGTTCTTGAACACGTTGCCGAGCACCGGGATGTCGCCGAGGAACGGCACCTTGTTGTCCTGGTTGCGCTCGACCTGCTCGTAGATGCCGCCGATGACGACGGTCCCGCCGTTCTCGACCAGCACCTGGGTGCGCACCGCGCGCGTGTCGATCGCGAAGCCCGCCGGCGTGAGCTGGCCGACCGCGTCCCGGTTGACGGCGACGTCCATGATCACGTGCCCTTCGGGCGTGATCTGCGGCGTGACCTCGAGCTTGAGCACCGCCTTGCGGAACTGGATCGCGGTCGCGCCGCTCGAGGTCGCGGTCTGGAACGGCAGTTCGGTGCCCTGCTCGATCGTCGCCTTCGCCTGGTCGGCGGTCAGCACGCGCGGGCTGGACACGACCTTGCCGCGCTGGTCGGCCTCGAGCGCGGAGAGCTCGAGGTTCAGGAAGCGGGTGAGGCCCGACCCGAACAGGCTGATCGCGAAGCTGCCCGGCTGGAAGCCGCCGATCGCGGGGGCGGGCAGGTTCACGAAGTTCGTGTTCGCCAGCGCGGTCTGGATGCCGATGCCGGGCGCCGGCGCGACGCCGCCGCTCGCCGACGTGAGGCTCGACGGCGCACCCAGTTGCGACGACAGGTCCGCGACGCCCTGCAGGTTGCCGGAGATCGTCGCGTAGCCGCCGCCGGCGATCGACGTCCCGGCACCGTAGACCGGCACGGTCTGCGACACCAGGTTGCCGGTCACCGGGTCGACGACCGCCGCGGTGCGCGTGATCGTCGAGCGGTTGTCGTTGAAGCCGAGCTTGGCGCCGAGGTTGCGCGAGAACAGGTCGTCGGCCTGCACGATGCGCGCCTCGATCAGCACCTGGCGCACCGCGACGTCGAGGCTGACGACGAGCTTGCGCACCTCTTCGAGCCGCGTCGCGGTGTCCTGCACGAACAGCTTGTTCGTGCGCGCGTCCGGCACCGCGCTGCCGCGCTTGGTGAGCACGCGCTGCTTCTCGTCGGTGAGAAGCTTGGCCATCGACTCGGCCTTCTGGTAGTTGAGCTGGAAGATCTCGGTGCGCACCGGCTCGATGTCGGCGATCTGCTGGCGCGCCTCGAGCTCGAGCTTCTCCTTGGTCGCGAGCTCCTCGCGCGGCGCCACCAGGATCACGTTGCCGTTCTTGCGCATGTCCAGGCCCTTGGACTGCAGCACGATGTCGAGCGCCTGGTCCCAGGGCACGTCCTTCAGGCGCAGCGTGAGGCTGCCGGCGACCGAGTCGCTGGTGACGATGTTCAGGTTCGTGAAGTCGGCGATGACCTGCAGCAGCGCGCGCACGTCGACGTTCTGGAAGTTCAGCGACAGGCGGTCGCCGCGATAGCCCTGGCGCGTCGCGAGCTTGTTCGGGTCCTCGCGCACCGGCTTGACCTCGACGACGAACTGCGTGTCGCTCTGGTACGCGTTGTGCTCCCACGAGCCCTGCGGCTCGATGACCAGGCGCGTGTTGTCGCCCTGCTGGAACGCGCGCACCTGGCGCACCGGCGTGCCGAAGTCGCCGACGTCGAGGCGGCGGCGCAGGTTGTCGGGCAGGCGCGTGCGCAGGAAGTCGACGATCAGCTGCTGGCCCTGCTGGCGCACGTCGACGCCGACGCCGTTGTCCGAGAGCTCGACGACCACCCGGCCCTCGCCGTCCTTGCCGCGACGGAAGTCGAGGTCGCGCAGCGCGTGCGACGCCTGGGTGTCGGCGCGCGAGAACCCGGCCGGCTGCGGCGAGGTCTCGCCGGCGGCGACCGGCGCGAGCGCGACGACGACGGCGTTGCCGTCGATCGACGTCGTGTAGGACAGCGCGCGCTTGAGGTTCATCACGACGCGCGCGCGGCTGCCGGCCTGCACGATCGCGACGCTGCGCACGTCGCCCTGCGCCAGCTCGACCGTGTTCTGCCCGACCTTGTTGACGGTCTCGGCGAAGTCGAGCGCGACGCGCGGCGGGTTGTTCACCGAGAAGCTTCCCGGGGCCGCGGCGGGCGCCGAGCGCATCAGGATGCGGACGAGCGTGTTGACGCCCTGCTGCTGGCTCGTCACGGACTCGATCGCGTTCGGCGTCGACTGCGCGAACGCCGTGCCGGCCGCGACGAGGCCGGCGGCGAGCCAGGCGAGGACACGGCCGACGATGGATGCGACACCCCGGTGCTCGATCATTTCCTGGTCTCCTGCTTGGTCTCCTGCAAGCGCAGCGAGGTGTCGCGCTCGACCCATTCGCCCGCCGCGTCCTGCACCACCTCCTTGAGCACGACCTCGTGGTCGGTGACGCGCATGATCCGGCCGTAGTTCTGGCCGGCGTAATTGCCTTCGCGGGCCTGGTAGACCATGTTCTCGACCTGGAGCAGCGCGAACCGGCTGCGGTCGCTGCTCATGAGCCCCACCATCCGGATCGACTCGAGCGGGAAGCTCTCGAGCGCCTCGCGCCGGCGGTTCGAATCCGGCTTCAGGCGGTTGGTCGGCTCGGCGCCGACCTTGGCCGCGAGCTTGCTGGCGGAGAACGGGTCGGCCGGGCCGGCGTTCTCGTAGCGGAACGGCTCGTACTTCTTGGGCGCCGCGATGGTTTCCTTCACCGTCGGCGTGTTCTGGCGCTGCTGGTCCATCCAGCTGCGCAGTTCCTCGTGGTCGTCCGCGCAGGCGCCCAGCAGCGCGCACGCGGCGAGCACGCCCGCCGTGATCACGTGTCTCATTTGACTGCCCCCTTGCCGGCCGCCTTGGCCTTCGCGGCCTCGCGCCGGCCCTGCGCGATCTCCTCGGCGTCGAGGTAGCGGAACGTCTTCGCGACCGCCTCGAGCGACAGCTGCCCGGTCTTCTCCTGCAGCTGGATGTTCATGTTGCTCAGCGTCACGATCCGCGCCAGGTTGGAGATGTCGCTGGTGAACGCGCCGAGGTCGTGGTAGCCGCCGACGACCTTGATGTTGATCGGCAGTTCCGCGTAGAACTCCTTGACGACCACCTGCCCGGGCTTGAAGAGCTCGAACTGCAGCCCGCGCCCGACGCCCGCCTGGTTGATGTCGGAGAGCAGCGCGTCCATCTCGGCCTTGCTCGGCAGCTGCTTCTCGAGCTGGTTCACGTACGCCGAGACCTGCTGCTTCTGCTTGCGCAGGACGTCGAGGTTGACGGCCTGCTTGAGCTTGTCGGAGTACTGCGCCTTCAGCTGCTCCTCCTTGGCCTCGCCGACCTCGAGCTCCTCGAGCTGCGTGCGCCAGTAGCCTGCCCACGCCAGCGCGAGCACGCCGACGAAGGTCACCGCCAGCAGGGTGAGCCTCGGGACCAGCGGCCACAGGCCGGGGTGGCGCCCCTGCAGGCCCTTGAACTGCTCGGTGGCCTTGCTCAGGTCGATCTTCGGATTCATCTTGGCCATGGGATCACCTCGATGCCGTCGGGCCCGGCGCCGCCGACGGCGCGGCCGCGACCGGCTTGGCCGGCGTGCCGGCCTTGGCCGGATCGGCGACCGGCAGCGTCTTCACGAGCGCGTTGAGCGCGAACTCGTAGACCCGGCGCGAGTCCTTCGCGTCGGCCTTGCCGAGCTGGGCCGCCTTGATCTCGACGAGCTCGGGCCGCTCGAGCCAGGGCGTGTTCTTGGCCAGCCCGCTCAGCAGGTTCGACACCCGCTCGTTGGACTGGGCCACGCCGGAGAGGACGATCTTGCGGTCCTCCTGCTTGAGCTGGCGGAAGTAGATGCCGTCCGGAGTGAGCTTGACCAGCTCGTCCATCACGTGCACCGGCACGGTCCGGTCGCGCTGCAGGTTCTCGACCGCCTGCTGGCGGGCCCGCAGGCCGTCGATCTCCTCGCGCAGCTGGGCGATCTCCTTGATCTGCGCGTCGAGCTTCTCGTTCTCTTTCGTGATGTAGTCGTTGCGCGCCTGCTGCGCGTCGATCTGCGTGCTGATGCCCATCGCGACCGCGACCGCGGCGCAGCCCGAGACGATGACCGTCAGCAGCGCCAGCGCGACGAAGTCCTTCTTGCGCCGCTCGCGGCGCATCTCCCGGTGCGGGAGCAGGTTGATCCGGATCATCATGCGTCGAACCTCCGCATCGCCAGCCCGCACGCGGTCAGCAGCGCGGGCGCGTCCAGGCGCAGCTGCTTCTCGCGAACCATGTCGGCGACTTCCATGCCCACGAACGGGCTGAGCACCTCGGTCGGCACCTGCGCGCGGTCGGCGATCGCCTCGACCAGCCCCGGCACCACGCAGGAGCCGCCGGCCAGGTAGATGCGATCGACGCGTGCGTACGGCGTCGACGTGAAGAAGAACTGCAGCGCCCGCGCGACGTCGCCCGCGCCCTGCTCGACGAACGGCTGCAGCACGTCGGTGTGATAGTTCTCGGGCAGCTCGCCGGTGCGCTTCTTGATCTCGGCCTCTTCGACCGTCAGCCCGTACAGGCGGACGAGGTCCTGCGTGAGCTGCTGGCCGCCGAACGCCTGGTCGCGCTCGAAGATCGTCTGGCCGTTGAGCAGGATCGTCACGCGCGTGACGACGTTGCCGATGTCGAAGACCGCGAGCACCATTCCCTGGCCGCCGTTGGGCAGGAAGCTCGCGACGTGCTCGACCGCGTGCCGGGCCGCGTACGAGTCGATGTCCATCACGATCGGCCGCAGGCCGCACATCTCCGCGACGGCGACGCGATCCTCGACCTTCTCCTTGCGCGATGCGGCCAGCAGGACCTCGACCTCGTCGTCGCCGTTGGCGGCCGGCCCGAGCACCTGGAAGTCGAGGTTGACCTCCTCGATCGCGAACGGGATGTACTGGCTCGCCTCGGACTCGACCTGCAGCTCGTAGTCCTCCTCGCGCAGCCCGGCCGGCAGCGTGATCCGCTTGGTGATCACCGCCGACGACGGCATCGCGATCGCGGCCTCGCGCGTGCGGGTGCTCATCCGGCGCATCGCGCGGCCCAGGGCCTCGGCGACCTGCTCCGGGTTCTCGATGTTGCCGTCGGTGATCGCGCCGCGGTCGATCGACTCGATCGCGTAGCGCTGCAGCCGGACCGGGGCCTTCTGGCCCGGGACGAGCTCGACGACCTTGACGGCGGACGAACTGATGTCGATCCCCAACAAGGGAGGGGAGCCACGTCGCATGAAACCGGATAGACTGAGCGCCACCTGAGCACCTCGGAAGCGTTTTTGCCCTTGAATATCAAGGACTTAGACAAACACTTGACAAACTACTTTAGATACTACGGCCCTGTTCAACTACTGTAAAGTTTTTTGACAGTCGGGTCATCAGGACGGCCGCCCTTCCATCGCGGCTTGTCGACCATCCGGCAGAAAATCACATTCCAGACGGTATTTGTCCTCGTTCCGGGGCCGGTCACCGGGCCCGGGCTTATAATCCGACCCCTGTCGAATGGCGCCCACGCGCGCCGCGGTGAAGCCGATGCGCGCCCCCCCTGGACCGAACCTTCGCCGTCGCGGCCGTCAGGCCGGGTTCTCGTGGCCCCGACTGCTCGCGGCGCTGGTGCTCGTGCCCGTCGTCGCCGGGCTCGGCGCGGCGCTGGTCGCGGTGCTCGCGGCGGTGCTCGCCAACGACCGCCTGCCTTCGCTCGACGCCCTCACCGACTACCGCCCGAAGGTGCCGCTGCGCGTGTACACCGCCGACGGCGTGCTGATCGGCGAGTTCGGCGAGGAGCGTCGCAGCCTGGTGCGGATCGTCGACGTCCCGCCGCTGATGACCAACGCGATCCTCGCCGCCGAGGACTCGCGCTTCTTCGAGCACTCGGGGGTCGATCCGCTCGGGATCCTGCGCGCCGCGGTGACCAACGTGGTCTCGGGCGGGCGCGAGCAGGGGGCGAGCACGATCACGCAGCAGGTCGCGCGCAACTTCTTCCTCTCCAGCGAGAAGACCTACACGCGCAAGATCTACGAGATCCTGCTCGCGCTGAAGATCGAGGAGAACCTCACCAAGGACCAGATCCTGGAGATCTACGTCAACCAGATCTTCCTGGGCAAGCGCGCGTACGGCTTCGCGTCGGCGGCGCAGATCTACTTCGGCAAGACGCTCGCGGCGCTCACGCCGGCCGAGGCGGCGATGCTCGCCGGCCTGCCGAAGGCGCCCTCGCTGTACAACCCCCTGGTCAATCCCAAGCGCGCCACCGAGCGGCAGCACTACATCCTCAAGCGCATGCTGGAGACGGGCGCGATCACCGAAGGCCAGCACGAGGCGGCGCTCGCGCAGGTGCTGCGCTACACGGTGTCGGCCACCGACGGCCCGCTGCAGGCGCCGTACGTCGCCGAGATGGCGCGCGCCCTGGCCTTCGATCTCTTCCGCGAGGACATCTACACGAGCGGGCTGAACGTCTACACGACGATCGATTCCGAGGACCAGCGCGCCGCGAACGCGGCGGTCAAGACCGGTGCGCTCGACTACGACCGAAAGTACGGTTACCGCGGGCCGGAGGCCTTCGTCGACCTCTCGCCCGACCCGCAGAAGGCCGAGGACCAGATCGACGCCGCGCTCGACGCCGCCCCCGACGTCGATGAGTTCCTGGCCGGCGTGGTGCTGGACGCCGGCCCGCGCGCGGTCCGCGTCACGCGCGGGCGCGGCAACGTCGTCGAGGTCGAGGGCGACGGGCTGAAATTCGCCGCCGCGTCGCTGACCGACCGCGCGGCGCCCGCGCGGCGCCTGCGCCGCGGCGCCGTCGTGCGCATCGCGCAGTCGCGCGCCGGCCGCTGGGAGATCACGCAACTGCCCGAGGTGCAGGCGGCGCTGGTCGCGTGCAACACGAGCGACGGCGCGGTGCGCGCACTGGTGGGCGGCTTCGACTTCAACCGCAACAAGTTCAACCGCGTCACGCAGGCCTGGCGCCAGCCGGGGTCCAGCTTCAAGCCGTTCATCTACTCGGCGTCGCTCGAGAAGGGCGTGATGACCACGACGATCGTCAACGACGCGCCGTTCTCGATCGACCCGGCGCTCACCGGCGGGCAGCTCTGGGAGCCGAAGAACTACGACGGCAAGTTCGAGGGCCCGATGCGCGTGCGGCAGGCGCTGGCGAAGTCCAAGAACATGGTGTCGATCCGGATCCTGCAGGCGATCGGACCGCGCTACGCGCAGGACTACGTCGGGCGCTTCGGCTTCGACCCCGACAAGCACCCGGCGTACCTGACGATGGCCCTGGGCGCGGGCTCGGTGACCCCGTGGCAGATGGTCGGTGCCTACTCGGTGTTCGCCAACGGCGGCTTCCACGTCGAGCCGTACCTGGTCACGCGCATCACCGACGCCGCCGGCCGCGTCCTCGCGCAGGCCCGGCCCGCGCGCGCCGGCGACGAAGCGATCCGCGCGATCGACGAGCGCAACGCGTACATCATGGACAGCCTGCTGCGCGAGGTCGCGCGCGCGGGCACCGGCGCCAGGGCTCAGGCGACGCTCAAGCGCGCCGACCTCGCCGGCAAGACCGGGACGACCAACGACGCCCACGACGCGTGGTTCGCCGGCTACCAGCCCGGCATCGCCGCGGTCACGTGGGTCGGGTTCGACCAGCCGCGCAAGCTCGGCGACCGCGAGACCGGCGGCGGGCTCGCGCTGCCGATCTGGATCGCGTACATGGGCAAGGCCTTGCGCTCGACGCCGGCGCACCTGATGCCGATGCCCGCCGGCGTCGTCGAGAACGGCGGCGACGTCTACTACGCGGAAACCCAGCCCGGCCAGGGCATCGCGTCGCTCGGCCTCGCCGACTCGGCGCACGCGGGCGGCACCGACGAGCCGCACGAGCGGCCGATGCAGTAGCGCTCGCACCCGGGCGCCGGGTACGGCGGCCGCGGCGTCGCGCTACGCGTCGCCGAGCACCACCGGGCGCCCCCCCTGCTGGCTCACCAGCCGCGACAGGCTCTGGAACAGCTCGTCGCCCGAGCGGGTGTCGAGCCAGCGGTCGGCCTCGCGCCGGAAGTGGAATCCGCCGGACTTCGCCGCGACCCAGATCTCGCGCAGCGGCGCGTTGCCGTTGACGATGATCTTGCCGCCGTCGTCGAACTCGAGCTCGAGGACCGGCCCGCTCAGGCTGGTCTCGACCGGCGCGTCGCACGCGTCGAGCGCGTCCTCGATCGAACGCAGCGTGCGCTCGGCGAGCGCCAGGAACTCCTGTTCGGTCATGCTAGACTGCCCTCGATGATCAACCCGTGGGTCGGTGCCGCGATTCTAGCCGTGCTGATCGGGCTGTCGGCCTGCGGACAGCGCGGGCCGCTGACGCTGCCCAAGCCGCCGGACGCCATCCCGTCGGGCGCCCCGGCCGGCGACGCGCGGCGCTGACGCCCCCTTCTCCTTCGCCCCATGAACTGGCTCTCGCTTCGCGACGGCGTGCTGCACGCCGAGGACGTTCCGCTGCCCGAGATCGCGCGCCGCTTCGGCACGCCGGTCTACGTGTACTCGCGCGCGAGCATCGAGGCCGCTTACGCGGAATTCGCGCACGCGGCCGCGGGGCGCGACGTCCTCGTGTGCTACGCGCTGAAGGCGAACTCGAACCTCGCGATCATCGACCTCCTCGCGCGCGCCGGCGCGGGCTTCGACATCGTCTCGGGCGGCGAGCTCGAGCGCGTGCTCGCGGCCGGCGGCAGCGCGGCGCGCGTCGTCTTCTCCGGCGTCGGCAAGAGCGAGGCGGAGCTGCGCCTCGCGCTCGGCGCGGGCGTGCGCTGCTTCAACGTCGAGTCGATCGCCGAGCTCGAGCGCCTGTCGGGCATCGCCGCGACGATCGGCGTGCGCGCGCCGGTCTCGCTGCGCGTGAACCCCGACGTCGACGCCGGCACTCACCCCTACATCTCCACCGGCCTGCGCGAGAACAAGTTCGGCGTCGCGTACGACGGCGCGCTCGACGCCTACCGCCGGGCCGCGGCGATGCCGGGGCTCGAGGTGGTCGGCATCGACTGCCACATCGGTTCGCAGATCACCGAGCTCGCGCCCTTCGTCGCGGCGCTCGAGCGCCTCGACGCCCTGGTCGGGCGCCTCGCCGACGCCGGCATCCGGCTGCGCCACCTCGACCTCGGCGGCGGGCTCGGCATCGACTACCAGGGCGAGCGCCCGCCGGCGCGCGCCGAGATGCTGCGCGCGCTGTTCGAGCGCATCGACGCCAGCCCGGCGCTGCGCGGGCTGCAGGTGATGTTCGAGTTCGGCCGCTCGATCGTCGGCAACGCGGGGCTGCTGATGACGCGCGTCGAGTACCTGAAGTCGAACGGGCCGCGCAATTTCTGCATCGTCGACGCCGCGATGAACGACCTCGTCCGCCCGTCGCTCTACGAGGCGTACCACCGGATCGTCCCGGTCGTGCCCCGCGGCGCCGAAGAGGCCGTCTACGACGTGGTCGGCCCGGTGTGCGAGTCCGGCGACTGGCTCGGCCGTGCGCGCCCGCTCGCGGTCCGCGAAGGCGACCTCCTCGCGGTGCTGTCGGCGGGCGCCTACGGGATGGCGATGGCGTCGAACTACAACACGCGCCCGCGCGGCGCCGAGGTGATGGTCGACGGCGGCGCCGTGCACCTGGTGCGCGAGCGCGAGAGCGTCGCCTCGCTCTTCGCGCTGGAGCGCCGGCTGCCCCGGTAGTCGCCCGCGTGCCCGAGGCCGGCGCCGGCCCGCGAGCGTCGCGCGCGGGCCGGGACACGGCGCCGGCCTACGCGCTCGAGCGCGGGTGCCCGACGAAGACCTTCGCCCGGCCGGCGGCGCGCCAGTGCCACCAGACGCGCCACGCGAGCAGCGCGCCGACGACCGCGGCGTAGATCATCGGCTCGGCCAGCAGGTTCTTGCCGGCCTTGTGCCACGCGAAGTGGAGCACGCCCAGGATCGCGACCGCGTAGACCAGGCGGTGCAGCTCGCCCCAGCGGCGGCCGAGCCGGCGCATCATCGCGTGGGTCGACGTCGCGGCCAGCGGCAGCAGCAGCACGAACGCGGTGAAACCGGCGGTGATGAACGGGCGCTTGACCACGTCGCGCAGCATCGCGCCGGCGTCGAACCACTGGTCGAGCCAGACGTAGGTCGCGAAGTGCAGGCACGCGTAGAAGAACGCGTACAGCCCCACCATCCGGCGCACGCGGGCCAGCGCGTTCCAGCCCGTCATCCGGCGCGCCGGCGTGAGCGCGAGCGTCACGCACAGCAGCACGAGCGTCCAGGTGCCGGTCGAGCGGGTGACGAACTCGACCGGGTTCGCGCCGAGCCCGCCGCCGGCGCCGAGCGCGACGAGGCGCGCGAACGGAATGCCGCACGCGACGAACACCGCCGGCTTGAGCAGCGATCGGGCGTCCATCGGAGCCGGCGCGCGCGGGCGGAGGATCAGTAGAACTTGCGCAGGTCCATGCCCGCGTACAGCGAGCCGACCTGCTCGGCGTAGCCGTTGAACGGCAGCGTCTTGCGCTTGCGCTGCAGGAAGCCGTCCTCGCCGATGCGCCGCTCGGTCGCCTGCGACCAGCGCGGGTGGTCGACGTCGGGATTCACGTTGGAGAAGAACCCGTACTCCTGCGGCGCCGCGCGGTTCCAGCTCGTGATCGGCTGGCGCTCGACGAAGCGGATCCTGACGATCGACTTCGCGCTCTTGAAGCCGTACTTCCACGGGACGACGACGCGCACCGGCGCGCCGTTCTGGTTCGGCAGCACCTCCCCGTACATGCCCAGGCCGAGCAGCGCGAGCGGGTGGTTCGCCTCGTCGAGCCGCA
This sequence comes from Burkholderiaceae bacterium, assembly GCA_046348465.1. Taxonomy (GTDB): domain Bacteria; phylum Pseudomonadota; class Gammaproteobacteria; order Burkholderiales; family Burkholderiaceae_E; genus Quisquiliibacterium. Next base: position 18,844 of record JAXMEE010000006.1, read on the forward strand.
ACCCCTCGACGTACGGCCACGCGAGCACCGACGACGTGAGCCCCGGCATCTGCCCGCGGTCGGCGAGCGTGACGAACTCGACGAACTTGGCGTTGCCGGTCGGCTCGACCCGCCGCACCAGCTCGGCGAGCGGATATCCGGACCACGGGATCACCATCGACCAGCCCTCGACGCAGCGCATCCGGTAGACGCGCTCCTCGATCGGCGCGAGCTTGAGCAGCTCTTCGACGTCGAACACCTTCGGGCGCCGCACCTCGCCCTCGACCGCGATCGTCCAGGGGCGCGTCTTCAGCGTGTGCGCGGCCTGCGCCGGGTCGTCCTTCTCGGTGCCGAACTCGTAGAAATTGTTGTACGTGGTCGCGTCCTTGTACGGCGTGGGCTTCTCGCTGGTCGACAAGGGGCTCGGGCGCGCGGGCAGCGGCGTCGTCTTGCGCTGGGCGAACGCGCGCGCCGCGGGTGCGAGCGCGACGCCGGCGGCAGCGCCGCGAATCAGCGCGCGGCGGCGCTCGAACACGGCGCGCGGCGTGATCTCGGACGGCAGCGGGGCGGACGGATCTCGGCGTTGGATCGGCATGGCGGCTCCGTCGGAAAGCCGGTCGGTCGCCGGCGTCGGGTCGACCTTACCGGAAAGCGTGCTCAGCGCAGCCCGGCGACGAAGTCGGAGACCGCCTTGATCTCGGCGTCGGACAGGCGCGCCGCGATCGCGGCCATGACGTCGCTGTTCTTTCGCGTGCCCTGGCGGAACGCGACCAGCTGGGCCTCGGTGTACTCGGGGAACTGGCCCTGAAGGCGCGGGTACTGCACCGGGATCCCGGCGCCCGTGGGCCCGTGGCAGCCGGCACACGCGGGCACCTGCTTCGCGGCCACGCCGCTGCGGTAGATCCGCTGCCCGAGCTCGACCGTGTCCTTGTTCTTCGCGGCCGCCGGCTTGAGCGCCTGGGACGCGAAGTGCGCGGCGACGTTGCGCGCGTCTTCGTCGGAGAGCGCCGCCGCGAAGCCCGCCATCACCGGGTTCGCGCGCTCGGCCTCCTTGGCCCCCGCCTTGGGCTTGAAGTTCGTCAGCTGCTTGTACAGGTAGCCCGCGTGCTGCCCGGCGAGCTTCGGATTCTGCGCGATCGCGCTGTTGCCGTCGGCCATGTGGCAGGCGACGCAGACCGTGGACGCGATCTGCGCTCCCTTGGCGGGGTCGGGCTTCGCGGGCTTCGGCTGTGCGAACGCCGCCGTGGCGCACATCAGCGCGCACGCGGCCACCCACGCCCCGAGCCTCACCGGCCCCGGCGTACCGTCCTCTTGGTTCATTAGTTTTTCTCGCAAAGCGTACAGCGATACAACCGGTTGATTCTACAATAGTGCGGCGCGCGTCGTCAGGGCCCGTGCGTCTCCCCATGTCCGTCCTCGTCACCGCGCGCTTCCACACCACCGTCGCCCAGGCCCGGCAGCTGCCGCCCGACGGCATTCCGGAGGTCGCGTTCATCGGGCGCTCCAACGCCGGCAAGTCGTCCGCGATCAACGTGCTGTGCCAGCGCCGCCGGCTCGCGTTCGCCAGCCGGACGCCGGGCCGAACGCAGGCGCTGAACTTCTTCGCGGTCGGCCGCGGCGACGAGATCACCGGTTTCATCGTCGACACCCCCGGCTACGGTTACGCCGCCGCCCCGGGCGCCGTGCGCGGCGCCTGGGATGCGCTCGCGGGCACCTACCTGCAGGCGCGGTCCGCGCTGCAGGGCGCGGTGCTGATGCTCGACATCCGCCGCGAAGTCACCGATCTCGACCGCCACATGCTCGCGTGGCTCCCGCCGGCGCTGCCGCTGGTCGTGCTGCTGACCAAGTGCGACAAGCTCGCCGCCTCCCGCCAGACCATCGTTCGGCGGCAGGTGCTGGCGCAGCTCGCCGAGCTCGGCCGGGGCGACCAGGCGCGGGTGCTGCTCTTCTCGGCCACCACGCGCAAGGGCATCGACGAAGCGCGCGCGGCGGTCGGGCGGCTGCTGGGGGAGGCGCCGGACGAACCAAAAAAAACCCCGACCAAAGGGTAAGTCGGGGTATAACGCCTTATCGTCTAAGGCACCCGCTCAGGGAGGAGAAGCGGGAGACGACCGAGGTCGTCTGTTGTCCATGATAGGACACGAAAAACGAGAAACCAAGCGATTTCGACGGGATTGACTCAGGGGATGTCCGCATGACCGCGTCCAGCGACCAATTTATCCAGCAATTTCCGGCACTTCGGATGCGCCGCATGCGCCGGGACGACTTCTCGCGGCGCATGATGAGAGAGCATTCTCTCAGTGCGGACAATCTGATCTACCCGATCTTTGTCCTGGACGGAAAAGGCGTGAAGCAGCCGGTGGCGTCGATGCCCGGCGTCGAGCGGCGCACGGTCGACCTCATCGCCGAAGTCGCCGAGCAGTGCGTGTCGCTGGGCGTCCCGGTGCTCGCGCTGTTCCCGGTCATCGACCCGGCGCTGAAGACGCCCGACGGCCGCATCGCCACCGACCCCGACGGCCTCGTGCCGCGTGCGGTACGCGAGGTCAAGAAGCGCTTCCCCGAGCTCGGCGTGCTGACGGACGTCGCGCTCGACCCGTTCACGAGCCACGGCCAGGACGGCGTGATCGACGACAACGGCTACGTGATCAACGACGTCACGCTCGAGCTCCTCGTGCAGCAGGCGCGCGTCCAGGCGCAGGCCGGCGTCGACATCGTCGCCCCGTCGGACATGATGGACGGTCGCGTGGGTGCGATCCGTCGCGCGCTCGAGGCCGACGGCCAGATCCACACGCGGATCATGGCGTACAGCGCCAAGTACGCATCCGGCTTCTACGGGCCGTTCCGGGACGCGGTCGGCTCGGCCAAGAACCTCGGCAAGGGCAGCAAGAAGACCTACCAGATGGACCCGGCCAACTCCGACGAGGCGCTGCGCGAGGTCGCGCTCGACCTGCAGGAGGGCGCGGACATGGTCATGGTCAAGCCCGGCATGCCGTACCTCGACATCGTCCGGCGCGTGAAGGACACCTTCCGCGTGCCCACGTACGTCTACCAGGTCAGCGGCGAGTACTCGATGCTGAAGGCGGCGGCGGCCAACGGCTGGCTCGACGAGCGCACGGTGGTGCTCGAGTCGCTGCTCGCGATGCGCCGCGCGGGCGCCGACGGCATCCTCACGTATTTCTCGCTCGACGCCGCGCGCTGGCTGAAGGAGGGCTGAGCGCGCTCAGCGCCGCGGCGCGCCGCGCGCCGGCCGTGTCTGCCCGATCACCCAGTCCAGGTACGCGGGCAGGCCGGCATCCGGCCTGAACGCGATCAGCTCCGGAACCTCGTACGGGTGCAGCTCGCGGAAGCGGCGCGCGAGCGCCGCGAAGCGGTCCTGGGTGGTCTTGATCAGCAGCGGCACCTCGTCGGCGGACTCGACCTCCCCCTGCCAGCGGTAGACCGAGTGACACGGCGCGAGCACGTTGACGCACGCCGCGAGGCGCTCGTCGACGAGCGTGCGCGCGATCGCTCGCGCGCGCTCCGCGTCCGGCGCATTCGAGAGCACGACCAGGACCGCGTTCGGCGGAGGCACGCCGACCGGCTCGGGCACGGGCTTGGGGATGCGTTCCACGTCGACCTCCATCGGAATCACTCGGGCGGCGAAGCGCGCCGGCGCGGGTTCGCCGTCGTCATTCGCGCCCCTCACAGGGCGAAGCGCCGCCGCGCCAGCACCACCGCGAGCTGGAAGAACCCGAGCGCGTACGCGGCCAGCAGTGCGAGCGCCGGCCAGGGCTCGGCGGGCAGGCGCCCGAGGACCAGCGGGCGCGCGAGCTCGACCGCGGCGGACAGCGGCAGCACGCGCGACGCCGACGCGAGCCACCCCGGCAGCTGGTCGACCGGGTAGTACACGCCGGACAGGAACACCATCGGCGTGAGGAAGAGCGTGAAGTAGTACGTGAAGAAGTCGTAGCCGCGTGCCAGCGCGGTGAAGCACAGCGCGATCGCGGCGATCGCGAGACCGGTCAGCGTGGCCAGCGGCAGCAGCAGCGCGAGCGTGGGCGCGCGCGAGATCCCGGTGGCGGCCACGACGGCGACGATGCACGTGCCCGCGAACAGGCACTTGGCGCCCGACCACAGCCACTCGGCGATCAGCACGTCGTCGAGGTCGACCGGCGCGTTGACGATCGACTCCCAGGTGCGCTGGATGTGCATGCGCGAGAACGCCGAGTACAGGGACTCGAAGCTCGCGACCATCGCGCTGTTCGCGCACACCGCGCCGGCCGCGAGGAACACGATGTACGGGACGCCGTCGATGTTCGGAAGCAGCCGGCCGAGCCCGTAGCCGAACGCGAGCAGCACGATCAGGGGGTCGAGGATGTTCGCCATCGTGCTCGCGAGCGCGAGCTTGCGCGAGACGAGCAGGTGCCGCCGGAACACCGGCACGAAGCGCAGGCTCGCCTGCGGCAGGCGCCACAGCCGGGCGCGCGCGGCCCGGGACCGGCGCTGCGCGCCGGCGGGGTCGCCGCCGGGGTCGCGACCGAGGCCGGCGCCGACGTCACGGACGGGGCCGGGGCCCTCGTCGGGCGTGCCGGGCGCGCTCAATCCCGAAGCTCCCGCCCGGTGAGCTTGAGGAACACGTCCTCGAGGTTCGCGCGCCGCTGCAGGTAGCGCAGCCCGGTCTCGCGCTCGATGCGCTCGACCAGCGGCTGCGCGTCCCGGCAGTACGCGAACACCGTCTCGCCGACGCGCTCGACGCGCTCGGCGAACCCGCCGGCCCCCCCCTGCTCGGCCCAGCGCGCGGCGCCGTCGCCGATCACCTCGACCACGTGCGGCTCGATCTCGCGGCGGATCAGCTCCGCGGGGGTGTCCTGCGCGATTCGCCGCCCGTGGTCGACGATCGCGAGACGCGTGCACAGCCGCTCCGCCTCGTCCATGAAGTGCGTCGTGAGCACGATCGTCTTGCCGCGCGCGAGCAGCTGTTTCAGGCGCTCCCAGATCAGGTGCCGGGCCTGCGGGTCGAGGCCGGTGGTCGGCTCGTCGAGGAACAGCACCTCGGGGTCGTTGACCAGCGCGCGCGCGATCGTCAGGCGCCGCTTCATCCCGCCGGAGAGGTCCTGGATCGGCGCGTCGCGCCGGTGCGAGAGCCCCGCGAATTCCAGCAGCGCCGGCAGGCGCGCGTCGATCTGCGCGCGCGACATCCCGAAATAGCGCCCGAAGACGACCAGGTTCTCGGCGACCGTGAAGTCGGGGTCGAGCGCGTCCGCCTGCGGCACCACGCCCACGCGCCGGCGCGCCTCGCGCGCCTCGCCCGGCACCGGCATCCCGAGCAGCTCGATGCGGCCGTCGTCGGGCGTCGCCAGCCCGAGGACGAGCTTCATCGTCGTGCTCTTGCCCGCGCCGTTCGGGCCGAGCAGGCCGAAGCACTCGCCGCGCGCGACGTCGAACGACAGGCCGTCGACCGCGGGCTGCTCGCCGAAGCGCTTGACGAGCGCGCGCACCGAGAGCACGGGCGCGGTGCCCGCCCCGCCCGCCGCCGCGTTGCTCGCCGTCGAATCGCTCACCGTGGCGTCACCCCCCGCCGACCCGCCCGCCGCCGACGCGCTCACCGCACATCCCGGAGGTTCGCCGAAATGCAATCGGGCGCCCACGTCGCTCTCGCGACGCGGCGCCCGACGGCACGCGCGTGGCTGCGAACGGGCGCCCGGAGGGCGCCCATCGTCAGGCCGCCGCCTCGGCCTTTTCCTCGGCCGCGGGGACTTCCGGACGGTCCATCAGCTCGACCAGCGCCATCGGCGCGTTGTCGCCGACGCGGAAGCCGAACTTCAGGATCCGCAGGTAGCCGCCGTTGCGCTTGGCGTAGCGCGGGCCCAGCTCGGCGAACACCTTCACGACCATGTCGCGGTCGCGCAGGCGGTCGAACGCCAGGCGGCGGTTCGCGAGCGAAGGCTTCTTGCCCAGCGTGATGATCGGCTCGACGACGCGGCGCAATTCCTTCGCCTTCGGCAGCGTGGTCTTGATCGCCTCGTGCAGCAGCAGCGAGTTGCACATGTTGCGCAGCATCGCCTCGCGATGGCTGCTGGTGCGGTTCAGTTTTCTAAGTCCGTGACGATGACGCATGGTCCTGTCCTCGTTTCTCTATCCGGTTGCGCGTTCCGCTCAGGGACGCTCGAGCCCGGCCGGCGGCCAGTTCTCGAGTTTCATCCCCAGCGTCAGGCCACGCGACGCCAGCACTTCCTTGATCTCGTTGAGCGACTTGCGGCCGAGGTTCGGCGTCTTGAGCAGCTCGTTCTCGGTGCGCTGGATCAGGTCGCCGATGTAGTAGATGTTCTCGGCCTTCAGGCAGTTGGCCGAGCGCACCGTCAGCTCGAGGTCGTCGACCGGGCGCAGCAGGATCGGGTCGATCTGCGGCGCGCGCGCCATCCCCGGCTCGGCGAGCGGCTCCGCGCCGCCCTCGAGCGCCGCGAACACCGACAGCTGCTCGACGAGGATGCGCGCCGACTGGCGCACCGCCTCCTCGGGCGCGATCACGCCGTTGGTCTCGACGTCGATGATCAGGCGGTCGAGGTCGGTGCGCTGCTCGACGCGCGCGCTCTCGACCGTGTAGCTCACCCGGCGCACCGGGGAGAACGACGCGTCGAGGACGATGCGGCCGATCGACTTCGTCTCGCCGAGGTTGCGCACGGTGCCCGGCACGTAGCCGCGGCCGCGCTCGACCTTGATCTGGACGTCGAGCTTGCCGCCCTGCGTGAGGCTGGCGATGACGTGGTCGGGGTTGATGACCTCGACGTCGTGAGGCGCGTCGATGTCGGCGGCCGTGACCGGGCCCGCGCCTTCCTTGCGCAGCGTCAGGAAGACCTCGTCGCGGTTGTGCAGCTTGAAGACGACGCCCTTCAGGTTCAGCAGCAGCTCGACGACGTCTTCGCGCACGCCGTCGATCGTCGAGTATTCGTGCACGACCCCCGCGATCTGGACCTCGGTCGGCGCGTAGCCGACCATCGTGGACAGCAGCACGCGTCGAAGGGCGTTGCCCAGCGTGTGCCCGTAGCCGCGCTCGAACGGTTCCATCACCACCCGGGCGTGCGACGGCCCGAGTTGCTCGACCTCGACGATTCGCGGCTTCAGCATGGCAGTCTGCATAGAGGGATCCCTTCGATTAACGCGAGTACAACTCGACGATCAGGCTCTCGTTGATGTCCGCCGAGAGGTCGGCACGATCCGGGACCGCCTTGAAGACGCCTTCGAGCTTGTTCTTGTCCACCGAGACCCACGACGGCAGCCCGCCCTGTTCGGCGAGGTTCATCGAGTCCTGGATGCGGGCCTGCTTCTTGGCCTTCTCGCGGATCGCGACGACGTCGTTGGGGCGCACGTTCACCGACGGGATGTTGACCGTCTCGCCGTTGACCTGGATCGCGCGGTGGCTCACGAGCTGGCGCGCCTCGGCGCGGGTCGACGCGTAGCCCATCCGGTAGACGACGTTGTCCAGGCGCGACTCGAGCAGCTTGAGCAGGTTCTCGCCGGTGTTGCCGCGGCGGCGCTCGGCCTCCGCGAAGTAGCGGCGGAACTGGCGCTCGAGGATGCCGTACATCCGCTTGACCTTCTGCTTCTCGCGCAGCTGCAGCCCGTAGTCGGACGTGCGCATCCCCGACGTGCGGCCGTGCTGGCCCGGCTTGCTGTCGAGCTTGCACTTGCTGTCGAGCCCGCGACGCGCGCTCTTCAGGAAGAGGTCTGTCCCCTCGCGACGGGACAGCTTCGCTTTCGGTCCGGTATAACGTGCCACGTTCTGGTTCCTCTCTGAATACGCGGGCGCGCCCGGTGACGCGGCGCCGCGGTTAGTCCGCCCTTTGGGGGGATCCCCCGCACAGGGAGCGGCGGGGGCGGCGGACGGTGGTCTTGCAGGCCCGGCATTCGGGCCGCGTCGGGGGGCGACACGGCACGGGCCGCCGGGCGGCGGCCCTGTTCCTACGGAAAACGCCTCAGATGCGGCGGCGCTTCGGCGGACGGCAGCCGTTGTGCGGGATCGGCGTGACGTCCTGGATCTGCATGATCTTGATGCCCAGCGCGTTGAGCGCGCGCACCGACGACTCGCGACCCGGGCCGGGGCCGCGGATCTGGACCTCGAGGTTCTTGATCCCGCACTCCTGCGCGGCACGGCCGGCGGTCTCGGCCGCCACCTGCGCGGCGAACGGCGTCGACTTGCGCGAGCCCTTGAACCCGGCGCCGCCGGACGAGGCCCACGACAGCGCGTTGCCCTGGCGGTCGGTGATCGTGATGATCGTGTTGTTGAACGACGCGTGAATGTGCGCGATGCCGTCGGAGACGTTCTTCTTGGCCTTCTTGCGCACGCGCGAAGCGGCGGCGGCCTGGGCGGCGGACTGGGACTTGGTTGCCATGGGGGAACGAGCCTCCGGTTACTTCTTCAGCGCGACGCCGGCCTTGCGGGGGCCTTTGCGCGTGCGGGCGTTGGTGCGGGTGCGCTGGCCGCGAACCGGCAGGCCGCGGCGATGCCGCACGCCGCGGTAGCAGCCGAGGTCCATCAGGCGCTTGATCGACATCGAGACCTCCCGACGCAGGTCGCCCTCGACCGTCAGCCGCGAGATCTGGTCGCGGATGCGCTCGAGCTCGGCGTCGTTGAGGTCCTTGACGCGCTTGTCGAACGCCACGCCCGCCGCTTCGCAGATCGCCCGGGCGCGCGCGCGGCCGATGCCGTAGATCGCCGTCAGACCGATCTCGGTGTGCTGACGGTCCGGGATGTTGATGCCCGCAATACGTGCCATGCTGGTCCTCTGTTAACCCTGACGCTGCTTGTGACGCGGGTCGGTGCAGATCACGCGGACCACGCCCTTCCTCTTGATCACCTTGCAGTTGCGGCAGATCTTCTTGACTGATGCCATCACTTTCATGATTCGCCTCGATTCACTCTTTCTCGACTTCTCGTGCCCGCTTCACTTCGCCCGGAAGACGATCCGGGCGCGCGACAGGTCGTACGGCGTGAGCTCGACCGTGACCTTGTCGCCCGGCAGGATGCGGATGTAGTGCATCCGCATCTTCCCGGAGATGTGCCCCAGCACGACGTGCCCGTTCTCCAGCTTCACCCTGAACGTCGCGTTCGGGAGGTTCTCGACGACCTCCCCCAGCATCTGGATGACGTCTTCCTTGCTCGTGATGCCGGCGCCCGCTTCCTTCCTCGGGCCCCCGGCAGGTCGGGTTCTCTTGCGCATGCGTATCCCGCTCAGGCACCCAGGCCCTTGGCGTTGGCCTTCTTGAGCAGGCTCTCGTACTGGTGGGACATCACGTAAGCCTGCACCTGCGACATGAAGTCCATCGTCACGACGACGATGATCAGGAGCGAAGTACCGCCGAAGTAGAAGGGAACGTTCCACTTCAGCACCAGCAGCTCGGGCAGCAGGCACACCGCGGTGATGTACACCGCCCCCGCGAGCGTCAGACGCATCAGGATCTTGTCGATGTAGCGCGCGGTCTGCTCGCCCGGGCGGATGCCGGGGACGAACGCACCGCTCTTCTTCAGGTTCTCGGCGGTGTCGCGGCTGTTGAACACCAGCGCCGTGTAGAAGAAGCAGAAGAAAACGATCGCGGCCGCGTACAGCAGGATGTAGACCGGCTGGCCCGGCGAGAGCGTCGCGGCGACGTCCTTGAGCACGCGCACCACGGGGTTGGACGTGTCTCCGGACGTGAACCACTGCGCGAGCGTGGCCGGGAAGAGGATGATCGACGACGCGAAGATCGGCGGGATCACGCCCGACATGTTCAGCTTCAGCGGCAGGTGCGAGGTCTGGCCGCCGTAGACGCGGTTGCCGACCTGGCGCTTGGCGTAGTTGACGGTGATCTTGCGCTGGCCGCGCTCGACGAACACCACCGCCGCGGTCACCAGCGCGACCAGCGCGACGATGAACAGGGCGACGATCGCGCTCATCGAGCCGGTGCGCACCAGCTCGCCCATCCCGCCGACCGCGTTCGGCAGCCCCGCCGCGATGCCGCCGAAGATGATGATCGAGATGCCGTTGCCCAGGCCGCGCTCGGTGATCTGCTCGCCCAGCCACATCAGGAACATCGTGCCGGTGACGAGCGACACCACCGCCGTGAAGCGGAACTGGATGCCCGGGTCGACGACGAGCCCGGGCTGCGATTCGAGCGCGATCGCGATGCCGAGCGCCTGGAACGTCGCCAGGCCCACCGTGAACCAGCGCGTGTACTTGGTGATGGTGCGCCGGCCGGCTTCGCCTTCCTTCTTCAGCGCCTCGAGCTGCGGCACCACCACCGTCAGCAGCTGCATGATGATCGACGACGAGATGTACGGCATGATCCCGAGCGCGAAGACCGTGAAGCGCGACAGCGCGCCGCCCGAGAACATGTTGAACATGCCCAGGATCCCGCCCTGCTGGCCCTTGAAGAGCTGGGACAGCTGGTCGGGGTCGATCCCCGGCACCGGGATGTGGGCCCCGATGCGGTAGACGACGAGCGCGAGCAGCAGGAACAGGAGCCGGCGCTTGAGGTCGCCGAACTTGCCCGATTTCGCCAGCGCTGCCGAGGGGTTGGCCACTGTGCTGCTTTCCTTTGCCTGCAGGAAGGTTCGCGGACGCGGGGCGCTCAGGCGACCGAGCCGCCGGCCGCTTCGATCGCGGCCTTCGCGCCCTTGGTCGCGGCGACGCCCTTGAGCGTGACCTTGCGCGTGAGCGCGCCCGACAGGATCACCTTCGCCTGCTTGGCGAGCTGCGGAACCACGCCCGCAGCCTTCAGCGCGAGCAGGTCGACTTCGTCGGCCCCGATGCGCTCGAGGTCCGACAGGCGGACCTCGGCGGTGTCGCCGGTGGCGAGCGACCAGAAGCCGCGCTTGGGCAGCCGGCGCTGCAGCGGCATCTGGCCGCCCTCGAAGCCGACCTTGTGGAAGCCGCCGGAGCGGGACTTCTGCCCCTTGTGACCGCGACCGGCCGTCTTGCCGAGGCCCGAGCCGATGCCGCGCCCGACGCGCTTGCGCGGGTGCTTGGAACCGTCGGCGGGTTTGAGTCCGTTCAACCGCATGGTGTTCTCCGCCATCACTCGACCCGAACCAGGTACGAGACCTTGTTGATCATGCCGCGCACGGCGGGCGTGTCCTCGAGTTCGCGGGTCTGGCGAATCTTCTTCAGGCCCAGACCCAGCACCGTCGCGCGGTGCGTGCCGCGCGTGCCGTTCGGGCTGCGCACCAGGGTCACTTTCAGCGTCTTCTTGCTCATCGCATTCTCCGAACCCGCCCGGTCAGCGACACGGGCGGAGAATCCCGGCCGTTCAGCCGAAGATCTCCTCGATCGTCTTGCCTCGCTTGGCGGCGATCTCGGACGGGGTGCTCGTGTTCGCGAGCGCGTTCAGGGTGGCGCGGACCAGGTTGTACGGGTTCGTCGAGCCGTGGCTCTTGGCGACGATGTCGCTCACGCCCATGACCTCGAAGACCGCGCGCATCGGGCCGCCGGCGATGATGCCGGTGCCGTCCGGGGCGGGCGCGAGGAAGACCGTCGAGGCGCCGTGCCGGCCGGTGACCGTGTGGTGGACGGTGCCGCTCTTCAGGCTGACCTTGAACATCTTGCGGCGCGCTTCGTCCATCGCCTTCTGCACGGCGACCGGGACCTCGCGGGCCTTGCCCTTGCCCATGCCGATGCGGCCGTCGCCGTCGCCGACCACGGTCAGCGCCGCGAAACCGAGGATGCGGCCGCCCTTGACGACCTTGGTCACCCGGTTGACCGCGATCATCTTCTCCTTGAGACCGTCGTCGCGCTCTTCGCCGCCGACCCTTGCCTGAATCTTCGCCATGTCGTGTTCCCGTCCGTCAGAACTTCAGGCCGGCTTCGCGCGCGGCCTCGGCGAGCGCCTTGATGCGCCCGTGGAAGCGGTAGCCGGCGCGATCGAACGCCACGCTGTCGATTCCCGCGGCGAGCGCGCGCTCGGCGATGCGCTTGCCGATCACGGTGGCGGCCCCGGTGTTGCCGCCCTTGCCGTTGCCGCCCTCGATCTGCGAGCGAACGTCCGCTTCGACCGTCGAGGCCGAGACCAGCACCTTCTGCCCGGCGGCGTCGGTGATGTTCGCGTAGATGTGCATGTTCGTCCGGAACACCGTCAAGCGGTTGACCCGCAGTTCGCGGATCTTGAGCCGCGTCTGACGGGCGCGGCGCAAACGAGCCAGTTTCTTGTCCATCGTTTGGAATCCTGTGCTTTGGAGCGGCCGCTTATTTCTTCTTGACTTCCTTGAGCGACACGACCTCGTTCGAGTACCGCACGCCCTTGCCCTTGTAGGGCTCCGGAGGCCGGTGCGCGCGGATCTCCGCGGCGACCTGCCCGACCTTCTGCTTGTCGGCGCCCTTGATGAGGATCTCGTTCTGCGTCGGCGTCTCGGCCTTCACGCCCTCGGGCAGCTTGTAGACCACCGGGTGCGAGAACCCGAGCGACAGGTTCAGCGCCGTGCCCTGCGACTGCACGCGGTAGCCGGTGCCCACGAGCGTGAGCTTGCGCTCGAAGCCCTTGGTCACGCCGTGCACCATGTTGGCGACGAGCGCACGGTACGTGCCGCTCATCGCGTTGGCTTCGCGACTCTCGTCGGAGGCCTCGAACTTCAGCTCGGCGCCCTCGCGGCCGATGCGCACCAGCGGGTTCACGCGCTGGGTCAGCGAGCCCAGCGGCCCCTTGACCGTCAGCGAGCCTTCGCCGAGCTGGATGTCGACGCCCGCGGGGAGCGCGACCGGGACTTTCGCTACACGTGACATCGATGCCCCCTTACGCCACGTAGGCGATGACTTCGCCGCCGACGCCGTCGGCGCGCGCACGGCGATCGGTCATCACGCCGCGGGAGGTGGTCACGATCGCCACGCCCAGTCCGTTCATCACCTGGGGCAGCGCGTCGCGGCCCTTGTAGATGCGCAGGCCGGGGCGCGAGACCCGCTCGAGCCGCTCGATGACCGGGCGGCCGGCGTAGTACTTCAGCTGGACCTCGAGCTCGGTCTTCGGGCCCTCGGCCTTCACCGCGTAGCCCTCGATGTAGCCCTCGTCCTTCAGGACCTTGGCAATCGCCACTTTCAACTTGGACGACGGCATCGACACCGAATCCTTCTCCACGCGCTGCCCGTTGCGGATGCGCGTGAACATGTCGGCGATCGGATCGCTCATGCTCATCTTCGATTTCCTCGTTACCAGCTCGCCTTGGTGACGCCCGGCACTTCGCCGCGCATCGCCATCTCGCGCAACTTGTTGCGCGCCAGCCCGAACTTGCGGAAGGTTCCGCGCGGACGCCCGGTGATCTCGCAGCGGTTGCGCAGGCGCGACGGGCTCGCGTTGCGCGGCAGCTGCTGGAGCTTCAGGCGGGCCTGGTAGCGCTCCTCTTCCGACCGGGACTGGTCGGAGATGATCGCGTTCAGCTCGGCGCGCTTGCGGGCGAATTTCTTCACCGTCGCTTCGCGCTTGAGTTCGCGGTTGATCAAAGCGAGTTTGGCCACTTCAGTCACCCTCAGTTGCGGAACGGGAAGCGGAACGCGGTCAGCAGCGCCTTCGCCTCGTCGTCGGTTTTCGCGGTGGTCGTGATGCTGATGTTCAGACCACGAACCGCATCGACCTTGTCGTAATCGATCTCGGGGAAGATGATCTGTTCCTTGACCCCGATGTTGTAGTTGCCGCGGCCGTCGAACGCACGCCCCGAGATGCCGCGGAAGTCGCGCACGCGCGGCAGCGCGACCGTGACAAGGCGGTCGAGGAACTCGTACATCCGGGCGCCGCGCAGCGTCACCATGCAGCCGATCGGGTAGCCCTCGCGGATCTTGAAGCCCGCGATCGCCTTCTTGGCCTTCGTGACGACGACCTTCTGGCCGGCGATCTTGGTGAGGTCGCCGGTGGCGTTGTCCATCACCTTCTTGTCCGCCACCGCCTCGGACACGCCCATGTTGAGCGTGATCTTGGTGATGCGCGGCACTTGCATCGAGGAGGTGTACCCGAACTTCTTCATCAGGTCGGGGACGATCTTCTCGCGGAATTGCTGTTGCAGGCGAGCCATGTTGCGTTTCCCTTGTGGCGTCGTGAGGGCTTACGCCTTGACGATTTCGCCGTTGGACTTGAAGAAGCGCACCTTCTTGCCGTCCTCGAGCAGCCGGATGCCGACGCGATCTCCCTTGCCCGTGGCCGGATTCAGGAGCATGACGTTGGACTGGTCGATCGGCATCGACTTCTCGACGATCCCGCCCGTCTGGCCCTTCATCGGGTTCGGGCGCTGATGCTTCTTGACGACGTTGATGCCTTCGACGACCAGGTGGGCGTCGTCGACGCGGCGCAGCACCGTGCCGCGCTTGCCCTTGTCGCGCCCTGCGATGACGACCACGTCGTCGCCTTTGCGGATCTTTTCCATGGATTCCCCGTTCAGAGCACTTCCGGCGCGAGCGAGACGATCTTCATGAATCGCTCGGTGCGCAGCTCGCGGGTGACCGGCCCGAAGATGCGGGTGCCGATCGGCTCGAGCTTGGCGTTCAGCAGCACGGCGGCGTTGTGGTCGAACTTGACGAGCGAGCCGTCCTGGCGACGCACGCCCTTGGCGGTGCGCACGACCACGGCGTTGTAGATCTCGCCCTTCTTCACGCGGCCGCGCGGCTGCGCTTCCTTGACGCTCACCTTGATGACGTCGCCGATGCCCGCATAGCGGCGCTTCGAACCGCCCAACACCTTGATACACATCACTGAACGAGCGCCGGTGTTGTCGGCGACGCCCAACGTCGACTGCATCTGGATCATTGCTAACTCCGTCCCAACTTGATCCGCCGCCGGCCGCTGCGCGCCTGACTGCGCGCCGCGCCGACCGGTTCGCGGTCAGTCTTGGTCCCGTGGTTCGGGTTGAGCTCCGGATCGGCGCCGCGCGTCTTGCGCGAACCGAAAACCGGAAGCTTTCAATTATAGCACGAAAATCGGCCCCTGCAAGCGCTCGCGCGCCGGCACGCGCCGCGAGCCCGCGTCAGACCGCGGACTCGACCAGGCGCGTGACCTTCCAGGCCTTGGTCTTGGAGATCGGCCGGCTCTCCTGGATCTCGACGGTGTCGCCCTCGTTGAGCGCGTCTTCGGCGTGCGCGTGGTACTTCGTGCTCTTGACGATGTACTTGCCGTAGATCGGGTGCTTGACCTTGCGCTCGACGAGCACGGTCACCGTCTTCTGCATCTTGTTGCTCACGACGCGCCCGACCAGGGTGCGCTTGAGCGCCGGCTTGGCTTGTGCCTCGGTCATTTGGCTGCGGCCTTCTCGTTGAGCACGGTGCGCACCCGCGCGATGTCTCGGCGGGTCTTGCGCAGCTGGCTGGTGTTCGACAACTGCTGGGTGGCGAATTGCATGCGCAGGGAGAAGTGCGCGCGGAGCAGCTCGCCCAGCTCCTTGTTCAGCGCCTCGGTGTCCTTGGCGCGCAGTTCACTGGCTTTCATCGGAATGCCTTCGGGTCTGGGGGTGCGCCGGCGCCGCTCAGGCGCCGACCATCCGGGCGACGAAAACGGTCGCGATCGGGAGCTTCGCGGCCGCGAGCGCGAACGCCTCGCGGGCCAGCGTCTCGTTCACGCCGTCCATTTCGTAGAGCACCTTGCCGGGCTGGATCTCGGCGACGTAATACTCCGGGTTGCCCTTGCCGTTGCCCATCCGGACCTCGGCGGGCTTCTGGCTGATCGGCTTGTCCGGGAAGATCCGGATCCAGATCCGGCCGCCCCGCTTGATGTGGCGGGTCATCGCGCGGCGGGCGGCCTCGATCTGGCGGGCGGTCAGCCGGCCGCGGCCGGTGGCCTTCAGGCCGAAGTCGCCGAACGCGACGGTGGCGCCGCGCGTGGCCAGGCCCTTGTTGCGGCCCTTCTGTTCCTTCCGATACTTGCGTCGTGCGGGCTGAAGCATCGGTTACTCCTTCTTCTCGGCGGCGGCGGACTCGGCCGGCGTGGGGCCCGGGGCCTTGCGCACGCGCTTGACCGCGGTCTTGGGGGCGTCGGTCGCGGGGGCCGCGTTCTCCGGCGCGCTCTTGGCGTCGGGCTCGGCGTCGCGGCGGCGCGGGGCACCGGTGCGCGAACCGGGCTTCGGCGGCACGCGGCGGGTGCGGCGGTCGTCGCGCTCGGGCGGCGGCGCGGCGTCCTTCTCGGCCTGCGGCGCGTCGTTGCGGCCGAGCGTGTCGCCCTTGTAGACCCACACCTTCACGCCGATGATGCCGTACGTGGTCAGGGCCTCGGAGAAGCCGTACTCGATGTCGGCGCGCAGCGTGTGGAGCGGCACGCGACCTTCGCGGTACCACTCGACGCGCGCGATCTCCGCGCCGTTCAGCCGGCCCGAGCTCATGATCTTCACGCCCAGGGCGCCGAGCCGCATCGCGTTCTGCATCGCGCGCTTCATCGCGCGGCGGAACATGATGCGCTTCTCGAGCTGCTGCGTGATGGAGTCGGCGATCAGCTGGGCGTCGGTCTCGGGCTTGCGGATCTCCTCGATGTTGACGTGCACCGGCACGCCCATCAGCCGGGTCAGGTCACCCTTGAGGATCTCGATGTCCTCGCCCTTCTTGCCGATGACGACGCCGGGGCGCGCCGAGAAGATCGTGATGCGCGCGTTCTTCGCCGGGCGCTCGATCAGCACGCGTCCGACGGACGCGCTCTTGAGCTTCTTGCGCAGGTACTCGCGGACCTTGAGGTCCTCGTTGAGCATCTGCGGGAACAGCTTGCTGTTCGCGTACCACTTGGACGTCCAGTTGCGGCTGACCGAAAGGCGGAAGCCGGTAGGATGAATCTTCTGTCCCATGATGTCCTTTCCGCCTCGCCTCAGTCGCCGACCGCGACGTAGATGTGACAGGTCTGCTTCTCGATCTTGCAGCCGCGGCCCTTGGCCCGCGCCTGGAAGCGCTTGAGCGACGCGCCCTTCTCGACGTGGATCGTCTTGACCTTCAGTTCGTCGATGTCGGCGCCGTCGTTGTGCTCGGCGTTCGCGATCGCGGACTCGAGGACCTTCTTGACGAGCTTGGCGGCCTTCTTCGGCGAGAACGTGAGGATGTTCAGCGCCTGCTCGACCGGCTTGCCGCGCACGAGGTCGGCGACGAGCCTGCCCTTCTGGGCCGACAGGCGCACGCCGCGCAGTGATGCTTGAGTTTGCATGTTCTCGACCCCTTAGCGCTTGACCGAGGCTTTCTTGTCGGCCGCGTGACCCTTGAACGTGCGGGTCAGCGCGAACTCGCCGAGCTTGTGTCCGACCATGTTCTCGTTGATGAACACGGGAACGTGCTGCTTGCCGTTGTGGACCGCGATGGTCAGGCCGATGAACTCGGGCACGACGGTAGAGCGGCGCGACCAGGTCTTGATCGGCTTCTTGTCCTTCGTGGCGAGCGCGGTGTCGACCTTCTTCATCAGGTGGGCGTCGACGAACGGCCCCTTCTTGACTGAACGTGCCATGGTTGTCTGCGTCCTTACCCGTTACTTGCGGCCGCGGCGCTGCACGATCATCGTGTCGGTGCGCTTGTTGCGGCGGGTCTTGTAGCCCTTGGTCGGGGTGCCCCACGGCGAGACCGGGTGGCCGCCGCCGTTCGAGCGGCCGCCGTGCGGGTGGTCGACCGGATTCATGCAGATGCCGCGAACCGTCGGGCGGATGCCACGCCAGCGCTGCGCGCCGGCCTTGCCGATCGTGCGCAGGTTGTGCTCCTCGTTGCCGACCTCGCCGATCGTGGCGCGGCACTCGATGTGCACCTTGCGAATCTCGCCGGAGCGCAGGCGCAGCTGGGCGTACGTGCCTTCACGGGCCAGGAGCCGCGCGGAGGTGCCCGCCGAGCGCGCGATCTGCGCGCCCTTGCCGGGCAGCATCTCGATCGCGTGGATCGACGAGCCGACCGGGATGTTGCGGATCGGCAGCGTGTTGCCGGGACGGATCGGGGCCTCGGAGCCGCTCATCAGCGTGGCGCCCGCGGCGACGCCGCGCGGGGCCAGGATGTAGCGGCGCTCGCCGTCCGCGTAGCACAGCAACGCCAGGCGCGCGCTGCGGTACGGGTCGTACTCGATGCGCTCGACCTTCGCCGGGATCCCGTCCTTGTTGCGGCGGAAGTCGACGGTGCGGTAGTGGGCCTTGTGGCCGCCGCCCTTGTGGCGCGTCGTGATGTGGCCGTTGTTGTTGCGCCCGGAACTGCGGTGCTTGGCCTCGACGAGCGACGCGACCGGCTTGCCCTTGTGCAAGCCGGGCGTCACCACCTTGACCATCGACCGGCGGCCCGGCGAGGTCGGCTTGGTTTTGACGACCGCCATTTACTTGGCCTCCGCGAAGTTGATTTCCTGGCCGGGCGCGAGGCTCACGTACGCCTTGCGCACGTTGCGCCGGCGACCCTCGAAGCGGCCGAAGCGCTTGGCCTTGCCCGCCGTGTTCAGGACCTGGACGGACTCGACCTTGACCTTGAACAGCAGCTCGACGGCGGCCTTGATCTCGGGCTTGGTGGCGTCCTGCAGAACGCGGAACGCGACCTGCTCGTTCTTGTCCGCGACCATCGTGCTCTTCTCGGACACGATCGGGCCGACGAGGACCTTCATCAGACGATCCTGATTCATGCCAGCATCTCCTGGACCTTGGCGAGCGCCGGCTTGGTGATCAGCACTTTCTTGTAGTGCACCAGCGACAGCGGATCCGCGTTCTTGGGCTCGACGACCAGCACGTTGAGCAGGTTGCGCGACGCGAGCAGCAGGTTCTCGTCGGGGCTGTCGGTGATCAGCAGCACCGAGTCCAGGCCCATCGCCTTGATCTTCTGCGCCAGCAGCTTCGTCTTGGGCGCCTCGAGCGAGATGCCCTCGATGACCGCGAGACGGTCGTCGCGGGCGAGCTGCGACAGGATCGAGCACAGGCCCGCGCGGAACATCTTCTTGTTCAGCTTCTGCGTGAAGTTCTCGTCGGGCGAGTTCGGGAAGATCCGGCCGCCGCCGCGCCACAGCGGGCTGGAGGTCATGCCGGCGCGCGCGCGCCCGGTGCCCTTCTGGCGCCACGGCTTCTTCGTCGAGTGGCGGACCTCGCTGCGGTCCTTCTGCTGGCGGTTGCCGCTGCGGGCGTTCGCCTGGTAGGCGACGACCACCTGGTGCACCAGCGGCTCGTTGAAGTCCCGGCCGAAGATGGTGTCGGGGGCGTCGACCTTGGCCGACGGCTGCCCCTGTTCATTCAGGAGATTGAGTTCCATCGACGCTCCTTAGGCCTTGGCCGCAACGCGGACGGCCGGCGTCACGACGACGCTGCCGTTCTTCGCGCCGGGCACCGCGCCGCGCACCAGCAGCAGCTGGCGCTCGACGTCGACGCGGGCGATCTCGAGGTTCTGCACGGTGCGCTTGACGTCGCCGAGGTGGCCCGACATGCGCTTGCCCGGGAACACGCGGCCCGGATCCTGCGCCATGCCGATCGAGCCCGGGACGTTGTGCGAGCGCGAGTTCCCGTGCGACGCGCGGTTCGACGAGAAGTTGTGGCGCTTGATGACGCCGGCGTAGCCCTTGCCCTGCGTGGTGCCGGAGACGTCGACGAGCTGGCCCGGCTTGAAGAGGCTGTCGGGCGCGATCACGGCGCCCGGCTTGAGCTCGCCGAGCGCGCCGGCGTCGACGCGGAACTCCTTCAGGACGCTCCCGGCCTCGACCCCCGCCTTCGCGTAGTGGCCGGCCTGCGCCTTGGTGACCCGGGTGGCGCGGCGCTTGCCGTAGGCCACCTGGACCGCGGTGTAGCCGTCGGAGTCGACGGTCTTGATCTGGGCGACACGATTGTTCGACACGTCGAGCACCGTCACCGGGATGGCGTCGCCATCGTCGGTGAAGATGCGCATCATGCCGACCTTGCGTCCCACAAGGCCAAGGCTCATTGTTCTCTCCATTCCCGGCTGCGATTGGCCGGGTGACACGCGCCGCAGCATCGCGGCACTGGTTGCACGCACCTGGCTGGGCCGGGTGCCGGATCTTCTCGCCGGGCAGTGCCCGGCGCTGGTTTCTCGCGCCAGGCAATGCCCGGCGCCGGAAAAGCTTTAAATTCTAGCCCGGCGGGCCAATTCCTGCAAGCCGAGCCGGGGCGCGCCCCGCCTACTGGAGCTTGATCTCGACGTCGACGCCCGCGGGCAGGTCGAGCTTCATCAGCGCGTCGACCGTCTTGTCGGTCGGCTCGACGATGTCCATCAGGCGCTGGTGCGTGCGGATCTCGAACTGGTCGCGCGAGGTCTTGTTCACGTGCGGCGAACGCAGGACGTCGTAGCGCTGGATGCGCGTCGGCAGCGGGACCGGGCCGCGAACGACCGCGCCGGTGCGCTTGGCGGTGTCGACGATCTCGGCAGCGGACTGATCGATCAGCTTGTAGTCGAACGCCTTCAGGCGGATTCGGATCTTCTGGCTCTGCATTTCGGTTCCTTCAAAGAGCGGTGGACGGCGTCGGCCGCCCGTTCGTGCCCGGGCCGGCGGACGGCTCGCGCCGCCCGCGCGCCCGCGGCGGCATTACTCGATGACCTTGGCGACGACGCCGGCGCCCACGGTCTTGCCGCCCTCGCGGATCGCGAAGCGCAGCCCCTGCTCCATCGCGATCGGCGCGATCAGCGTCACCACCATCTTGATGTTGTCCCCGGGCATCACCATCTCCGTGCCCTCGGGCAGCACCACCGAGCCCGTCACGTCCGTCGTGCGGAAGTAGAACTGCGGCCGGTAGTTGTTGAAGAACGGCGTGTGACGCCCGCCTTCGTCCTTGCTCAGCACGTACACCTCGCACTCGAACTTCGTGTGCGGCGTGATCGATCCCGGCTTGGCCAGCACCTGCCCGCGCTCCACGTCCTCGCGCTTCGTGCCCCTCAGCAGCACCCCGACGTTGTCCCCCGCCTGACCCTGGTCGAGCAGCTTGCGGAACATCTCCACGCCCGTGCACGTCGTCTTCACCGTCGGGCGGATCCCCACGATCTCGATCTCGTCGCCCACCTTCACGATCCCGCGCTCCACCCGGCCCGTCACCACCGTGCCGCGCCCCGAAATCGAGAACACGTCCTCGATCGGCAGCAGGAACGGACCGTCGATCGCCCGCTTGGGCGTCGGAATGTACGAGTCCAGCGCGTCGGCCAGCGCCATGATCGAGCCCTCTCCGAGCTCGCCCTTGTCGCC
Source organism: Burkholderiaceae bacterium (assembly GCA_046348465.1). Taxonomy (GTDB): domain Bacteria; phylum Pseudomonadota; class Gammaproteobacteria; order Burkholderiales; family Burkholderiaceae_E; genus Quisquiliibacterium. The sequence goes on from JAXMEE010000006.1 coordinate 39,901, forward strand.
TTCCATCGCCTTCAGCGCACTGCCCTTGATGATCGGAATGTCGTCGCCCGGGAAGTCGTACTTGCTCAGCAGCTCCCGCACCTCCATCTCCACCAGCTCCAGCAGCTCCGCGTCATCGACCATGTCGCACTTGTTCATGTACACGATGATGAACGGAACACCCACCTGCCTGGCCAGCAGAATGTGCTCGCGCGTCTGCGGCATCGGGCCGTCGGCCGCGCTCACCACGAGAATCGCGCCGTCCATCTGCGCCGCACCCGTGATCATGTTCTTGATGTAGTCCGCGTGCCCCGGGCAGTCCACGTGCGCGTAGTGACGGTTCGCCGTCTCGTACTCCACGTGCGCCGTGTTGATCGTGATCCCGCGCGCCTTCTCCTCCGGCGCCGCGTCGATCTGGTCGTACGCCTTCGCCTCACCCCCGAACTTCTGCGACAGCACCGTCGTGATCGCCGCCGTCAGCGTCGTCTTTCCGTGGTCCACGTGCCCAATCGTCCCCACGTTCACGTGCGGCTTGGTGCGCTCGAACTTGCCCTTGGCCATTTCCTGATCTCCCGTTGCTCGAAGAACGTCGCGTCGACGACTGGGTTACTTGGTACGCGCCGAAATGATGGCCTCGGCCACGTTCTTCGGCGCTTCCGAATAGTGTTTGAATTCCATGGTGTACGTGGCGCGACCCTGCGTCAGCGAACGCAGCGTGGTCGAGTACCCGAACATCTCGGCGAGCGGGACCTCGGCACGGATCGCCTTGCCGCCGCCGGCCATGTCTTCCATGCCCTGCACCATGCCCCGGCGCGAGGAGAGATCGCCCATCACCGAGCCCGCGTAGTCCTCGGGGGTCTCGACCTCGACCGCCATCATCGGCTCGAGCAGCGAGGGGCTCGCCTTGCGCATGCCTTCCTTGAAGGCGATCGAGGCGGCCTGCTTGAACGCGTTCTCGTTGGAGTCGACGTCGTGGTACGAGCCGAAGAACAGCGTCGCCTTGACGTCGACCACCGGGTAGCCGGCGAGCACGCCCGACGGCAGCGTCTCGCGGATGCCCTTCTCGACCGCGGGGATGAACTCGCGCGGGACGACGCCGCCCTTGATCGCGTCGACGAACTCGAAGCCGGGCCCGCCCGCGGGCAGCGGCTCGATCTTGAGCACGACGTGGCCGTACTGGCCGCGGCCGCCCGACTGCTTGATGAACTTGCCCTCGACCTCGGCGACTTCCTTGCGGATCGTCTCGCGGTACGCGACCTGCGGCTTGCCCACCGAAGCCTCGACGCCGAACTCGCGCCGCATGCGGTCGACGATGATCTCGAGGTGCAGCTCGCCCATCCCGGAGATGATCGTCTGGCCCGACTCCTCGTCGGTGCGCACGCGGAACGACGGGTCTTCCTGGGCCAGGCGACCGAGTGCGATGCCCATCTTCTCCTGGTCGGCCTTGGTCTTGGGCTCGACCGCCTGCGAGATGACGGGCTCGGGGAACACCATGCGCTCGAGCACGATCACGTTGTCGGGATCGCACAGCGTCTCGCCGGTGGTGACCTCCTTCAGGCCCACGCACGCGGCGATGTCGCCGGCGCGCACTTCCTTGATCTCCTCGCGCTCGTTCGCGTGCATCTGAAGCAGGCGGCCGATGCGGTCCTTCTTGCCCTTGATCGGGTTGTAGACCGTGTCGCCCGAGTTCAGCACGCCCGAATACACGCGGATGAACGTCAGCTGGCCCACGTACGGGTCGGTCATCAGCTTGAACGCGAGCGCCGAGAACTTCTCGCTGTCGTCGGCCTTGCGCAGCACGACGGCCTCGTTGTCGTCGGTGCCCTTGACCGGCGGGATGTCGACCGGCGACGGCATGTAGTCGATGACCGCGTCGAGCATCGCCTGCACGCCCTTGTTCTTGAACGCGGTGCCGCACAGCATCGGGACGATCTCGCCGGCGATCGTGCGCTGGCGCAGCGCCGACTTCAGCTCCGCCAGCGAGAGGTCGCCTTCGTCGAGGTACTTGTTCATCAGCTCTTCGTTGGCCTCGGCGGCCGCCTCGAGCATCTTCTCGCGCCACTCCTTGGCGTTGTCCATGAGCTCGGCGGGGATCTCGACCAGCTCGAACTTCATGCCCTGGCTGGCTTCGTCCCAGAGGATCGCCTTCATGCGAACCAGGTCGACGACGCCCTTGAACTTGTCCTCGGCGCCGATCGGCACCTGGATCGGCACCGGGTTGGCGCGCAGGCGCGCCTTCATCTGGTCGTAGACCTTGAAGAAGTTCGCGCCGATGCGGTCCATCTTGTTGACGAACGCCAGGCGCGGCACGCCGTACTTGTTCGCCTGCCGCCAGACGGTCTCGGACTGCGGCTGAACGCCGCCCACCGCGCAATACACCATGCACGCGCCGTCGAGCACGCGCATCGAGCGCTCGACCTCGATGGTGAAGTCGACGTGCCCCGGGGTGTCGATGATGTTGATGCGGTGCTCCGGATAGGACATGTCCATGCCCTTCCAGAAGCAGGTCGTCGCCGCCGACGTGATCGTGATGCCGCGCTCCTGCTCCTGCTCCATCCAGTCCATGGTGGCGGCGCCGTCGTGAACCTCGCCGATCTTGTGGTTCACGCCGGTGTAGTACAGGATGCGCTCGGTCGTCGTCGTCTTGCCGGCGTCGATGTGCGCGGAGATACCGATGTTGCGGTATCGCTCGATGGGGGTCTTGCGAGCCATAAAGGGTGCTCCAGGGCTTCTCGGGTCCGAATCTCGTGGATTCGATGCGGGCCGGCGGTTCGCCGGCTCAGAAGCGGAAGTGCGCGAACGCTTTGTTCGCCTCCGCCATGCGGTGGACCTCGTCGCGGCGCTTGACGGCGCCGCCTCGGTTCTCGGACGCTTCCATGATCTCGTTGGCCAGGCGCTGGCCCATCGACTTCTCGCCGCGCTTCTTGGCGGCTTCGCGCAGCCAGCGCATCGCGAGCGCCATCCGGCGCACCGGGCGGATCTCGACCGGGACCTGGTAGTTGGCGCCGCCCACGCGGCGGCTCTTGACCTCGACCATCGGGCGGCAGTTCTGCAGCGCCATGCCGAAGGCCTCGAGCGGATCCTTGCCGGACTTGGACTTGATCTGCTCGAACGCGCCGTAGAGCATGCGCTCGGCGACGGCCTTCTTGCCGTCGAGCATCAGCACGTTGACGAACTTGGAGACGTCGATGCTGTGGTACAGCGGATCGGGCAGGATCTCACGCTTGGGAACTTCACGACGACGCGGCATTTCGAACCCCTTTCAGTCTTCAGCTGCGGCCCGCCGAGCGCTCCCGCGCCCGCCGACCACCGGGTTGCCCGACTCGTCCGGCCCGCGAATGCCAGGATTCGCGCGACTTCAGGCGGGAGCAACCGCTTACTTGGCGACACGACCGGACGGCCGGCGCCACGAACAGGAGTGCGAGCCTCTCTTCCCGAGGCGACCCGCACCCACCCAAAAAACTTCGGCCGGAATCAGGCCTTCTTCGGACGCTTGGCGCCGTACTTGGAGCGCGACTGCTTGCGATCCTTCACGCCCTGCAGGTCGAGCGAGCCGCGCACGATGTGGTAGCGCACGCCGGGGAGGTCTTTGACGCGACCGCCGCGGATCAGCACGACCGAGTGCTCCTGCAGGTTGTGGCCCTCGCCGCCGATGTAGCTGATGACCTCGAAGCCGTTCGTCAGGCGCACCTTGGCGACCTTGCGCAGTGCGGAGTTCGGCTTCTTCGGGGTCGTGGTGTACACGCGGGTGCACACGCCGCGACGCTGCGGGCTGTCCTGCAGCGCGGGGCTCTTGCTCTTCGTGACCGCGGATTCGCGGCCGTCGCGAACAAGCTGATTGATGGTAGGCATCGATGTTTCCCTTGTGTGACACGGGCCCCGGGCGCGAATGGCGCGCCGCGAAAGACCTGCCCCGGCGAACGATTGCGCCGGATCGAAAGTACGGAAAGCCTGCCAGTATAGGCGGGTTCGCTGCGGTGCGCAAGGACGAGGGTGCCGGGCGTGGCCGGGGGCCGACGGCGCTCGGCGTTCGGCGCTCGGCAGTCGTGCCAAGGTCGGCGCGGGCAAGGGCGCGGGCGCTGCCCCTCGGGCGGGCGCGGAGGTGGCGGCCCCCACTGCGTGGGGGCTTCCCTCGGTGCTCACCCTCGGGGCCTGGCGGGGCGAAAATCGGCATAGGGGGCCGCCTCGCGGCGGCGCCCCTGCCACACCACCCGGCGTGCGGGTCCGCACCGGGCGGTTCGAGTGGTTGAGGTCATGAGAGACGGGGAAGTCCCAGTCGGTCGAAGTACGCCGGCGACAGCAGGTTGTTCATTCGTCCGTCGCTGGCGCGCCACCAGTGCCGCATCTTCGCAGCGATACCGCGCGCCTCACTGTAGGAGGCGCCCAGCGCCCGCAGCGCGAGGAAGGCCTTGGGGCCGTGCTTCCACAGCTTGAGTTGGATCGCCCGCAGCCGATGCCGAATCCAGCGGTCGAGCGCTGGCCAGAGCGTGGATTGCTGCACCATGCCAAAGTAGGCTTTCCAACCCAGCAGGTACGGCCGTAACTCCTCGATGACGTGGGCCAAGCTTCGGCCCGCGTTTCGCTGAGTCAGTCGGCAGACCCGGTGCTTGAACGCCGCCAGCGGCTTGTCCGCCACTAGGAGCCGGATGGCACCCGCGGCGGTCCTGAGCAGGCGGAACCCCAGGAACTTGCGTCCGAACGCACTGGCCACCGCGCTTTTGGTCTCGTTGACCGTGAGCCGCAGCTTCGCGTACAGACGCCGCAGCAGCGCCATCACCCGCTCGCCCGCCTTCAGACTGCGCACGTACACGTTGCAGTCATCGGCATAGCGTGCGAAGCAGTGACCCCGCCGCTCCAGTTCCCGGTCCACCTCGTCGAGCAAGACATTGGCCAGCAGCGGACTGAGCGGCCCGCCTTGCGGCGTGCCCCGCGTGCGCTCGGCGACCACACCATCGCTCATGATCCCGGCATCCAGGTACGCACGAATCAGCCGCAGGATCGCAGCGTCTCCGATTCGTTTGCGGAGTCGGTCCATCAGGATGTCGTGGTTGACCCGGTCGAAGAACTTCTCCAGGTCCACGTCCACCACGAACCTCCGACCCGAGACCACGAACGCCTGTGCGGCCATGACCGCGTCGTGCGCCCGCCGCCCCGGCCGGAAGCCGTAGCTGTGCTCGCTGAAGGTGGGATCGAGCATCGGCTGCAGCACCTGCAGCAGCGCCTGCTGGATCAACCGATCCGTCACCGTCGGGATGCCGAGCTCGCGCTCGCCACCGTCGGGCTTCGGTATCGTCACCCGTCGTACCGGGCTGGGCCGGTACGTCCCCCGCAGCAGCCGCTCGCGGATGTCGGGCCAGGCCATCTTCAGGTGCTGAGCGGTCCGTCCAATGTCCAGCCCGTCCACACCCGCCGACCCCTTGTTCGCCTTCACCCGCTGCCACGCCTGCTGCAGGTTCTCTCTCGTCAGGGCCGCGTCAAGCAGTCCTGACCCCGTGCCTTCGGTGTCGCGCCGCGGGTCTCGGGTTTCGTCGCTGACGGATTCACGCGCGGCTTCACCGCGCGCCGCCTCCGACCGCCCGGCTCCTGCCGGCATCTGACGCGGACCCCTCGACATCGGCACGTCCTCGTGCACTCCCTCTCGTTCGGCCCTTCGCTGTCGCCTTCCGGTCTGGGTGACCCCGGCTCCGGCTACTACGGCCTCTGCTGACTTCTCGCTCCGGTTCAGCACCGTCGGCCTTTCAACCGTAAGGCGAGATCTCTCCGGGTAAGAGCGCGTTCCTTCGCTGCACAGCCGCCGGATTTACGCTGCCTCGCCTTGATCACGAGAGCTTCGCGGTATGAGGCCCGCTCGCCCTGCTCGGCCACGCCTTGTATCCGGTTCTTGTTCATCGGCTCGCAGTTTCGCTCCACGCTTCCTTCCCACACTCGGTCGCCCTCATGCAGTTGCGCTTCGCTTCACTCGTCGTGATCAACTTGTGACGGGACTCTCACCCGCCGGAACGCGTCCATGCCGGACGCACCTCGCTGCGCTCGCGTTCCGCGAGCTCCGCTCGGACAGTCGCCCCGAGCATGAAGTACGAAGCGGTCGCTGCGCGCCCGCCGGCCCCGAGGGCTCCGCTCTCGGCGCCACCAACGCGCCCGCCCGAGGGGCAGCGCCCGCGCCCTTGCCGAGACGGTGGTTGACTGCGACGAAGTGCGATGGCGGGAGGACGGCGACGAGGTACGATTGCGGCCCGTTCGCCGGACCGAACGCGCATCGACGCGCCTGGCGTTCTGTCTTCGCCAGCCGAACTGTGCAATTTTCGTCCGCCACCCTGTGTCCAGCCCGAGGGGTCGACTCCAGGCGGAGCAACGTTCGGCCGGCGTTCGAATCCCGCGTCGACGCGAAGTCGACACGCGTACCACGGTCCACTTCACTTTCACCCATCGAGCCCCCGGTCGCATCGCTCCTCGCCGCACGCCCCGCCGCCTCTCGCGAGGCCGTGCCCGGTGGGGTGCCGGGGCGCGTCGGGGCCGCCGAGAGCGGAGCCTTCGAGGCCGGCGTGCGCGCAGCGCACGCTTCGTTCATCTGACTCGGGGCGGTTGTCCGAGCGTAGTGAGCGCCAGCGAACGCAGCGAGTTCCGCCCCGCCAGGCCTCGAAGGCGAGCACCGAGGGAAGCCGCCGAAGGCGGCCGGCCCCTCCGCGCCCCGGCACCCCACCGGGCACGGCCTCGCGCGCCCGGTCTCCCGCACGAAGACCCCGAAACGACCGGGGGCCGGCACCTCACGGCACCGGCCCCCGGAATGCGGTTGCCCGCGGCGGATGCGTCAGAGGCTCGCGCCGGACGCCTCGCCCTCGCTGCCGCTGGTGGCCTCGGCCTCGCCCGGCGGCGCCGAGAACAGCGCTTCGGCCTCGGCGGCGGCCAGCGCGGCCTGCTCCTGGGCCTCGACCTGCTCCTTGACCTTGCGCGCACGGTGGTACGCCAGGCCCGTGCCCGCCGGGATCAGGCGGCCGACGATCACGTTCTCCTTCAGGCCGCGGAGGTCGTCTCGTTTGCCCATGATCGCCGCCTCGGTCAGCACTCGGGTGGTCTCCTGGAAGGAGGCCGCGGAGATGAACGAGTCGGTGGACAGCGACGCCTTCGTGATGCCGAGCAGCAGGTTGATGTACGTCGCCTCGCGCTTGCCGGCCTGGCGCGCCTTGTCGTTCTCGTCCAGCAGTTCGGAACGCTCGACCTGCTCGCCGGTGATGAACGGCGCGTCGCCCGGGTCGGTGATCTGGACCCGGCGCAGCATCTGGCGAACGATCACCTCGATGTGCTTGTCGTTGATCTTCACGCCCTGCAGGCGGTAGACGTCCTGGACCTCGTCGACGATGTAGCGCGCGAGCGCCTCGATGCCGAGCAGGCGCAGGATGTCGTGCGGGTCGGCCGGGCCGTCGACGATCATCTCGCCCTTGTTCACGACCTGGCCGTCGTGGACCAGCACGTTCTTGTCCTTCGGGATCAGGAACTCGTGGGCGTTGCCGTCGAGGTCGGTGATGACCAGGCGCTGCTTGCCCTTGGTGTCCTTGCCGAACGAGACCGTGCCGGTGACCTCGGCGAGCATGCCGGCGTCCTTGGGCGAGCGCGCCTCGAAGAGCTCCGCCACGCGCGGCAGGCCCCCGGTGATGTCGCGGGTCTTCTGCGACTCCAGCGGGATGCGCGCGAGCGTCTCGCCGACGCCGATCTCCTGGCCGTCGCGAACCGTGATCAGCGCGCCGACCGGGAACGAGATCGTCACCGCGTGGTCGGTGCCGGCGATGCGGACTTCCTCGCCCGCCTCGTTGATCAGCTTGACCTGCGGGCGCACGTTCTTCGCGGCGGCCGTGGTGCGGCGCTTGGCGTCGATGACCACCAGCGTGGACAGGCCGGTGACCTCGTCGATCTGCTTGGCGACCGTGGAACCTTCCTCGACGTTCTCGAACTTGATGCGGCCCTTGTACTCGGTGATGATCGGGCGCGTCATCGGGTCCCAGGTGGCGAGCTGCGCGCCCGCCTTGACCTGCTTGCCGTCGGTGGCGAGCAGCACGGCGCCGTACGGCACCTTGTGGCGCTCGCGCTCGCGGCCGTTGTCGTCGGTGATCACGACCTCGCCGGAGCGCGAGATCACGATCAGCTCGCCCTTGGCGTTGGTCACGTAGCGCATCGTGGGCGTGAAGCGCACGGTGCCGTTCGACTTCGCCTCGACCGAGCTGTCGACCGCCGCGCGCGACGCCGCGCCGCCGATGTGGAACGTGCGCATCGTCAGCTGCGTGCCGGGCTCGCCGATCGACTGAGCGGCGATGACGCCCACGGCTTCCCCGCTGTTGACGAGCGAGCCGCGGCCGAGGTCGCGGCCGTAGCACTTCGCGCACAGCCCGTAGCGGGTCTCGCAGGTGAGCGGGGTGCGGATGCGCACCTCGTCGATGCCCAGGCGCTCGATCTCGTCGACGGTGTCCTCGTCGAGCAGCGTGCCGGCCTCGAAACGGGTCTCCTGCGTCTCGGGGTGGATGACGTCGGTGGACGCGACGCGGCCGAGGATCCGGTCGCGCAGCGCCTCGATGACCTCGCCGCCCTCGATCAGCGCCTTCATCGCGACGCCGTTGCCGGTGCCGCAGTCGTCTTCCGTGACGACCAGGTCTTGCGTGACGTCGACCAGGCGGCGCGTGAGGTAGCCGGAGTTCGCGGTCTTCAGCGCGGTGTCCGCCAGGCCCTTGCGGGCGCCGTGCGTCGAGATGAAGTACTGCAGGACGTTCAGGCCCTCGCGGAAGTTCGCGGTGATCGGCGTCTCGATGATCGAGCCGTCCGGCTTGGCCATCAGGCCGCGCATGCCGGCGAGCTGGCGGATCTGCGCCGCCGAGCCGCGCGCGCCGGAGTCCGCCATCATGTAGATCGCGTTGAACGACTCCTGGTCGACGGTCTTGCCGTTGCGGTCGACGACCTTCTGCACGCGCAGCTGGTCCATCATCGCCTTGCCGACCTCGTCACCGGCGCGGCCCCAGATGTCGACGACCTTGTTGTAGCGCTCGCCCTGGGTCACCAGGCCCGACGTGTACTGCTGCTCGATCTCCTTGACCTCGCGCTCGGCCTCGGAAAGGATGTGCTCCTTCTGCGGCGGAACGAGCATGTCGTCGATCGCGATCGAGATGCCCGCGCGGGTGGCCAGCCGGAAGCCGTTCTGCATCAGCTGGTCGGCGAAGATGACGGTGTCGCGCAGCCCGCAGCGGCGGAACGACGCGTTGATCAGCTTGCTGATCTCCTTCTTCTTCAGCGCCTTGTTGATGAACTCGAACGGCAGGCCCTTGGGAAGGATCTCGGAGAGCAGCGCGCGGCCGACGGTGGTCTCGACGCGGCGCAGGTTCGGCGTGATCTCGCCGGTCTCGCGGTCTTTCAGGTACTCCATCAGGCGCACCGTGACGCGCGTGTTGAGCTCGACCTCCTTGTTGTCGTAGGCGCGCTGCAACTCCTTGAGGTCGGAGAAGCACATGCCCTCGCCCTTGCCGTTGATCTTCTCGCGCGTGGTGTAGTACAGCCCCAGCACGATGTCCTGCGACGGGACGATCGACGGCTCGCCGTTCGACGGGAACAGCACGTTGTTCGACGCCAGCATCAGCGCGCGCGCCTCGAGCTGGGCTTCGAGCGACAGCGGCACGTGGACGGCCATCTGGTCGCCGTCGAAGTCGGCGTTGAACGCGGCGCACACCAGCGGGTGCAGCTGGATCGCCTTGCCCTCGATCAGCACCGGCTCGAACGCCTGGATGCCGAGGCGGTGCAGCGTGGGCGCGCGGTTGAGCATCACCGGGTGCTCGCGGATCACCTCCTCGAGGATGTCCCAGACGATCGGCTCCTGCGTCTCGACGTACTTCTTCGCCTGCTTGATGGTGGTCGCGACCCCCATCGTCTCGAGCTTGTTGAAGATGAACGGCTTGAAGAGCTCCAGCGCCATCAGCTTGGGCAGCCCGCACTGGTGCAGCTTGAGCTGCGGGCCGACGACGATGACCGAGCGCCCGGAGTAGTCGACCCGCTTGCCGAGCAGGTTCTGGCGGAAGCGCCCGCCCTTGCCCTTGATCATGTCGGCCAGCGACTTCAGCGCGCGCTTGTTCGCGCCGGTCATCGCCTTGCCGCGGCGGCCGTTGTCGAGCAGGGAATCCACGGACTCCTGCAGCATGCGCTTCTCGTTGCGCACGATGATCTCGGGCGCTTTCAGCTCGAGCAGGCGCTTGAGGCGGTTGTTCCGGTTGATGACGCGCCGGTACAGGTCGTTGAGGTCGGAGGTCGCGAAGCGGCCGCCGTCCAGCGGCACGAGCGGGCGCAGCTCCGGCGGCAGCACCGGCAGCACCTCCATGATCATCCAGTCGGGCTTGATGCCCGAGCGCTGGAAGCCCTCGAGCACCTTCAGCCGCTTGGCGATCTTCTTGATCTTGGCCTCGGAGCCGGTGGCCTCGAGCTCGCGGCGCAGCTGGTCGATGTCGCGGTCGATGTTGATCGTGCGCAGCAGCTCGCGCACGCCCTCCGCGCCCATGATCGCGCGGAAGTCGTCGCCGTACTCCTCGGTCTTCGCGAGGAAGTCGTCCTCGGTCATGATCTGGCTGCGCTTCAGGGGCGTCATGCCGGGCTCGACGACCACGTACGCTTCGAAGTACAGCACGCGCTCGATGTCGCGCAGCGTCATGTCCAGGACCATGCCCAGGCGCGACGGCAGCGACTTCAGGAACCAGATGTGCGCGACCGGGCTCGCGAGCTCGATGTGGCCCATGCGCTCGCGGCGCACCTTGGCCAGCGTGACCTCGACGCCGCACTTCTCGCAGATGACGCCGCGGTGCTTCAGGCGCTTGTACTTGCCGCACAGGCACTCGTAGTCCTTGACCGGCCCGAAGATCTTCGCGCAGAACAGGCCGTCGCGTTCCGGCTTGAACGTGCGGTAGTTGATCGTCTCCGGCTTCTTGACCTCGCCGTACGACCACGAGCGGATCTTCTCGGGCGAGGCGAGCCCGATCTTGATCGCGTCGAAGTGTTCCTCTTCCTGAACCTGCTTGAACAGATCGAGCAAGGCTTTCATGTGTCGGCTCCTTCTATCTCGTCAGGACAGGATCAGTTGCGCTCGAGGTCGATGTCGATGCCGAGCGACCGGATCTCCTTGACCAGCACGTTGAACGACTCCGGCATGCCGGCGTCGATCGCGTGCTCGCCCTTGACCAGGTTCTCGTAGACCTTGGTGCGGCCGTTCACGTCGTCGGACTTCACGGTCAGCATCTCCTGCAGCGTGTACGACGCGCCGTAGGCCTCCAGCGCCCAGACCTCCATCTCGCCGAAGCGCTGGCCGCCGAACTGCGCCTTGCCGCCCAGCGGCTGCTGGGTGACGAGCGAGTACGGGCCGGTGGAGCGCGCGTGCATCTTGTCGTCGACCAGGTGGTGCAGCTTGAGCATGTGCATGTAGCCGACGGTGACCGGGCGGTCGAAGGGCTCGCCGGTGCGGCCGTCGTGCAGCGTGACCTGCGTCTTGCTGGGCGTGAAGCCGATCAGCTTCGTGTGCGGGTCGTCGTCCGGGTACGCGATGTCGAGCATCTGGCGGATCTCGGGCTCCGAGGCGCCGTCGAACACCGGGGTGGCGAACGGAACCCCGTTGCGCAGGTTCCCCGCGAGCTCGACCACCTCGTCGTCGGTCAGGGACGCGACGTCGGCGCCCTGGCCGCTCGTGTTGTAGATCCGGTCGAGCAGCTTGCGCAGCTCGGCGGCGCGGGCCTCGCGCTTGAGCATCTCGCCGATGCGCAGCCCGATGCCCTTGGCCGCCCAGCCCAGGTGCGTCTCGAGGATCTGGCCGACGTTCATCCGCGACGGCACGCCCAGCGGGTTGAGCACGATGTCGACGGGCGCGCCGTCGGCCATGAACGGCATGTCTTCCACCGGGACGATGCGCGAGACGACGCCCTTGTTGCCGTGCCGGCCGGCCATCTTGTCGCCGGGCTGCAGGCGCCGCTTCACGGCCAGGTAGACCTTGACCATCTTGAGCACGCCCGGGGGCAGCTCGTCGCCCTGCGTGAGCTTCTTGCGCTTCTCCTCGAACGCGAGGTCGAACTGGTGGCGCTTCTGCTCGACCGACTCCTTGAGCTGCTCGAGCTGGGTGGCGGCGGCCTCGTCGGCCAGGCGCACCTCGAACCACTGGTGGCGGTCCATGTCGGCGAGGTACTCGGCGGTGATCGACGCGCCCTTGGCCAGGCGCTTCGGGCCGCCGTTGGCGAGCTTGCCGACGAGCAGGCGCTCGATCCGGGAGAACGCGTCGTTCTCGACGATGCGCAGCTGGTCGTTCAAGTCCAGGCGGTAGCGCTTGAGCTCGTCGTCGATGATCGACTGCGCGCGCTTGTCGCGCACGATGCCCTCGCGCGTGAAGACCTGGACGTCGATGACCGTGCCGCTCATGCCCGAGGGCACGCGCAGCGACGTGTCCTTCACGTCGGACGCCTTCTCGCCGAAGATCGCGCGCAGCAGCTTCTCCTCGGGGGTGAGCTGGGTCTCGCCCTTGGGCGTGACCTTGCCGACGAGCGTGTCTCCGGCCGCGACCTCGGCGCCGATGTACACGATGCCGGACTCGTCCAGGCGCCCGAGCTGCGACTCGGACAGGTTGGAGATGTCGCGCGTGATCTCCTCGGGGCCGAGCTTGGTGTCGCGCGCGAGCACCGACAGCTCCTCGATGTGGATCGACGTGTAGCGGTCGTCGGACACCACCTTCTCGGAGATGAGGATCGAGTCCTCGAAGTTGTAGCCGTTCCAGGGCATGAACGCGACCATCATGTTCTGGCCGAGCGCGAGCTCGCCCAGGTCGGTGGACGCGCCGTCGGCGATGACGTCGCCCTTGGCGATGACGTCGCCCTTCTTGACGATCGGGCGCTGGTTGATGTTCGTGTTCTGGTTGCTGCGCGTGTACTTGATCAGGTTGTAGATGTCGACGCCGACCTCGCCGGCCGCGGCCTCGTTGTCGTTGACGCGCACGACGATGCGCTGCGCGTCGACGTAGTCGACCAGGCCGCCGCGCAGCGCGGTGACGACGGTGCCGGAGTCGACCGCGCAGGTGCGCTCGACGCCGGTGCCGACGACCGGCTTCTCGGGCCGCAGGCAGGGCACCGCCTGGCGCTGCATGTTCGAGCCCATCAGCGCGCGGTTCGCGTCGTCGTGCTCGAGGAAGGGGATCAGCGACGCGGCGACCGACACGATCTGGGTCGGGGCGACGTCCATGTACTGGACGTGCTCCGCGCCGGTGAGCTCGGTCTCGCCGGCCTTGCGGATCGAGACCAGCTCGCCGGTGAGCTTGCCGGTGGCGTCCATCGCGGAGTTCGCCTGAGCGATGACGTAGCGGCCTTCCTCGATCGCCGACAGGTAGTGGATCTCGTCGGTGACGCGGCTGTCGACGACCTTGCGGTACGGCGTCTCGAGGAAGCCGTACTCGTTCAGCCGCGCGTACAGCGCCAGCGAGTTGATCAGGCCGATGTTCGGGCCCTCGGGCGTCTCGATCGGGCACACGCGGCCGTAGTGCGTGGGGTGCACGTCGCGCACCTCGAAGCCGGCGCGCTCGCGCGTCAGGCCCCCGGGGCCCAGCGCCGAGACGCGGCGCTTGTGCGTGATCTCGGACAGCGGGTTGGTCTGGTCCATGAACTGCGACAGCTGGCTGGACCCGAAGAACTCGCGGATGGCCGCGCTGATCGGCTTGCTGTTGATCAGGTCGTGCGGCATCAGGTTCTCGGTCTCGGCCTGGCCGAGGCGCTCCTTGACCGCGCGCTCGACACGCACCAGGCCGGCGCGGAACTGGTTCTCGGCGAGCTCGCCGACGCAGCGCACGCGGCGGTTGCCGAGGTGGTCGATGTCGTCGATCTCGCCCTTGCCGTTGCGCAGGTCGACGAGGATCTTGATGACCGCGAGGATGTCGTCGTTGGCGAGCGTCATCGGGCCGACGAGCTCGTCGCGGCCGACGCGGCGGTTGAACTTCATGCGCCCGACCTTGGACAGGTCGTACGCGTCCTCGCTGTAGAACAGGCGGTTGAACAGCGCCTCGACCGCGTCTTCGGTGGGCGGCTCGCCGGGGCGCATCATCCGGTAGATCGCGATGCGCGCCGCGGTCTGGTCGACGGTCTCGTCGACGCGCAGCGTCTGCGAGATGTACGGGCCCTGATCGAGGTCGTTCGTGTAGAGGGTGCGGAATTCCTTGACCGCGGCGGTGCGCAGCTTCTTGAGGACGTCCTCGGTGAGCTCCTCGTTGGCCTTGGCCACGATCTCGCCGGTCTCGGGGTCGACGACGTTGTGCGCGAGCGTGCGGCCGAGCACGTAGTCCTCGGGCACCGAGACGCGCTTCATGCCGGCCGCGTCCATGTCGCGGATGTGCTTGGCGTTGATGCGCTTGTCCTTGGCGACGATGACCTTGCCGTCCTTGTCGGCGATGTCGAAGCGCGCGATCTCGCCGCGCAGCCGCTCGGGCACCAGCTCGAGCAGCGCCCCCTCGTTCATCAGGTGGAAGCTGTCGAAGACGAAGAAGTTCGCGAGGATCTGCTCGGGCGTCAGGCCGATCGCCTTGAGCAGGATCGTGACCGGCATCTTGCGGCGGCGGTCGACGCGGAAGTACAGGATGTCCTTGGGGTCGAACTCGAAGTCGAGCCAGGAGCCGCGGTAAGGGATGATGCGCGCGGAGAACAGCAGCTTGCCCGAGCTGTGCGTCTTGCCGCGGTCGTGCTCGAAGAACACGCCCGGCGAGCGGTGCAGCTGCGACACGATCACGCGCTCGGTGCCGTTGACGATGAACGAGCCGGTGGTGGTCATGAGCGGGATCTCGCCCATGTAGACCTCCTGCTCCTTGATCTCCTTGACCGTCGGCTTGACCGCCTCCTTGTCCATGATCACGAGCCGCACCTTCGCGCGCAGCGGCGCGCAGAACGTCAGGCCGCGCTGCTGGCACTCCTTGACGTCGAAGGCCGCGTTGCCGAGCGCGTAGCTGACGAACTCGAGCCGCGCCATCTGGTTGTGCGAGACGATCGGGAAGATCGACGAGAACGCGGCCTGCAGGCCCTCGGGCTTGCGCGACACCGGGTTCGCGTCGGCCTGCAGGAACTGCTCGTAGGACTCGATCTGCGTGGTGAGCAGGTACGGAACGTCGAGCACCACGCGGCGCTTCGCGAAGCTCTTGCGGATGCGTTTTTTCTCGGTGAACGAGTAGGCAGAGGTGTGGACCATGAACACTCCGTGGGTCACGCAGAGACTGGGGGCTGCGTTCCCGGCGCGCGGGCGCCGGAACTGCCGCAGGCCTCGGGCCCCGCAAAGACGCGAAAACCCGGAAGCCGCGCGCCCCGCGGGCGGGCGGCTTCCGGGTGCCGTGCGGGAAGCGCGAGCAACTTACTTGAGCTCGACCTTCGCGCCGGCGTCCTCGAGCTGCTTCTTCAGGGCCTCGGCATCGGCCTTCGAGATGGCCTCCTTCACGGCCTTGGGAGCGCCGTCGACGAGGTCCTTGGCTTCCTTCAGGCCGAGCGCCGTGGCGGCGCGGACGACCTTGATGACCTCGACCTTCTTCTCGCCGGCGGCCAGCAGCATCACCGTGAACTCGGTCTTCTCCTCGGCGGCCGGGGCGGCGGCGGCGGCGGCCGGGGCCGCGACGGCGACGGCGGCGGCAGCCGCCGACACGCCGAACTTGTCTTCCATCGCCTTGATCAGCTCGGAGAGCTCCAGCACGGTCATGCCGGCGATCGCGTCGAGGATTTCGTCTTTGCTCAGTGCCATTTCGATAACTCCAGTCGGTCTTTTCGGTTGAATGTGGTGAGTGTCGGCCGGTGCGTCACGCGGCTTCCGCCTTCTGCTTCTCGAGGGCGGCGAGGGTGCGGACGAACTTGCCCGGAACCTCGTTCAGCGTGCGGACGAACTGCGCGATCGGTGCCTGCATCGTGCCCGCCAGCTTCGACAGGAGCTCTTCGCGGCTGGGCATGGTGGCGAGCGCTTTCACGCCGTTGGCGTCCATGACGTAATTCGCCATGGCGCCTGCCTTGATGACCAGCTTGTCGTTGCTCTTGGCGAAGTCGTTGAGCACCTTGGCCGCGGCCACGGGGTCCTTGGAAAGCCCGTACATCAGGGGACCGACCATCTGGTCGGACAGCCCTTCGAACGGCGTCCCGGCGACCGCGCGGCGTGCCAGCGTGTTCTTCAACACGCGCAGGGTCACCCCCGCGTTGCGCGCCTGCTTGCGCAGGTTGGTGATTGCTCCGACTCCCAGACCACGGTACTCCGCGACGATGATCGACGCGGCCACCGACACTTGCGCGCCGATGTCCTCGACCACTGCCGCCTTCTCGCTTCGGTTGAGACCCAAGGTCCAGCTCCTACGATATGGGGCGCCGGCTCGCGCCGGACGCTCCCGCCTCTACACGGCGACCGATTCCGAGTCATCGACCGGGCGCTCGACGCGCCCGGCGTGCTACTCATTCTTCAGGACCGCCATCTGCGCAGGGCGCTCCGGGCGCAGTGACTTCGCCCGTCGCGTTTAAAGTGCCCGGCCGGCGGGCCGGCGATGCTGCCGCCGGCTCCCGGCCTGCGCTCCCTGCGGTCTTTGACAACCCGCCGGCTCGTCGCTCGCCCCACGGTGCTTCGCGGGGTTCGCGGCGGGCCGACGGCCCAAAGTTCCTTCGTTCCCCTGCCCGGCGTCAGGCCGCTGCGGCGGCCGAGAACGCGGCCGGATCCACCCGCACGCCGATGCCCATCGTGCTCGACACCGCGACCTTGCGCAGGTAGATCCCCTTGGAGCTCGCCGGCTTGGCGCGGTTCAGCGCCTCGACCAGCGCGCGCAGGTTGACCTCGAGCTGCTCGACCCCGAACGACGCGCGGCCGATCGGGGCGTGGATGATCCCCGCCTTGTCGGTGCGGTACTGCACCTGGCCGGCCTTGGCGTTCTTGACCGCGGAGGCGACGTCGGGCGTCACGGTGCCGACCTTCGGATTCGGCATCAGGCCGCGCGGGCCGAGGATCTGGCCGAGCTGGCCGACGACCTTCATCGCGTCGGGCGACGCGATGACGACGTCGAAGTTCAGGTTGCCGGCCTTGACCTCGGCGGCGAGGTCTTCCATGCCGACGATGTCGGCACCGGCGGCACGGGCGTCGTCCGCCTTCGGCCCCTGCGTGAACACCGCGACGCGGACGGTCTTGCCCAGGCCCGCCGGCAGCACGACCGAGCCGCGCACGACCTGGTCGGACTTCTTGGCGTCGATGCCGAGCTGGACCGCGGCGTCGATCGACTCGTTGAACTTGGCGGTCGCGCACTCCTTGACGAGCGTGAGCGCGTCGGCGAGCGGGTAGTTCTTCGTGCGGTCGGCCTTCGCGTGGATGGCCTTCGAGCGCTTGGATTCGCGGGACATTTACACGCCCTCCACGGTGATGCCCATGCTGCGGGCCGAGCCGGCGATGGTGCGCACCGCCGCGTCGAGGTCGGCGGCGGTGAGGTCGGGCATCTTCGCCTTGGCGATGTCCTCGGCCTGCGCGCGGCTGATCTTGCCGACCTTGTCGGTGTGCGGCTTGGCCGAGCCCTTCTCGATCTTCGCGGCCTTCTTGATGAGCACCGTCGCGGGCGGCGTCTTCATCACGAAGGTGAAGCTCTTGTCGGCGAACGCGGTGATGACCACCGGGATCGGCAGCCCGGGCTCGACGCCCTGGGTCTGCGCGTTGAACGCCTTGCAGAACTCCATGATGTTCAGGCCGCGCTGGCCCAGGGCCGGGCCGATCGGGGGCGCGGGGTTGGCCTTGCCAGCTGGCACCTGCAGCTTGATAAAGCCGATGATCTTCTTCGCCATGAGGCTTCTCCAGGTTTGAGTTCAAACGCGCGGCCGGCCCCGGGTTGCCCCATCGCCTACTGGCGCTCCTCGTCGTTCGCGCCCGCCCTGCGGCGCGCGCGCACGTTCGGGGGCGGGCGCCGCTCGCGGCCCCGCCCGCCCGGTCAGAGCTTCTCGACCTGACCGAACTCGAGCTCGACCGGCGTGGCGCGACCGAAGATGGTCACGGACACGCGCACGCGGCTCTTCTCGTAGTTGACCTCTTCGACGTTGCCGTTGAAGTCGGTGAAGGGGCCGTCCTTGACGCGGACCATCTCGCCCACCTCGAACAGGACCTTGGGCTTGGGCTTCTCGACGCCCTCCTGCATCTGGGCCATGATCTTCTCGACCTCCTTCTCGGAGATCGGGGCCGGCCGGTTGCCCTGCCCGCCCACGAAGCCGGTCACCTTGTTGGTGCTCTTCACCAGGTGCCAGGTGTCGTCGGTCATGTCCATCTCGACGAGCACGTAGCCGGGGAAGAAGCGCCGCTCGGTGATCGTGCGCTGGCCGTTCTTCATCTCGACCACCTCTTCGGTGGGCACGAGGATCTTGCCGAAGCTGTCCTGCATGCCGGCGCGGTCGACGCGCTCCTGCAGGGCCCGGGCCACGCTCTTTTCCATGCCCGAGTAGGCGTGGACCACGTACCAGCGCTTGGTCATCTATTTCTTCCAGCCCAGGATCAGGTCGTACAGGACCCACTCGAGCGACTTGTCGACCACCCACAGGAAGACCGCCATCGCGAGGACGAAACCGAAGACGATCAGGGTGACCTGCGTCGTCTCCTTGCGCTCGGGCCAGACGACGCGGCGGGTCTCGGACCAGGACTCCTTCGCGAACGCGAAGAAGCGCTGGCCGGGGCCGGACGTCCAGGCCACGCCGGCGCCGACCGCCAGCCCGGCGATCACGGCACCGACGCGGGCGATCATCGGCGCCGCCGAGAGCGCGTAGAAGCCCACCAGCCCGGCCACGACGGCCGCGAGCGCGACGCCGACCTTGGCGCGGTCGGCGACGCTGGTGACGACTTCGACGTTCTGGTTCGACATGCTTGGCTTCGCCTTGGTGCGGCGCCTGCGCGCCGCGTCAGTCAGGATTGGCAGGGGCAGAGGGAATCGAACCCCCAACCTTCGGTTTTGGAGACCGACGCTCTGCCAGTTGAGCTATACCCCTGTGCCCTGACACTCGCCCGCTCGACGACTCGCGCCGCGCGTTACTCGATGACCTTGGCGACGACGCCGGCGCCCACGGTCTTGCCGCCCTCGCGGATCGCGAAGCGCAGCCCCTGCTCCATCGCGATCGGCGCGATCAGCGTCACCACCATCTTGATGTTGTCCCCGGGCATCACCATCTCCGTGCCCTCGGGCAGCACCACCGAGCCCGTCACGTCCGTCGTGCGGAAGTAGAACTGCGGCCGGTAGTTGTTGAAGAACGGCGTGTGACGCCCCCCTTCGTCCTTGCTCAGCACGTACACCTCGCACTCGAACTTCGTGTGCGGCGTGATCGACCCCGGCTTGGCCAGCACCTGCCCGCGCTCCACGTCCTCGCGCTTCGTGCCCCGCAGCAGCACCCCGACGTTGTCCCCCGCCTGCCCCTGGTCGAGCAGCTTGCGGAACATCTCCACGCCCGTGCACGTCGTCTTCACCGTCGGGCGGATCCCCACGATCTCGATCTCGTCGCCCACCTTCACGATCCCGCGCTCCACCCGGCCCGTCACCACCGTGCCACGCCCCGAGATCGAGAACACGTCCTCGATCGGCAGCAGGAACGGACCGTCGATCGCACGCTTGGGCGTCGGAATGTACGAGTCCAGCGCGTCGGCCAGCGCCATGATCGAGCCCTCTCCGAGCTCGCCCTTGTCGCCTTCCATCGCCTTCAGCGCACTGCCCTTGATGATCGGAATGTCGTCGCCCGGGAAGTCGTACTTGCTCAGCAGCTCCCGCACCTCCATCTCCACCAGCTCCAGCAGCTCCGCGTCATCGACCATGTCGCACTTGTTCATGTACACGATGATGAACGGAACACCCACCTGCCTGGCCAGCAGAATGTGCTCGCGCGTCTGCGGCATCGGGCCGTCGGCCGCGCTCACCACGAGAATCGCGCCGTCCATCTGCGCCGCCCCCGTGATCATGTTCTTGATGTAGTCCGCGTGCCCGGGGCAGTCCACGTGCGCGTAGTGACGGTTCGCCGTCTCGTACTCCACGTGCGCCGTGTTGATCGTGATCCCGCGCGCCTTCTCCTCCGGCGCCGCGTCGATCTGGTCGTACGCCTTCGCCTCACCCCCGAACTTCTGCGACAGCACCGTCGTGATCGCCGCCGTCAGCGTCGTCTTTCCGTGGTCCACGTGCCCAATCGTCCCCACGTTCACGTGCGGCTTGGTGCGCTCGAATTTTCCTTTTGCCATGTCGAACTCCTGATCTGGTCGTGCGGGTCGCTACGGTGACGTCGAAGTTTGCGGATGCGAAGCTTTTGGCGTCGAATTCGTGGTGCCCATGATGCGGATCGAACGCATGACCTCTCCCTTACCAAGGGAGTGCTCTACCACTGAGCCACATGGGCGAAAAACGTCGATTGCTGGAGCGGGTGAAGGGAATCGAACCCTCGTCATAAGCTTGGAAGGCTTCTGCTCTACCATTGAGCTACACCCGCCGGGGGGCTTCGAATCTCCCTTGCCGCCAACGCTCCCTTCACGCCGAGCAGCCAGCAATCTGGATAACCTGGTGGAGGAGGCTGGATTCGAACCAGCGTAGGCGTAAGCCAACAGATTTACAGTCTGCCCCCTTTAGCCACTCGGGCACCCCTCCAGGGAACCGCAGATTATGTCCCGCCGCGGGCCGCGTGTCAATCGGGGCGGGCGGGGAGCGTTTCGCGCCGGCCGGCGCGCGAATGCCGGGGGGGCCGATGGCCCGGCAATTGACCGTCCGGACGGTCGGCATATAAACTCGCCGCCTTCACGCCGGAGCGCAGCCCGCATGTACACGCAAGCGATCGACCTTCCCTCGAACGAACCGCCCGCGGCGGCGGGTGCCGCCGAGCCCGCGGACCGGCTCGCCGCGTTCGACGCGACGATCGCGGCCGACGGCCGGATCGAGCCGCGCGACTGGATGCCCGACGCCTACCGGCGCACGCTGGTGCGCCAGATCTCGCAGCACGCGCACTCGGAGGTCGTGGGGATGCTGCCCGAGGGCAACTGGGTCACGCGCGCGCCGAGCCTGGAGCGCAAGGCGATCCTGCTCGCGAAGATCCAGGACGAGGGCGGGCACGGGCTGTACCTGTACTCGGCGGCCGAGACGCTCGGCGCGGCCCGCGCTGACCTGATCGACGCGCTGCACGCGGGCCGCGCCAAGTACTCGAGCATCTTCAACTACCCGGCGCTCACGTGGGCGGACATGGGCGCGATCGGCTGGCTCGTCGACGGCGCGGCGATCATGAACCAGATCCCGCTGTGCCGCTGCTCGTACGGCCCGTACGCGCGCGCGATGATCCGAATCTGCAAGGAGGAGTCGTTCCACCAGCGCCAGGGCTTCGACATCATGCTGAGCCTGGCGCGCGGCACGCCCGCCCAGAAGGCGATGGCGCAGGACGCGCTGAACCGCTGGTGGTGGCCGGTCGTGATGATGTTCGGCCCCGGCGACGCCGAATCGGTGCACTCGGCGCAGACGATGAAGTGGGGCATCAAGCGCATCTCCAACGACGACCTGCGCCAGAAGTTCATCGACGCGACCGTGCCGCAGGCCGACCTGCTCGGGCTCGCGATCCCGGACCCGGACCTGAAGTGGAACGAGGCGCGCGGCCACTACGACTACGGCCGCATCGACTGGGACGAGTTCCGGCGCGTGGTCGCCGGCGACGGGCCGTGCAACCGCGAGCGCATCGCCGACCGGGCGCGGGCGCACGAGAACGGCCGCTGGGTGCGCGAGGCGGCGACCGCGCACGCCCGCAGGCAGGCCCGGCGGGACGCGGCGCGGGCCGCCTGACGCGGGGCGGGCCGCCTGACGCGACCGGGCCGCCCGGGGCGACCGGGCTGTGCCCGCGCCGGCGCGCGCAAGCACGACGAGACGATGAACACGGCACGAACGAAGGACGGACCGATGACCGACACGATGTCGAACGAGGCGCGCGAGGACTGGCCCCTGTGGGAGGTGTTCGTGCGCGCGCGCCAGGGGCTGGACCACCGGCACTGCGGCAGCCTGCACGCGGCCGACGCGCAGATGGCGCTGCGCATGGCGCGCGACGTCTACACGCGCCGCATGGAGGGCGTCAGCCTGTGGGTCGTGCCGTCGGCGGCGATCACGGCGTCCGCGCCGCAGGACCAGGCGGTCGACTTCGACCCGATGGCCGACAAGATCTACCGGCACCCGACGTTCTATCGGCTGCCCGACGAAGTCAACCACATGTGAGCATGGGAACGAACGCGGCGAACGACCACGCCCAGCTGCGCTACGTGACGCGCCTCGGGGACAACGCGCTCGTGCTCGGGCAGCGGCTGGCCGAGTGGTGCGGGCACGGCCCGGCGCTCGAGGAAGACCTCGCGCTCACGAACATCGCGCTCGACCTGATCGGGCAGGCTCGGCTGCTGCTCTCGCACGCCGGCCGCCTCGAGGGACGGGGCCGCGACGAGGACGCGCTCGCGTATTTCCGCGACGAGCCCGACTTCCTGAACTGGACGCTGGCCGAATTGCCCAACGGCGTCGGCAAGCACGACGACTACGCGGTGACGATCGCGCGCAACTTCCTGTTCTCGGCCCTCATGGTGCCGCTGTGGGAGGCGCTCGCGCGCTCGAGCGACGAGACGCTGGCGCAGATCGCGGCGAAGTCGGTCAAGGAGGCGCACTCGCACCTGCGCCACGCGCGCGACTGGCTGGTGCGCTTCGGCGACGGGACCGACGAGTCCAGGCGCCGCGCCCAGCGCGCGCTCGACACCTTGTGGCCGTACACGAACGAGCTCTGGGACGTCGACGACGTCGAGCGCGCGGTCGCGGCCGCCGGCACCGGCGTCGCGCCGGCGAGCTGCCGCGACGCGTGGAACGCGATCGTCGACGACGCGCTCGCGCAGGCGACGCTCGCGCGCCCGCGGGACTCGGAATTCGTCTCCACCGGCAAGCGCGGCGTCCACGGCGAGCACCTGGGCTACCTGCTGGCCGAGATGCAGAGCCTCGCCCGCGCTCACCCGGGCGCGCGCTGGTGACGCCGGCCGCCCCCCGCCCGGCGGACGACGCGCGGCTGGAGCGCGCTCGGGCGGCCGTCGCCGCGGTCCCCGACCCCGAGATCCCGGTCGTCACGCTGACCGACCTCGGCATCGTGCGCGACCTGCGCGAAGAGGACGGGCGCATCGTCGTGGAGCTCACCCCCACGTACACCGGGTGCCCGGCGACGGGCGTCATCCGGCGCGACGTGCGCGACGCGCTCGCCGGCGCCGGATTCCCCGACGCCGACGTCCGCGTGACGCTGTCGCCGGCGTGGACCACCGACTGGATCGGCGCGGACGCGGCGGCGAAGCTGCGCGCGTACGGCATCGCGCCGCCGGCGCACGCCGCCGCGCCGGCGACGTCGCCGCTCAGGTTCGTCGCGCGCGCCGCGCCGCCCGGCCCCGCGTGCCCGCGCTGCGGCGGCGCCGACGTCGAGCGGATCTCCGAGCACGGCTCGACGCCGTGCAAGGCGCTGTACCGCTGCCGCGGCTGCCTCGAGCCGTTCGACTACTTCAAACCGTACTGACGCCGCGCCCCGAGCGCGCTCCCGAGACGCCATGGCCGCCCCGCGATTCCACCGCCTGACGATCCGCGAAGTCCGCCCCGAGACCGCGGACGCGATCTCGGTCGCCTTCGACGTCCCGCCGGCGCTGCGCGACGCGTACCGGTTCCGGGCCGGCCAGTACCTGACGCTGCGCGAGCGGGTCGGCGGCGAGGAACTGCGCCGCTCGTACTCGGTGTGCGTCGCCCGGCAGGACTACGAGGCGCGCGGCGAGCTGCGCGTCGCGATCAAGCGCGTCGCGGGCGGGCGCTTCTCGAACTGGGCCAACGACACGCTGCGCGCCGGCCGCGCGATCGACGTGATGACGCCGGACGGGAAATTCACCACGGCGCTCGACGCCTCGCGCCGGCGCCGCTACGTCGGGTTCGCGGGCGGCTCCGGCATCACGCCGATGCTCTCGCTCGTCGGGACGGCGCTCGCCGTCGAGCCCGAGAGCGAGTTCACGCTGGTCTACGGCAACCGCTCGGTCGGCTCGATCATGTTCGTCGAGGAGCTCGAGGCGCTGAAGAACCGCCACATGCGGCGCCTGCGGCTCGCGCACGTGCTCTCGGACGAGGCGCAGGACATCGAGCTCTTCAACGGGATCCTCGACGCGGCCAAGTGCGCCGAGCTCGTCGCGACGCTGCTGCCCGGCGAGCGGATCGACGAGGCCTTCGTCTGCGGACCGGAGCCGATGATGCTCGCCGCGGAGGCGGCGCTCGCGGCCGCGGGCGTGCCGCGCGAGCACATCCGCGTCGAGCGCTTCGGGACGCCGGCGCCGGCCGGCGCCCCGCTGCGACCGCCGCCCGAAGGCGCTCCGCGCGCCGACGTGGTGCTGATCGTCGACGGCAAGGAGCGCCGCGTGAGGGTGCCGTTCGACGGCCCGGGCATCCTCGACGCCGGGCTCACCGCCGGCGCGAACCTGCCGTTCGCGTGCAAGGGCGGCGTGTGCTGCACCTGCCGCGCACGGGTCCTCGAGGGCGAGGTGCGGATGGACCGCAACTTCTCGCTCGACGCCGACGAGGTCGCGCGCGGCTACGTGCTCACGTGCCAGTCGCACCCGGTGAGCGCGCGGGTCGTGCTGAGCTACGACGAGCGCTGAGCGATGGCCCGACCGAGGGCGCCGGACTACGACCAGCAGCGCGCGCGCATCCTGGCGCTCGCGGTGCGGGCGTTCGAGCGCACCGGCTACCCGAGCGCGTCGATGGCGAGCCTCGCGCGCGCCTGCGGCACCTCGAAGGCCGCGCTCTACCACTATTTCGCCAGCAAGGACGCGCTGCTGTTCGAGGCGCTCGACGGCCACACGCGGCGGCTGCTCGCGCTCGTCGAGTCGGTGCAGGCGGCCGGGCTCCCGGCCCGCGACGAGCTCGCGCAGGTCGTGCGCACGCTGATGCTCGAGTACCGCAGCGCGCACGCCTACCACGCCGCGCTGGTCAACGACGTCAAGTTCCTCGCCGACGACGAGCGGCGCGCGGTGCGCGCGCGCGAGCGCGCCGTCGTCGACGCGATCGCGGCGACGCTCGCGCGCGCGTTCCCGGATCGTGTCACGGCCGCCAACCGCGTCGTCGTCACGATGGCCCTGTTGGGTATGATCAACTTCACGTTCGCGTGGCTGCGGCCCGACGGCCCGATGACCCACGCCGAGTTCGCGGAGCTCGTGATCGAGCTCTG
Source organism: Burkholderiaceae bacterium (assembly GCA_046348465.1). GTDB lineage: Bacteria > Pseudomonadota > Gammaproteobacteria > Burkholderiales > Burkholderiaceae_E > Quisquiliibacterium. The sequence continues at coordinate 65,100 of JAXMEE010000006.1, forward strand.
GACGCGGGGGCTCGAGGGCGCCCGGATCCCCACGCTTGAAGGAGCACGCCATGAGTCTGCAGTTCGCGTCCAAGGGTGACCTCGCCGCCAAGGCGGTCACGTTCACGAAGCTCTCCGACAACGCCTGGGCGTACACCGCCGAGGGCGACCCGAACTCGGGCGTGATCGTCGGCGACGACGCCTGCATGGTCATCGACACGACCGCGACGCCCGTGATGGCGCGCGACCTGATCGCCCGCATCCGGGAGGTCACCGACAAGCCGATCAAGTACGTGGTGCTGTCGCACTACCACGCGGTGCGGGTGCTCGGCGCGAGCGCGTACTTCGCCGAGGGCGCGACCGAGATCATCGCGTCGCGCGGGACCTGGGACCTGATCGTCGAGCGCGGCGAGGCGGACATGAAGTCCGAGATCGAGCGCTTCCCGCGGCTGTTCCAGGCCGTCGAGAGCATTCCCGGGCTGACCTGGCCGACGATGGTCTTCGAGCAGGAGCTCACGCTGCACCTCGGCGGGCTCGAAGTGAAGCTGATGCACATCGGCGCCGGCCACACGAAGGGCGACACGATCGCGTGGATCCCGTCTCAGGGGATCTGCTTCTCCGGCGACCTGGTCGAGTACAACGCCGGCGTCTACACCGGCGACGCGCAGCTCGCGCAGTGGCCCGAAACGCTCGAGCGGCTGCGCGCGCTGAAGCCGCGAAAACTGGTGCCCGGCCGCGGGCCCGCGATGCTCACGCCGGCGGACTGCGAGAAGGCGATCGAGTACACGCGCCGCTGGGTGACCGACCTGTACGGCACCGCGCGCGCGGGCGTCGCGGCCGGCAAGGGCCTGAAGGAGGTGTTCGCCGACACGCGCAAGGTCATGGACCCGGTGTTCGGCGGCGTGTTCATCTACGAGCACTGCCTGCCGTTCGACGTCTCGCGCGCGTTCGACGAGGCGAGCGGCATCGGGCACCCGCGCATCTGGACCGCCGAACGCGACCGCGAGATGTGGGCGCAGCTGCAAGGCTGAGGCGGGGAATTCGCGGCGCATGCGCCGCGCCCGCCGAAGCGGCGCCGCATGCAAAGCGGCAGCGGGGGCTCGGCCCGGGGCGCGCCGCGTCGTCGGCGCACCGCGGCCGGGATCCCGGCCCTCAGTGGGCCGCGGACGCGACGGCGGGGTTCTGCCCGGCGCCGTCGGCGGGGGACGGCGGCGCGAGCAGCACCGCCGCGAGGCCGAGCGCGACGACGACGGCGCAAGCCAGCCAGCGCAGGGAGGATCGGTTCGACGCGGTTTGCAAGGGATATTCCGGAGGCTTGTAGGAGTATCCCTATATTCTGACCGATCGCGCGCGCGCCGCCCATCGCCCCCTTGGCGCGACAAGGGTCACCTCGTCACCCCGTCAGGCGAATCCCCGAGGCGCCGGGGCGGGATCGGGCACCGGCGGGCCCGGCGCGGCGATCGCGCACGGTGCGTGCGCGGCGGCCGCCGGGGGCCGTTCGCCCCGAATCAGGGCATCGCGGACTTCTCGAGCGACTGTTCCAGGTCCCAGAGGAGGTCGTCGATCGACTCCAGCCCGACCGAGAGCCGGATCATGTCCGGAGACACGCCCGCCTGCAGCTGCTCCTCGTCGGAGAGCTGGCGGTGCGTCGTCGACGCGGGGTGGATGATCAGCGTGCGCGCGTCGCCGACGTTGGCGAGGTGGCTCATGAACGTGGCCGCGTCGATGAAGCGCTCCCCGGCGCGGCGCGCGGCGGCCGAGGCCTCGCCGGGCGCCGGCACGCCCGGGGGCTGGCCGGCGCTGCCCTTCACCCCGAACGACAGGATGCCGCCGGCACCGCGCGGCAGGTACTTCCGCGCGAGCGCGTGGTACGGGCTCGACGGCAGGCCCGGGTAGTTGACCCACGCGACGCGCGGGTGCGACTGCAGGAACTCGGCGACGCGCTGGGCGTTCTGCACGTGGCGGTCCATGCGCACCGGCAGCGTCTCGACGCCCTGCAGCAGCAGCCACGCCGAGATCGGCGCGAGCGTGGGGCCGAGCGTGCGCGCGGTCTCCATGCGCGCGCGCATCGTGAAGCCGAAGTCGCCGAAGGTCTCGTAGAAGCGCACGCCGTGATAGCCCCGCGAGGGCTCGACCATCTCGGGGAACTTGCCGTTGTCCCAGGGGAACTTGCCGGACTCGACGACGACGCCGCCCATGGTCGTGCCGTGCCCGCCGAGGTACTTGGTGACCGAGTGCACGACGATGTCGGCGCCGTGGCGGATCGGCTGGCACAGGTAGGGCGAGGCGAGCGTGTTGTCGACGACCAGCGGCACGCCGTGCGCGTGCGCGATCGCCGCGACCGGCTCGATGTCGAGCACGTTCATGCGCGGATTGCCGATCGTCTCGGCGAACAGCGCGCGCGTGTTCGGCTGCAGCGCGCGGCGGAAGTTCTCGGGGTCGTCGGGATCGACGAACGTGGCGCTGATGCCGAACTTCTCGTACGTGACCGCGAACTGCGAGTACGTGCCGCCGTACAGCGAGTTCGACGCGACCAGGTGGTCGCCGGCCCGCAGCAGCGTGAGCATCGCGAGCATCTCGGCGGCCATGCCGCTGGACGCCGCGAGCGCCGCGCGACCGCCCTCGAGCGCGGCGACGCGCTCCTCGAGCACCGCGACCGTCGGGTTCGACAGCCGGGCGTAGGTGTTGCCGAACGTCTGCAGGTTGAACAGGCTCGCCGCGTGCTCGGCGGAGTCGAACACGTACGACGTGGTCTGGTAGATCGGCACGGCGCGCGCGCCCGTGGCGGGGTCGGGGATCTGGCCCGCGTGCAGGCACAGCGTCTCGATGCCGTATTGGCGGTCACTCACGGAGCTCTCCGGCGAAAGGGGCGGCGCGCGTCAGTACGCGAGCCAGCGCGGGCGCTTGGCCGAGATCACGCGCGTGTTCACGCCGGCCCAGTTCAGCCCGCCGAACAGCCGCGCGTGCTCGATCTTCACGCAGCGGTCCATCACGGTGTCGAGGCCGTGCGCGCGCGCGAACTCGGCGGCCTCGACGTTGACGACGCCGATCTGCTGCCAGAGCACCTTCGCGCCGATCGCGACCGCCTCGCGGGCGATCGGCATCACGTCGGCGGTGCGGCGGAACACGTCGACGACGTCGATCTTCTCGGGGATGTCCGACAGCGACGCGTAGCAGCGCTCGCCGAGGATCTCCGGGTAGCGCGGGTTGACCGGGACGACCCGGTAGCCGTGCTCCTGCATGTACTTCGCCGCGAAGTAGCTCGGGCGGAACCAGTCGGCCGACAGCCCCACGACCGCGATGACGCGGTTCGTGGCCAGGATCCGGCGCAGCGTCTGAATGTCGTCGTCCATCGGGCGATTATGGCCCGCCGCGCCCGGCGGCGCGAGGGCGCGGGCACCCGTGATGGAACGCCCGCCCGCCGCGGGAGAGCGCGCGGCGCTTCGGTTACCATGGTCGCCCACCCCCGAACGTTCTCCCATGAAGCTCGCCACCCGCATCGACGGCAGCCGCGACGGGCAGCTCGTCGTCGTCTCGCGCGACCTGTCCAGCGCGCACCTCGCCGACGCGATCGCCCCGACGCTGCAGCGCGCGCTCGACGACTGGTCGTTCATCGCGCCCCAGCTCGAGGACCTGTACCAGGCGCTGAACGCCGGGCGCGCGCGCCACGCGTTCGCATTCGACGCGCGCCAGTGCGCGGCACCGATGCCGCGCGCGTACCAGTGGATCGTCGTCGACGCGTATCCGAACCACGCGCGGCTGCTCGCGAGCACGGACGGCGTCGATCCGGGCGGCGCCGGCGGCGCGTCGGACGACTTCCTCGGCCCCTGCGCCGAGGCCCGCTTCGGCTCCGAGGACTGGGGGATCGATTTCGGCGCGCAGGTGGCCGCGATCTTCGACGACGTGCCCGCGGGGGCGGGCGCGCCCGCGTGCGCGTCGCGCCTGCGCCTGCTGATGCTCGCCAACGACTGGCGCCTGCGTCGGCTGGACGCGGACGACCCCGAAGGCGGCGCGAGGCTCGTCCAGCGCCGGCCGGCGACCGCGTTCTCTCCGGTGGCGGCGACGCCGGACGAGCTCGGCGACGCGTGGCGCGACGGCGCGGTCCATCGGGCACTGATCGTGCACTGGAACGGGCGCAAGGTCGGCGACGCGGACGCGGGCGCCGACCTCGCGTTCGGGTTCGACGCGCTCGCGGCACGGGCGGCGCGCACGCGCGGGCTGCGCGCCGGGACGATCCTCGGCTGCGGGACGGTGTCGAACCGGGATCCGTCGCGCGGGTGGTCGTGCCTCGCGCACAAGCGGGCGCTCGAGGCGATCTCCGGCGGCGAGCCCGCGACGCCTTATGCGCGGTTCGGCGACCGGGTCCGGATCGAGATGCTCGACGCGGACGGCGCGTCGATCTTCGGCGCGATCGACCAGGAAGTCGCGGCGCAGCCGCGCTGACCGCCGCCACGGCGGGCGCCCGCCGGCGCTGGCCGCCGCCCGGGGGCTCTGCTATCGTCGGCTCGGCCCCGGCGCGCATCCCCGCGCTCCGGCGGATCCCGACCGGGAGACCCCGATGACGGAGAAGTTCGGTATCGGTTCGATGGGTCTCGGCGGCCTGCCGAGCGTCCTGCAGACGATGGAGATGATCCGCAAGGCGTGGACGCCGGCCGGGCTGCCGGCGAGCCTCGCGCCGACGATGGACGCGGGCGAACTCGACAAGCGCATCGCGGACCTGAAGGCGGTCGAGCAGTGGCTGAACGTCAACCTGGGCCTGCTGCGCGGGACGATCCAGGGGCTCGAGGTCCAGCGCGGAACGCTGGCGGCGCTCGACGCCTTCGGCCAGGCGTTCGGCGATCACGGCGCGCCGGCCGAGGCGGCCGCGCGCGCGCTGGCGGCGTTCGCGACGCTGCCGCAGGCGATGGCGCAGGCGCAGGCCGCGGCGGCCGCGGCGGCGCCGAGTTTCATGCCGGGGTCGGGCGCGACGGACGAAGCGGCGTCCGGTGCCGCGACGTCCGGCGGCGCGAGCTCTGGCGCCACGGGCTCCGATGCCGCGGGCTCCGATGCCGCGGGCTCCGATGCCACGGGCTCCGACGCCGCGGGCTCCGACGCCGCGGACGGCCGACCCGCGGCTCCGATGCCGCGAGCGCCGACGCCGCGGCGCGGGACCGGCCGTCGAACGCCCCGATCGACTTCACGGCCGGCCTTTCGCAGGCCGCCGCGGCCGCGGTGAACCCGGCTGCGTGGTGGGACCTGCTGCGCGCGCAGTTCGACCAGGTGGCCCGGGCGGCGGGCGGCGGCGCGGCGGCCGGACAGGTTCCGGCTTCCGGAGAGCGCACGCCGCGAGGCCGTGATGCGGGCAAGCGCGCGAAGAAGGGGGGCGCGGCGCGGTCGGCGAAATCGGCGTCGGCCGCGAAATCGGCGTCGGCCGTGAAATCGGCGGCGCCTCGCAAGACGACCGCGGCGCGGGCCGGAACTCGGGGCGACCGCGGAAAGACGGGCTGACGCCCGCCCCGGTCAGTGCTGCGGACGCTCGCCGCGCCAGCGCCCGAGCGACGGGCGGATCTCCGAGAGCTCCAGGAGCACGTTGACGCCGCGCGGTGCGCGGCGCCGAAGCGCCGGATGGCGCCCGCCCGCCCAGACCTCGACGCAGGGATCGAGCGCCGCGCGCAGCTGGGCGAGGCCGTCGACGACCTGGTTGGCGCCCGGGCAGGGCGAGAACGAGATCGCGACGATGTCCGAGCGCTGGGCGCCGGCCGCGCGCACGATGTCGGGCACGGGCGTCTGGGTGCCCAGCGAGACGCAGCGACAGCCGTCGAGCGCGAGCACCGCTTCCGCCATCAGCAGGCCCAGCCCGTGCGCCTCGCCGGGGAAGGTCGTGAGCAGGACCCGCGGGCGGTGGCCACGCGCCGGGATGTTGGAGATCGAGTTGCGCAGCACCACCTGCATCGACTCGGTGTACAGGTGCTCCTCGAACACCTCGAGCTCGCCGCGCGCCCAGGCTTCGCCGACCCGCCGGTTCAGCGGCGCGCACAACTGCGCGACGAACGCATCGAGGCCCATCCGCAGCGCCGCCTGCGACAGCGCCAGGCGCAACTCCTCGTGGTGCTGCGCGCGCACGAGCTGCATCATCGCGTCGACGTCGCAGTACGGCGACGGCGCGGTGGCCTCCGGCGCGGGCGCATCGGCGCACGCGAGCGCGAGCAGTGCGTCCAGCGGCAGGGCGATGATCTTCCCGGGACGATGGCCGGCGTCGACCAGGCGGCGGATCGCACGCAGCTTCTCGACCTGGTCGGCCGGATAGACGCGCTCGCCGAACGGGTCGCGGCCCGGCGCGGGAAATCCGTAGCGACGCTCCCAGACGCGCAACGTGTCCTTGGACAGGCCGGTGTCACGCTCGACCGCCGAGATGCTCGCGTCGGGAAGGTTCCGGCGCGCCGGCGCGTTCATGACATATTCTTCCGGTTCACGCGCAACCGGCATGGATGGAACGAAACCCGTCGCGGACAAAGTCGATTCCTTCCGGAGAGCGACGCATCGGATCGGACAACGTTAGGATCGAAGCGCCGACATGACCAGGACAATTGTCAAGCGCGGGCGGGCCGTGGCCGCCTGCCTGGTGTTGTGGTCCGCGGGCGCGCCCGCGGCATCGCCTGCCTCGAGCGCGGCGCCCGGCGGCAATCCGGCGGCGGCGCCCGCGGGCTCGGCGACGTCGCCGGCGCCGTCCTCGGCCTGCCCCAAGGTGCTCGACGTCACCTTGCCGCGGCTGCAGGACGACGCGCCCCAGAACCTGTGCCAGTACGCCGGCCGGGTCGTGCTCGTCGTCAACACCGCCAGCTTCTGCGGCTTCACGCACCAGTACCAGGGGCTCGAGCGCCTGTACGACCGCTACCGGGCGCGCGGGTTCGTCGTGCTGGGCTTTCCGTCGAACGACTTCGGCCAGCAGGAGCCGGGCTCCAACCGGGAGATCGCGGAATTCTGCGAGAACACCTTCTCGGTGAAGTTCCCGATGTTCGCGAAGAGCCGTGTCGCGGGCGCCGGCGCCAATCCGGTGTTCGCGACGCTCGCCCGGACCGCCGGCGTGGCGCCGGGCTGGAACTTCCACAAGTACCTGATCGGCCGCGACGGCCGGGTCGTCGGGCACTTCCCGAGCAAGGTCGACCCGCTCGACCGCCGGCTGCTCCAGGAGATCGAGAAGCTGCTCTGAGGCCGCACGGGAAGACCCGCGTAACCGCGTGGTCATGAATTGACTGATCAGTCACGATCTGTATGATCGAGTTTCCGTCGGGCGTGTCCCGGCGGCAAACAGGTCGGTCGGCCACCTGTTTCACCAGCACGCCCCGGTCGCGGGGAACTGGATGCGCAGAGGGCGCCCGGGGTCGGGTGTCCCAGGCCAAGTTCGGTCGCGCGCCGCCGTCGGCGCGCGCGGCCCACCCTTCAAATCGCGCGCCTCAGGAGCTCCCATGAACGCACCGGAGAAGTTGTTCCTCCCCGACATCCAGTCCATCGCCGACCTGCGCAACCTGCCGATCCAGCGGGTCGGCATCCGCGACGTCGTCCACCCGATGACGGTCGCCACGCCCGCCGGCGCGCAGCCGACCGTCGCGCACGTCGACATGTACGTCGCGCTGCCCGCCGACGTGAAGGGCACCCACATGTCGCGCTTCCTGGAAGTGCTGCAGGCGAACGACGCGCCGCTTTCGAGCGAGAGCCTGGGCCGGCTCGCGCAGACGATGCTCGAGCGGCTCGAGGCCGACGCCGGGTCGATCGAGCTGCGCTTCCCGTACTTCGTGCGCAAGGCGGCGCCGGTGTCCGGCGTCGAGAGCCTGATGGACTACCGCGTCACGCTCTCGGTCGACGCCGACGCGGGCCTGCTCGAGCACACGGTGAAGGTCGTCGTGCCGGTGACCAGCCTGTGCCCGTGCTCGAAGAACATCTCCGACTACGGCGCGCACAACCAGCGCTCGCACGTCACGATCACCGCGCGGCTCGCGCGGGCGCTGGAGGTCGACGCGCTGATCCGGGTCGCCGAGCAGGCGGCGTCGTGCGAGCTCTGGGGGCTGCTCAAGCGGCCGGACGAGAAGTACGTCACCGAGCGCGCGTACGACAACCCGAAGTTCGTCGAGGACCTCGTGCGCGACGTCGCGCTCGGGCTCAACGCGATGCCGCAGGTGCTCTCGTACACGGTGGAGTCGGAGAACTTCGAGTCGATCCACAACCACTCGGCCTACGCGCGCATCACGTTCGACAAGCGCGCGCCGCGAGGCTTCGTCGCATGAGGATCGCGGTCGTCGGGGGCGGCGTCTCGGGGCTGGTCGCGGCGCTGCGGCTGTCGTCGCGGCACGCGGTCACGCTGTTCGAGGCCGACGCGCGGCTGGGCGGCCACGCGAACACCGTCGACGTGACGCTGGACGGCGTCACGCACCCGGTGGACACGGGCTTCCTGGTCTGGAACCGCCGGACCTACCCGGTGCTGATCGACCTGTTCGCCGAGCTCGGGGTTCCGGTCGCCGAGTCGGAGATGTCGTTCTCGGTCTCGGTCGGGCCGCACCGCCACGAGTGGTGCGGCTCGAGCCTGCGCAGCCTGTTCGCCCAGCCGTCGAACGCGGCGTCGCCGGCCTTCTGGCGGATGCTCGCCGACGTGCTTCGCTTCAACCGCGCGGCCACGGCGCTGGCGACCGACCCGACCCGGGACCCCGCGCGGCTGGACGTTCCGCTGGGCGAGTACCTCGAGCGGGAACGCTACGGCGCGTCGTTCCGCGACCGCTACCTGCTGCCGATGGCCGCCGCGATCTGGTCGTGCCCGATGAAGACGATGCTCGCGTTCCCGGTGGGCAGCTTCGTGCGCTTCTTCCACAACCACGGCCTGCTGCAGGTGACGGCGCGCCCGCAGTGGTACACGGTGCGCGGCGGCTCGCGCGAGTACGTCGAGCGGATCCGGCGCCGGCTCGGGGACGTCCGCACCGGCTGCGCGGTGGGCTCGATCGAGCGCGCCGCCGACGGCGTGCGCGTCGGCTCGGCGGCGGGCGTCGAGCGCTTCGACCAGGTCGTCCTCGCCTGCCACCCGGACCAGGCCCTGCGCGCACTGCGCGACGCCAGCCCGCTGGAGAGCGCGCTGCTCGGCGCGATCCGCTACCAGCCGAACCGCGCGTGGCTGCACCACGACGCGCGCCTGATGCCGCGCCGGCGCTCCGCGTGGGCCGCGTGGAACTACCTGAGCGACGGCGACGCCGCCGCGCCGCGCGTATCGGTCACCTACTGGCTCAACCGCCTGCAGCCGCTGCCGTTCGCCTCCCCGGTGCTGGTGAGCCTGAACCCGCTCGCGGCCCCGGACCCCGCACGCACGATCGCCTGCATCGACTACCGCCACCCGGTCTTCGACCGCGCCGCGATCGACGCCGCCCGCCGGCTCGACGCGATCCAGGGCGAGCGCGGCACCTGGTACGCGGGCGCGTGGACCGGCTACGGATTCCACGAGGACGGCGCGCGTTCCGGGCTCGCGGTCGCGCAGCGCATGCCGGTCGAGTCGCCGCTGCTGCGCCGGGCCGCGTGACGCCGCGATGAACGGGGCGACCCACGGGGCGGGCGGCCGCGCGTTCGAAGGCTGGCGGATCGCGTTCGGCGAAGTTCGCCACGCGCGCCGGCTGCCGGTCCGGCACGCGTTCCGCTACCCGGCGTTCTTCCTGCGCGTGCCGGTCGGCGATCTCGACGGCCGCGCCCGCGGCTCGTGGCTGTTCGGCGTGAATCGCCCCGCGCTGGTCAGCCTGCACGAGTCGGACCACGGCGACGGACTCGGCGCACGCGCGTGGGTCGACGGGCTGCTGCGCCGCGCCGGCGTCGCCGCCGACGGGGAGATCCGGCTGCTCGCGTTCCCGCGCGTGTTCGGCTACCAGTTCAAGCCGGTCAGCTTCTGGATGTGCCACGCGCGCGACGGCTCGCTGCGCGCGGTCGTCGCCGAGGTGAACAACACCTTCGGCGAGCGCCACGCGTACCTGCTCGACGGCCCGCGGGGACGCGCGCTGCGCAGCGGCGAGGAACTGCGCGCGACGAAGGTCTTCCACGTCTCGCCGTTCTGCGGCGTCGCCGGCGAGTACCGGTTCCGCTTCTTCGACGACGCCCGGCGCGGCCTGGCGCGCATCGACTACGACGACGACGACGGCCGCTCGGTGCTCACCACCAGCCTCAGCGGCCGTTACGCGCCGCTGGGCCCGCGCAGCGTGGCGCGCGCGCTCCTCGCGTACCCGGCGTTCACGTTCGGCGTGATCGCACGCATCCACTGGTAGGCGCTGCGGCTGTGGCTGCGACGCGTGCCGCTGCACCCGAAGCCGCCCCCTCCCCCGATCTCCGTCTCGCGCGGTCCACGATGAAATCGATCCTCCCCGAGCCCCTGATCCCCGTCGCACAGGCCGCCGGCCGCGCGACCCGCGCCGGCACCGGCGACGCCCCCGACGCGCGCGCGCGCGCCGCCGCGCCGCCGCGGGCCGCCCGGCCGCTGCTCGCGATGCTGGAGCGACTCGGCCACGGCAGCCTCGCGCTCACGCTGCCCGACGGCCGCACGCTGCACTTCGGGCGCGGCGAGCCGCGCGCGACGATGCGCCTGGCCAACTGGTCGCCGCTGACGGCGACGCTGGCGCGCGGCGACGTCGGCTTCGCGCAGGCGTGGATCGCCGGCGACTGGGACAGCGACGACCTGGCCGCGGTGCTCGACCTCGCGGTCGCCAATCGCGACGTGCTCGAGCGCGCGGTCTACGGCCGGCCCTGGGGGCGCGCGCTCGCGCGGCTGCGCCACCTGCTGCACCGGAACACGCGCGCCGGCTCGCGGCGCAACATCCACGCGCACTACGACCTGGGCAACGCGTTCTACACGCTGTGGCTCGACCCCGGGATGACCTACTCGAGCGCGCTGTTCGGCGACGCGCCGGAGCTCACGCTCGAGGCCGCGCAGACCGCGAAGTACCGGCGCATCCTCGACGAGCTCGCGCTCGCGCCCGGCGCGTCGGTGCTCGAGATCGGCTGCGGCTGGGGCGGATTCGCCGAGCACGCGCTCGCCGACGGCCTGCGCGTGACCGGGCTCACGCTGTCCACCGAGCAGCTCGCGTTCGCGCGCGAACGGCTCGCCGCGGCGTGCGCGTCCGGGCAGGCGCGGATCGCGCTGCGCGACTATCGCGACGAGCGCGGCCGCTACGACGGCATCGTGTCGATCGAGATGTTCGAGGCGGTCGGCGAGGCGTACTGGCCGGCGTATTTCGCGGGGCTCGCGCGCTCGCTCGCGCCGGGCGGGCGCGCGGTCGTGCAGACGATCACGATCGACGAGTCGCTGTTCGAGCGCTATCGCGGCGGCTCGGACTTCATCCAGCAGTACGTGTTCCCCGGCGGCATGCTGCCGACGCCGTCCGCGTTCGAGGCGCAGGCGCGCGCCGCGGGCCTGCGCGTCGCGGGGCGGCTCGCATTCGGGCCCGACTACGCGCTCACGCTGCGGCGCTGGCGCGAGGCGTTCGACGTGCGCCGCGACGAGGTGCGCGCGCTGGGGTACGACGAGCGGTTCATGCGCACCTGGTCGTTCTACCTCGCGTACTGCGAGGCGGCATTCGCGCACGGCAACACCGACGTCATCCAGTTCACGCTCGAGCACGCATGAGGCCGGCCCGCCTGCGCTCCCGGATCGCGCTCGCGACGCTCGCCGCGACGCTCGCGATCGCGCGCGCGCAGGCGTCGCCGCTGAATCCCTCGCCGCCGCCCGGGCAGGGCCGGCCGCAGGCCGCGCCGCAGGCCCCTTCGGAGTCGCCGGCGCCGGCGTCCTCGCAGGCGGGTGCCCACCCGCCTGCCGGCCTCGGGATCGACACCCCGACGCTGGTCGGAGAGGGATCGCTGCGCTGGTTTGGCCTCAAGGTCTACGACGCCCGGCTGTGGGCAGGGCCCGGAGGCATCGACACGTCGCGCTGGCAGCGCACGCCGTTCGCGCTGGAGCTGCGCTACGCGCGCCCGCTCGAGGGCGCGGCGATCGCGGCGGCGAGCGCGAAGGAGATCGAGCGCCTCGGGCTCGGCCGCGGCCCCCGGCTCGACGGCTGGCTCGACGCGATGCGCCGAGTCTTCCCGGACGTCCGCGCCGGCGACCGGATCGCCGGCGTCTACCGCCCGGGGGGCGGGGCGAGCTTCTTCCTCAACGGGCGCAGCCTCGGCTCGATCGACGACCCCGAGTTCGCGTCCGCGTTCTTCGCGATCTGGCTGGACGCACGCAGCGCGGCCCCGGAATTGCGCGCGGCCCTGCTGCCCGACGCCGGCGGGCGCCGGCGGGAGTCGATGTGACGGCCGCCGGCAGCGCACGCGTGGACGCGGCGCGGCTCGGCTGGCCGCTGCTCGCGCGCTACGGCGCGCTGCGCATGCCGCTGGCGCTCGCCGAGCTGCCGCTCTACGTGCTGCTGCCCGCGTACTACGGGCGCACGCTCGGCGTCGAGCTCGCGCTGGTCGGGTCGGTACTGTTCGCGGCCCGCCTGGCCGACGCGATCGCCGACCCCGCGATCGGGCACGCGATGGACCGCTGGAGCGCGCGCATCGACCGGCGCCGCTGGATCCGGTTCGCCCTGCCCGTGCTGGCGGCCGGATACGCGGCGATGTTCCTGCCGCCGGCCGCGGGCGACGCGCTCGCGGCGTGGCTCGCCGCGACCTCGATCGTCACGTACCTCGCGTACTCGGTGGTCTCGATCGCGTACCAGGCGTGGGGCGCGGAGCTCGGCGACGACCCGGTCGCGCGCGCCCGCGTGACCGCGACGCGCGAAGGGTTCGGGCTCGCCGGCGTCCTGGCCGCGGCGGCGCTGCTCACGCCGGAACGCGTGCCGGTGCTGGTCGCGGCGTTCGCCGCGCTGGCCGCGGTCGCGGGCGTGCTGATCGGCCGGGTGCCGCCCTCGACGGGGTCCGGCGGACGGACGGAGGGCCGCGCGAGGCCGGGCACGGCGGCGGGGCACGCCGGCCCCGCGGCGCCGGGCACGGCTGCGGCGTCGGCCGGCGCCGCGACGCCGGACACCGCGACGGCGCCGGCCGGCCGCACGACGCCGTCGCCGGGCGCTTCGCCCGCCGGCGGCGCGGGCGCCTGGCGCGAGGTGCTGGACAACCGGCACTTCCGCTGGCTGCTCGCGGCGTTCGTGCTGAACGGCGTCGCGACCGCGATTCCGGCCACGCTGGTGCTGTTCTTCGTGCGCGACGTGCTCGGCGCGAGCGAGTCGCAGGCCGCCGGCTTCCTGGTCGCGTACTTCCTCTGCGGCGCCCTCGGCATGCCGCTGTGGGTGTGGATCGCGAAGCGCGCGGGCCTGCGCAATGCCTGGCTGCTCGGCATGGCGTTCGCGGTGCTCGCGTTCGCGTGGGCGCTCGCGCTCTCGCGCGGCGACACGACCGGGTTCCTCGCGGTGTGCGTGCTCACCGGGCTGGCGCTCGGCGCGGATCTCGCGCTGCCGTCGGCGCTGCTCGCCGGCGTGATCGACGACGCGGGCCACCGTGGCCGGCACGAGGGAACCTACTTCGGCGTGTGGAACCTGGCGACCAAGCTCAACCTGGCGCTGGCCGCGGGAATCGGGCTGCCGCTGCTCGCCGCGCTCGGTTACGTGCCCGGGCGCGGCGGCGGCACCGTCGCGCTGGGGCTGGCCTACGCGGCGCTGCCGAGCGCCCTCAAGCTCGCGGCCGGGCTGGTCGTGCTGCTCGCGCCGCTGCCCGAGGCGACGCCGTCGCCGGGCCTTTCGGGAGGAACGTCACGATGATGCGAAGAATCGCGCGGCTGGCCGTCGTGCTGGCCGCCACGCTGCTGGGCGCGTGCGCCGGCGTCGACCCCGCGGTCTACGCCGACGGCAAGCCGGCGCTCTCGCTCGAGCGCTACTTCAACGGCACGCTCGACGGCTACGGAATGGTCCAGGACCGCGGCGGCCGGGTGCTGCGCCGCTTCCACGTCGTCGTCGACGCGCGCTGGGAGGCGGGCACCGCCACCCTCGACGAACGCTTCGAGTGGTCCGACGGCGAGCGCCAGCGCCGCGTCTGGACGATCCGCCCCGCGGGCCCCGGGCGCTGGACCGGCAGCGCACCGGACGTGATCGGCGAGGCGCGGGGCACGGTCAGCGGCAATGCGCTGAACTGGAAGTACGTGCTCGCGGTGCCGGTCGACGGCTCGGTCTGGAACCTCGACTTCGACGACTGGATGCACCTGATCGACGACCGGGTGATGCTGAACCGCGCGACGATGAGCAAGTTCGGCGTGCGGGTCGGCGAGGTCACCCTGTCGTTCACGAGGCGCTGATGTTCGCACCGCTGAACGCCCCGATCCGCGACTGGCGCGAGCGCCGCGTCTGGCTCGTCGGCGCGTCCAGCGGGATCGGCGCGGCGCTGGCGCGCGCGCTGCTCGAGCGCGGGGCGCGGGTCGCGCTGACGGCGCGCCGCCCCGCCGCGCTGGCCGACGTCGCCGGCGACGCGCTCGCGGGCGAGCGCTCGCTGTGCGTGCCCGCGGACGTCACCGACGCCGCCGCCGTGCGCGCCGCGCACGACGAGGTGCTCGCGCGCTGGGGCGGGATCGACGTCGCGATCTGGGTCGCCGGCACCTGGGCGCCGATGCGCTCCGAGGACTTCGACCTCGGCGTCGCGCGGCAGATGCTCGACACGAACCTCGCCGGGGTGCTCAACGGGCTCGCGGTGCTGCTGCCGACGCTGCGCCGCCAGGGCAGCGGCGGGATCGCGCTGGTGTCCAGCGTCGCGGGCTACCGGGGCCTGCCGCGCTCGCTCGTCTACGGGCCGACGAAGGCGGCGCTCAATCACCTCGCCGAGGCGCTCTACCTCGACCTGCACCCGCAGGGCGTCGGGGTCTGGCTGATCGCCCCCGGATTCGTCGACACGCCGCTCACGTCGCGCAACGATTTCCCGATGCCGGCGCTGATCGGCCCGGACGAGGCGGCGGCCCGCATCCTCGAAGGCTTCGCGCGCGGCCGCTTCGAGATCCACTTCCCGGCCAGGTTCACGCGCGTGCTCGGCGCCCTGCGCCTGCTGCCGCATCGCTGGTACTTCGCGATCGTGCGCCGCGCGACCCGCGGGCCGCGCGGCGCGCGCGCGGTCGCGTCGCACTCGCCGAGATGAGCGCGGACACCGACGCCCGGGGGGGCGCCTCGCCCGGCGACGCGCCGCTCGAGCGCGTCGTGCGGTTCTACGAATCGCTGCGGCCGGCCGACGTCGCCCGCATCGACGAACTCTACGCACCCGACGCCCGCTTCGAGGACCCGTTCAACGCGGTGTCCGGCCCGCGCGCGATCGCGCACATCTTCGAGGACATGTTCGCGCGGCTCGACGAGCCCCGGTTCGTCGTTCGCGAGCGCGTCGGCGACGGCGCGCAGGCGTTCCTCGTCTGGGACTTCGAATTCGCCCCGCGCGGGCGGCGCGGCGCGGGGCGTCACACGATCCGAGGGGCGACGCACCTGCGCTTCGGTGCCGACGGCCGCGTGACCTGGCACCGCGACTACTGGGACGCGGCCGGCGAGCTCTACGAGACGCTTCCCGTGATCGGCGCGCTGATGCGCTGGCTGCGCCGCCGGCTCGCCGCCTGAGCGCCGTCGGCGCGCCGCACGCGATTCGCGCGCCGTTGATAGAATGGCCGGTTGACTTCAAGGGGCGAACAATGCTCTTTCCCGAACTCTTCCGATCGTTCGAACGCGTGCGCTGGAGCCTGGAGGACGACATCCCGTGGTCGTCGTTCGACGCGTCGCTGCTGACGGAAGACCAGGCGCGCACGATCAAGATGAACGCGATCACCGAGTGGGCGGCGCTGCCGGCCACCGAGATGTTCCTGCGCGACAACCGCCACGACAGCGACTTCTCCGCGTTCATGTCGGTGTGGTTCTACGAGGAGCAGAAGCACGCGCTGGTGCTGATGGAGTACCTGCGCCGGTTCCGGCCCGACCTGCTGCCCACCGAGGAGGAGCTGCACGCGGTGCGCTTCGAGTTCGACGAGGCGCCGGCCCTCGAGACGCTGATGCTGCACTTCTGCGGCGAGATCCGGCTGAACCACTGGTATCGGCGCGCCGCAGAGTGGCACACCGAGCCGGTGATCAAGGCGATCTACGACACGATCTCGCGCGACGAGGCCCGCCACGGCGGGGCGTACCTGCAGTACATGAAGCGCGCGATCTCGCAGTGCGGCGACGGCGCGCGCACCGCGTTCGCGAAGATCGGCGTGCTGATGGCGAGCGCGCGCCGCACCGCGAAGGCGCTGCACCCGACGAACCTGCACGTGAACAAGGGGCTCTTCCCGAACGACACGGTGCAGAGCCGCCTGCCCGAGCCGGGGTGGCTCGAGCGCTGGCTCGACGAGCAGATCCGCTTCGACGCCGCCTGGGAGGGCAAGGTGGTGGACCGGATCCTGCACAACCTCTCGCTGCTGTTCGACCGCAAGTTCAAGAACGCCCAGGATCTGAACCGCTACCGCAAGGAGCTCGGCCAGGCGCCCGCAGCCGCCTGATCCCGCCCGATCCCGCCCGGCGGCAGGCGGGCGTCGGCGGTCGACGGGCGGCACGGAATACGCTCGGCGCCCGCGACGTTCACCGCTCAATTCCGTCGCTTCGCCCGAGATCCCCGACATGTCCGGCGCCCCGCCGAGCCCCGAGTTCTCCCTGGAGCTGATCGCGCTGCTGCCGCGCCTGCGGCGCTACGCGCGCGTGCTCACCGGCGAGCCCGCCGGCGCCGACGACCTCGTCCAGGACACCCTGGAACGCGCACTCGAGCGGCACCGCCAGTGGCAGCCCGGCACCGACCTGCGCGCGTGGCTGTTCTCGATCATGCACAACCGCCGGATCGACGTCGTGCGGCGCGACCGCTACACCTCGCTGGACGACGACGCCCACGCCGCGCAGGCTGAGCCGGCCTCGGCCGGGTTCGACGCGTTCGAGTCGATCGACCTCCAGCGCGCGTTCGAGCGGCTCGGCGACGAGCACCGCGAGGTGCTCGCGCTGGTCGCGATCGAGCAGCTGAGCTACGAGGAAGCCGCGGGCACGCTCGGCGTGCCGATCGGCACCGTGATGTCGCGGCTGTCGCGGGCCCGCCAGCGCCTGCGCGCGCTGCTCGACGGCGAGGCCGCCGGCCGGGGGCCGGATCGCGGCGCCGCCGCCCACCACCACCTGACGCGCATCAAATGAGCAAGACGCGCCCCCTCGACGTCGACGAACGCCTGCACGCCTGGGTCGATGGCCGCCTGGGCGAAGACGACGGCGCGTTCGCCGCGCGCCTCGCGGCCGACCCCGCGCTCGCGGCACTCGGCGAGCACTATCGCCGCCAGAACGAAGGCCTGCGCGGCCTGCACGCGGACGCGCTCGACGAGCCGGTGCCGATGCGCCTGGTGAACGCCGCGCGGGGGGCGGCGAGTGCGCCGAACGCGCTCGGGAACGCGCCGGCCACGGCCGGGCGTCCGGCAGCCGCGCCCGGCGCCGGGCCGGGCCGCGTGCGCGACCCGCGGCGCTCGGTCGCGGCGAACGCGCCCCAGTGGCGCTCGCTCGCCGCGATGGCCGCCGCGCTCGCGCTCGGGCTGGGGATCGGCCTGGCCGCCGGCGGGCTCGGCCACGTCCCCGCGGACGACGCGGCGCAGCACGCCGTCGCCGTGCAGACGGCCGCGCTGACGCGCGCGGCCGCGGTCGCCCATGCGGCGTACGCGCCCGAGGTTCGCCACCCGGTCGAGGTGGCGGCGTCCGAGCAGGCGCACCTGGTCGCGTGGCTTTCGAAGCGGCTGGGCACCTCGCTGAAGGTGCCCGATCTCTCGCCCAGCGGATTCCGGCTCGTCGGCGGCCGCCTGCTGCCCGGCGACGACACCGGGGTCGCGGCGCAGTTCATGTTCGAGAACCCGGGCGGACAGCGGCTGACGCTGTTCGTGCGCCGGGACGCCGCGGGCGGCGACACCGCGTTCCGCTTCGCCGAGCAGGGGGCGCTGCACACGTTCTACTGGATCGACCGCGGGTTCGGGTACGCTCTGTCGGGCGAACTTCCCCGCGAGTCGATGCTGTCGGTGGCGACGTCCGTCTACCGCCAGCTCAACCCATGACCGAGCCCCCGACGCCCCCCGCCGCGCCCGCCTTCGAACGAAAGCTCCTCGCCCCCGGGTCGCTGCCGCGCGCGCTCGAGGCCACCCGGCGGCCGCTCGTCTTCACGAACGGCGTCTTCGACCTCCTCCACCGCGGCCACGTCACCTACCTCGCGCAGGCGCGCTCGCTCGGCGCCGCGCTGATCGTCGCGGTGAACAGCGACGCATCGGTGCGCCGGCTCGGCAAGGGCGACGACCGCCCGATCAACCGCTGCGAAGACCGGATGGCGGTGCTCGCGGCACTCGAGAGCGTCGACTGGGTCGCGAGCTTCGACGACGACACCCCGCTCGCACTGATCCTGGCGTGCCGGCCCGACGTCCTCGTCAAGGGCGGGGACTGGCCGCTCGAGCGGATCGTCGGCGCCGCGGAAGTCCGCGGCTGGGGCGGCAGCGTGCACTCGATCCCGTTCCGCTTCGAGCGCTCGACGACCGCGACGCTCGATCGGATCCGCGCGCGCTGAGGCAGGCGGGCGGGCCCGGTCGCCCGGACGGCGCGCGTCAGCGCGGTTCGGCACCCCGCCCCAGGTGCTCCCGGACGAAGCCCGCCATGTGCTCGCGCACGAACCGTTCGGCGTCCCAGTCGTGCGGCCGCAGGCGGGTGCCGTCGAGGAACGCGTAGAC
Organism: Burkholderiaceae bacterium; assembly: GCA_046348465.1. Taxonomy (GTDB): domain Bacteria; phylum Pseudomonadota; class Gammaproteobacteria; order Burkholderiales; family Burkholderiaceae_E; genus Quisquiliibacterium. The sequence continues at coordinate 83,770 of JAXMEE010000006.1, forward strand.
CTGCGCCGGCGAAGTCGCGCCGACGGGCTCCGGGAGCACGAGCCGGACGGTGTCGCGGCGATACTCGTCGCCTTCGAAGGCGTCGAGCCGAAGCAGGTCGTCGGCGCCGACGTCGAAGTACACGCGCCCGAGGATCGCGGCGCCCGGCGTGGCGACCGCGCCCGGGTACGTCGCCCCGGCGAGCGCGTGCCGGCGCCAGCCGTCCAGGCGCGCCGGCGCGCTGCGGTAGCGTCCACGGACGACGCCGTCCCACACCGGCGCGTACATCAGCGAGCCGTAGGTGAAGACGTTCACTTCGCGCCGCCGCTCGCGGCTTCGGGGGGGCTCGCCTTCGACGCCGCCGGGGCGGTTGCAGAACCCGCGGTTGCAGAACCCGCGGTTGCCGACCCCGCGGTAGCAGAACCCGTGGTTGGCGACCCCGTGGTTGGCGACCCGGTCGTCGCCGATGCCGTGGTCGAAACGCCCGGCGAATCGCAGGGACGGGGCTCGCCCGCCGACTGGACCGCGAGCTCGGCCAGGCCCGCGCGTCGTTCGGCGTCGGTCGCCGACGGCGCGAAGCGCAGCCGCAGGACCGGCTTCGCGGGCTGTGCCTCGGCCTTCGCCCCCTGGGCGCGGGCCCACGCGAGCGCGCGCTCGAAGCGGTCGTCGGGGAGCGGGCCGACCTCCCAGCACCCGGCCTGCGCGGCGCGCCGCGCCGCCTCCAGGCGCTCGATCGGCACGACCCGCACCTTCGCGGGCTCGACCTGGCGCGTCACGCGGTCGGGATCGCGCCCGGCCGCCAGCCAGGGATCGAGCAGGCCCTGCCACCAGGCGAACGCGAGCACGTTGGCCAGCACGAGCGCGAGCAGCGCCGCTCTCACCGCGGCTCCGACCCGCGCGCCGGTGGCACGCTCACGCGCACCGAGACGTCGCCGACCGTCACCGCCGCGACGCGCTCCGCGGTGCGCACGCGCAGCGCGCCGGTGTCGTCGATCCCCTCGGCGCGGCCCGAGAGCAGCACCTGCCCCGCGTCGGTCACGACCACGTCGCGCCCGTCGAGGGCGTCGAAGCGCGGCCAGCGTCGCGCGGTGTCGGCGAAGCCGTCGCGGAAGAAACGGCCGAGCGCCTCGACGAGCGCGCGCGCGACGAGCCCGGCGACGTCCTCGCGCGACAAGCCCGCGCCGCCCCCCGGGGAAAGGCCGTCGAGCAGGCCGGCGATCGGCTGGTCGACGCCGCGCGCGAGCGCGTCCGAGACCCGCAGGTTCACGCCGACCCCGACGACCACGCGCTCGCGGCCGTCGGCGTGGCGCGTCTCGACGAGCGTGCCCGCGACCTTGCGCCCGTTGCGCTGAAGATCGTTCGGCCACTTCACCACGAGGCCGGGCACGCGCGGCGCGAGCGCCTCGGCGAGCGCGAGCCCGAGCGCCGGCGTGAGCCCCGCGAGCGAGCGCGCGCCGGGCGCGAGCGCGCGCGACATCGACACCGACAGCGCGAGCCCGTCGCGGGGGTCGCCGACCCAGGCGCGGCCGCGACGGCCGCGGCCGGCCGACTGGTTCAGCGCGATCAGCACCGTGGGGACCTCGCAGGACGGCCGTGCGAGCAGCGCCTGGTTGGTCGAGCCGATCTCGTCGACCACCTCGACCTGGGCGGCGGGCAGCCCCGCGAGCCGCGCGACCCGCGCGGCGTCGACGTCGCTCGACGCGCCGTGGCGGGGCAGTCGTTGGACCGGGGCATCCACAGTCGCAATCATATCCTGTACCCTTTGCGCACCCGACCGCCGCGACGCCGGCGGCCACGACCGCCGGCGTGCGACCGCCGGCACGCCGTTGCGTCGTCCTCCATGCCCGTCGACCCGACCGATCGCCGATCGCGCCTGCCGGAGGTCCTGCTCGGCGGATACCTGCTCGCGCTCGTCTACGGGACCCTCTATCCGTTCTCCGGTTGGCGCTCGTTCGGGCTCAGCGGCCTCGAGTTCGTGCTCGAGCCCTGGCCCCGCTACTGGACCGCCTTCGACCTGGGCGTCAACGTCGCGGTCTACGCATTGCCGGGGGCGCTCGCGGCGACGCTGCTGCGCCGGCGCTTCCCGGCGCTGGCGTCGGGGCTGATCGCGGTCGCGGCCGCGGGCGCGCTGTCGTTCGTGCTCGAGGCGCTGCAGAGCTTCATCCCGGACCGGGTCGCGTCGCGGGCCGACTGGCTCGCCAATACCGCGGGCGCGCTCGCCGGGGCGCTCGGGGCGCTCGCGCTGCGCCCGCCACGCCGCTGGGGCGACCGCCGCTGGTACCGCGACGCGCGCGCGACGCACGACGGCGCGGTCGGCCTGGCGCTGATCGCGGCCTGGCTCGCGGTGCAGGCGCACCCGCAGCGCCTGCTGTTCGGAACCGGCGACGTCCTCGAGCCCGTGCTCGGCCTGGCCGCCGCGGTCGCGCCCGCGCTCTTCGACGCACCCGAGGACACCGGCGGCGCCGCCGCGGCCGAACGCGCGCACGCGCTCGCCGGATCGCTGCGCCTGGGCGCCGACCTGACGGTGTTCGCCGAGGCGATCGGCGCGGCGTCGGCGATGCTCGCGATCGGACTGATCGTCCGCGAGCTCTATCCGGTCGGCGCGCGGCGCAACGTGATCACCGGCGCCGCGATCCTGTCGGCGGCGCTGATCCGCAGTGCGGCCGCCGCGCTGCTGCTCGGGCCGGGACAGGCGTTCGCGTGGCTGTCGGCGGGCGCGCAGGGCGGACTGGTCGTCGGCGCCGTGCTGATCGCGCTGATGGCGTCGGCGCGGCGGCGCGCCCGGCTGACGATCGCGATCCTCGCGCTCCTCGTCACCGCGCTGCTCACCAGCGTGTTCCCGGTCGACGCCTACCACGCGTCGATGCTCGCGCGCTGGGACCAGGGCGCGTGGCGCAACTTCAACGGCCTGTTGCGCGGGCTGTCGGTCGCGTGGCCGTTCGCCGCGCTCGCGTGGTGCGTGGCGCGACGGCGCGCGCTGCGCCCCTGACGCGGCAGCCGCGCCGCGCGGACCCCGCCGGGCTGCGCGCGGTGCGGGGCGGGCCCTATAATGACCCCGACCATGAGCTACTACCGTCACCACGTCTTCTTCTGCCTGAACCGCCGCGACGACGGCCGCGCGTGCTGCGCCGAGCACCACTCCGAGGAGTTGCAGGCGTATGCGAAGGAGCGCGTCAAGGCGCTCGGACAGTCGGGCGCCGGCAAGGTCCGCGTGAACAAGGCCGGCTGCCTGGACCGCTGCGAGCAGGGGCCGGTGATGGTCGTGTACCCGGAAGGCGTCTGGTACACGTTCGTCGACCACAAGGACATCGACGAGATCGTCGAGTCGCACCTCGTCGGGGGCACCCCGGTCGAGCGCCTCCGGATCGAATGAGCGCGGCGTCCCGGGTGACGAGCGTCGCCGGGCCGGCGGGCCCGATCGACGTCGCCCTGGACCTCCCCGACGCCCCGGCGCGCGGCATCGCGGTGATCGCCCATCCGCACCCGCTGTACGGCGGCTCGCGCGACAACAAGGTCGTCCAGACGCTCGCGCGCGCGCTGCGCTCGCTCGGATTCGCGTGCTGGTGCCCGAACTTCCGCGGCGTCGGCGCGAGCGCCGGCACGCACGACGACGGGCGCGGCGAGACCGACGACCTGCTGCGCGTCGTCGAGGCGGCGCGCGCCGACCCGTCCGCCGCGCGCGATTCGCGCGCGCTTCCGCTGCTGCTGGCCGGCTTCTCGTTCGGCTGCTTCGTGCAGTCACGCGTCGCCGCGGCGCTGGCGCGCGACGGGCGTGCGGCCGCGCGCATGGTGCTGGTCGCGCCCGCGGTGTCGCGCTTCGACCTCGGTCCCGTCCCGCCGGACACCCTCGTCGTGCACGGCGAACTCGACGACGTCGTCCCGCTCGGCGCGGTGCTCGCCTGGGCCGGGCCGCTGGACCTGCCCGTCGTCGTGGTGCCGGGCGGCGACCACTTCTTCCACCGCAAGCTGCCGATGCTCAAGCGCATCGTGCTCGGCAGCCTCGCGGGCGGCGTCGACGCCGCGCCCGCCGCCTGAGCCGATGCTCGAGGTCCCGCCGCCCGCGTGGCGCAAGACCGAGAAGGCCCGGCTGGAGCTGCGCTCGCGACGCTTCGGTCTGTCGGTGCGGGCACGACAGCTGCTGATCCTCGTCGACGGGCGCCGCCGCCGCGAAGACCTCGCGCACCTGGTGCCCGCGGGCGAACTCGCTGAGCTGCTCGCGCTGCTCCAGCAGGGCGGTTTCATCGAGCCGGCGGGGCCCGCGCCGTCGCCGGCCGCGCCCGTTCCCGATCCTGCGCCGCCGGACGACGCCCCCTCGACGCTGCCGCTGCCGATGCTGCGCCGGCGGATCGCGCAGGCGCTCGTCGAGACGATGGGCGCTCCCGCCGAGGCCTTCGCGTCGCGGGTCGAGCGCTGCGCCAGCGTCGCGGAGTTGCGCGCGCTCATGCCCGCCGCCGCGTCGGTCGTCGAGGCGGCCGCCGGGCACGACGTGCGCGCTCGCTTCGTCCAGCGCGTCGGCATCGTCTGAATGCCCGGCGACTTCGATCCGCGCCTGGTGTTCGTCAAGACCGCGGCCGGCAGCGCCGAGGTCGTCGAGCGAAGCCACGGGCTGAGCGGCGCGCAGCGCCGCATCCTGATCCTGCTCGACGGCCGCCGCCGGCTCGCCGACCTGCCGCCCTTCGCGCGGCCTCGCGAGCTCGAGCCGATCATCGCCGACCTCGCCACGCGCGGGCTGATCGCGCTCGCGGGGATCGCCGACGACCCGTCGCCCGAGGAGGCGCAGGCCCACGAGGAACGCCAGCGCGCGGTGCTGGTCAGGCTGCGCGGCACGCTCGCCGGCGCGTTCGAGCTCGAGCTCGGCACCGACGGGCGCATCCTCGAGGCGCGCCTGCGCGACTGCGTGAGCCTGGACGTGCTGCGGCAGCTGGTGCGCGAGGCGGTCGAGACGATCCGGCGCGCGCGCGGCGACGCCGCCGCCGAGCGGGTGCTCGACCGGGTGCGCCCGGTGTACGGAGCGCTCGTCCCCGAAGCGCGCTGAGCGCGCCGCCCCGGAGGCGGACGGTGCCGGGGCACGCGCCCGACGGGCGCCGTCCGGCCGGGCGAGCACCCGCGGGGCGCGCCGAACCCGCGTCCGCGGCCGATTCCCGTACCGGCGCCGGGGTGCGGCCGCGGCCACGCGACTATAATCCGCGCCTTCGCAGTCCTGCCTCGCCGCCCGTGCGCGCGGCCCCGCCCCGATGAAGTCCTTTCCGCTGCCGGCCGCTCTCGTGCTCGCGCTCGCCCTGCTCTGCGGCACGGCCCGGGCGCAGGTCGCCGCGCCCGCGCTCGCGGCGCGCTCCTGGCTGCTGGTCGACGTGACGAGCGGCCAGGTCCTGGCCGCCAACGACGCCGACGCCCGCGTCGAGCCCGCGTCGCTGACCAAGCTGATGACGGCGTACGTCGTGTTCGGCGCGCTGCGCGAGAAGCGGATCGCGCCGGAGCTGCGCCCGCCGGTGTCGCAGCGGGCGTGGAAGGCGATCGGCTCGCGGATGTTCATCGACCCCGCCCGGCCCGCGTCGGTCGACGAGCTGCTGCGCGGGATGATCATCCAGTCCGGCAACGACGCGTCGATCGCGCTCGCCGAGGCGGTCGCCGGCAGCGAGGACGCGTTCGCGCAGCTGATGAACCGCGAGGCCCAGCGCATGGGGCTGGCGAACACGCAGTTCCGCAACTCGACCGGGCTGCCCGACCCGCAGCACTACTCGAGCGCGCGCGACCTCGCGACGCTCACCGCCCGGCTGATCGCCGACTTCCCCGAGAACTACGCGCTGTACTCGCACAAGGAGTACACGTACAACGGCATCCGCCAGCCGAACCGCAACCGGCTGCTCTTCCTCGACCCGAGCGTCGACGGCGTCAAGACCGGCCACACCGACGCCGCGGGGTTCTGCCTGATCGCTTCGAGCCGGCGCCCGCAGCCGGGCGCCGACTTCCAGCGGCGCCTGCTTTCCGTCGTGCTCGGTGCAGGCACGGAGGCCGCGCGCGCGATCGAGTCGCAGAAGCTGCTGAACTTCGGCTTCCAGAACTTCGACGCGATGAAGCTCTTCGGCAAGGCCGTGCCGGCGGGCACGTACCCGCTGTGGAAGGGGACGGCCGATCAGGTCCAGGCCGGCTTCGACGCGGACGTCGTCGTGACCGTGCCCAAGGGCCAGGCGTCGTCGGTGAAGGCGGAGATCGAGCGCGTGCAGCCGCTGGTCGCGCCGATCGTCCAGGGCCAGCGCATCGGCACGCTGCGCGTGCGGCTCGGCGAGCGCGTGCTCGCCGAGCGCCCGGTGCTCGCGCTCGCCGGCGTCGAGCAGGCGGGCCTGCTCGGGCGCGCCTGGGATACGATCCGCCTCTGGATGAACAAGTGAGCGCCGCGCGATGACCGCCTCCCAGATCGTCTACCTGAACGGCGAGTTCCTGCCGATCGAGCAGGCCCGAGTGCCGGTGCTCGACCGCGGCTTCATCTTCGGCGACGGCATCTACGAGGTGGTGCCGGTCTACGGCGGGCGGCCGTTCCGCTGGCCGCAGCACCTCGCGCGCCTGTCGCGCAGCCTCGCGAAGGTCGGCATCGCGAATCCGCGCGACGACGCCGGCTGGACGGCGCTGGTGGGCGAGCTCGTGCGCCGCCATCCGTGGCCGGACCAGTTCGTGTACCTGCAGGTCACGCGCGGCGTCGCGAAGCGCGACCACGCGTTCCCCAAGGGTGTCGCGCCCACGGTGTTCGCGATGTCGAGCGAGTTCGTCCCGCCGCCCGCGGCGCAGCGCGAGCGCGGGGTCGCCGCCGTGACGCTGCCCGACGAGCGCTGGCTGCACTGCGACGTCAAGTCGACGTCGCTGCTGGGCAACGTGCTCGCGCGCCAGGCCGCGGTCGACGCCGGCGCGGCCGAGTGCGTGATGTTCCGCGACGGCTACCTGACCGAAGGCTCGGCGAGCAACCTCTGGGTGGCGCGCAACGGCACGCTCCTCGGTCCGCCGCGAGACAATCTGATCCTCGAGGGGATCCGCGTCGGCCTGCTCGACGAGCTGTGCGCGAGCGCGGGAATCCCGCTCGACGTGCGCCGGATCACGCGCGAGGAAGTGCTCGCGGCCGACGAGCTGATCATGAGCTCGGCGACCAAGGAGGTGCTGCCGGTCACGACGCTCGACGGCCGGCCCGTGGGCAGCGGCCGCCCCGGCCCGGTCTACGCGGCGCTCTACGCCGCGTACCAGGCGGCCAAGCAGCGCTAGTGTCCTCGATCGGCGACACCTTCGACCGGCTCGAGCAGCTGCTCGAATTCCCGGTCGACTTCCCGATCAAGGTCATGGGCCGGCGCGTCGACGGGTTCGCGCAGGCGATCAGCGCGCTGGTGCGCGAGCACGTGCCCGGCTACGACCCGGCGGGACTGGAGCTGCGCAGCTCGTCGAAGGGCACGTACCTGAGCCTGACGGCCACGGTGCACGTCGAATCGCGCGCGCAGCTCGAGGCGCTGTACCGGGCGCTGGCGGCGCACCCGATGGTGCGCGTGGTCCTCTAGTGTCCTGTTCCGCCGAGATGTGGCACTGGGCGAGCCCGGACGGGGCGCCTGCCCGCGCGGCGCAGCACCCGCCGGACGCGGCGCCCGGTGCGCGCCTGCTGCTGCGGCCGCTGCGGCGCGCCGACTACGCCCCGACGCTGGACGCGATGCGCGCGTTCACCGCCGCGCGCGGCCCCGCGACCGGCGACGAGATCTGGCTCGTCGAGCACCCGCCGGTGTTCACGCTCGGCCAGGCGGCCCGCGCGGTCCACGTGCTCGCGCCCGGCGGCATCGACGTGGTGCGCACCGAGCGCGGCGGGCAGGTCACGTACCACGGCCCCGGACAGGTGGTCGCGTACCTGATGCTGGACCTGCGCCGGCGCGGGCTCGCGGTGCGCGAGCTCGTCGTGCGCATCGAGCAGGCGGTGATCGACTGCCTGGGCGCGTACGGCGTCGCCGCGGTGCGCCGCCCGGGCGCGCCCGGCGTGCACGTGCGCGACGCGAGCGGCGGGCCGGGCGCGAAGATCGCCGCGCTCGGGTTGAAGGTCACGCGCGGCTGCTCGTACCACGGCGTCGCGCTGAACGTCGCGATGGACCTCGCGCCCTTCTCGCGCATCGACCCCTGCGGGTATCCTGGGCTGGCGGTCACCGACATGCGCGCCGAGGCCGGCGTCGACGACGTCGCGGGCGTCGCGACCGCGTTCGGGCTCGCGCTCGCGCGATCGATCGAGGGGAAGCCATGAGTTCCGACTACGACCCGTCGGCCAAGCAGAAGGCGCACGCCAAGACCGCGCGCATCCCGATCAAGGTGGCGCCGGCCGGCGAGGTGCTGAGGAAGCCCGAGTGGATCCGCGTGCGCGCCGGCTCGCACAACACGCGCTTCCACGAGATCAAGCAGCTGCTGCGCGCGCAGCGGCTGCACACGGTCTGCGAGGAGGCGTCGTGCCCGAACATCGGCGAGTGCTTCGGCAAGGGCACCGCGACGTTCATGATCATGGGCGACAAGTGCACGCGCCGATGCCCGTTCTGCGACGTCGGGCACGGCCGGCCCGACCCGCTCGACCCGAACGAGCCCGAGAGCCTCGCGCGCGCGATCGCCGCGCTGAAGCTCGAGTACGTGGTGATCACCAGCGTCGACCGCGACGACCTGCGCGACGGCGGCGCGCAGCACTTCGTCGAGTGCATCCGGCACGTGCGCGCGGCCTCGCCCGGCACGCGCATCGAGGTGCTGGTGCCGGACTTCCGGGGGCGCCTGGAGCGCGCGCTCGAGATCCTGCGGGGCGAGCCGCCCGACGTGATGAACCACAACCTCGAGACGGTGCCGCGGCTGTACCGGCAGGCGCGCCCGGGCGCGGACTACGCGCACTCGCTCGAGCTGCTCGCGCAATTCAAGGCGCGCGTGCCCGGCGTGCCGACGAAGTCCGGGCTGATGGTCGGCCTGGGCGAGACCGACGACGAGATCCTCGCGACGATGCGCGACATGCGCGCGCACCGCATCGACATGCTCACGATCGGGCAGTACCTGGCACCGTCGAACGCGCACCTGCCGGTGCAGCGCTACGTGCACCCCGACACGTTCAGGCTGTTCGAGCGCGAAGCCGCCGCGATGGGCTTCTCGCACGCGGCGGTGGGCGCGCTGGTGCGCTCGTCGTACCACGCGGACCGCCAGGCGCACGCGGCGGGCGTCAAGTGTGGGCCCGGCGGCGCGGCGGCGCGGGCCGCGGCGGGGCGGCGGCGGGGCCGCGGCGGGGCGGCGGCGGGGCCGCGGCGGGGCGGCGGCAGGGCCGCGGCAGGGCCGCGGGGCGGCGCGGCGGCGCGCGGGACGGGCAGGCGCGCCCGCGCGCGCCGCGCTCAGGCGGCCGCCCAGTGCTCGTCGAGCCGCTCGAACCCCCACTGCGCGGGATCCTCGCGCGCGACGATCCGGTCGCTCCCCCCGGGCTCGATCACCTGCACCGGCACCGGCTCGCGCGACCTGGCCGAGAAGAACACCCGCACCCGCGGCGCGAGCAGCGACGTCTTGCCCTGCTCGATCACGACGCCCAGCCGCCCGGAGGCGAGCCGCACGAGGCTGCCGGTCGGATAGATGCCCACGGCGCGCACGAACGCCTGGAACACGTGCGGATCGAAGTGGCCGCGCCAGCCGGCCATCTGGCGCAGCGCGTCGGCCGGATCCCAGCCGCGGTTGTACGCGCGCTGCGACGTCACCGCGTCGTAGACGTCGCACACCGCGCCCATGCGCGCCATCAGCGAGATCGACTCGCCCGAGAGCCCGTCGGGATACCCGCCGCCCGCGTGCTTCTCGTGATGGTGCAGGCACACGTCGAGCGCCTCCGGCACGATGCCGGGCACCTGCCGCAGCAGGGTCCAGCCCTCGCGCGGGTGCCGCCGCACCAGGTCGAACTCCGCGTCGCTGAGCCGGCCGGGCTTGTTCAGGAGCTCGACCGGGACGAACATCTTGCCGATGTCGTGGACCAGGCCGGCGAGACCGGCGGTGCGCCGCTGCGCTTCGTCGAGCTCCAGTTCGCGCGCGAGCGCGATCATCAGCCCGCACACCGCGACCGAGTGCATGAACGTGTAGTCGTCGCGGGTCTTCAGGCGCGCGAGCGTGATCAGCGCCTCGCGGTTGCGGTCCACCGACGCCGAGATCTCCTCGACCATCGGCGCGAGCCCGCCGAGGTCCGGGACCTTGCCCATGCGCGCCTGCGAGAACATCTCGACGACCTGCGCGCGCGCGCCCTGGATCAGCCGGCGCGCCCGCCCGAGTTCCTCGCCGAGCGAGTGGCTCGACGGCAGGGCCGAGGCTCGCGCCGGCGCCGGCGGCGGATCGCCTGTCGCGGCCGCCGGCGCGCGCCGACGGCGCGCCGGCGGCGACGGCCTGCGGCTCGCGGCCCGCGAGGCCCGCGCCTCGGCGAACGCGCCGGCGCGACGCCTGCGCGCCCCTTCTCCGTGTCGATGATCACGGTCTCGATCCGTCTGGCGTGGATCTTGCGCAGGTCGTCCGGGTCGGTGAGCCGGAAGCGGGCGCGCCAGAAAGGGTGGTCGATCCAGGACTCGCCGAAGTCGTGGAGGTACATGCCCAGCGTGAGGCGGGCGACGGGGATCTTCTTGAGCATTTTCGGTCGCTGCCGCCCGCGCACGGCGGCAACCCCGATCGTAACGACGGTGCCGGTGCGGGCGCTCGCCGCGCCGACGTGCGGCCGCCAGTTCGAGCCAGGCGCGCGCCGCCGCCGCCGATTCCGCGGCGGCGCCGTGCGGGGGTCGCCGCGCCGGCGCGCTCCGGCACCGAAGGTATGATGGACGCCACGATGCCCGCCCGTCGATCCCTCGCCCCGTCGAGCCGTCCCCGAACGCCGCCGCCGCGGCGCCGCGCCGCGCCGCGCCGGGCCCCGCCGCGGTGAGGTTCCGCGATCGCCTCGACGCCGCCGAGCGGCTCGCGCGCGCGCTCGAGCGCTACGCGGGCCTCGACCCGCTGGTGCTCGCGATCCCGCGCGGCGCCGTGCCGATGGGCAGGATCATCGCGCGCCGGCTCGGCGGCGAGCTCGACGTGGCGCTGGTGCGCAAGCTGCGCGCGCCCGGCGCCCCGGAGTTCGCGGTCGGCGCGATCGACGAGAACGGCTGGACGTACCTCGCGGACCACGCGCGCGCGGCGGGCGCCGACGACGCGTACCTCGAGCGCGAGCGCGCGGCACAGCTCGCGACCCTGCGCGCGCGGCGCGCGTCGTACACGCCGGCGCGCGCGCCCATCGACCCGGCCGGCCGGGTCGCGATCGTCGTCGACGACGGGCTCGCGACCGGCGCGACGATGATCGCCGCGCTGCACGCGGTGCGCGCGCGTGCGCCCGCGCGGCTCGTGTGCGCGGTGCCGGTCGCGGCGCGCGACAGCCTCGAGAAGGTGCGCTCGCTCGCCGACGACACGGTCTGCCTGCACTCGCCCGCGGACTTCGACGCCGTGGGGCGCTTCTACGACGACTTCGAGCAGGTCGACGACGCGACGGTGGTCGCGCTGCTCGCGTCCGGCACCGGCCGCTGACGCGCGAATCGAATTCCAATCCCCGGACCAGGAGGCGTCACGATGATCGAACTGTATTTCGGCCCCGGCGCGTGCTCGTTCGTGCCGCACGTCGCACTCGAAGTCGTCAGCGCACGAACCGGCACCGCCTACGAGCCGCGGCTCGTCAAGCTGCACCGCGCCGAGCACCGCACGCCCGAGTACCTGGCGCTGAACCCCGAGGGGCTGGTGCCGCTGCTGGTCGTCGACGGCCGGCCGCTCTCGCAGATCGTCGCGATCTGCGACTACCTCGACCGGCGGTTCCCCGACGCCGGCCTGCTCCCGCGCGACGAGTGGGCGCGCGCGCAGGCGATGTCGCGCCTGGCGTGGATGAACAACACCGTGCACCCGACGTTCACGCACTTCTTCCTGCCCGGCAAGTTCACCGACGACGCCGACGCGAAGGGCAAGCTCAAGGCGGCCGCGCTCGCTCCGTACCGCGAGCACCTCGAGCGGATCCAGGGCTGGATCGGGCAGGCGTCGCCCGGATGGCTGTGCGGCGAGCGGATCTCGTTCCTGGACGCCTACGCGCTGACGCTGCTGCGCTGGGGCGGCATGATGGGCATCGACCCCGACACGCTGCCGGCGTACAAGGCGTTCGTCGAGCGGCTCGCGGGCGAGCCCGCGGTCGCGGCCGCGCTCGAACGCGAGCGCATTCCGCTGAACCCGTACAAGGCGGCCTGACGAGGGCGCGCGAGATCGGGCGGGCGAGGGCGCGGGACGCGGCGCCGGTGACGCGCGGTCGGCGGCGCAGCGTCGCGGCGGCTGCGCGCTTCAGGCCACGCCCAGGTACGCCTGCCGGATGTAGTCGTCGCTCGCGAGCTCGGCGCTGGAGCCCTCGCGTCCGACGTGCCCGTGCTCGAGCACGACCGCGCGGTCGGCGATGCGCAGCGCCGACTGCGCGTCCTGCTCGGCGACCAGGATCGCGGTGCCGGCTTCGCGGATGCGCACGATCGCGTCGAAGATCTCGGTCTTGAGCTTGTGCGCGATGCCCACCGACGGCTCGTCGAGCAGCAGCAGCGACGGCCGCCCCATCAGCGCGCGCCCGATCGCGACCATCTGCTGCTGCCCGCCGGACATCGTGCTCACCACCTGCCCGGCGCGCTCGCGCAGGATCGGGAACAGTGCGTAGACGAAGTCGAGGTCGCGGGCGATGCCTTCGCGGTCGCGCCGCAGGTACGCGCCCAGCATCAGGTTCTTCAGCGTCGTCAGCTCGGGAAAAAGGCGCCTGCCCTCGGGGCAGTGGCAGATGCCGCGGCCGACGACCTCGTGCGCCTGCAGCGGCTGCAGCGACTGTCCCGCCAGCTCGAGCACGCCCTGCGACGGCTGCATCCGCGACACCGCCTTGAGCAGCGTCGACTTGCCCGCGCCGTTCGGCCCGAGCACCGCGACGATCTCGCCCTCGCCGACGCTGACCGACACGTCCTCGAGCGCGATCGCCTTGCCGTACCAGACCGACAGCCCGCGCACTTCCAGCAGCGTCTTCATACGGTCCCCGCGGTGTCGGCGCTGCCGCCGATGTACGCCTCGATCACGCGCGGGTTCCTGACGATGCGCTCGGGCACGTCGTCGGCGATCGTCTCGCCGAAGTCCAGCGCGATGACGCGGTCGACGAGCTTCATGAACTCGTGGAGCCGGTGCTCGATCAGCAGCACCGTCAGGCCTTCGTCGGCGTGGATGCGACGGATCAGCGCGGAGAGGTCGGCGATCTCGTGCGCGCCCAGGCCGGCGAACGGCTCGTCGAGCAGCAGCAGCGACGGGCCGGTCGCGAGCGCGCGTGCGATCTCGAGCCGGCGCTGGTCGCCGTACGAGAGCACCTCGACGGCGGTGTGCTCCTTGCCGGCGAGCCCGACCTGCGCGACGAGGTCGCGCGCGCGGGCCTCGCGCGCGCCCGCGCCGGTGCGCGCGGCGGCGTTCGCCAGGCCGCCCACCAGCACGTTCTCGAGCACCGTCATGCCGACGAACGGCCGGCACAGCTGGAACGTGCGCGCGACGCCGAGCCGGACGATGCGGTGCGGCGCGAGCCCCAGCAGCGAGCGGCCGCGGAACTCGACGCTGCCCTCGTCGGGGCGGATGAAGCCGGTCAGCAGGTTGTACAGCGTGGTCTTGCCCGCGCCGTTGGGGCCGAGGATCCCGAGCACTTCGCCCGCGCTCACCGTGAAACCGACCGACTTCACCGCGGTGAGCCCGCCGAAGCGCTTGGTCAGGCCGCGCACCTCGAGCAGCACCGGCCTCATCGCGACGCCCCGTCGCGGGCGCCGAGCCGCGCGCGAATCCAGCGCCACACCGGCGCGATGAAGCCTTCCGGCAGGAAGAACAGGATCAGGATCAGCGTGCAGCTGTAGATCATCAGCCGCCACTCGCCGAAGCTGCGCAGCAGCTCGGTGAGCAGCACCAGGAGGATCGCGCCGCCCACCGGCCCGTAGATCGACGCCATGCCGCCCACGTAGACCATCGTGATGATCGTGATCGACATCACGACGGCGAACACCTGCGGGCTGACCTGCAGCTGGTAGTGCGCGTACATCGCGCCGCCCGCCCCCGCGACCGCGGCGCTGATCACGAGCGACGCGATCTTGTAGAACGTGACGTTCAGGCCCGCCGCCTGGCAGGTCGCCTCGTCGCCGCGGATCGCGCGCAGGATCAGGCCCCACGGCGAGCGCGCGATCGCGACCAGCGTCGCGGTGACCGCGACCAGCACCGCGAGCGCGAAGTAGTAGAAGCCGAGCTGCGAGCGGATCAGCGGCTCGATGCCGTTGATGCCCTCCTCGCCGCCGGTCTGCTCCCAGAAGATCAGCATCAGCCGCTGCATGATCACCGCGGTCGAGAGCATCGCGAGCGCGAAGTAAGGACCCTTCAGGCGCAGCGTCGGGATGCCCACCGCGAGCGCGAAAACCGCGGCGACGATCATCGCCGCCGGCAGGCTCCACCAGGCGGGCAACCCCCAGGCCGTGTTCAGGAACCCGGCGGTGTACGCGCCGACGCCGATGAACAGGCTGTGTCCGAAGTTCTCACGCCCTGTGAGCCCGGACATGAAGTCCCAGCTCACCGACCACAGCCCGTAGATGACGCTGACGGTCAGCACGCCGATCAGGTAGTTGTTGGAGAACATCAGCGGGAGCAGCGCCATCACCGCGACGAAGAGCGCGGCGCCGGCGAGGTCGATTCGTCGGTCGAACATGGTGGTCTTCGCCTCGGGGCCTCGCGCGATTCAGAACGCCGCGCGCTTGCCGAAGATGCCGGCCGGGCGGACGATCAGCATCAGCAGCGTGGCGAGCACCGAGACGATCTCGGTCCAGCTCGTGGAGAAGAGGTACCCGACCAGCGTTTCCGCGTACCCCAGCATCAGCGCCGCGAGGATGCTGCCGGGGATCGAACCGAGCCCGCCGACGACGACGATCGCGAATGCCTTGACGATCGGCAGCAGCCCCATGCCGGGCTGCACCGACAGGAACGGCCCGGCGAGGATTCCCGCGGTGGCCGCGAGCGCCGCCGACATCGCCATCACGACCGTGAAGATGCGGTCGGTGGGGATGCCCATGTAGCGCGCAGCGTCCGGGTCCTGCGAGATCGCGAGGATCGCCGACCCCAGGCGGCTGCGCTGGATGAACAGCCACAGCGCGCCGATCAGCACCACGCCGCTCGCGAGCGTGAGCAGCCGCTGGCCGGCGACGTCCACGCCGCCGATCGAGAACTTCGCGTCGACGAACGCCGGCACGTTGCGGTACTCGGAACCGAACGTGAGGAACAGCGCCTGCTCGACCACGAGCGAGACCGCCAGCGTGATCATCAGCACCGCGAGCTGTGACTTGCGCATCGGGCGCACCAGCACGCGCTCCATGAACACGCCGAAGACCGCGACCAGCGCGATCGAGCACGCGGCGGCGAGCGCGAGCGGCAGCTTCATGACGACGGCGAAGAGGTAGGCACCGTACGCGCCGAGCGCGTAGAACGAGCCGTGCGCGAGGTTCAGGATCCTCGCCACGCCGAAGATCAGGGTGAAACCGACCGCGAGCAGCGCGTAGACCGCGCTGCTCACCGCGCCGTAGATCAGGATCTCGAGCACGAATGTGCCCCGGGCCGGCCTCGCACGCGCCCGCGCGCCCGGCCGAATGCCGGGCGCGGGGACGCGCGGGAATCGGGCCGGCGCCCGGCCCTTACTTCTTGATCCAGGCCGGAGGCGCGTACTCCGCGGTGCGCAGCGCCTTCGGATAGATGACTTCGCGGGTGCACTTGTCGCGCCACTGCGCCATCAGGAACGCGGGCCCCTTGTGCCCGGGCGCGGCCGGCTTGACGTCGTGCATCTCGTCGAACTGGATCGTCCCGGGGATGCCGACGTAGCTGGTCTTCTCGAGCTCCTTGATCAGGGCGTCGCCCTCGACCGACTTCGCGCGTGCCGCGGCTTCGGCGTAGATGTGGATCGCGTCGTAGGCGCCGAACGCGGTGTAGACCGGCGAGCGCCCGGTGCGCTTCTTGAACTCGTCGAAGAACGGGATCGTCTTCGGGGTGATCGGCGCGCGCACCGCGAAGTTCGCGGAGATCTCGCCGACCGACTTGCCGCCGATCCGGTCGCAGAAGTCGCCGTCCATGCCCTTGACGTCGATGCCGCCGTACGCCATCGGGAAGCGCGCGTCGTGCCACTGCTTGGCGAAGACGTCGCTCGACGCGTGCGAGAGCACGACGATCATGTACTGCGCGCCCGAGTCCTTGACCTTGGCGAGCAGCGGGGAGAAGTCCGACATCTGGGTGTCGAACAACTCGGTCATGCGCACGTCGGCGCCGCCTTCGGTCGCGGACTTCTTCAGGATGGGCACGAGATCCTGCACCCACTTCGCGTTCTCGCCGACGATGGCGATCTTCGAGATTCCGAGCTCGCCCTTGACGAAGCTCGAGATGAACCCGGAGAGCTCGCGCGCCTGGTAGCCGGCGTGGATCGGGCCGACGCGGAAGATGTACTTGTAATTGGCGTAGTCGGCCTTGACCTTCTGCGTGATCGAGGGCGAGGCCGCGCCGACGCCGAGGTAGATCGTCTTCGCGTTGGAGATGTGCGGCAGCTGCGCCAGCGTGACGCCGCTGGTGTAGCCGCCGACGAGGACGTCGACCTTCTCCTCGGCGGTGAGCTTCTTGATCGCGTTGATGCCCACCTCGGGGTTCTCGGTCTCGTCGACGACGACCATCTCGAGCTTGCGCCCGAGCACGCCGCCCTTGGCGTTGACTTCGTCGATCGCCATCTTCACGGAGTCCTGCGTGTCGCGGCCGACCTGCAGCTGGATCGGCGTGGTCACGCCGATGCGGATCGGCTTTCCTTGCGCGAAGGCCAGGGGGGCGGCTGCGCCGAGCGACAAGGCGGCGGCGAGCGCTGCGAGCGCGAAGCGTTGGCTCATGAGGAAGTCTCCTTGGGTTGTCTCGACCGGCGGCTTCATCTTGCGACCGCCGTGTCCTGTTTCGCTCCCGGCCGGACGCCGAAGAGGTGAGCGAGCGTATCCGCCCGCGATCGTGGCCGTCAAGCGCGCGGGCCGGGGCGCGCCCGCAGCGCGGACAGCGGGCTCCCTCGAGCGGCGGATCCGGCCGCCATCGCGCCGCGTGCGGTGCGACAATGCTCCGATCGCGGAATCCGGCACGGGAGGGACGAGGACATGGACCTGAAGGGCAAGGTGGCGGTCGTCACCGGCGCGGCCAGCGGCATCGGCCGGGCCTCGGCGCTGAAGTTCGCGGCCGAGGGCGCCGCAGGGGTCGTGGTGGCCGACGTCGACGAGGCCGGCCTCGCGCCGGTCGCGCAGGCGGTGAACGGGCTCGCGGTGCGCTGCGACGTGAGCCGCGAGAACGACGTCCGGAACCTCGTGCGCGAGGCCGAGAAGCGCTACGGGCGCGTCGACGTGTTCTTCTCCAACGCCGGGATCCTCGGCGGCGAGAAGGGCTTCCACGGCGACGACGAGATCTGGGAGCGCATGTGGAAGATCCACGTGATGGCGCACGTGTGGGCGGCGCGCGCGGTCGTCGACTCGATGGTCGAGCGCGGCGGCGGCTACTTCGTGATCACGGCGTCGGCGGCGGGGCTGCTGAACATCGTCGAGTCCGCGCCCTACGGCGTCACCAAGCACGCGGCGGTCGCGTTCGCGGAGTGGCTGTCGATCGCCTACGGGCGGCGCGGCCTGGGCGTGTCGTGCCTGTGCCCGCAGGCGGTGCGCACCGGCATGGTCCCGGGCGACGGCGGCTCGGCGGGCGTCGACGGGATCCTGAGCGCGGAGACCGTCGCCGACGAGGTTGTGAAGACGATGCGCGAGCGGCGCTTCCTGGTGCTGCCTCACCCCGAGGTGCTGCGCTACCTGCAGGGCAAGACCGGCGACTACGACCGCTGGCTGGGCGGCATGCAGAAGCTCTACCAGCGCAGCGTCGCGAAGTGACGCCGGCGGGCCGGGTCGCGCGCGCGCGGTTCCAGAACGGTCGACGCCGATGCGCCGCGCGAGGCTCGCAGCGCTGATCGCGACGGCGGCGCTCGGCGCGCCGGCCCCGCTCGCGCTGCTCGCCGGCGCGGCACCGGGCACGGCACGCGCGGCGCCCGCCGCGGCCGCGGCGGACACCTCGGGCGCGGGCGCGTCCGGTGCCGCACGGCGCGACCCGAGCCGGCCTTCGCCGTGGCACGACGCACGCCCCGGCACTGCGATCACCTACCGGCTGAGCGAACCGATCGCGACCGGCGGGGTGCGCAGGCACCGCGTGGCGATCGTCACCGAGGAGGTGATCGGCGCGGACGTGGCGTCGGTGAGCGTGCGGGTGACCCGCCGCGAGGACGGCGTGCCCGATCGCGTCGTGACGAGCACCTACCCGCGCACGATGAGCGCGAGCCGCCACGCGCAGTTCTTCGCGAGCCTCGGTCCGCGCCGCGCGGCGAAGACCGTGACCGTCTCGGGCCGCCGGCTCGCGTGCGCGGTGCACCGCAGCGAGCCGGCGGGCGACGATCCGCGCAGGCGGCTCGTCGTCTCGACCACGCTGTGCCGCGGCCTTCCCGGATGGATCCACGCGCAGTCCGTCGGGCACCCCGCGGACCCGGCGCTCGCGCCGCGCTTCGAACTGCTCGAATTCACGCCCGGCGGACCGTGAACACCCCCTCCCCGGCCCTCGAGAACGACGCGGCGCGCGACGGCGTGCCGCTCGACGCGGTCGAGACGCAGTTCCAGTGGCGGACGCTGCGCGCGATCACCGTCGTGCTGGTCGCGCTCTACGCGCTGCGCGTCCTGGCCTCGATCACGCTCGGCCGGCCGATGATCCTGGCCGGCGTCACCAGCGCCGGCGCGGTCGGGGCGATCGCCGCTCTCGCCATTGGATGGGCCTGGACGCCGCGCCACGGCTGGCTCGCGCTGCTGGTCGTCGGCTGCGCGGTCACCCTGTCGGGCCTCTGGCACAGCGGCGGCGTCGACGCACCGCAGACCGCGGCGCTGATCCTCATCGTCCTCGTCGCGGGCCGGATGCTGGGCCCGCGCTGGGCGCTCGGCGTCGCCGCGCCCTCGATCGTGCTGCTGTTCGCGCTCGCGCTGATGCACTCGCGCGGCCTGGTCCCCCAGGGCCTGGCGCTCACCGATCCGTTCCAGCGCGTCGCGTACCCGGCGATCTACGTGCTGCTGACCGGAGTGCTGTGCTGGTACTTCTTCTCGCACCGCGAGCGGCAGGTGCGCAAGATGCGCGAGGACGGCGCGCGCGTCGAGTCGAACGCGCGCGAGCTCGCCGCGAGCGAGTCGCGCCTGCAGACGATGTTCGAGTCGTCGCTGGTGCCCCAGTTGGTCACCGACGCGCAGACCTGGGAGATCCGGGACGCCAACGCCGCGTTCGTCGAGCTCTCCGGGCAGGGTCGCGACGCGCTGATCGGCCGCCGCGCGCGCGACGTCGCACTGCTCGCCGACACCGCGTCGTTCGACGCGATCCGCGAGGCGATCTCGGCGCGCGGCGTCGTCGACCGGCTCGAGGTCGCGCTGCGTCGCCCCGACGGGCCCGCGCGGCGCTGCCTGCTGTCGTGCCGGGCGATGCAGGTCGGCGCCCGCCCGATCCGGCTGTGGTCGATCGTCGACATCACCGAGATCCGCGAGGCGGAACGCGCGCTGCGCGCGTCGCAGCAACGATTCGAAGCGCTCTTCCAGGCGAGCCCGATCGCGGCGTCGATCGCTTCGGTCGACGAGGGGCGCATCCTCGAGGTCAATCGCGCCTACGAGACGATGTTCGGCCGCACGCGCGAGCAGGCGATCGGGCGCACCGGCCGCGAGCTGGGGCTGTACCGGGACTACTCGGTGCGCGAGGAGGGCCTCGCGAGGATCCGCGCCGAGGGGCGGCTGCAGGACGTCGAGGCCGAGATCGTCACCGCGTCCGGCGAGGTTCGGAACGCGATCGGCAGCGTCGTGATCATCGAATGGGAAGGCGAGCCGGCCGCGCTCTTCCAGATGATCGACGTCACCGAGCGCCGCCGCGCGGAGCTCGCGCTCGCCGACCGCGAGCGCGAGCTCGAGCGGATCGTCGCGCAGCGCACGTCAGAGCTCTCGCGGGCGAACGACGAGCTCACCCAGACGCTCGAGGCGCTGCGCGGCACGCAGCACCAGATGGTCCGCGCCGAGAAGCTGGCCGCCCTCGGACGGCTGGTCGCGGGCGTCGCGCACGAACTGAACACGCCGATCGGCAACAGCCTGCTGTCGGCGAGCACGCTGCACGACGCGGCGCAGGCGTTCGCGCAGAGCGCCGCGGCGCCGGGCCTGCGCCGCTCGGTGCTCGACGGGTTCGTCACGAACGCGCTCGAGGCCTCGCGCATCCTGGTGAACAACCTCGAGCGCGCCGCCGAGCTGATCTCGAGCTTCAAGCAGGTGGCGGCCGACCAGACCAGCTCGCAGCGGCGCCGCTTCGCGCTCGACCAGGTCGTCGACGAAGTGCTGCTCGCGCACCGCCCGACGTTCAAGGCCGCCGAGATCACGATCGAGGTTCGGATACCGCACGGAATCGAGCTCGACAGCTATCCGGGCCCGCTCGGCCAGGTGATCGGCAACCTCGTGAGCAACGCGGTGATGCACGGCTACGAGGGCCGGGAGCGCGGCGAGGTCACCGTGAGCGCCGAGTCGCTGCCCGGCGGCGACGTCGAGATCCGGGTCGCCGACCGCGGGCGCGGGATCGCCCAGGCCGACCTCGCGCGCATCTTCGATCCCTTCTTCACGTCGCGGCTCGGGCGCGGGGGCACCGGGCTGGGCCTGGGGATCTGCGAGAACATCGTCGGCGAGGCGCTCGGCGGGACGATCCGCGCCGAGAGCCGCGTCGGCGAGGGCAGCGTCTTCGTGGTCAGGATCCCGCGAGTCGCGCCGGTGCCCGCACGGCCGCAGGAGACCTGACGCACGCCGCGGGAACCGCGGCGCGCGGGACGCCGCGTCAGGCGAGCGCGAGCGCCCTGCGCGCTTCCTCGTACTCGCGCTTCAGGCGCTCGACCAGTTCGCCCGCGCCCACCACCGCCTTGACCGCGCCGATGCCCTGGCCGCTGCCCCAGATCTCCTTCCACGCCTTGGGCTTCTCGCGATCGGTGCCGAAGTTCATCTTCGACGGGTCGCTCGCGGGCAGGTTGTCGGGGTCCATGCCGGCGGCCGCGATCGACTTCTTCAGGTAGTTGCCGTGCACGCCCGTGAACAGGCTCGAATACACGATGTCGTCGGCGGTGCTCTCGACGATCATGTCCTTGTAGGCCTGCGCCGCGTTGGCCTCCTTCGTCGCGATGAACGCGGAGCCGATGTAGCCGAGGTCGGCGCCCATCGCCTGCGCGGCGAGGATCGCGCGGCCGGTCGCGATCGCCCCGGACAGCAGCAGCGGGCCGTCGAACCACTCGCGGATCTCCTGGATCAGCGCGATCGGCGACTGCACGCCCGCGTGGCCGCCGGCGCCGGCCGCCACCGCGATCAGCCCGTCGGCACCCTTCTCGATCGCCTTCTTCGCGAACTTGTTGTTGATCACGTCGTGCAGGACGATCCCGCCGTACGAGTGGATCGCGTCGTTGACGTCGGTGCGCGCGCCGAGCGACGTGATCACGACCGGCACCTTGAACTTCACGCACATCGCGAGGTCGTGCTCGAGGCGGTCGTTCGACTTGTGGACGATCTGGTTGACCGCGAACGGCGCCGACGGCGCCTGCGGGTGCTCGCGGTCGTATTGCGCGAGTTCGGTCGTGATGCGCACGAGCCACTGCTCGAGCACCTCCGCGGGGCGCGCGTTCAGAGCCGGGAACGATCCGACGATCCCCGCCTTGCACTGAGCGATCACGAGGTCCGGATTGGAGATGATGAACAGCGGCGAGGCGACGACGGGCAGGCGCAGGCGCTCGCGCAGGATCGGGGGCAGGCTCATGGGGAGGTCCGTGGACGGCGGTTGAACGAAGCGCAGGAACTTACGCGCTGCCGGTCGGGCTCGTCAAATCGGGCGCCCGGCGCGCCGCCTGCAAGCCCGCGCTCCGGCCCCCGGCGCGGCGCGGCGGCGTGGCCCACAATGCGGGGACACCCACCGATCGTTTCCGAGGAGCCGCACCGATGCCCCCCCAAGATCGCACCGTCCTCGTCACCGCCGCCGGCAGCGGCATGGGCGCCGCCTGCGCGCGCGAGCTCGCCGCGCAGGGCTGGCGCGTCGCGGTGATGTCCGCGAGCGGGAAGGGCCGCGCGCTCGGCGAGTCGCTCGGCGGCCTCGGGATCACCGGCAGCGTCCTGGAGCCGGCCGATCTCGAGCGCGCGCTGCGCGAGACGCTCGAGCGCTTCGGCCGGCTCGACGCGCTGGTGAACTCGGCGCCGCACCCGCCCAAGGGCGAGCTGCTCGCGATCCCGGACGCCGACTGGCACCGGGGCCTCGACACCGTGCTGATGCCGGTGGTGCGCCTGGCGCGGCGGGTCACGCCGGTGATGAAGGCCCAGGGCGGCGGCGCGATCGTCAACATCTCGACCTTCGCCGCCCTCGAGCCCGACCCGCTGTTCCCGGTCAGCGGGACGCTGCGCGCGGCGCTCGCGCACTTCACGAAGCTCTACGCCGACCTGCACGCGGCCGACAACATCCGGATGAACAACGTGCTGCCGGGCTTCATCGACAGCCTCCCGGAGAAGGACGAGCGGCGCGCGCGCATCCCGATGCGGCGCTACGGCCGCGTCGAAGAGATCGCGCGCACGGTCGCGTTCCTGGTCGGCGACGGCGCGGGCTACATCACCGGGCAGAACCTGCGCGTCGACGGCGGGATCACGCGGCACGTCTGACGCGCGCCGGGTTCGCGCGCCGGGTTCGCGCGCCGCGTCTTCGCAGCGCGTCAGCGCCGCCGCATCAGCCCGCTGCGCATCTCCAGCCGCTCGATCGCGCCGAGCAGCTCGCGCTGCTGCGCCGAACCGGCGGGCAGCAGCGCGAGCAGCCGGCTCCAGTGCTCGAGCGCACGCGCGGCGTCGCCGGCCTCGAGCGCGACGCCGCCGGCGAGCTCGAGCGCCTTCGGGTGCGCGGGGTCGATCGCGAGTGCCCGCCGCACGGCCTCGGCCGGCGGCCCGGCGAGCCGGCCCGATTGCGCCATGCCGAGCGCGTCCGCGTATTCACACCACAGCGCCGCGTCGCCCGCGAGCGCGGATCCGTCGGCGAGCACGCGCGCGAACGCGTCCGCCGCGGCGCGATAGTCGCCCGCCGCGAAGCGCGATCGCGCGAGGATCGTCCAGGCGCGCAGGTCGGCGGGATCGCGCGCGACGTGCGCGTCGAGGCGGGCGATCAGCGCCGCGCGGTCGCCCGCCGCGGCCGGATCGGTCAGGCTCGCCAGCGCGTCGCGCCCGCCCGCGCGCAGCGCGGACGGATCGCCGGCCCGCAGGTAGGCCCCGACGCTCGCGAGCGTCGCGACGACGGCGAGCACGAGCGCGAGCCCGCGCTGCCGGCCGCCCGCGTCGGCAGCGCCGGCCCGCTCGGCGCGCCACAGCGGCGCCAGCACGGCGAGAAAGCCGACGGCGGCCGAGGCCGCCGCCAGGCTCCAGAAGATCGCGCTCGCGCCGATGCCCGAATTCAGGTCCACCGGCGCGGGCCGCCCGCTACTTCGCGGCGGCCGGCGCGGCCTGCGCCGTGCGCAGCGACGCCCGCCGGGCGGCCATCGCGTCGTCGAGCATCTTGATCCCTTCCTGGGAGATCGTCATGCTCTTGTTGATCGACTCGGTCGCCTGGTCCGGGTTGTGGAAGTGCGAGCCGTTCGACGCGGTCCACCATTCCCAGTGCGCGTGCGCCTCGTAGTGCTTCTCGCGCACCTTCTCGAGCGTCGGCTCGTCCACGCCGAGGTTCTTCGCCTCCTCGAACTTGTCGACCATCCGCGTCAGCCAGTACTCGGCCTTGCGCAGCTTGCCCTGGAAGCGGTTCTTCAGGGAGTCGATCACGTAGCGCGCCTGCTCTTCCTTCCACTCGTCGTGGCAGGTCAGGCAGGCCTGCCTG
This sequence comes from Burkholderiaceae bacterium, assembly GCA_046348465.1. Lineage (GTDB taxonomy): Bacteria > Pseudomonadota > Gammaproteobacteria > Burkholderiales > Burkholderiaceae_E > Quisquiliibacterium. The sequence continues at coordinate 107,749 of JAXMEE010000006.1, forward strand.
ACGTAGTTCTTCGGGCTGGTCTGCCAGTGCGACGTGTACGTCTTGCCGGTCTTCGCGTCCTTCATCTTCGGCATGTGGCACTCGTGGCACTCGACCTTCGCCTTCTGGTGCTTCGAGCCGTAGTACGTCTCGACGTCCGGGTGCTGCGCCTTCCAAAGCATCGCGCCGGTGATCGAGTGCTTGAAGTCGCGGAAGCGCAGGTCCGTGTAGTGCTTCGGGATCTCGAAGACGTTCTTGAACGGGAAGTGGTTGGTGCGCGCGTCGGTCATCGTCACCGGCTGGCCGGTCACCGGGTCGGTGCCGGGGTTGCAGTTGTACTCGACGTGGCACTGGCCGCACTGCAGCTTGGTGTCGTAGCGCGACAGCGTCGCGATCTTGCGCGTGAAGCCGCGCTGGCCGAGGTCCTTGACCTCGATCTTCGCGCCGCGCGCGTCGCGGTGCCACAGCGTGTCCTTCTCGGGGCGCGTGAGCGCCTGGATCAGGCCGTCGCGGATGATCCGCGGGCCGGCCGAGTGCGGGTCGTGGCAGAAGTTGCAGTTCAGCGCGTGGTTCACGTCCTTGGCCATCTCGTTGACCTTCGACGTGCGGCTCCACTTCGCGCCCGGCACCGGATCGCCCATGTAGGCCCAGTCCAGGATGTGGTCAGAGGTCTTGCACGACAGGCACACCGGGTTGGCGGCGGCCGCGGTGCCCGGCTTGAACGGCTTGTGGTCCTGGCCGGGGAACTTGTCCTCGAGCACGCTCCACAGCTTGACGTTGCCGCCCCACTGCGCGAGGCCTTCCCAGCCGGCCTTGTTCTCGAAGCGGCCTCCGAACGCGCGGTCGACGACCAGCTGGTCGTAGAGCGCGAACGCGTGCGAGCGCGGAACGTTGTGCTCGCGCGTGAACCCGTGCGGGCCCATCAGCTTGTCCCAGGCCGGGTTCGGCGAGGGGCCGTTGAGCTGCGACTTCTCGTTGCGGGCCGTCTTCTCCGGGTTCATCTGGTACAGGGTCGAGTACTGGTTCTTGTGGCACTCGCCGCAGGCGGCCGGATCCATCTTCGTGGTCGGGCGGAACTTCTCTTCCTTCGAGTGGCGCTCGAGCCCCTCGTGGCAGTTGTCGCAGCCCACGCTCTGGTGCTTGCCGGCGTCGCGGAACTCCCGGATCGGCTTGTGGCACTCCCAGCAGCCGGACGCGTCGAACTTCTTCGCGGCCTTCGCGACCTGCACGGGCGCGGCCTTGGCCGGCGCGGGCTTGACGGCCGGCGCCGGCTGCGCGAGCGCAGCGGCAGGCAGGCCAACCGCGACGACGGCCGCGGCGACGACGCCGGAGCGCGAAAGCGCCCGGCGCAAACCTGTGAACAGCCCCATGTGAACTCTCCCGTGCCGGGCGTTGTGCGTCGTCCGCGCGGCGCCGGCAGGCCGTGCGGAATTCATGCAAATTTTATGGTTCATCGCGTTTTCCCGGGAAACGCGGCCTTGATCTTCAGGAAGAAGTATGAGGTGTCCCTGAAGCCGTAGGCCATTCGCTTGATGACCTTGATGCGGTTGTTCATGCCCTCGAGCACGCTGGTGTTCATGGGGTAGAGGGCGCTGGCGAGGATGCCGCGAACGTACAGGCGAAGGTTTCTGGCGAAGGCAATCAGCGCCGGGATGCCGCTTTCGCGCGCCTGGCGACGCCAAGCCTTCCAGCGCCGCATCCCTTCCCTGACCGAGGGGGCGTACCAGATCTCCTTGAGCGCGGTCTTGAGCAGGTACACGGTGGCCAGGGGCTGGTTGGCCTCGAGCAGCTCCTGCAAGCGCACGTCGTCACCGGCGGGCAGGTTCTCCCGGTTTCGCAGCAGCAGCCAGCGGGCGCGCTTGATCACGCGACGAGCGGGCCGATCGTGGCGAAGCGTATTGGCTTGATCGACTCGCACGCGGTCGATGACGTTGCGCCCGTACAGCGCGATGACGTGGAACAGGTCGTAGACCACCTCCGCCTTGGGGCAGCGGGCACGCACCTCCAGGTCGTAGGCGGTGTTCATGTCCATGGCCACCGCCTCGATGTCGCCGCAACGCTCGCCCAGCAGATCGAAGAACGTGCGCACGGTCGCGCGGCTGCGGCCTTCCCCCACCCACAGCACCCGCTGCGTGTCGGCGTCGATGACCACCGTCGCGTAGTTGTGCCCGCGGTGCAGGGCGAACTCGTCCATGACCAAACGGCGCACGCCCCGGGCGTCGAACCCGCCGTGCTCGGCCTGCAACCGAGCGTGGTCGATCGTCTTGATCGTGTGCCAGTCCAGCCCCGTCAACTCGGCGACATGGCGGATCGGCAGCAGCCGCGTCAGCGCCTCGACCCAGGCGCGCAGTCGTCGGGTCAGCCGAGCCCCGGCGTCCAACCAGTTGCAGCGCTCCGTGTGGCGCCCACCGCATTGCAGGCATAGCATTCGGCGCAGCGGCACCTCGAGCCAGACGCGTCGATCCAGAAGGTCGCGATCTCGCACCCGCCGTGCTCGCCGCTCGTGGACTAGCACGCACTCGAGACCGCACTGACCGCACAGCGCTTCGCGGCTCGTATCAGCCGCCAGCTGAATCAGCAGGCTTCCGTCAGCCTGTTCGGCGCAGTCATCGACACGGAAGCCTTCCCAGAACCGGGGCCACGCAATAGCATCCATAGCGACGGCATTGATCGGGTGGAATGGGTTGGTTTGGCGACCTCCAATCTACCCTTTCGACTGCCGTCAACCGTTTCTGCCCCCGGATAACGCGAAGAACCAATTTTATACCCCTATTGAGCGGAAGGGAATGTGCCGTGGCTGCGACGCGGCAGGAACGCGGCGAGGAATCCGCCGGCGGCCATCAGCGCGCACCCGGCCCAGATCCAGCCCACGAGCGGCCGGGTCTGCAGCCGCAGCGTCCACGCGCGCGGCCCGGACGGCTCCCCGAGCGACACGTAGATGTCGCCCGCGACGCCGGCGTCGACGGCCGCCTCGGTCATCGGCGTGCCGGGCCGGGCGCGGTACACGCGCTTCTCCGGCTGCAGCGTCGCGACCGGCGCGCCCGCGCGGGTCACCGCGACCGTGGCGCGCACCGCGTCGTAGTTGGGGCCGGGCACGGGGCCGAAGCCCGTCAGCGTGAAGCTCAGGTCGCCGAGCGCGGCCGACTCGCCGATCGCCAGCCGCACGTCCTGCTCCAGGGCGCGGCTCTTGGCCACCGTGATCCCCGCGACGAACACGGCGAGCCCGAGGTGCGCGAGCGCGACCGCCCCCGCACGCGACGCGCCCGGCAGGCCGGCGCGCCGGGCGTGCGCGACGAAGGCGGCGAGCGTCGCGGCGGCCAGCCACGCCGCGCAGAACACGCCCGTGAGCGCCACCGGCGACCAGCCCGGCACGCGCCACGCGGCGAGCGCGCACACGGCTGCCGCGACCAGCGCCGGCGCGGCCGCTGCGCGCGCGGCCTGCGGCCAGCGACGCAGCGCAGGCGCGAGCAGCGGCGCCCACCCGGCGAGCAGCGCGACGGGCACGACGACCGGCAGCAGCACGGTCTCGAAGTACTGCGCGCCGACCGACAGCCGTCCGATGCCGAGCACCTCGAACGCGAGCGGGTACAGCGTGCCCAGCATCACGCTCGCGCACGCCACCGTCATCAGCAGCACGTGGGCGAGCATCAACGCGTCCCGCACGGCCGGAGGCGGCGCCGCCGCGGACGCCGCGGACGGCGCGGACGGCGCGGACGGCGCGGACGGCGCGGACGGCGCGGACGGCGACGGCGCGGACGGCGAGGTCGCGGTCGCCCGCCACGACGCCCGCCCGATCGCGATCACCGAGCCGGCGACCGCGACCCCGACCAGCGCGAGGATGAACACGCCGCGCGCCGGGTCGACCGCGAACGCGTGCACCGACGTGAGCACGCCGGAGCGCATCAGGAAGGTGCCGCCCAGCGCGAGCACGAACGCCGCCGCCGCCAGCGCCGGCGCCCACGCGCGCGGGCCGCCGCGCCGCGCCGGCGCGGCGAGCGCGTGCAGCAGCGCGGTCGCGGCCAGCCACGGCATCAGCGACGCGTTCTCGACCGGGTCCCAGAACCACCACCCGCCCCAGCCGAGCTCGCGATACGCCCACGCGCTGCCGAGCGCGATGCCAGCGGTCAGGAAGGCCCACGCGCACGCGGCCCATCGGCGCGTCGAGCGCCGGTGCGCCGCGTCGGGCGCCGCCTCGCCCAGCCCCGCCATCGCGAACGCGTACGCCACCGCACAGCCGACGTAGCCCATGTAGAGCAGCGGCGGGTGGATCGCCATCCCCGGGTCCTGCAGCAGCGGGTTCAGGTCCCGCCCCTCGAGCGCGGCGGGGAACAGCCGCGCGAACGGATTCGACGTCCCGAGCACGAACGCGAGCTGGCCCGCGGCGACGACGCCGAGAACCCCGAGCACCCGCGCCCGCGGCACTGCGGCCTGCGCGCGCGTGGCGGCGACGACGGCCGCCGACCACGCGGCGAGCAGCGTCGACCACAGCAGCATCGAGCCCTCGTGAGATCCCCAGGTGGCGGCGAAACGATAGAACGCGGGCAGGCTCGAGTTCGAGTGCCGCGCGACCGCCTGGACCGAGAAGTCGTTGTCGACGAAGCTGGCCGCCAGGCAGGCGAACGCGACGAGCATCGCCGCGCCCTGCGCGATCGCGGCGCGCGCCGAGGCGCCGATCCAGCGGCCGCGCGCGCGGGCCGCCCCGGCGAACGCGAGACCCGACTGGAGCAGCGAGAACACCAGCGCGAACGCCAGCGCGAGCGTTCCCAGTTCCGGGATCACGGAGCGGCGGCGGTCAGCGCCCCAGCGCGGTGAGCAGGCGCGCCGTCTCGGCGGCCAGCTCGCCCGCGACCTGTTCGAGGTCGGCCTGCGAGACGCCCGCGCACGCGAGCACGGCGGGGTCGGGGTCGCCGAGCGTCGGCTCGGTCGGCAGGCCGAGGTCGGCGGCGCCGGCGAGCCGCTCGGCGAGGTGGACGATCGACGCGAGCGGGCGGTCGCCGGCGTCGGCGCGCAGAGGCGCGGGATGGTGCTCGACCACGCGACCGATCCAGGCGGGCAGCAGCCACGAGGTGAAGACGAGCGCGCCGCAGTAGCCGTGGGTGAATCCGATGCAGCGGCGCTCGCACTCGGCGGTGTCGGCGTCCGGCGACGCGGCGGCGAGCTCGGCGACCGCCTGCGCGACGCCGGTCAGGTTCAGGCGCTGCTGGATCACGACGCCGAGGTCGTGGAGCAGCCCGGCGAGGAACGCGTCGCCCGCGCGGTCGCGGTCGACGCGCCGCGCCAGCGCCTGGGCGGCGGTGGCGGTCGCGACGCTGTGGCGCAGCAGCTGGTTCATCGTGACGGCGCCCGGGCCCGCGCCCGGGGGCAGCGCGCGGTCCAGGCACGCGGCCGCGGCGATGCCGCGCACGGCGTCCAGCCCGAGCACCAGCACCGCGCGATCGACGGTGCCGACGCCGCCGGACAGGCCGTAGTAGGGCGAGTTCGCGACCTTCAGCACCCGCGCCGCGAGGCCGACGTCGGTCGAGATCAGCTGCGCCAGATCGTTGGACTGGACGTCGGGCTCGTAGAGCTTGGCGAGGATCCGCGGGCCGGCCTGCGCGCCGGCCGCCGCGCCGAGCGTCTTCGCCGACGCGAGGATCGCGGCGTCGAGCGCCGGGCCGGAGAGCAGGTCGCCGGGGCCGGGTCGGGCGGACGGGGGCGTGGCGTTCAATTCGGAGTCCCGAAGGGAGGGCGGCGCGGCCCGCGGGCCGACGATCCGCCAGTATACGGTCGGCCGCTGTCGTCAGGCGGCCGCCGCTCCGCGGCCCGCCGCGAACGCGACGTACCAGTCGATGCTGGCGGGATTCGCCATCGAGTCCCGGTTCACCGACTGCTCCGGCGGCTGCCCGAGCAGGATCTTCTTCACCGGAACCTCCATCTTCTTGCCGGAGATCGTGCGCGGCACCTCCGGGATCGCGAAGACGTCGTTGGGCACGTGACGCGCCGACAGCCGGGTGCGGATCGCGTCGAGCAGCGCGCGCTTGAGCGGCCCCGGCACGCCGGTGTCGGCGGCGAGCGCGCCCGCGCCGGGGCGGTGCCGGCGGCGGCGGCGCGTCGCGCGCCCGGGAGCGCCGGCCCGTGCGAGCCGACGCTGTTCGCGCCGCTGCCGGGCTCGCGCAGCACGACGAACAGCGCCATGAACGACTCCCGGCCGAGGTATTCGAGGTCGACGACCAGCGAATCCGCGACCTCGGGGAACTCCTCGACGACGCGATAGAGCTCGCTCGTGCCCATGCGGATGCCGTGCCGGTTGATCGTGGAATCGGAGCGACCGTAGATGACGCCGGTGACCGACTCCGCGCGCGCGATGAGCTCCAGCCAGTCGCCGTGGCGCCACACGTTCGGCGGGCCGGGGAAGGTGTCGAAGTAGCTCTCGAAATAGCGCCGGCCGCCGGTGTCGTTCCAGAAGTACAGCGGCATCGACGGCATCGACTTCGCGCACACCAGCTCGCCCACCTTGCCCAGGACCGGCCGGCCCGAGTCGTCGTACGCGTACACCGCGGCACCGAGCCCGCGGCACTGCATCTCGCCCGCGTAGACCGGCAGGATCGGGCAGGAGTCGAGGAACGCGGTGCCGGGGTCGGTCCCGCCGGAGATCGACGCGAGCAGGACGTCGGGATGCACGTTCGCGTAGATCCACCGGTACGCGTCCTCGGTCAGCGGCGAGCCGGTCGCGCCGACCGTGCGCAGCGCCGACAGGTCGAAGCGCTCGCGCGGCTTCAGCCCGGCCTTCATGTTGAGCGCGATGAACGCGGGGCTCACGCCGAAGAACGTCGCGCGCTCGCGCTCGGCGAACTTCCACAGCGTGTCGAGGTCGGGCCAGCCGGGGTTGCCGTCGAACTGCAGCGCGGTGCAGCCGACGGTCAGCGTGCCGACCCACAGGTTCCACATGATCCAGCTCGTGGACGAGAACCAGAAGAAGCGGTCGTGCTCGCCGAGGTCGCGCGCGAGCACGTTGCCCTTCAGGTATTCGAGCACGGTGCCGCCGTGGCCGTGGACGATCGGCTTGGGCATGCCGGTGGTGCCGGACGAATAGACGATCCACAGCGGGTGGTCGAACGGCACCGGCTCGAAGCGCGGGGCGGCCGGCTGCGCGAGCGCGTCGGCCCAGGCGACGACGTCGACGTGCCGGCCCGCCTGGGCGTCGAGCCCGTCGAGCGACGCGCCGGCGTCCAGGTACGGCACGAAGATCACCTTCTCGACCGTCGGCAGCTGGCGCACGAGCTCGCGCACCGTGTCGCGGCGATCGAAGTCCTTGCCGCCGTAGCGGTAGCCGTCGACCGCGACCAGCACGCGCGGCTCGATCTGGCGGAAGCGGTCGAGCACGCTCACCGGGCCCATGTCGGGCGAGCTCGACGACCAGATCGCGCCCAGGCTGGTCGTCGCGAGCAGCGCGACGACGGCCTGCGGGATGTTCGGCATGAACGCGACGACCCGGTCGCCGCGGCGCACGCCCAGGCGCGCGAGCGTCGCGGTGAGCGCCCCGGTGTCGGCGGCGAGCCGCGCCCAGCCGATCTCCTGGCGCGCGACGATCTCGCTCGTGAACACGATCGCGGGCTGGCGGTGCGCGTCCGGGTGGCCGGCGCGCGCGAGCAGGTGCTCGGCGTAGTTCAGCGTCGCGCCGGGGAACCACTGCGCGCCCGGCATCTCCGAACGGGCGACCACCTGCGTGTACGGGGTGTGCGCGCGCACGCCGAGGAAGTCCCACAGGCTCGCCCAGAAGGCTTCGGGGTCGTCGACCGACCACTGCCACAGCGCCTCGTAGCCGTCGAAGCGGCGCCCGTGCGTGTCGGCGAGCCAGCGCAGGTAGCGCGTGAGGCCCGCACGCTCGATCCGCTGCGCGGACGGGGTCCAGAGGGGCACGGGGGCGTTCATCGCGAGGTCTCCTGTGTCGGTCTTCTTCGTCGCGGCGGCCCGGGCGGCCGCGCCGGCGCGCCGTCAGCGGCGGCGGCGCGGCGTCTCGTCCGCGTGGTGATGATGTTCGTCGAGCACCAGCCAGCAGGTGCGGCCCTCGGTGGCGAGCGCGACGCGCGCGCCGTGCGGCAGCGTGAGCTTGGGCGCCGCGTGGCCGAAGGGCAGGCCGGTCAGCACCGGCGTGCGCGTGCTCGCGCGCAGCCACTTCACGACCGCCGGCATGTCGTAGCCGTGGTCGCGCTCGCCGAGACGGTAGCCGTTGAAGCGGCCGAGCAGCACCGCGGACTGGCGCTCGATCACGCCCGCGTGCAGCAGCTGGGAGAGCATGCGCTCGACGCGGTACGGCAGCTCGTTGACGTCTTCGAGGAAGAGGATCCCGCCGTCGACCTTCGGGAACCACGGCGTGCCGAGCAGCGCGCAGACGATCGCGAGATTGCCGCCCCACAGCGTGCCGCGCGCCTCGACGCCCGCGGGGCCGCCGCAGCGGAATCCCAGCATCTCGAGCGCGCCCGAAGTCGCTTCGCGAAACGTGCCGAGCGTGATCTCGTCGACCGCGTCCGGTGACTCGCCGGCGAAGTCGTCGAGCAGCGCCGGGCCCGCCCAGGTGACCGCCTTCGCGCGCGCGAGCATCGCGAGGTGGAACGCGGTGAAGTCGGAGAAGCCCACCCACCGCTTGCCCGCCCTCGCGAGCGCGGTGTAGTCGAGCCGCGGCAGCAGGCGCGTGAGCCCGTAGCCGCCGCGCGTGATCATCACGGTGCGCGCGGGCTGCGCGGCGGCGCGCGAGAACGCGGCGGCGCGCTGCGCGTCGGTGCCGGCGAAGCGCTGGTGGCGCCGGTGCGCGGCCGTGTCGAGCGCCGGGGCGAAGCCCAGGGCGCGCAGGTTCTCGAGCGCACGCTCGAGCCGGCCGTCGGGCGCGACCGGGCCGGACGGCGAGATCAGGTAGATCGGCTCGGGTGCGTCGTCTCGGGTCATGCCGAAAGTCTGCCACACGCACGCCGGCCCTCGCGGATGCGATACTCGCCGACGCTCACGAATCGGAAACGCGGGAGGCACGACGATGAGGATAGGCGACGCACTGGCCGGCAAGCGCGTGCTGATCACGCAGGCCGACGGCTTCATGGGCCCCCCGCTGGTGGAGGCGTTCCGCGAGCACGGCGCCGACGTGATCGCCGACCTCACCGAGCTCGACTCGGGTGCCGCCGGCGAGCGCGTGGTGCGCGCCGCGGGCCGCGTCGACGTGCTGATCGCGCACCTGGGCGTGCCGGCGCCCGCCACCCGCGCGACCGAGGTCGGCGACGACGAGTGGCGGCACGTGTTCGCGCACATCGTCGACCCCCTGCCCGGCCTGATGCGCGCGGTGCTGCCGCAGATGATCGAGCGCGGCGCCGGCAAGGTCGTCGTGATCGGCAGCGCGATCGCGTTCCGCGGGCAGAAGCGCACGTCGACCTACAGCGCGGCGCGCGGCGCGCAGGTCTCGTACGTGCGCGCGGTCGGCACCGAGGTCGCGCCGATGGGCGTGCACGTGAACCTGCTCGCCCAGAACTTCGTCGACAACCCGATGTACTACGGCCCCGAGGTGCAGGCGCTGCCGGCGTTCCAGGAGCGGCTCAAGCGCGAGGTGCCGCTCGGGCGCCTGGGAACCGCGCGCGAGGACGCCCTGTTCGCGGTGTTCCTCGCGAGCGGCGAGGTCAGCTTCTTCGCGGGGCAGAGCTTCCCGTTCGCGGGGGGCTGGGTCACCTGAGCGGGCGCAGCCGCGCGGCGAGCGCGGGCAGCGCCGCGCGGTCGAGCTTTCCGCCCGGCGTCTGCGGCAGGGCCGGCACGTAGACGACCGCGCGCGGCCGCTTGTGCGGCGCGAGCCGCCCGGCGATCCACGCCGCGAGCTGCGCATCCGGCGGCGCCGCGCCGTCGGCGACGATCGCCGCGGCGACCGTCTGCCCCCAGATCTCGTCGGCGACCCCGAACACGGCCGCTCCGGCGACACCGGGCGCGAGCTCGAGCGCCTGCTCGACCTCGATCGGGTAGACGTTCTCGCCGCCGGTGACGATCAGGTCGGCGCGCCGCGCGTGCACGTGCAGGCGCCCGGCGGCATCGATCTCGCCGAGGTCGCCGGTGTCGAACCAGGCGTCGGTCGCGAGCGCCGGCTCGCCCCAGTACCCGGCCATCAGCGTCGGGCCGCCGACCTGGATGCGCCCGTCGACGACCCGCAGCCGCACGCCCGGCAGCGGCTCGCCCGCGCCCAGCCCCTCGCAGGCGAAGCGCTCTTCGTAGCGCGTCGCGCACACCTGCGCGCTGGTCTCGGTCAGCCCGTAGCTCGTCAGCACCGGGAGCGCGCGCCGGCGCGCCTCGCGCAGCAGCCGCGGCGACGCCGCCGCGCCGCCGAGCAGGATCGCCCGCAGCGCCGGGGGCGCGCGCCAGCCGGGATGCGCCTCCAGCACGCGCGCGAGCATCGTCGGCACGAGCGACGCCAGCGTCACGCGCTCGCGCCCGACCCGCGCGGGGAAGCCCGGCGCGTCGAAGCCCGACGACAGCGCGACGCAGCGCCGTGCCGACAGGCAGCGCGTCAGGATCGAGAGCCCGCCGACGTGCGCGACCGGCATGCACAGCAGCCAGCAGTCGTCGGGCGCCCAGCCGAGGTTCGGCTCGCTCGCGCGCGCCGACGCGAGCATGGCCGCGCGCGTGAGCACCGCCGCGCGCGGCGTGCCGGTGGTGCCCGACGTGAACATCACCGCGATCGCGCCCGCGTGCGGCAGCGGCCCGGCGTCGCGCGCACGGCCGAGCAGCACCGAGCGCTCGACGTCGGTCAGGCGCGGGTGCAGCATCAGGGCCGGCTCGCGCCGCTCGAACAGCGCGTACAGCGTGACGACGGTCTCGAGGGTATTGCTGCCGACGACCGGGCGCGGGCCGGCCGCGCGAGGCTCGGCGTCGAGGGCGTCGAGCCTCTCGCGCGCACGAGCCCGGCGAGCTCGGCGAACCCGAAGGTGCGGCCGTCGACGCGCAGCGCGGGCGCGTCGCCCGCGTCGTCGGCGGCCGCGAGGACCGACAGCGCGCGGTCGTCGTCGGCGACGGTCACCGGCGCCGCGAACTCGCAGCCCCCGTGCTCGCGCGCCGGCGCGCCGCCGGCCGGGCAGTCGTCGTACGCCACCGGCCTCAGGGGAAGCGCTTGAACTTGTCGAAGCGGGGCTTGCGCTTTTCGACGTACGCGTTGCGGCCCTCCTGCCCTTCCTCGGACAGGTAGTACAGCAGCGTCGCGTTGCCGGCGAGTTCCTGCAACCCGGCCTGCCCGTCGCAGTCGGCGTTCAGCGACGCCTTCAGGCAGCGGATCGCCATCGGGCTGTTCGCGAGCATCTCGCGGCACCACTGGATCGTCTCCTCCTCGAGCCGCTCGTAGGGCACGACGACGTTGACCAGGCCCATGTCGAGCGCCTGCTTCGCGTCGTACTGGCGGCACAGGAACCAGATCTCGCGCGCCTTCTTCTGGCCGACGATGCGCGCCATGTACGACGCGCCGTAGCCGCCGTCGAAGCTGCCCACGCGCGGGCCGGTCTGGCCGAAGCGCGCGTTGTCGGCGGCGATCGTGATGTCGCACACCATGTGCAGCACGTGGCCGCCGCCGATCGCGTAGCCGGCGACCATCGCGACCACCGGCTTGGGCATCGTGCGGATCTGGCGCTGGACGTCGAGGATGTTCAGGCGCGGGATGCCGTCGCCGCCGACGTAGCCGCCCTTGCCGCGCACGCGCTGGTCGCCGCCCGAGCAGAACGCGTCCTTGCCCTGCCCGGTCAGGATCACCGCGCCGATGCCCATGTCGTTGCGGGCGTCGTGGAACGCGCGCTCGAGCTCGAGCACGGTCTCGGGACGGAACGCGTTGCGCACCTCGGGCCGGTTGATGACGATCTTGGCAATGCCTTCGTCGGCCTTCATGTACAGGATGTCCTGGTAGCCGGACACGGGCTTCCACTCCGGAACGGCGGGGAGCGTCGGGGTCTTCATCGGGTTCTCCTGGTGAGTGCGTGCCGGTCGCCTCGGGCGCCGCGCCGCGAATCCTGTCCTGTCCGGCCGCCTGCGCGCGCGGGCGGCCCCGGCCGGCCCTTCCGCGAGGCGGCGGGCAAGCTTAATGACCGGCGTCGCCCGCGGTCGAATCGGCCGCTCCGGGCAGCGCGGATTTCGGTCCGGCGCGGTGCCGGCCACCTTCGACCGGCGGCCGCTCAATCGACTTTCGCGCCCGACTGGCGCACCGCCCGCCCCCACTTGTCGAGCTCGAGCGGAATCAGCCGCGCGAAGTCCTCGGGCGTGCCGGGCACCGGCTGCGCGCCGTGCGCGAGCAGCGCCGTGCGCACCTGCGGATCGTCGAGCGCGGCGCGGATCGCGCCGTTGAGCCGCTCGACGACCGGCGCCGGCGTCCCGGCCGGCGCGAGGATCCCGTCCCACGCGCTGACCTCGAAGCCCGCGAGGCCGGACTCCGCGAGGGTCGGGAACTCGGGCGCCGTCGGGAAGCGCCGTGCCGTCGTCACCGCGAGGCCGCGCAGGCGGCCGGCGCGCGCCAGGGGCAGCACGTTGGGCATCACGTCGATCAGCATCTGGACCTGGCCTCCGGCGACGTCGGTCGCCGCGAGCGCCCCGCCGCGGTAGGGCACGTGCACGATCTCGACGCCGGCCGCGGTGCGAAAGAGCTCGCCCGCGAGGTGGGAGGTCGTGCCGTTGCCGGCGGACGCGAAGTAGACCTTGCGCGGATGGGCGCGCGCGTGGCGCACGAGTTCCTCGACCGAGCGCACCGGCAGCGAAGGGGTCACCGTCAGCAGCGCCGCGATCTGCGTGAGCCGGCCCACCGGCACGAAGTGCACGATCGGGTCGTAGCGCAGCGACGCGTACAGGCTCGCGTTGATCCCGTGCGTGCCGTTCGTTCCGTACAGCAGCGTGTAGCCGTCGGGCGCCGCGCGCGCGACCTGCTCGGCACCGAGGCCGCCGCCGGCGCCCGGCCGGTTGTCGATGACGATCGTCGTGCCGAGCTCCTGCGCGATCCTCGGCGCGACCATGCGCGCGAGGTGATCGGCCCCGCCGCCGGCCGCGAACGGCACGACGAGGTGGATCGGCTTGTCCGGGTAGGCGGCGGCGCTCGCGGCGCGCCGAATCGGCAGCACGGCGGCGGCGAACGCGCCGAGCGCGCGTCGTCTTGCGGGTGACACTGGAAACATCCCTTCCTGCGGCGGGCGGCGGCCGGCGCGCCCGGCACCGTGCCCGTGAAAAGCCGGAAGTCTGCCACGGGAGGCCCGCGCCGGCGCTCAATCCCCGAGCGCGGCGACGTCCGGGCCGTCCTGCCGGGCTGCCCGCGCGGTGAGCCGGACTAGAATCGGCACACGCACGCCCATCCGCGCGCCGTCCCGCCCCCTGGAGCGACCATGCCCCGCGTTCCCTACGTGCCCGCCGACCTCGCCGAGCCCGCCGACCTCGTCGCCGCGATCCGGGCGCGGCGCGGCGGCCACCTGCTCAACCTCGACCGGATGCTGCTGCGCAGCCCGCCGCTCGCGCGCGGCTGGAACGCCTACCTGCGCGCCGTCCGCAGCGAGCTCACGCTCGCGCCCCGGCTCGCCGAGCTCGCGATGTGCGTGGTCGCGGTGCTCAACGGCGCCGACTACGAATTCGGCCAGCACGCGCCGCTCTTCGTGAAGGCGGGCGGCACCGACGCGCAGGTCCGGGCGATGCGCGACCCGGACGCCGCACTCGCGGACTCCGCGCTCTTCGCGGCCGACGAGCGCGCGGCGATCGCGCTGACGATCGACATGACCCGCCACGTGCACGTGCGCGACGACACCTTCGCGCGCGTGCGCGCGCTGCTGAGCGAGCAGCACACCGTCGAGCTGGTCGGCGTGATCGCGACCTACAACATGGTGTCGCGCTTCCTGGTGGCGCTCGGCGTCGAGCCCGAGTAGCGCGGGGCGCGCGCCGCCGGCTCAGTCGCCGGCCCTGATCCGGTTCTCGCGCACGACCTTGGCCCAGCGCTCGATCTCCGCGCGCTGGAACCGGTCGAGCACCTCGGGCGACCCGCCGACCAGGTCCATCCCCTGCGCGGTCAGCTTCTCGGCGACCACGGGCGCCTTCAGCGCCTTCGCGAGCTCCTCGTGGATCCGCTGCGCGAGCGCGGGCGGCGTCGCGCCGGGCGCGAACACGCCCCACCACGCGAGCGCCTCGAAGCCCGCGACGCCCTGTTCCGCGACCGGCGCGACCCCCGGCATCTGCGCGTCCGGCGCGCGCGACGTCACGGCGAGCGCGCGCAGGCGGCCGCTCCTGACGTGCGGGTTGACCAGGAACACGGTCCCGATCGACAGCGGCACCTGGCCGCCGACCGCGTCGGTCATCAGCGGGCCGCCGCCCTTGTAGGGCACGTGGTTGAACTCGACGCCCTGCAGGTTGCCGATCTGCGTCATCGCCAGGTGGCCGAGGCTGCCGGAGCCGATCGACCCGAACGCCACCGAACCGGGCGCCGTGCGGGCCGCGGCGAGCACGTCGCGGAAGTTCCGGTAGGGCTGGCTCGCGTGGGCGACGATCGCCATCGGCGACGTGCCGACCAGCATCACCGGCGCGAGGTCGCGCAGCGTGTTGAAGGGCAGGTTCGGGATCAGCGACGGGTTGACCGCGTGCGTGTCGAAGACCACGCCGAGCGTGTGACCGTCGGGGGCCGCCTGCGCCACGGCCGCGGTGCCGATCACGCCGGACGCGCCGGCCCTGTTCTCGACGACGAACGGCTGCCCGGTCTGCTGCGACAGTTGCGCCGCGAGGATGCGCGCCACCTGGTCGACCGAGCCGCCGGGCGGGAACACCGCGATCAGCCGCACCGGCTTCGTCGGCCACGGCGACTGGGCCTGCGCCGGGCAGGGCGCGACGGCGAGCGCCGCGATCGCGGCGAGAAAGGCGAGGACGCGACGACCGGGGGCAGACATGATCGGCTCTCCGACGAGGGGTGGGGCGCGACGCGCGGCACGGGCGTGCACCGGCGGGCGGGCGCAGACTTTACCGCAGCGATCGCGGCCGCGCTAAGCTTCGGCGCCCGGCCGGGCCCGCGAGGGCCGGACGGGGCGCACCCCCCCCACGGAGAATCGATTGAACCCCGTTCCCCCGCTCGTCGACCGCGTCGACCACCTCGTGCTCACCGTCGCCGACATCGAGGCGACGACCCGGTTCTACGAGCGAGCGCTCGGAATGGAACGCGAGTTCTTCCGCGGCCCCGAGGGACAGCCGCGCCACGCGCTGCGCTTCGGCCGCCAGAAGATCAACCTGCAGGATCGTGCGACCGAGACGCCGACGAAGGCGCGCGTGCCCACGCTCGGCTCGGGCGACTTCTGCCTGATCGCGGCGGTCCCGCTCGACGACGTGATCGCGCACCTGCGCGCCCAGGACGTCGCGCTGGAGGCCGGGCCGGTGCCCCGCCGGGGCGCGCTCGGCGCGATGCGCTCGGTGTACTTCCGCGATCCGGACGGCAACCTGGTCGAGGTCGCCGAGTATCCCGGCGCGCGCTGACCGCGCCGGCGCGGCTCAGGCGGCCGCGAGCAGCCGCTCGACGACGCCCTCGAGCCGGGCGAGGCCGGCCTCGCCCTCGAGCGTGTGCGCGATGCGCCCGGCGCGGTCGACGACGACGAGCGTCGGCGTGCCGCGCACCGGACCGAGCGCCTGCGTGACCGCGCCCGTGGGGTCGAGCGCGACCGGGAACGGCAGCGCCGAGCGGCGTGCGTAGTGCAGCACGAAGTCGGGGCGGTCGTAGGGCATCGCGACCGCGACGGTCGACAGGCCGCGCGGCGCGAGCCGGCGGTGCAGGCCGGCGAGCGACGGCATTTCGGCGACGCAGATCGCGCAGGTCGTGGCCCAGAAATTCACCAGCACCACGCGCCCGCGCAGGCCCGCGAGCGCGATGCGCCCGCCGTCGAGCGTCGTGAACGAGACCGCGGGGGCCTCGCGCACCGCACGCGACGCGACGCCCACGCCGAGCGCCCCGGCGCCGCCCGCGAGCAGCGCACCGAGCGCGATCCGGCGCCGGCGCCGCACGCCGGGGTCCTGCGCCGGGGCCGCGGGCACCGGCGGGGCACCCTCGGGCGGCGGCGACGCGTCGGTCGAGGGGTCCATCGCTACTTCTTCGCCCCGTCGCGGGACTCCTTGCTCTGGTAGACGATGCGCGCGAGCTCGTCCTCGGTGACGTACTCGAACACGGTGACCACGCGCAGCACGCCCGACGTGCGGCTCGCCAGGCTCGCGGCGCGGTCGCCCTCGGCACGCGTGACGATCCCCATCAGGTAGACGATGCCGGCCTCGGTGATCACCTTGAACGCATTGGCCTGCAGGTCCTTGGCGTCGACCAGCGCCGCCTTGACCTTGGTCGTGATCGCGGTGTCGTTCGCGGCGGTGCCGATCGACGTGCGCCCGGAGACCGCGAGCTCGTTGTGGACGGTGCGAACGTTCTCGAGGCGCGCGACCACCTGCTCGGCGGTGCGCCTGGCCGCGTCGTCGGCGACCTGGCCGTACAGCAGCACCTTGCGATTGAAGCTCACGACGCCGATGCCGCCCGACTGCCTGATCTCCTGGCTCAGCTGGGCGCGCGCCTTCACCTCGATGCCGGTGTCCTCGGTCTGCGCGCCGAGCGTGCGGCGGTCGGTGACCACCAGCGCGCCGTAGGCCATGCCGCCCGCCGCGAGGGGGAAGCACCCCGAGAGCGTCGCGCCGGCGGCGCCGGCCGCCGCCGCCGCGATGAGCGCCCGGCGGGCGCCGTGGAGAGTTCGATGAGTCTTCATGGTCTTGGCTCCTGGTCCTGGTCTGGCCGCCGCGCGCGGGATCGCTTCGCGCGGCGCGTTGATCGTGCCGTTCCCGACGGCGGCACCTTCGCGGCGCCGCCCGGCACGGTTCAGTCCTGCTCGCCGAGCAGCGCGGCGTCGATGCCGTCGCACAGGCAGTGCAGGATCAGCAGGTGCACCTCCTGGATCCGTGCGGTGCGCTCGTGCGGCACGCACAGGTGCACGTCGTCCTCCGACAGCAGGGTCGCGATGCGCCCGCCGCCCTTTCCGGTCAGCGCGACGACCTTCAGCCCTCGATCGTGCGCCGCCTCGATCGCGGCGACCACGTTCGCGGAATTGCCGCTGGTGCTGATCGCGACCAGCACGTCGTCCGCCTGGCCCAGCCCGCGCACCTGCCGCGCGAACACGTCGTCGAAGCGGTAGTCGTTGGCGATCGCGGTCAGGATCGAGGTGTCGGTGGTGAGCGCGAGCGCGGCGAGCTCGGGGCGCTCGCGCTCGAAGCGTCCGACGAGCTCGGCCGCGAGGTGCTGGGCGTCGCCGGCGGACCCGCCGTTGCCGCAGGCCATGATCTTGCGGTCTGCGGCGAGGGCGGCGACCATCACCTCGACCGCCCGCGCCACCGGGCCGGCGAGCTTCTCCATCGCGTCGAGCTTGAGCTGCGCGCTCTCCTCGAACTGCCGGCTGATGCGGGCGATCAGGCTCATCGCGAGCGATTATAGCGGCCGGCCCGACGGGGCGAAGCGCCGGCCCCACCGGGCGCACGGCGGGCGAGGCGCCAGGCGCCGCGGCTCGCTTCGGAAAGCGCCGCGGCTCGCCTCAGAAGGCGCCGCGGATCCAGTCGATGCGCGCGCCGTCGATCGCGACGACGTCGAAGCGCGCGGCGGGCCAGGCACGGCGGGCGAAGCGACTTGCGAGGAAGGCAGCCGCGGCGCGGCGCACGCGGGCCTGCTTGACGGGGGTGACGCTCGCGGCGGCGCCCCCCCAGCCGGCGCCGGAGCGCTGGCGCACCTCGACGAAGACCAGCTCGGCGCCGTCCGCGACGACGAGGTCGATCTCGCCCGAGCGCGCGCGCCAGTTGCGCGCCACCAGCCCGAGCCCGCGCGACAGAAGATAATCGAGGGCGAGCTGCTCGGCGGCGTAGCCCCGGCGCTGGGCCGGCGAGCCGCGCGCGGGCGGCGAGGAGGACGGGGTGAGCGACGAGGGCATGTCCGGACGATTGTACGTAGTGGCCACGCCGATCGGCCACCTCTCCGACCTAAGCCCGAGGGCCGCCAGGACGCTGTGCGACGTCGACGTCGTCGCCGCCGAGGACACGCGCGTCACGCGGGTGCTGCTGCAGCACGCGGGATCGGGCGCGCGCCTGATCAGCGTTCACGCGCACAACGAGCGCGAGACCATCGAGCGCGTGCTCGGGCACCTGCGCGAGGGCCGGTCCGTCGCGCTCGTGAGCGACGCCGGCACGCCGGCGATCAGCGACCCGGGCCACCTGCTCGTCGCCGCGGTCCGCGCGGCCGGCGCGCAGGTCGTCCCGATCCCCGGGCCGAGCGCGGTCACCGCGCGGCTGTCGGCGTCGGGGCGGCCCGCCGGCCCCTTCCTCTCCGAGGGATTCCTGCCGCCGCGGGCGGCCGCGCGCGACGAGCGGCTCGCGGCGCTCGCGCGCGCGGCGGGCATCGCCGGCGCGACGGTCGTGTTCTACGAATCTCCGCACCGCGTCGAGGGAACGCTCGCCGCGATGGCGCGGGCGTTCGGCGACGCGCGCCGCGTCGCCATCGGGCGCGAGCTCACCAAGGCCTTCGAGGAGATCCACGTGGGCGAGCTCGGCGGCGCGTGCGAGTGGCTCGCCGCCCGGCCGGCACGCGCGCGCGGCGAATTCACGATCGCGATCGCCCGCGACGACGCGCCGGCGGCCCCCGAAGCGGCACCGCTGGCCGCCTGGGCGTCCGACCCGCGCCGCCTGCTCGAGCGGCTGCTGCGCGACCTGCCGGTCAGCCGCGCGGTGAAGCTGGCGCAGGAACTCGGCGGGCTGCCGCACCGGGAGCTGTACGCGCTCGCGCTCGAGATCGCCGGGGACGGCGAGCGCTGACGCCCCTCGCCTCAGCGAGAGACCGGGAAGGGCTTGAATCCGGTCTGCAGGCGCACGCGCTCGGCCGCGGCCAGCGCGTCGTCGCGCTGCGCGTAAGGGCCCGCCTGGACCTTGAACATCCCGCCGTCCGCCCGGACCTCGATGCGCTCCGCCAGCCAGTCGAGCTGGCGCGCCAGGCGCGCGCGCGACGCCTCGGCGTTCTCGCGCGTCGTGAACGCGCCGAGCTGCAGGAAGACCGCACCGGCCGCGGGCGGCACGGCGGCGGGCGCCGACGGCCCGGCGGGCGGGCTCGCGGAGGGGACGGAGGTGGCGGGCGCGGAGGCCGCAGAGGGCGTGGCGGGCGTGGCGGGCGTGGCGGGCGCGGCAGACGTGGCGGGCGCGGCAGACGTGGCGGGCGCAGCCGGCGTGGCGGGCGCGGCCGGCGGGCGCACGGCGGGCACGGCCGGCGCAGCCGACCCCGGGGCAGGCGTCACGACGGTCTCGACGTCGAGCCGCTCCGGCGCGGGCGCGTCCGCGCCGCCGACGAGGGTCGCACTCGACGCCCCGGCGGCGATCGACGTGCGGTCGGGCAGGCGCGCGGCCGACGCCGACGGCGCGACGACCGGAGCGCCGGACGCCGCTCCCGAGGCGATCGCCGCGGGAGCGCCGAGCGCGACCTGGCTGCCCACGGGCGCCGCCTGCGGCGCGGGCCCGTCGAACCGGGTGATCAGCTCGACCTCGACGTCGGCGCTGCCGCTGGCGACGTACCCGAGCCGGGCCGCCGCGGTGTAGGAGAGGTCGACGACGCGCCCGTACAGGAACGGCCCGCGGTCGTTCACGCGCACCACCACCGCGCGGCCGTTGCGCAGGTTCGTCACGCGCGCGTAGCTGGGGATCGGCAGCGTCGGGTGGGCCGCGGTCATCGCGTACATGTCGTAGACCTCGCCGCTCGAGGTGCGCTGGCCGTGGTACTTGCGCCCGTACCACGACGCGACGCCGCGCTCGCGGTACGGCACGAGCTGAGTCATCGGCGCGTACTGGCGATCGAAGACCGTGTACGGGCGGTTCGCGCGCGCGATCAGAGGCTCCGCGCGCGGCACCGCATCCGGGATCGCGTCCAGGTTCGCGGGCGCGTTCTCGCCCGGCCCGTCGTCCAGGTAGTAGCCGCCGGGGCGGGCGCCCGGCGGGCGGGGTGCCGGTTCGCCGCGCGCCGCGGCCCCACCCGCCGGCGGACGCGGCGACGGCGTCGAGCACGCCGCCAGCAGCGCGGCGAGCGCGAGCGCCGGCGCGCGGGCCCTCACGACGCGGCCCCGGCGCAGGAGGCGAGCGGCGTCCCCGGCCGCGGCGAGAGCCCGGCCGTGTGCTCGAACCGGCGACGGTACTCGCGCAGGTCCCCGAGCGCGGCCACCGCGCGCGATCCGTACCACGAGGTCATCTCGCCGTCGATCAGCGCCACCGGCCGGCCGCGCAGCGCGGGGTCGGCGCGCAGCGCGCGCGCGTGCGCCTCGGTGAAGCGGTACGGCTCGGACGCGAGCAGCACCGCGTCCCAGTGCTCCGGACCGAAGGACCCGAACTCCAGCGCCGGGTAGCGCAGCGGCGACGCCGGCGCGACCGTGACGAGCCCGATCTCGCGCAGCGCCGCCGACACGTAGGTGCCCGAGCTCACCGTCATCCAGGGCTTCTTCCAGATCAGGTAGAGCACGCGCAGCGGCTCGAACGCGAGCGCGCGGGTCGTGGCGAGTTCCTCCTCGAGGCGCGCGGCGAGCGCGGCGGCACGCGCGGCGCAGCCGAAGCGCTCGCCGAACGTGCGATACAGCGCCAGGTTGTCGTCGACGACCAGCGGATGCGTGACGATCACGTCGCCGACGAATTCGCGCAGCGTGTCGACGGTCGCGCGATCGTTCTCGTCGACGTTGACGACGACGTGCGTCGGCGCGAGCGCGCGCACCTTCGCGACGTCGACGTCCTTCGTGCCCCCCACCTTGGGCACGGCGCGCACCGCCTCGCGCGGGTGGATGCAGAAGCCCGTGCGGCCGACCACGTACGGCCCCAGTCCGAGGTCGAACAGCAGCTCGGTGAGGCTGGGCACCAGGCTGACGATGCGCGGGCTCGCGGCCAAGGCGGACCCCCGGGATGCGCGCGCCGCGGCCGCGCTACTTGCGGCCGGCCTTGCGCTCGAGCTCGATCAGGAAGTCGAGCACGCGCAGCGCCTGCTCGTTGCCGCCGGCCATCGACGGCGCGGTGTACCAGCGCCCGTTGACCGCCATCGCGGGCACGCCGTCGACCTTGTACGCGTCGGCCTGCTGGCTCGCCTTGCGCATCTTCGTGCGCACCGCGAACGACTCGTAGGTGTCGAGGAACTGCTTGCGGTCGACGCCCGCCTTCGCGACGAAGTCCGCCATCTTGTCGGGCTTGTCGAGCGGCAGCCGCTCGACGTGCAGCGCGTGGAAGACCTTCTCGTTCAGGTCAGCGGTCCGGCCCATCGCGTCGAGCGCGTAGTACATCTGCTGGTGCGGCACCCAGCTCGGGCCCAGCCCCACGTGCACCTTGCGGAACGCGACGTCCGCCGGCAGCCGCCTGACCCAGTCCTTGAGCGACGGCTCGAGCGCGTTGCAGTGCGGGCAGCCGTACCAGAAGAACTCGAGGACCTCGATCTTGCCCGGCGACTCGGTCGGCTGCACCGGCTTGACCGGCCGGTACTCGGTGCCCTCGGAGGGCGCGCGGTTCTGAGCGGCGAGCGGGCCCGCGGCGGCGGCGATGCCGCCCGCGGACAACGCCTTGAGGAAGCGCCGGGTGGAGCGGTCGAACTGCAGGGCCATCGTGGCCTCCCTATCGTTGGCGCAGCACCGACGCCTCGATGCCGTTCTCGGCCAGCCGGGCGCGCGCCTTGTTCACGTCGTCGATCTGCGCGAACGGCCCCACCCGAACGCGGTACATCGTCTGTCCGTTGACCTCCGCGGTCAGCACGCGCGCCTCGACGCCGATCAGCGCGAGCTTGGCCTTCAGGCCGTCGGCGTCTTCCTGGGAGCGGAACGCGCCGGCCTGCAGCAGGTACGACGTGCCTTCCCGGGCGGCGTCCTTCGCGGCGTCCGCCGGGCGGGCATCCGCGATCTTGTCGGGGGATCGGCCCTCCGAGGCGCGGATCTCGGCCGCCTTGCCCTCGGGCGCCGCCTTTGCGTCGCCGCCGCGGGCGTCGCCTTTCACCGCCGGTGTCTCGGCGGGCTTCGACGGCGGGATGCCCGCGGACTCGGCCGCGCCCTTGCCGAACAGGCGGTCGAGGATGCTGGCGCGATCCTCGGGGGTCTCGGGCGGGGGCGGCGGCGGGGTTTCGGCCGGAATGCCGGAGCGGTTCTTCGAATACAGCGGCTTGTTCGGATCCGGCGCCTCGGCCGCGGACTTGGGCTCGACGATGCGGTCGGACGCGCGCCCGGCCTTGTTGACGAACGGCACCGGCGCGCGCGTCACGAAGAGCGCGACGACGACCGCCACCGCCAGCCCGACGATCAGGCCGATCATGAAGCCGACGAGGGTGCCGCCGCGCATCCGGCGCGCGGGCGCGCCGGCCGCAGTCCGTGAGATCCCGGCCATCACATCCTTTCGGGCGCCGACACCCCGATCAGCGCCAGCCCGTTGCGCAGCACCTGGCGGGTGGCGACGAGCAGCGCGAGGCGGGCGAGCCGCAGCGCGGGGTCGTCGACCAGGAAGCGCTCCGCATTATAGTAACTGTGAAGATCGGACGCTAAGTCCTTGAGATAAAAAGCAATCGCGTGCGGAGCGAGTTCGTCGCAGGCCTGCCGCACCAGTTCCGGGAACTGCGCGAGCCGCGCCGCGAGCGCGAACTCGCGCGGCAGCGCGAGCGGTGCCAGCAGCGCGCCGGGGCCCTGCGCCGACGCGACCGCCGCCGCGAGCGCGTGCACGACGTCGTCGTCGCCCGGGCCGCCCTGGGACTTCGACTGCGCGAGCACCGAGCAGATGCGCGCGTGCGCGTACTGCACGTAGTAGACCGGGTTCTCGTCGGTCTGCGCGAGCGCGAGGTCGACGTCGAAGACGAACTCGGTGTCGGCCTTGCGGCTGATCAGGAAGAAGCGCACCGCGTCGCGCCCGCGCCCGATCCGCGCCGCACGCGCGCCGGGGTCGTCGCCGGCGTCGGCGACCGCGCCGCTCCACTCGATCAGGTCGCGCAGCGTCACGTACGAGCCGGCGCGCTTGGAGATCTTGACCTCCTCGCCGCCGCGCATCACGGTGACCATCTTGTGCAGCACGTAGTCCGGGTACCCCGCGGGGATGCCCGCGCCGAGCGCCTGCAGGCCGGCGCGCACGCGCGCGATCGTCCCGTGGTGGTCCGAGCCCTGGACGTTGATCGCGCGCGCGAAGCCGCGCTCCCACTTCGCGACGTGGTAGGCGACGTCGGGCACGAAGTACGTGTACCCGCCGTCGGACTTGCGCATCACGCGGTCCTTGTCGTCGCCGTATTCGGTCGTGCGCAGCCACAGCGCGCCGCCGTCCTCGAAGGTCTTGCCCGCGCGCACCAGCGCGTCGACCGCGGCCTGCACCCGGCCGTCGCCGTACAGCGACGACTCCAGGTAGTAGTGGTCGAAGCGCACCCCGAACGCCTGCAGGTCGATGTCCTGCTCGCGGCGCAGGTACGCGACCGCGAAGCGGCGGATCGCGTCGAGGTCGTCGACGTCGCCGGCCGCGGTGACCGGGTCGATGCGCTCGGCGCCGACGGTGGCGCGCGCGAGGTACTCGGCGGCGATGTCGGCGATGTAGTCGCCGCGGTAGCCGTCGGCGGGAAAGCGCTCGTCGTCCGGCGAAACGCCGCGCGCGCGCGCCTGCACCGAGCGCGCGAGGTTCGCGATCTGGGCGCCGGCGTCGTTGTAGTAGAACTCGCGCGAGACGCGCCAGCCGTTGGCGTCGAGCAGCGCGGCGAGCGCGTCGCCGAGCGCGCCCTGGCGCCCGTGCCCGACGTGCAGCGGGCCGGTGGGGTTCGCCGACACGAACTCGACCAGCACCGGGCGGCCTTCGCCGCGCGAATTGCGCCCGAAGGCGCCGCCCTGGCGCTGGATCGCGCCGACGACCGCCAGCCGCGCGGCGGCCGTCAGCCGGATGTTGATGAAGCCTGGGCCGGCGATCTCGAGCGCCTGCACGAGGCGCAGCTCGGCGGCGTCCTCGTCGTCGAACTCGCGCACCTTGCGCGCGAGCGCCTCGGCGACCTGGCGCGGATTCATCCGCAGCGGCCTGGCCAGCTGCAGCGCGAGGTTGCACGCGAGGTCGCCGTGCGCGGCCTGCTTCGGGCGCTCGAGCTCGACCGGCGGGATCGCGACCGTCGCGTCGCCGAGCTCGCCGGCGCGGGCGTGGACCAGCGCGGCGGCGGCGTCGCGGAACCAGCCGGCGAGCGTGTTCTTCTGTTCGGACAGCATGAGGCGGGATTGTACGGGTTGCGGGCGGCCCGGCCGCGCTGCGCGCGCGGCGCCCGGCACCGGCGGTCAGCCCCGCGGCGGCCCCGGCCGCGCGTCGTTCGTCGGGGCGCGCGCTTCGCCGGCGGCCCGCGGCCGGACCCAGCACGCGAGCACCGCCGCCAGCTCGGCGCGCCGGAACGGCTTGGCGAGATAGTCGTCCATGCCGGCGTCGAGGCAGCGTTCGCGATCGCCCGTCATCGCGTTCGCGGTCAGCGCGACGATCGGCACGCGCCGCCGGCGCTCGCCGGGCGCGCGCGCCGCCTCCTGCGCGCGGATCAGCCGGGTCGCCTCGTAGCCGTCGACGTTCGGCATCTGGCAATCCATGAAGACGATGTCGACGTCGCCGCGCGCCCACGCGTCGACCGCCTCGCGCCCGTCGAGCGCGACGCGGACTTCGCAGCCCTCGTCCTCGAGCATCGCGACCGCGACGAGCCGGTTGATCTCGTTGTCTTCCGCGAGCAGCGCGCGCGTGCCGCGCGCCGTGGCGGGCGCACGGCGCGTCGCGGGGTCCCCCGCCGCGGCGGGCACGGCGCCCGCCGCGAGCCGGGCCAGGCAGCGAAGGAGCTCGGCGCGTCCCACCGGCTTGGTCAGGAAGGCGTCGACCCCGGCGTCGCGCGCCTGCGCCGCCTCGCCCGTCGACGCGATCGACGTGAGCATCGCGAGCCGCACGCCGTCGAAGGCGGCCTGCGCGCGCACGGCGCGAGTCAGCTCGAGGCCGCTCATGCGCGGCATCTTCATGTCGATCAGCACGACGTCGAACAGGCGCCGCCCCTCTTCGCGCGCCGCCCGCAGTGCCTCGAGCCCGGCCGCGCCGTCGGCCGCCAGCGCACAGTGCACGCCCAGGCCCGCGAGCTGGTGCTGCAGGATCGTCCGGTTCGTCGCGTTGTCCTCGACGACGAGCACCTGCAGCCCGGCGACGCGATCGACGGGCAGCACGGGGGCCGCGCCGTCGACGACCTCGGCGCGAATCGCGAAACGGAAGGTCGAGCCCTCGCCGGGCGTGCTCTCGACGTCGACGTCGCCGCCCATCATCCGGGCGAGCCGGCGCGAGACCGCGAGCCCGAGCCCGGTGCCGCCGAAGCGCCGGCTCATCGAGCCGTCCACCTGGGTGAAGGGCTCGAACAGCCGCGCGAGCGCGGCGGGCTCGATCCCGATCCCGGTGTCGCGGACCTCGAAGCGCAGCACGCAGGTCGAGGGCGCGGCGCCGGACTCGGGCGCGCTCGCGCAGTCGACGCGCACCTCGACTTCGCCGCGCCGGGTGAACTTGATCGCGTTGCCGAGCAGATTGAAGAGGATCTGCCGCAGCCGCCCTTCGTCGGCGCGAACTCGGGCCGGCACCGAAGGCGTCACGCGGCACGCGAGCTCGAGCCCCTTCTCGTGGGCGCGCACGGCCAGCAAGCGCACGACGTGATCGATCGCCTCGTGCACGTCGAACTCGACGGGGTCGAGATCGAGCTGGCCGGCCTCGATCTTCGAGAAGTCGAGAATGTCGTTGATGATCCGCAGCAGCGCGACCGCCGAGTCCTGGATCGCCTTCGCGTAGCCGCGCTGGTTCGCGTCGAGCTCGGTCTCGAGCAGCAGTTCCGTCATGCCGATCACGCCGTTCATCGGCGTTCGGATCTCGTGGCTCATGTTGGCGAGGAACTGCGACTTCGCGCTGTCGGCCGCCTGCGCCTGCGCCTTCTCGAGCTCGAGGCGCGCCGCGACCGCGTGCCCGGCGGCGACCTCGTCGAGCGCCCGGCGCAGCGCCCGCAGCGGGAGCTCGCGCAGCGCGATGAACCCGCAGGCCGCGAGCACGAGTCCGAGCACGCCGGCGAGCGCGGTGCCGTTCAGCAGCGGGCGCAGCGAGCGCGCGATCTCGACCCGCCCGACGACGCGGCCGCTGTCGTGGAACGGCGCACTGCGCGCGAGCACGGGCTCGGCGAGGGGATCGCTGGACTCGACGACGAGCTTGCCGGCCGCGTCGAAGACCCGGCGCGCCTCGGGCGTTCCGTCGTCGGGCCGGCGCTGCAGCGGGATCGCGAGACGGTCGGGCTGGAACTGCCAGAACGACGGGTTCGCGTTGACGTGGATCGAGACCAGGCGCGCGTTGATCTCGACCTCGGCGGCCAGCGTCGCGTCGAGGCTCGCACGCCCGAGCAGGTAGTAGGCCGCCGGGAAGGCGATCGCGACCACCAGCCCGACGGCCGCCGCGATCGCGGTCAGCAGGCGTTCCACGCGCCTTCCTCAGCGTCGCTCGCACGCGCCTCGGCGCGCTGCGGCCTGCCCGGCCTTTTCAAGGCGCCGGCACATGACCGTTGGCTTCGAGGATCGCGCGCCCCTCGCGCGAGCGCACGAACTCGACGAACTGCTTCGCCGGGCCCGACGGCGGGCCGCGCGTGACGAGGAAGAACGGCTTCTGGTAGGGGTACGTGCCGTCGGAGATCGTCTTCGCCGACGGCACGACGCCGTCGATCGCCACCAGCGCGAGCCGGCGGTGCTCCGAGAGCATCAGCGACAGCGTGCTCGTTCCGAGCGAGCCCGGCAGCCGCTCGGCCTCGTCGGCGGCGTCCTGGTCGGTCGCGGCGACGACCATCCCGGGGCGCGCCTGGGCGGTCTCGAGCGCGCGGGCGACGTCCGGCGACATCGCCGCCAGCAGCGCGCTGTCGCCGTCGCTGCGCGGGCGCAGCACGAGCCGCACCGGCTGGCCGTCGGTCCAGGTCGGCGCGCGCCCGGAGACCAGGTCGGCCAGGCGCGCGCGCGCGAGATTCTTCACGTCGGTGCGGTTGGTGACGATCACGAATGGCGAGCGCCCGTATTCGAGCGCGATCAGCCCCGCGGCGCTCTCCTCGGCCTTGAGCGGGCGCGCGACGAAGGCGAGGTCGATCGCGCCGGCCTGCAGCGCCTTGAGCGCGCCGCTGGTCCCGAGATTGGGCACCAGCGCGAGCACGTCGCCCGCGCCCTGGCGGCGCGCGAGGGCGTCGGCGACCATCCTCATCGTCCCGAGCGCGCTGCCGGTGCCGCCCGCGCGCAGCGCCGCAGGCTGCGCGCGCCCGGCGCTCGCGGGCGCGAGCAGCGCCGCGCCCGCGATCACCGCGAGCGCACGGCGCCTCGGCACGGCCGCCGAGGCGCCCATCAGAACAGCAGCGCGCTCAGCCTGCGCCGCCACGCGGACACGAGCTGCGGCTGCGTCGACGCGAGGTCGAAGACCTGGATCATCGTCTTGCGCCCGACGTCGTCGCCGAACTTGCGGTCCTGGCGCACGATCTCGAGCAGCTGCTCGAGCGCGGGCTCCCACGCCTTGTGCGCGATGCAGTGCTGCGCGAGCTCGAGCCGCGCCTGCAGGTCCCTGGGGTTCTCGGCGACGCGCCGCTCCAGCTCGGGGGCCGGCGGCAGCTTCGTCTCCTCGAGCACCGCCTTCACGCGCGCGGCGAGCGCCTGTGCGTGCGGGTCCTGCTTCGCCTGCGCCGACAGCGCGTCGAGCTGCGCCTGTGCGGCCGGCGCGTCGTCGGTGTCGAGCAGCAGCTGCGCGTACGTGAGCCGCGCCATGTCGCTCGACGGGTCGAGCGCGAGGGCCTTGCGCAGGTGCTCAGCCCCCTTGGCGCGGTCGCCGGCCTCGATCGCGGCGAGCGCCTGGTCGAGCTCGATCTCGCTCGGGTTCGGCATCAGGCGGTCGATGAACTCGCGCAGCTGCCCCTCGGGCAGCGCGCCCTGGAACTGGTCGACCGGCCGCCCGCCGACGACCGCGTACACGGTGGGGATCGAGCGGATGCGGAAGTGCTGCGCGAGCTCCTGCTGCTCGTCGGTGTTGACCTTGACGAGCTTGAAGCGGCCGGCGTACTGCGTCTCGAGCTTCTCGAGCATCGGCCCGAGCGACTTGCACGGGCCGCACCAGGGCGCCCAGAAGTCGACCAGCACGGGGGTCTGCATCGACGCGTCGATGACGTCGGCCTGGAATCGTTCGAGGGTGGTGTCGATCATGGAGCGGATGTCGGGTCGGTTCGCAGGGTTGCAATGGTGCCACGTCCGATCGGAACGCGGCCGATTCGCGCGCCGGCCCGCGAGCGGGTACCCTCGCGTCGCGGCGGGCACGTGGTCCCGCCCGGATCGCCGCCATGCACGAATCGAGCCCCCCTTCCTCCCGACGCCTCGGCCGCGGAGACCGCGCCGGCCTCCCGGCCGAGGTCCGGCGCCTCGCCGGGTCCTGTACGCCAGGCGCCGACCGGCGCGCCGGGCATCCGCCGCCGTTCGCCGCCCGGCGCGCGCTGCTCGCCGGCTTCGGCGCGCTCGTCGCGACCGCCGGCGCGCTGCCGGCGCGCCCCGCGCTCGCGGCTGCTCCGGCCGACGCGCCGCTCGAGGAGGTGCCGTACGTCAAGACGCCGTCCAACGTCGTCGACGCCATCCTCGAGCTCGCCGAGGTGGGCCCCGCCGACCGCCTGATCGACCTCGGCTCGGGCGACGGGCGCATCGTGATCGAGGCCGCCCGGCGCTTCGGCGCCCGCGGTCTGGGCGTCGAGCTCGATCCGTCGCTGGTCGCGCTGTCGAACGAGCGCGCGCGCGAGGCCGGCGTCGCCGATCGGGCGCGCTTCGTCCAGCAGGACCTGTTCGACACCGACCTCGCCCCGGCCACCGTGATCACGATGTACCTGCTGCCGGACGTGAACCTCGCGCTGCGCCCGCGCCTGCTCGAGCGCCTCGCGCCCGGCACCCGCGTGGTCTCGCACGACTGGAACATGGGCGACTGGCGCCCGGAGCGCAGCGTCACCGTCGCCGCGCCGGACAAGCCGGTCGGGCTCGAGCGCCGCAGCACGGTGCACCTGTGGATCGTGCCGGCCCGCGTCGGCGGACGCTGGGACGCGCGCGTCGGCGACGCGCGCCGCTTCCGGCCGCTGGAGCTCGCGTTCGAGCAGCGCTACCAGGACGTGACGGTGTCGGTCGCCTCCGACGGACGCGCGCCCCGGGCGGGGCGCGGCACGCTGCGCGGCGACGCGCTGCGATTCGAGGTCCAGGCCGGCCGCGACACGATGCGATTCGAGGGCCGCGTCGCGGGCGCCGTGATCGAGGGCAGCGTCGAGCGCGACGGTCAGCGCACGCCGTGGCGCGCGACGCGCCGCTGACGCCTGCAGGGCAGCGGCCGAGGCGGCCGCGCAACCCGCCGCGCCGCCCCGCCGCCGGCGCTACACGACCTTGACGCTGATCCGGCCCAGGTTCTCGATCGTCCCGACCATCAGGTCGCCGGGCCTGACCGGACCGACGTTCTCCGGGGTGCCCGCGTAGATGATGTCGCCGGGGAACAGCTCGTAGTACTCGGACAGCACCGAGATCTGCTCGGCGACGTTCCAGATCATCTGCGAGAGGTCGGCGCTCTGCCTGACCTGCCCGTTGACGAGCAGCTCGATCTTCCCGCGCCGGAAGTGGCCGACGCTCGCCGCCGGGTGGATCGGGCTCACCGGCGCGGAGCGGTCGAACGACTTGCCGATCTCCCACGGCTTCTTCTGGTCGCCCATCATCCGCTGCAGGTCGCGGCGCGTCATGTCGAGCCCGACCGCGTAGCCGAACACGTGGTCGAGCGCCGAGGCGACCGGGATGTCGCGCCCGCCCTTGTGCAGCGCGACCACGAGCTCGAGCTCGTAGTGGTAGTTCTTCGTCTTCGACGGATACGGGTGGTCGACCGTCACGCCCGGCGATCGGGAGCCGGACGCGGGGCCGCGTCACAGCACCTTGCGGTACTGGACGAACCCCGACTTCTCCGCGATGCGGTCGTACAGCAGCATCGCGTCGGTGTTGGTCTCGTGCGTGAGCCACCACACGCGCGAGCAGCCGGCGGCGCGCGCGTACGCGTACACGTGCTCGATCAGCGCGCGCCCGAAGCCCTGGCCGCGCAGGCCGGGCTCGACGAACAGGTCCTGCAGGTAGCAGTAGTCGCCGGTGGTCCAGCAGCTGCGGTGGTCGATGAAGTGCACGATGCCGACCGGCCGCCCGCCGTCCAGCGCGAACACGCCGTGCATCGGCTCGGAGGGATCGAGCAGGCGACGCCACGTGACTTCGCTGGTCGCGCGCGGGATGTCGACCTTGTAGAACGCCTGGTAGCCGCGCCACAGCGGATACCAGGCGTCGAAATCGGCGGGTTCGAACGGGCGGATCTCGATCGTGTCCAAGGCGTCCCCGGGCGAAAGGCGGTTCGGGCGCGCGCGCAGCGCAACGGTGCGCGCACTCGGCAAGCATAATGCGGCTCGACCCTTCCGCGACCATGACCGCTTCCGAATCCCGCGCCCGAACCCGCGCCGCGCTCGCGGTGCCGCTGCTCGCGCTGCTCTGGGGGCTGAACTGGGTGGCGGTGCGGGTGGTGCTGCGCGAGGTCGCGCCGTGGACGCTGCGCGCGACCGGGCTCGGGCTCGGCGCGGCGCTGCTGTTCGCATTCGCGCTCGCGCGCGGCGATCGCCTGCGGGTCGCGCGCGGGCAGTGGCCGCGGCTCGTCGCGGCGAGCCTGCTCACGATCGCCGGGTTCAACGTGCTGGTGGCGTTCGCGCAGCTCGCCGGGACCACGTCGCGCGCGGCGATCCTCACGTACACGATGCCGATCTGGGCGATCGCGCTCGCGTGGCCGGTGCTCGGCGAGCGCCCGGACCGCCGGCGCGCGATCGCGCTCGGCCTGGGCGCCGCAGGGCTGGCACTGCTCGCGGCGCCGCTGCTGGACGCCCCGCACGCCGGCGCGGGCGCGGCGCTCGCGTGCGGCGGCGGGCTGTCGTGGGCGGCCGGCACCGTGCTCGCGAAGCGGCTGCCGGTCGACGCGGCGCCGGTGCCCATGACCGCCTGGCAGCTCGCGATCGGCGCGCTCGCGGCCGGCGCCGGCATGCTCGCGTTCGAAGGCGTGCCGGTGCCGCGAATGCTCGGCGCGCCGGCCGCGCTCGCGCTCGCCTACCACGTCGTGCTCGCGATGGCGCTCGCGTACTTCCTGTGGTTCGAGGTGATCGCGCGCCTGCCCGCGGGAACGGCCGCGCTCGGCACGCTGGGCGTGCCGGTGGTGGGCGTCGCGGGCGCGATGGCGCTGCTCGGCGAGCGCCCGTCGGCCGCCGACCTGGCGGGGTTCGCGTGCGTGCTGGCGGCCGCGACGATCGCGTTGCGCGCCGGGCCCGCGGTCATCCACGCGCGCGCGGCAGGGACTCCGGCCGACGGCGCACGAGACCTGCTATGATCGTCGTGGCCGAATCCCTTGCAGGAGGCGTCGAGCGTGGCCGACCGCTGGGAGGAGATCACCGAGTCGATCTACCGCGCCGCGCTCGAGCCCGGCGCGTGGTCCGACGTGATGTCGATGATGAAGGCCGGCTTCCGCTCGCAGGCCGAGACCTTCTACTTCCTCGACTTCGCCCCGCGCAAGGTGCGCCCGGTGCACCTGTGCGGCATCGGCGACGGCTGGCTCGCCCGCTTCGACGAGCTGTACTTCACGCCCGACAACCCCTGGTGCATCCACTCGCGCGAACTGCACCGGCCGGGCGTCGTGCGAACGAACGAGCGGCTCGACGCCCACACGCACCGCAACGGAACGCTGTACCGGTCCGTCTACTACAACGAGTGGATGCGCCCGCAGGGCTTGCGCTACTCGATCGGCAACACGCTGCTCGCACAGGACGGCACGGTCGCGAACGTGACGCTGCTGCGCGCGCCGGAGGAGGGCACGTTCGGCCCGGACGAGATACTCGCGTTCGAGCGCCTGACGCGCCACTTCGAGCGCGCGCTCGACATCGCGATCCGCCTCGAGAGCGCCGCCCTGCAGGGTGAGCGAAGCACGCGCGCCCTCGACGAGCTCGCGCACGGGGTCGTCATCCTCGACCCGCGCGGGCGCCTCCAGTACGCGAACCGCGCGGCGCAGGCCCGGCTCGCGCGCGGCGACGGGCTCGCGCTGCGCGACGGTGTCCTGAGCGCGACGCTCGCGCGCGAGCAGCCGCGGCTCGAGTCGCTGCTGCGCAAGGTGCTCCCCGACGCGGGGCCCGGTCTCGACAGCGGGCCGGCGAGGTTGTCGCTCGCCCGCGGCGATCGCCCCGGGACGCTGGTCCTGAGCGCGATGCGCGTCGCCAGCGGCCAGGCGCGCTACCTCGCCAGTCGTGCCGCGATCCTGATGACCATCGCCGACGCCGCCGGCCCGGCCGCCGACGCGTTCGAGCCGCTTCGCCGGCTGCACGGGTTCACGCCCGCCGAGTCGAGGCTCGCGTGCGCACTGGCCGGCGGCGAGAGCCTGCGCGACGCCGCCACCCGGATGGGCGTCACGTACTCGACCGCGCGCGGCTACCTGAAGCTGCTGTTCCACAAGACCGGCACCCACCGCCAGGCCGAACTCGTCGCGATGCTGATGCGCGACCTCTCGCTGCCTCGCTGAGCGGGCGGCCGCGCGGGGGGCGCGGGCGGCGCGCCCGCGCGACTCGGATCAGATCGCGCTGGCCGACTTCGTCTTCGCGCGCAGCACGTGCTTCTGGATCTTGCCGGTGCTGGTCTTGGGCACGACCTCGAAGCGCACCTCGCGCGGGCACTTGAAGCGTGCCAGGTGCGCGCGACAGTGCTCGATCAGCTCGTCGGCGAGCGCGCGCTCCGCCTCGGGCGAGGCCGGCACGCGGTCCGGCTTGAGCTCGACGTACGCGAGCGGCGTCTCGCCCCACTTCGGGTCGGGCCGCGCGACCACCGCGCACGCGAGCACCGCCGGGTGCTTGTAGAGCGCGTCCTCGACCTCGATCGAGCTGATGTTCTCGCCGCCCGAGATGATGATGTCCTTGGAGCGGTCCTTCAGCTTCACGTAGCCGTCCGGATACGCCACGCCGAGGTCGCCGGTGTGGAACCAGCCGCCCCTGAAGCACTCCTCGGTCGCCGACGGGTTCTTCAGGTAGCCCTTCATCACGATGTTGCCGCGGAACACGACCTCGCCCATCGTCTCGCCGTCGCGCGGCACCTCGCGCATCGTGTCGGGGTCCACCACGGTGAGGCCCTGCTGCATCGGGTAGCGCACGCCCTGGCGCGCGTTCTTCTCGACACGGTCGGCCAGCGACAGCGCCGCCCAGTCGTCGTGCTTGGCGCACACCGACGCCGGACCGTAGACCTCGGTCAGCCCGTACACGTGCGTGACGTCCCAGCCCATGCGCTCCATGCCCTCGATCATGGCCGCCGGCGGCGACGCGCCGGCGACCATCGCCTTCACCGGCCAGTCGATGCCGCGCCGGAACGCGTCGGGCGCGCTGATCAGCGTGCTGTGCACGATCGGCGCGCCGCAGTAGTGCGTGACCCGGTGCTCGCGAACCAGCTCGAAGATCAGCTGCGCGTCGACCTTGCGCAGGCACACGTGGGTGCCGGCGACCATCGGCAGCGTCCAGGGGAAGCACCAGCCGTTGCAGTGGAACATCGGCAGCGTCCACAGGTACACCGGGTGGCGCGGCAGGTTCCACGCGACGACGTTGGCGGTCGCGTTCAGGTAGGCGCCGCGGTGGTGGACGACGACGCCCTTCGGGTTGCCGGTGGTGCCCGACGTGTAGTTCAGGCCGATCGCGTCCCACTCGTCGCCGGGATAGCGCGCCGCGAACGCCGGATCGCCGCCGGCGATGAAGCGCTCGTAGTCGGTCGTGCCGAGGCGCTCGCCCGGGCCCGCGTACTCGGGGTCGTCGACGCCGATCACCGTGGGCAGCACCCGGCCCTCGGCGCGCATCTGCGCGAGCGCCTCGCCGACCATCGGGGAGAACTCGCGGTCGACGATGAGCACCTTCGACGCCGAGTGCACGAGGATGAACGCGACCATCGCGGCGTCCAGGCGCGTGTTGATGCTGTTGAGCACCGCGCCCGCCATCGGCACGCCGTAGTGCGCCTCGATCATCTCCGGCGTGTTCGGCAGCACGACGGCGACGGTGTCGCCGTCGCCGATGTCGATCGCGGCGAGCGCCGACGCCAGCCGGCGCGAGCGCTCGACGACCTCGCGCCAGGTGCGGCGGATCCGGCCGTGCACGACCGCGAGCCGGTCGGGGTACACGTCCGCGGCCCACTCGACGACGCTGATCGGCGTGAGCGGGACGTGGTTGGCGGGGTTTCGCTCGAGTCCCTGGCGGTACGGGTTCGGGTGGGTTGGCATGGCGGCGTCCTGGGCGGTGGGAACGCCGATTCTATGCACGGTGCACGCCCGAGCGCATCCCGACCCCTCGCCGCGGCCGGTCGGATCCCTTGCGCGCCGCGCGCGCGGTCGCCCCGCCGGGCCTTGTCGGCGCACGCGCGCGCCCCCATCTGCGATGATCACGCTTTCGAAAGGAGTCGCCGATGGCCGTCGAGAACCTGTCCACCGAGAACTTCGATGCCGCGATCACCGGCAGCGACATCGTCGTCGTCGACTTCTGGGCGCCGTGGTGCGGGCCGTGCCGAGGGTTCGCGCCGGTATTCGAGCAGGTCGCCGAGGAGAACCCCGACGTGAAGTTCGTGAAGATCAACACCGACGAGGAGCAGGAACTCGCCGGCCACTTCGGCATCCGCTCGATCCCGACGCTGATGATCTTCCGCGAGCAGGTGATCGTGTTCCAGCAGCCGGGGGCCCTGCCCAAGGGCGCGGTCGACGACGTGCTCGGGCAGGTGCGAAGGCTCGACATGGCCGAGGTCAAGCGCGGCGCGCGCCCGCACGAGCCGGAACAGGACGCGGGCCGCCCGAACTGAGGCGGCCACGCGCAGGCCCGCGGCGACGCGGGCGACCCGCAATTCGAGCGAGGCGACCCCACGATGAAGGCGGCGTATTACGAGAAGAAGGGCCCGGCGCGCGAAGTGCTCCGGGTGGGCGAACGGCCGGACCCGGCCCCCGCGCCGGGCGAGGTGCGCGTGCGCGTTCACGTGAGCGCGGTCAACCCGTCGGACACCAAGGTGCGCTCGGGCTCGCGCGGACGCACCGCGATGCCGTTCCCGCTGATGATCCCGAACCAGGACGGCGCAGGCGTCGTCGACGCGGTCGGCGCGGGCGTCGACCCGGCCCGCGTCGGCGAGCGCGTGTGGGTCTACGAGACGCACATGAACCGGCCGTTCGGCACCGCGGCGCAGTGGTGCACGGTGCCCGCGCACAAGGCGGTGCCGCTGCCCGCCGGCGCGGACTTCGCCGCCGGCGCGTGCATGGGCATCCCGGCGATGACCGCGCACCGCTGCGTCTTCGCCGACGGCAGCGTGCGCGGCAAGACGGTCCTCGTGCAGGGCGGCGCCGGCGCGGTCGGCTACTACGCGGTGCAGATGGCCCGGCTCGACGGGGCGCGCGTGTTCGCGACGGTCAGCCGCCCGGAGCAGGCCGAGCGCGCCCTCGAGGCGGGCGCGCACGCGGTGATCGACTACAGGCGCGAGGACGTCGTCGCGCGCGTTCGCGAGCTCGGCGGGGGCGCCGAGCCGCTCGAACGCGTCGTCGACGTCGCGTTCGGCGCGAACCTCGCCGCGGACGTCGCGCTGCTCGCGCCCGGCGGCGTGATCGCGACCTACGCGTCGGACGCGGTGCCCGAGCCGGTGCTGCCGTTCTGGCAGATGCTCTCGAAGGACCTCACCGCGCGCTTCGTGCTGGTCTACGCGATGTCGGCGGCGGCGCACGACGAGGCGGTGGCCTGGATCACCGGCGCGCTCGCGGCCGGGCGGCTGAAGCACCAGGTGTTCCGCACCTTCGCGCTCGACGAGATCGCGGCCGCGCACGAGGCGACCGAGGCGATGGCCAACGTCGGCAAGGTGCTGGTGCGGGTCGAGTGACGCCGAAGCCGGGAGCGTCCGCGCGCGCGGCGCCCGAGCCGGTCGCGCAGGCGCTCGCGCGCGCTCGACGCGCGCCTCGCCCGCTGAGGCCGCATCCGCCGCCGCCCCGCCTGCGGCCCGTCGCGGCGACCCGCGCCTGAACAGCACCGCTCAGCGATCGAGCGGGCGCCCCACGGTGACGAACGAGATCGGCCGGCTGCCGCGCACTTCCAGGTGCACCGCCTCCACCAGCGGCGGCAGCGCCGGGGCGTCGGCCTCCCACGCGATGACGAGGCTCGCCCCCGAGCCGCCGGCGACGTCCGACTGCGCGACGAAGAACTCGCGCGTGGCCAACGGCGGCACGAGGACCGGCGACGTCGCGTAGTCGCGCAGCATCCGGCCCTCGGTGTCGTGGTAGCGCGCCGAGCGGATCCGCAGCGGCACGGACGCGTCGACGTTGCGAACGCTCACGAGCGTGGACAGCGCGATCGCGCGCGCGCGGCCCCGGGCGTCGGTGTCGCCCGCGTACACGTGCGAATAGACGGAGACGTACACCTGCTGGGCGCGCGCCCGCGCGTCGGCTCCCGCCGGCGGGCCGGCCTGAGAGAGCGCGGGCGGCGAGGCCGCGGCGAGCGTCGCCGCGACGAGGGCCGCGGCGGCACAGCGACGCACGGCGCGGGCCATCAGCGCGCCGCGCGCATCGCGTCGAGCCCGGCCTCGAGGTCGGCGATCAGGTCCGCCGGCTCCTCGAGCCCGACGTGCATGCGCACGAGCGGCCCGGCGTTCCACGGCTGCACCGTGCGCAGCCCGTTCAGCCGGCCCGGCACGATCAGGCTCTCGTAGCCGCCCCACGAGTACCCGATGCGGAAGTACCGGCGGCGCTCGCACAGCGCGGCGAGCTTGCGCTCGACGAGCGCGTCGCGCGCGGCGTCGTCGCCGCCCGCGCCGGCGAGCAGCGCGGCACGGTCGAGCTCGAACGAGAACAGCCCGCTCGAGCCGGAGAAGTCGCGCTTCCACAGCGCGTGCCCGGCGAACGACTCGAGCGCCGGGTGCAGCACGCGCGCGACCTCGGGCCGGCGCTCGAGCCAGCGCGCGATCGCGAGCGCGCTCGACTCGTGGCGGCGCATGCGCACGTCGACGGTGCGCAGCCCGCGCAGGATCAGGAACGCGTCGTCGCCGCCGACGCAGATGCCGAGCTGGCGCACCGACTTCCACAGCGCCGGCCACAGCGGCTCGCGCACGACCGCCGCACCCATCAGGACGTCGGCGTGGCCGCTCCAGTACTTGGTCAGCGGCAGCAGCGAGACGTCGACGCCCCAGTCGAAGGGGCGCGCGAATACCGGCGACGCCCACGCGTTGTCGATCATGCTGATCGCGCCGTGGCGGCGCGCCGCCGCGCAGATCGCCGGCACGTCCTGGATCTCGAACGTGTAGCTGCCGGGGCTCTCGAGGTAGACGACGCGCGTGTTCGGGCGCAGCAGCGCGTCGACGCGGGCGCCGATCGACGGATCGAAGAACGTCGTCTCGACGCCCAGTCCGGAGAGGATGCCCTGCGCGAAGTTGCGCGCCGGCCCGTAGACCGAGTCGCTCATCAGCACGTGGTCGCCGGTCTTGACGAATGCGAGCAGCGCGGTCGAGATCGCGGCCAGGCCCGACGGCATCAGCGCGGCGCGGCACGCGTGCCCGCGACCCTCGATGCAGGCGAGCGCGTCCATCAGCGCGTACGTGGTCGGCGTGCCGGCGGTGCCGTAGGTGCTCGCGTGGCGCTCGCCCGCCAGCGTCGCGCGGCCGGTCTCGGCGGCCTGGGCGAGCGTGTCGAACAGGACGGTCGACGCGCGGTACACCGGCAGGTTCGCGGTGACGATGCGCTCGTCGAAGCGGCGCGAGATCTCGGTGACCTCGGTGGCGAGCGCGGGCGTGCCGCGGGCGTCTGCGGGAGAGTGGCTCATGGCGGGGCGTCGGTCCTCGTGCGGCCCCGGCGCCGCGCGCGACGGCGTCGCGTGCGCCGGTTCCGGGCGCCCGATTATAGGCACCCTCGGGCGGCCGGCGGCCGATCGGCTAAGATCGCCGGACCGTCCTCGCCCGGCGTCCCGCCCACGCATCGCCCACGCATCGCCCACGCATCGCCCACGTCCATGAAGCGCACCTCGGAGCGGATCGACCGCGTCGACCAGCCCATCATCCCCACCATCGCCGCGATGGTCCGCGAGCACCCCGGCACGATCTCGCTCGGCCAGGGCGTGGTCAGCTACGGCCCCCCCGAAGACGCCGTCGCGTCGCTGCCGCGCCGCATGGCCGAACTGGCGCTGCACAAGTACCAGCCGGTGATCGGAATGCCGCCGCTGCTCGCCGCGCTCGAGGCCAAGCTCGCCGCGCAGAACGGCGTCGTCGTCGCGGGCCGCTCCGAGATCATGGTGACCGCGGGCAGCAACATGGCGTTCCTGAACGCGGTGCTCGCGGTCGGCGACCCCGGCGACGAGTTCGTGCTGCCGATGCCGTACTACTTCAACCAGGAGATGGCGATCCGCATGTGCGGTTGCGTGCCGGTCGCGGTCCCGACGCGCCCCGACTGGCAGCTCGACGTCGACGCGATCGGGCGCGCGATCGGCCCGCGCACTCGGGCGATCGTCACCGTCTCGCCGAACAACCCGACCGGCGCGGTCTATCCGGAGGCCGACCTGCGGCGCGTCAGCGCGCTGTGCCGGGAGCGCGGGCTGTACCACTTCAGCGACGAGGCGTACGAGTGCTTCACGTACGACGGCGCGCGCCACTTCTCGCCCGGCTCGATCGACGGCGCGCACGCGTACACGCTGTCGTTCCACTCGTTCTCGAAGAACTACGGGATGGCGAGCTGGCGCGTCGGCTACGTCGTCTATCCTGCCGACCTCTCCGGGGCGATGAACAAGGTCCAGGACACCAACCTGATCTGCGCGCCGGTCGCCTCGCAGCTGCTCGCGCTCGCGTCGCTCGAGAAGGGGCGCGAGATCATCGACCCGCGCGTCGCCGATCTCGCGCGGGTGCGGCGCACGGTGTACGACGCGCTCGAGGGCCTGGGCGGGCTCGCGAGCTTCCCGCGCACCCAGGGCGCGTTCTACGTGCTGCTGAAGCTGCCGGGCGTGCCCGACGCGCTCGAGTTCAACCGCGCGATGGTGCGCGATCACCGCGTCGCCAGCATCCCCGGCTTCGCGTTCGGGCTGACCGACACGGCGGGCGCCAACTACCAGCGGCTCTCGTACGGCGCGCTCGACGCGGCGACCGTCGCCGAGGGGGTGCAGCGCTTCGTCGCCGCGGTGCGCGACTGGTACGGCCGCTGACGGCCGCCGGCCGTGCGCGTCGAACCCGGCCGCCGCGCGCCGGCCGCGACGGCCTCGCCGGCGCGTCAGGCCGCGATCAGCGTCATCGGGTCCGAGTAGGCGTAGCCGAGCGCGAGCGCGACCGCCGGGTGGGCGACCTTCCCGAGCGCGACGTTCAAGCCCGCGCGCAGGTGCTCGTCGTCGGCGAGCGCACGCCGCCAGCCCTGGTCGGCGAGCGCGAGCACGAACGGCAGCGTCGCGTTGTTCAGCGCGAACGCCGACGTGCGCGCGACGCCGCCGGGCATGTTCGCGACGCAGTAGTGGACGACGCCGTCGACCAGGTACGTCGGGTCCGCGTGCGTGGTCGGCCGCGAGGTCTCGAAGCAGCCGCCCTGGTCGATCGAGACGTCGACGACGACCGCGCCCTTCTTCATGCGCCCGACCATCTCGCGCGAGACCAGGCGCGGCGCGGACGCGCCCGCGACCAGCACCGCTCCGATGACGAGGTCGGCCGCGAGCACCTCGCGCTCGACCGCGTCGCGGCTCGCGTGCTTCGTGATCACGCGCGCGCCGAAGCGCGCCTCGATGCGGCGCAGCGCGTCGATGGATCGGTCGAGGACGACGACGACGGCGCCGCTGCCCACGGCCATCAGCGCCGCGTTCGAGCCGACGGTCCCGGCCCCCAGGATCACGACCCGCGCGGGCGCGACCCCGGGGACGCCGCCCAGCAGCACGCCCATCCCGCCGCGCTCGCGCTCCAGGCAGCTCGCGCCCACGTGCACCGACATCCGCCCGGCGACCTCCGACATCGGCGCGAGCAGCGGCAGGCCGCCGCCGGGCTGCGTGACCGTCTCGTAGGCGATGCACACGCTGCCGCGCGCCATCAGGTCGCGGCACTGTTCCGGGTCCGGCGCGAGGTGCAGGTACGTGAAGAGCACCTGGCCGGCGCGCATCTGCGCGCGCTCGACCGCGAGCGGCTCCTTGACCTTGACGATCAGCTCGGCCTTCGCGAACACCTCGGCGGCGTCGGCGGCGATGCGCGCGCCGGCGCGCACGTAGTCGTCGTCGTCGGCGCCGATCCCCAGCCCGGCGCCGGCCTGCAGGAGCACCTCGTGGCCGTGCTCGACCACCTCACGTACCGACGCCGGCGTGAGCCCGACGCGGTATTCGTGGACCTTGATCTCCTTGGGAACACCCAGCAGCATCACGACCTCCCTCGCGCGGCACGGCGCCCGATGCGGCGAATCCGCAACCCCGAGCCGCCAGTGTAGGCCCACCCGCCACCGCGATCGAGCGCAGGCCCCGCGAACGTCGTACTCTTGCGCCTGACCGCCCCGTCGCCGCCGAGCGAGGGGCGCGGCCCCCCGCACCACCCCGCCGAATCTCGATGAGCCTGCCGCGCAGCGCGTTCCCCTCGATCCTCCCGCCCGAGCTCGCCCAGGCGCTGCACGTCGCCGACCAGCTGCGCGCGCACGCGCGCAGCCCGGCCTCCGAGCAGGCCCGGCTCGAGAACGCGCAGCTCGTGCACCTGCTCGCGCACGCGCGGCGCTATTCGCCGTTCTGGCGCGCCCGGCTCGACGCGGCTCGCGCGCGCCGCGAGGGCGGCGAGCGGACCGCGCTCGCGGACCTGCCGGTGCTCACGCGGCGCGAACTCCAGGACAACGCCGACGCGATGCGCGCGCACTGGCCGGGGCTCGGGAGCGAAGACGTGCACGTCGCGCGGACGTCCGGCTCGGTGGGCCAGCCGGTCCGCGTCGAGCACTACCTGCCCGCGTACCGGCCGATGTACGGCGCGATCGCGCGCCTGGACGACGAGTGGCAGGGCCGCGACCGCTCCCGGCCGCTGGCGGTCGTCCGCGACCTGCCGGACGGCGCGCGCCCGGGCTGGGGCGGGCTGCGCCTGCCGAGCGAGCGGGCCGGCGAAGTGCGCCTTCGCAACCTGGTCGACCACACGCCGCAGGCGCTCGCCGACTGGCTCGCCGAGGTCCGCCCGGGCTACCTCGTCACCACGCCGTCGATGGCGGGCGAGCTCGCGCGCATCGCGCTCGCGCGCGGCGACGACCGCGTGCGCCTGCA
Organism: Burkholderiaceae bacterium; assembly: GCA_046348465.1. GTDB lineage: Bacteria > Pseudomonadota > Gammaproteobacteria > Burkholderiales > Burkholderiaceae_E > Quisquiliibacterium. The sequence continues at coordinate 149,027 of JAXMEE010000006.1, forward strand.
CCAGGTGATGACCTTCGCCGAAGTCGTCACGCCCGAGCTCCGGCGCCTGGTGAACGACGCGTTCGGCGCGCGCATCACCGACCGCTACAGCTGCGAGGAGCTCGGCTGGATCGCGATGCAGTGCCCGAAGCACGACCACCTGCACGTGATGTCGTCGAACGTCCTGCTCGAAGTGGTCGACGACGCGGGTCGGCCCTGCGGCCCGGGCCGCCCCGGACGGATCCTCGTCACCGGTCTGCTCGGCTACGCGATGCCGCTGGTGCGCTACGAACTCGGCGACCACGGCGAGCTCGGCGAGGCCTGCGACTGCGGCCTGACGCTGCCGGTGCTGCGCCGCGTGATCGGGCGCAGCCGCAGCTTCCTGCGTCACCGCGACGGCACGCTGCGCCAGGCGCGCCTGACCGGCGAGTACTGGCGCGAGGTCGCGCCGGTGCGCGAGTACCGCGTGGTCCAGTACGCGGACGGGCTGGTCGAGGCCTTCGTGACCGGCGACGCCGCGTTCGACGAGGCCCAGCGCGAGCGCATGCGCGCGATGCTCGGGCGGGTGCTCGGCGACGACCTCGAGATCGTCGTCACCCAGGTCGAGCGGATCGACTGGGGCTCGCGCTGGAAGCGCATCGACGTCGCGCGGATCGACCGGCTGCGCGGCGAGCCGATCCCGGACGCACCGCCCGCCTGAAGCGCACCCCGCTTCACCCCTCGCGCCGGGCGTTCGCGCCGCCCGCGCTCCGGTCCGCCGCGCGCGCGAACCACGACGGCGTCCCGGACTCGGGACCGAAGCACGACCCGCGGTCGCTGCACACGCCGCAGCTCGGCGCGGTGCAGGCGCGAACGTCCTCCCGCTCGCACAGCTGCAGGAACAGGAACTTCTTCCACTTCATGTCGGCGTGGTTGCGCGCGGACAGCGCCGGGAAAGACTCGCGCATCCGCGCCCCGCGCACCGCGCGCGACGGCAGTCCCATGACCTGCCAGAGGTGGTCGGCGCCCGCGCACGCGGTCGCGACCGCGCGCGCGACCCAGCGCGATTCCGGCGATGGTGCCGCCGCGTGCTCGTCGAGCAGCCGCACCAGGTCGTCGAACTCCGTGAACTCGCCCGACGGCGCCGCGGGCGGGGCGCCGGCGGCGTCGGCACGCGCCGCGAGCGCGGGAAAGAACGCGTCGAGCAGCGCGCGCAGCTCGCCGGCGGCCAGCCCGCGGACGCACGCGGACGGCGGGTCGCCGCGGGCCGGCGCGCCCGCGATGACGCCGGCCAGCGCGAGCGTCGCCGGCCGGGCCGGATCGCGCGCGGCCGCGAGCAGGTCCTCGTAGGAGGCGATCGCGGGCGGGCTCACAGTCGCTTGATGGGGATGCCGTGCTTGTGCAGCGCGTAGCCGATCTGGCGCGGCGTGAGGTTCAGCAGCCGCGCGGCCTTCGCCTGGACCCATCCGCACTGCTCCATCGCGCGGACCAGGCGCTCGCGCTCGCCGGCGGGCTCGAACGGCGGCAGCGCGTCGTCGCCCGGGTCGTCGCCGCCGGAATCCGCGACGGGCGGCGGCGCGGCGCGCGCGGGCACGCCCGCTCCCGGCCTGCCCGGTGCGGCCGGCTCGACGGGAACGGCGCGAACCGGAATCGGCAGCGGATGGCGCACCGGCGCGTCGACCGCCTTGTGCAGCACCCGCGTCAGGCAACGATCGGCCAGGCACGGGAAGTCGAGGTCGCGGATGACGTCGCCGCGGGTCATCGTCGCGGCGCGCTCGACGCAGTTCTGCAGCTCGCGCACGTTGCCCGGCCAGTAGCACTCCTGGAGCACGCGCAGCGCCGCGGGCGCGATCGTCAGCCGCCGGCCGTTGTCCTCGTTGAACCGGTCGAGGAAGAATTCGACGAGCTTCGGGATGTCCTCGCGGCGCTCGCGCAGCGGCGGCAGGAAGATCGGGACGACGTTGATCCGGTAGTAGAGGTCGGCGCGGAATTCGCCGTCGGCGACCGCCTGCTCCAGGTCGCGATTGGTCGCGCACACCAGGCGCACGTCCACCTTGACCGTCCGGTTGCCCCCCACGCGCTCGAACTCGCGCTCCTGCAGCACGCGCAGCAGCTTGGCCTGGAACGCCGGCGAGACGTCGCCGATCTCGTCGAGGAAGAGCGTGCCGCCGTGCGCCTGCTCGAAGCGGCCCTTGCGCTCGCCGACCGCGCCGGTGAACGCGCCCCGCTCGTGCCCGAAGAGCTCCGACTCCAGCAGCGTCTCGGTGAGCGCCGCGCAGTTGACCTTGATGAACGGCGCGTCGCGGCGCGGCGACAGGTAGTGCAGCGCGCGCGCGATCACTTCCTTGCCGGTGCCGGACTCGCCGCGCAGCAGGACGCTGGTGCGCCCCGGCGCCGCCTGGTGCACCTCGGCGAAGACCTCCTGCATCACCTTGCTGGAGCCGACGACGTTGTCGATCCGATAGCGGGTCGCGAGCTCCTTCTTCAGGCGCTGCGTCTCCGACAGCAGCTGGGCGCGCTCGGCCTGCACCGTCTGCGCGAGCTTCACGGTCTGCCCGATCAGGTTGCCGACCATCTGCAGGAACTGCAGGTCGCTCTGGAAGCTGTGGCGGCGTACCGGGCCCTCGCGGTCCACGGACAGCACGCCGCGGGTCTGGCGGTTGCAGCGGATCGGCACCGCGACGAACCCGATGACCTTGCCGGGCCCGGGGACGCGCGTGCTGTTCTGGTTCAGGAAGCGCGGCTCCTCGGTGATGTCCGGGACCACGATGCCGACGCCGGTCCGGAACACGCCCGGCGTGATGCCCTCGCCGTCGCGCCAGCGGAACGCTGCGAGCTGGGCGCCGGTGAGCCCGTGCGCGACGATGAGCCGCAGCTCCCCGCTCTCGTCGACGATCGAGATCTGCCCGCGCAGCATCTCCATGTACGACGCGAGCAGCGTCAGCACTTCGGAGAGCGTCGCCTTCAGGTCCAGCGACGAGCCGAGGATCCGGCTGATCTCGTAGATCGCCCGGAGCTCGACGTTCGCCGCGCTGGCCTCCTGCGCGCGGGCCTCGCCGCGCGCTTCGATCACGTTGACCATTCCCGCGTCCTCCGGCCCGCGAGCGGCCTCGCCGGACGGCGGCCGGCCCAGCGGACAGGGATGTCGAGGAATCGATGCAAGAAGCGCGCCACGCGCGGCGCGCGTCCGGATTTCACGCTGCGCAATCGGAGACGGGGTCGGTCGCCGCGGGCGTGCACGCGCGGCCCCCGCGCTGGTGCGCGTGCACGGCGACGGCCCGGAGGTGCACCGCGGTGGCGTGGGCGGCACACGGCCGGGAGTGCACGCGCTCGGGCCGGGCGCCGCCGGGCCGCCGGGGCGGGCCGCCGCCACGGCGGGTCAGCCGAACTTGAACAGCACGCCGTGGCCGCCGCGGGGATACGACCACTCGACGTTGTGGTGATCGACGCAGATGATCCGGCAGCTGCCGCACTCCAGGCAGCCGTCGGTCGCGAGCGTCACGCGGCCGTTGCCCTCGCTCGTGTAGCAGCCGGCCGGGCAGACGTAGGTGCACGCCTGCTCGCGGCAGTCGTCCGCGCACACGTCGGGCCGGCGGATCTCGATGTGCGGCCGTCCTGCGTCGACGCGGTAGCGGTTCTGGAACAGCTTCTCCTCGATCCTGACGGTGACGGTGTTCATCGCGTGGCCCTCCACAGGCGGTAGGCGTCGCCCACGAGACCGGTGAGCGAACGGGACTGCCGAAAGCGGGCACGCACCGCGCGCTCCTTGGCGTGCTTGTCCTCGCCGTCGACGGTGAGCATCGTGCGCGCGGCGCCGGTCACGAGGCCGGGGTAGGCGTCGAAGAACTGAGGGCTGGTCTCCAGCAGCTTCGGCATGTGACGGTACTTGCGCAGGTCCTTCATCACGAAGCTGTCGTCGAGCCGCCGGCGGTAGGCGGCGAGCACGCGCTCGCTCATCGGCCGGCCGGCGGCGCGCGCCTCGATCACGGTCTCGGCGGCCAGGCGCCCGGTGGTCATCGCCAGGTTCGAACCCTCGCGGTGAACCGCGTTCACGAAGCCGCCGGAATCGCCGACGATGATCCAGCCGTCGCCGTGCACCTTCGGAACCGCGAAGTACCCGCCCTCCGGGATCAGGTGCGCGCAGTACTCCTTCATCTCGCCGCCGTCGACCAGCGGCGCGATCGACGGGTGCCGCTTCATGCGCTCGAGCAGCTGGTACGGCGCGGTCCGGTTCGGGTTGCCGCGGAAGTCCGAGAGCATGCAGCCCACGCCGATCGTCAGCGAGTCCTTGTTGGTGTACAGGAATCCGGTGCCGACCATGCCGTCGGTGATCTTCCCGGCCATCTCGATCACGACGCCCTCGTGCTCGCCGACGTTGAACCGGCTCTGGAGGACCTCCTCGGGCATGAAGAGGATCTCCTTGACAGCGAGCGCGACGTTGCCCGGCGCGATCTCCTCGCGCAGCCCGGCCTTGCGCGCGAGCACCGAGTTCACGCCGTCGGCGAGGATCACGACGTCGGCCAGCACGTCGCCGCCCGCGCGGTCGCAGCGCACGCCGACGACGCGCGATCCCTCCATCAGCAGCGCCTCGACCGTGGTCTCGCAGATCACGAGCGCGCCCGCCTCGCGCACCTTCGACGAGAACCAGCGGTCGAACTGCGCGCGGATGATCGTGTAGCGGTTGTGGGGCGGCCTGTTGAACGCGTCGCTGCGGAAGTGCGTGCCGACGAAGGAGTCGTCGTCGAGCACCCACAGCCGCTGCTCGACGACGTGGCGCTCGAGCGGCGCGTCGTCGCGGAAGTCCGGGATGATGCGCTCGAGCGCGTCGCTGTACAGGATCGCGCCCTGCACGTTCTTCGAGCCGGGATACTCGCCGCGCTCGATCTGCAGCACCTTCAGGCCGGCCCTGGCCAGCGTGTACGCGGCGGCGTTGCCGGACGGGCCGGCGCCGACGACGATCGCGTCGAATCTCTCCTTCATCGCTGCGGCTCCTCGAGGGTCGGAAGTGCGCTCACGCGGCGCGGCGGGCGCGCTGCGCCAGGTGGTCGCGGAAGGCCTCGGTGAGCGCCGGCAGCACGCGCAGCGCGTCGCCGACGATCCCGTAGTGCGCGAAGCCGAAGATCGGCGCGTTCGGGTCCGAATTGATCGCGACGATCACGTCGGCGCCCTCCATGCCGACGCGGTGCTGGACCGCGCCCGAGATGCCGGCGGCGATGTACAGGCGCGGGCGCACGGTCTTGCCGGTCTGCCCGACCTGCCGCTCGGCCTCGACCCAGCCGGCCTGCGCGACCGGGCGCGTGGCGCCGACCTCGCCGCCGAGCACCCGCGCCAGCTCGCGCACGAGGCGGAAGTTCTCGGCGTGGCGCAGGCCCTTGCCGCCGGCGACGATCACGTCCGCGTAGGCGAGGTTGATCGCGTCCGTCGCGGCGTCCGGGACGAAGTCGAGCAGCTTGGTGACGACGTCGTCCTCGGCGAGCCGGCTGGACACGTCGACGATCTCGCCGCGGCGCGCGTCGTCGCGCGCGGGCATCCTCATGACCCGCGGGCGCACCGTCGCCATCTGCGGCCGGACCGCGAGCGTCATGATCGTGCACAGCAGCGAGCCGCCGAAGGTCGGCCGCGTCGCGGCGAGCGCGCGCGTCGCGCCGTCGATCTTCAGCTCGGTGCAGTCGGCGGTCAGGCCGGTCTGCAGCGTCGTCGCGACCGAGCCCGCGAGGTCGCGCCCCATCGTCGTCGCGCCGAGCAGCACGATCTCCGGCTGGTAACGCTGCACGAGCCCGGTCAGCACGCGCGTGAACGGGTCGTTGCGGTAACCGGCGAGCACCGGGTCGCGCACCACGTAGCAGTGGTCGGCACCGTAGGCGAACGCGTCGGCGGCGAACGCGTCGAGCGGCTCGCCGGGGCCGCCGAGCAGCACGCCCGCGAGCGGCACGCCGAGGCTGTCGGCGAGCTTGCGGCCCTCGCCGATCAGCTCCCACGACACCGTGTGCGCGCGGCCGCGATCGTGCTCGACGAACACCCACACGCCCTTGAACGACTTCAGGTGCTCGGGCAGCTCGGTGTTGCGGCCGGCGCGGCCGGCGGGTCTCTTCGGGGCGGTGTCTTCGCTCACGGGCGTCCTCGTCGGGGGGCGGGCGGGGGATCAGGCGAGCGCGCGGGCGGCGAGGTCGCGCTCGAGCAGCGGCGCGCGCGCGAAGACCTTGGCCACGACGGCGAGCGCCGCGTCGTTCACCGACGCCTCGTCGGCCGTCTCGAGCTCGCAACGCTCGGCGCGCGGCGGCGGGCCGAAGACCTTGCTGACCACGGTCGGCGAGCCCTTCAGGCCGATCTTCGCGGGGTCGTCGATGCCTGCGGCGTCCCTGTTCCACTTGTGCACCGGGCGGCGCGCCGACTCGACCATGTCCTCGAGGCTCGCGAAGCGCATCTCGTTGGTGTTCTCCAGCATCGTGACCAGCGCCGGCAGCGTGGTCTGCAGCACCTGCACCCCGCCCTCGGCGCGGCGCTCGACGCGGATGCTGCGCCCCGCCGGGTCGACGTCGGCGATCCGCGACACGTACGTGAGCAGCTGCAGCCCGAGGCGCTTCGCGATGCCCGGCCCGACCTGCGCGGTGTCGCCGTCGATCGTCTGCTTGCCGGTGAAGACGAGGTCCACCGGGAGCGAGCGCCCGATGGCCCGGATCGCACACGACAGCGCGTAGGACGTCGCGAGCGTGTCCGCGCCGGCGAATGCGCGATCGGTGACGAGCACCGCGTCGTCGGCGCCGAACGACAGGCACTTGCGCAATGCGTCCTCGGCCTGGGGCGGGCCCATGCACAGCAGCGTGACCTTGCCGCCCAGGCGGTCCTTCAGCCGCAGCGCCTCCTCGAGCGCGAAGAGGTCGTACGGATTCACGATCGCGGGCACGCCCTGGCGCATGATCGTGTTGGTGACCGGATGGACGCGGATCTGCGCGGAGTCCGGGACCTGCTTGATGCAGACGACGATGTGCATGGGGAGGCTTCCTGCGCGGGATCAGGCGCGGGCGCGCTCGGGCGCGCGCGCGGGTTCGGGGGGCGCCGCCGGGTGCACCGCCACGACCGTCGCGGGCGCGGCGCCGGACGCCGCGCGCCGCCGCGCGAGGTCGGCGCGCAGCGCGTCGAGCGGAACGCGCCGGCCGTCGGCGTCCTGGAAGACCTTGAACACCTTCTCGCGCGCCGGCGTCGAGCGCACGAAGTCGTCGTAGGCGCGCGCGAGCAGCGAGCGGTACGCGGCGAACAGCGCGCGGCCGTCGTCCCCCGGGAGCGCATCGGTCGCGCGCAGGTACTGGCGGAACCGCTTCAGGATGTGGAGCCGGTTCACGTCCACCACGCGCGGCGAGTACTCGAGGCCGAAGAAATCCAGGAATTCCTCGGCCGACGAGAGCCGGGCCAGCCGTGAGATCAGGTCGTCCATGTCGGGGTCCGCGTGTCGGTCGTCTCGGAGTTCTCGACACCCTCGATGCAAACGCTGTGCCACCCGCGCGCGCCGGGCCCGGCCGCGACCCGCGCTCCAGAGTGCGGCGGTGTCCGATGGCCCGATTCGGCGACGTCCGGGTCGCCGTGTCGCCTTTGTCGCGTTTGTCGGTTCCGCGACATCCGGCAAGGGCGCCCAGCGGCGCGTCAACGCGTTGATTCGCAAGGGGTTCGCGACGTGGCACGGAAATCGCAAGGAGGTTGGCAACGCGTCGTCTTCCGCACCCCGACCAGGAGCCCGCGATGTCCGCGACCACCGCCGCCCCCGCCATCGCCTACCTCCGGGTCGGCGCGCTGAAGTCGCGCGGCGCGGCGCTCTCGCAGCCCGCGGCGGACGCGGCCGGCTGCTCGGGCAGCGGCGGCGCAGGACGCTCGGGGTGCGGCGCGCAGGGCGGCCCCGAAGACCTCCCGCCGGCGGTCTGGGACAAGGTGAAGAACCACCCGTGCTACTCGGAGCAGGCGCATCACCACTACGCGCGCATGCACGTCGCGGTCGCGCCGGCCTGCAACATCCAGTGCAACTACTGCAACCGCAAGTACGACTGCTCGAACGAGTCGCGCCCCGGCGTCGTGTCCGCGCGGCTGACGCCGCAGCAGGCGGTGAAGAAGGTCCTCGCCGTCGCCAGCGAGATCCCGCAGATGACCGTGCTGGGCATCGCGGGCCCGGGCGACGCGCTCGCCAACCCGAAGAAGACGTTCGAGACCTTCCGCACGCTCCAGCGCGTGGCGCCGGACATCCGGCTGTGCCTGTCGACGAACGGGCTGGCGCTGCCGGACATGATCGACGAGATCGTGGCGTGCAACGTCGACCACGTGACGATCACGATCAACATGGTCGACCCCGCGGTGGGCGAGAAGATCTACCCGTGGATCTTCTGGGACCACCGGCGCGTGACCGGCCGCGAGGCGTCGCGCATCCTGTCGGAGCGCCAGCTGCTGGGCCTGGAGCGGCTCGCGGCGCGCGGCGTGCTGGTGAAGATCAACTCGGTGCTGATCCCCGGCGTCAACGACGAGCACCTCGTCGAGGTCAATCGCGCGGTCAGGGCGCGCGGCGCGTTCCTGCACAACATCATGCCGCTGATCTCGGCGCCGGAGCACGGCACGCACTTCGGCCTGAGCGGCCAGCGCGGGCCCACCGCGCAGGAACTGAAGGCGGCGCAGGACGCGTGCGCGGGCGGCGCCAACCTGATGCGGCACTGCCGGCAGTGCCGCGCCGACGCAGTCGGCCTGCTCGGCGAGGACCGCGGCGAGGCGTTCACGCTCGAGCGGATCGAGAAGATGGAGATCGCCTACGACGCCGACGCGCGGCGCCGCTACCAGGAGGACGTGGAGCGTGCGCGCGACGCGCAGGCGCGCGCCGGGCGCGATGCGCTCGCGGTCGTCGCCGGCGCCGGCGCCGAAGCCTCCGACGTCGAGGGCGGCCCGGCCGACCGCGCGGCTTCGCACGCCGCTGCGGTCCCCGCGGGTCCGGTGCTCGTCGCGGTCGCGACCGAAGGCGGCGGGCGCGTCAACCGGCACTTCGGGCACGCGACCGAATTCCAGGTGTACGAAGTGGGCGCGTCGGGCGTGAAGTTCGTCGGCCACCGGCGCGTCGACCAGTACTGCCAGGGCGGCTGGGGCGAGGACGAGCAGCTGCCGTCGATCGTCGCCGCGATCGCCGACTGCCACGCGGTGCTGGTCTCGAAGATCGGGGCGTGCCCGCGCGAGGAGCTGCGCGCCGCGGGCATCGAGCCGGTGGTCGAGTTCGCGCACGAGTTCATCGAGGCCGCGGCGCTGCGCTGGTTCGCCGGCTGGTGCGAGCGCGTCGCGCGCGGCGAGATCGAGCCCCGCGCGCGAGCCGACGCCGCGATCCGCCAGGGCGCGTTCACCGCCGTCGCGTGAGCCCCGCCAGGACCCCGGCCTCACCCCGTCCCGAAGCGAAACCGAACCCGAAACCGAACCCGACAGGAGAGCCGTCATGGTGATGAAGATCAAGAGCGCGGAGTGCACCGGATGCTCGGCGTGCGAGCCCGAGTGCCCGAACGACGCGATCCGCGAGAAGAGCGGCACGTTCGTCATCGACGCCGCCAAGTGCACCGAGTGCGACGGACACTTCGACGCGCCGCAGTGCGTCGCGGTGTGCCCGGTCGACGGCTGCATCGTCAAGGTCTGAGCGCCGCCGCAGGGAGTGCCCGACCATGACGCTGAACGTCACCGTGACCCCCGCCGCGCGCCGCTTCATGCAGCGCATGGTCCGCTTCTCGGGCCAGCCCGCCGGCGCGGGCTTTCGCCTCGAGGCGATTCCGGGCGGCTGCTCCGGCGTGCAGTCGAGCTTCAGCGTCGAGCCGGCGCCCGCCCGCGGCGACGAGATCGTGCTGCTCGACGACACGACGCTGTTCGTCTCGGGCGCGAGCCTCGCGCTGCTCGATGGAGCGACGATCGACTTCGCCGACACGCCGACCCAGTCCGGGCTCGTCTTCGCGCTCGCCGGGCCCCCCGCGTGCGCGTGCGGCTCGAATGCGGCGGCCCCGGCCGGCGTCGTGAAGATCGACGTGCGCTCGATCCGGGTGCGCTGAAGCGGCAGGCGCGGGCATGAGCGACGATCGCAACGACCACGACGACGTCGAGCTCGACGGCGCGCCGGCGTTCGAGATCGGCGAGCGCGTGGTGAGCCGCTACGTCATCCGCAACGACGGCACCTACCCGGGGCGCGACGTCGGCGACCCGCTCGTTCAGCGCGGCGACGTCGGCTGGGTGAGCTCGATCGGCACCTTCCTGCAGCAGTACTACGTGTACGCGGTCGACTTCGCGGAGCGCGGCGTGCTCGTCGGGATGAAGGCGCGCGAGCTGGTGTCGATCGACCGGCTGCCGCCGCACGTGCTCGAGCGGCTCGGCGAGCGCGCCGCGCAGCTCGCCGGACTGGGCGCGCGCGCGGTCGGCCCGCGCGCGGGCGGCGATGAACGCGCCGTCTGAACGCGCCGCAGGTTCGGGCGCGCCGCCCGCCCCGCGCGGCGCGGTGCTCGACTTCGAGCGCGCGCGGCTCGCCCGCTCGCTGCGTTCGCGTTCGCGCTACCGCTACGTGCGCGCGCGGGTGAGCGCGGTGGCCGGCGGCTACGAGGTCAGCGCCCCGTGCTGCTCGCGCAACGTGGACCCCGACGGCGGCGTCATCCGCATCGCGCGGCTGCTGCGCACCGCCGACGGCTGGCAACTCGAGCGGCGCGACCACGCGCGCGAGTCCTGGGTCCTCTACGCGCTCGACGGCTCGCTCGACGAGCTCGCCGCGATGCTCAACAGCGACCCCGAGCGGATCTTCTGGCCATGACGATCGTGAAGACTCCCGTCTACCTGGACAGCAATGCGACGACCGCGCCGCTGCCGGCCGTCGTCGAGGCGGTCGCGGCGGCGATGGCCGGCGAGTGGGCGAACCCCTCGTCGAAGCACGGGCCGGGCGACGCGGCGCGCGCGCGCCTGGGAGCCGCACGCGCGACGATCGCCGCCCACCTCGGATGCAAGCCCGCGCAGATCGTCTTCACGAGCGGCGCGACCGAGGCGAACGCGATGGCGCTCGCCGGCGCGGCCGCGCGCGCCCACCGCCCGCGGGTGCTGGTGTCCGCGGCCGAGCACGCGGGCCTGCTGGCCTTCGCCCGGCGGCTGCCGGACGTCGGCGTGCTGCCGCTGAACCGCGACGGCTCGCTCGACCTCGCCGCGGCCGTCGACGCGATCGACGAGCGCGTGTCGCTGGTGTCGGTGATGGCGGCGAACAACGAGACCGGCGTGCTGATGCCGATCGAGGCGCTCGCGCAGGCGGCGCACGCGCACGGGGCGCTGCTGCACGTCGACGCGACCCAGCGCGTCGGCAAGCTCGGCTTCGACTTCTCCAACTGCGGCGCCGACCTGGCGTCGGTGTCCGCGCACAAGCTGCACGGCCCGAAGGGGGTCGGCGCGCTGCTGGTGGGCCCCGGGATCGCCTGGCCGGCACTGCTGCCGGGCGCGCAGGAGCGCGGGCGGCGCGGCGGCACCGAGAACCTGCCGGCGATCGCCGGCTTCGCGGCCGCCGCGCGCGCGGTGCTCGGCGAGCCCGCGCTGCTCGAGTCGTCGGCGCGCGTGACCCTGCTGCGCGACCGGCTCGAGCGCGAGCTGGCCCGCGCGGTGCCGGGCGTCGAGGTGTACGGGCGGGCGTGCGAGCGCCTGCCGAACACGAGCTGCATGCGCTTCGGCCGCGTGCCCGCCGAGGTGGTGCTCACGCGCCTGGAGCGCGCGGGCGTCGTCGCGTCGTCCGGGTCCGCGTGCTCGTCGGGGGGCACCGAGCCCTCGCACGTGCTGCTCGCGATGGGCGTGCCCGCCGAGGCCGCGCTCGCCGCGGTGCGCTTCTCGCTGTCCGGCACCACGACCCGCGCGCAGATCGACGACGCGCTCGCGGCCGCGGTGCCGGTGCTGCGGGCGGCGGTCGCCGAGCACGTGCAGGGCGCCCCGGCCTTCGCCGCCTGACCCCGACTTCCACGGAGACCGTGATGAAAGTGATGATCCGCAGGACCCCGAAGGGATCGCTGTCGGCCTACGTGGCCAAGAAGGACCTCGAGGAGCCGATCGTGGCGATGGAGCGCGAGGCGATGTGGGGCGGCTGCGTGACGCTGGCCAACGGCTGGGTGCTCGAGCTGCCCGAGCTGGCGACCGACACCGCGCTGCCGATCACCGTCGAGGCGCGCCGAATCCTGGGCGGCGACGCCTGACTCGGACAACGGAGCACGCGATGAAGAACGATGACCGGATCTGGCTGTCGGAGCCCGACGTCGGCGACCGCGAGCGGGCGCTCGTCGCGGCGGCACTCGGCTGCGGCCGGCTCTCGGGCGGCCCGCTCGTCGAGGCCTTCGAGTCGATGTTCGCCGACTGGGTCGGGCGGCGCTACGGGGTCGCGGTCGCCAGCGGGACGATCGGCACCTGGCTCGCGCTGCGCGCGGCCGGGATCGGGCCGGGCGACGAGGTGATCACGTCCGCCTACGCGTGGCACCAGGTCGCGCACGCGATCACGCTCGCGGGCGCGGTGCCGGTGTTCGCCGACATCGACTATTGGTCGGGCTGCCTGTCCGCGCGCAAGGCGGCGGCGCGCGTCGGCCCGGCGACCCGGGCGATCCTCGCCGGGAACACGAACGGGCACCCGGCGGCGTGGCGCGAGCTGCGCGCGCTCGCCGACGAGCACCGGCTGCTGCTGATCGAGGACAGCACCGAGGCGATCGGCTCGCGCTACCTGGGGCGGCTGGTCGGCGGCTTCGGCGACGTCGCGGTGTTCGACTTCTCCCAGCCGGGCGCGCTGTGCTGCGGCGAGGGGGCGATGGTCGTCACGGACGACCCCACGCTCGCGAGCGAGCTCGCCTACCTGCGCGAGCGCCGCCTCGCCGACCGCGGCTCGGTGTCGGTCGGCGCGCGCGTGCCGCTGCAGGCCGGGATCGGCGAGCTCGCCGCCGGGCTCGGCATCGCTCAGCTCGAACGCATCGACGAGATCCTCGCGCGCCGCAAGCACGTCGAAGGCCTGTACCGGCTCCACGTCCAGTCGTTCGAGGGCATCAAGCCGCCCTACCTCGGACCCGACATCGACGAGGTCCACTGGATGCTCTACGTGGTGCACCTGGGCCGGCGCTTCGGCGCGAGCGCCCGCGCACAGATGGTCGACGACCTCGATGCGCAGGGCGTCGAGGCCGCCGCGGTCTGCACGCCGCTTCACCGGCAGTTCCACTACGAGGACCGTCACGGATGCCTGCGCGGCCAGCTGCCCGACACCGAGCGCATCGCCGACCGGGCGCTCGCGCTGCCGCTGCACGGCGGCCTCGACGACGACGCGGTCGCGCACGTCGTCGAGGCGCTGAAGGACTCGGCGACGAACGTCGGTGCCGGTGCCGCGATCTACCTCTGACCCCGTCACCGCATCCCCCCCGCGCGAGGCCCCGATGGACGCGAACGAACGAGCACTCGAGGAAGTCACCGCCGGCCTGCGCACCGGGCGCGTCGTCCCCTACCTCGGGCCCGGCATGCTCGCGCTCGCCGGCGGCCCCCCGGTGCCCGCGTCGCCGCTGGAACTCGTCGCGACGATCACGGCGAAGGCGTCGGTGCCCCACAAGATCCGCCAGCGCCTGACGCAGGCCGCGCAGTTCATCGAGAACTTCAAGCACCGCAAGACCCTGGTGGCGCGCATGGACGAGGCGTTCACGACGGTGCCCGAGCCGGGTGCCCTGCACCGTGCCATCGCGCGCTTCGCGCCGCCGCTCGTCGTCGACACCTGGTACGACGACACGATGCGCGCCGCGCTCGCCGCCACGCTCGACGGCGGCGAGTGGGGCGAGCTCCAGGGCCTGTCGCAGTCCGAGCACTTCGGGACCTGGACGCGCGCGTACGACGCCGCCGGCCGGGCGCTCGACGCGCCCGACCCCGACTGGCGCACCGTGCTGTACCGCCCGATGGGCGGGCGCCGCCCGGCGTCGAACTACCTCGTCTCGGACGCCGACTTCGTCGAGGTGCTGACCGAGATCGACATCCAGACTCCGATCCCGCCGGTCGTCCAGGCGCTGCGCAGCGGCCGGGGCTTCCTCTTCCTCGGCTGCCGCTTCGACGACCAGCTCTGGCGCGCGTTCGCGCGCCAGGTGACGAAGCGCTCGAGCGCGCGCCACTGGGCGGTGCTGCCGGACCCGCTCACGCGCATGGAGGCGCGCTTCCTGGCCGAGCAGTCGATCGGGCGCATCGAGGCACCGCTGCCCGAGGTCGCACGCGCACTGGCGCAGGCGGTCCCGGCCTGAGCGGCACCGCCGGGCGGCGCGCGCCGCCGAGGCTGCCCTGGCCGTCCCGGCGGCCCCGGCCGGCGCGCGCCCGCGGCGCGCAGCCCGGGCCTACGCGATCGCCGCCTCCTGCGCCGAGTGCGTGTAGCACTTCTTCGGGCAGATCTTCGAGCACGCGGTGCAGCCGATGCAGCGCTCGCGGTGCGCGATCGTCATCACCTTCTTCTCGTACTCCTCGTCGTCGTCGCCGTCGGGGTCGATCGCGAGGCGCTCGCCGTCCTCGTCGAGCGCGACGAGCTCGAGCACGCCGCGCGGGCACACGCGAAAGCCGCGGCCGCAGCCGATGCACTTCGCCTCGTCGATGCTCCGGACGAACGTCGGCGTCCAGACCTCGCCGCTGGGCAGGGTGACCGAGAAGGTGCTCATCGTGGGGATCTCCGGAAGGGCGGGCACGCGCGGGCGGCGGGTGCGATCAGGCGCCGGCCGCGGCCGCGGCGTCCTTGCGGGCCTGCGCGAGCGCCCGGTGCGCGTCGTACGCGCGCTGCGCGGTCTCGAGAATGCGCTCCCAGTTCGTCGGGAGCTCCTCGGACAGGTCGTGCAGGTCCATCTTCGCCTGCACCGCCTGCGCGTTCAGGCGCCTGAGCGTCGCCTTCGCTTCGTCGGTCGTCGTCACGTCAGGCTCCCCAGCGGGCCACTTCGGGAAAGGTGCGGATCATCGTCACGCCGTCGGCGACGAGCTTCGCGCCCGCGTCGGCGAGCTTCGCCAGCGTCGGAAAGCCGAAGCGGTGGACGTCGCGCAGCTGCCGATTCACGACGATCAGGCGCCCGGCGGCGAGCACCATCCGGCCGAAGCCCTCGTGGTGCATCTTCATCAGCGGCGTGACCATGATCCCGGTCTCGCGCTCGATCGCCAGGCCGACCGCGTTGTAGAAGAGCTCGAGCCGCCACAGCGTCTCGGGGTCGGGGTCGCCGAGGATCGGGAGCTCGCGGCGCGCGGCGGCGTCGAGCACGTACGGCGCGAGCAGCGTCGTGTCGGACTTGCCGTCCCACGCGCCGTGCGCGTCCTGCGCGCGCAGCACCTTGACGAGCTCGCGCACGAAGGGGTGGGCGAGCGCCACGTCGGGGGCGGCGCTCGCGACGGCCGCGGCGGTCCCGGGCTCAGCCACGGGCGGGCTCCTCGTCCTCGAAGTCGGCGCGGCGAGCCTCGCCCTTGGCGAGCGCCTTGCGCAGCCACGGCGGCGGCGTGCCGGCGAGCACGGCCTGCAGCTTCTCGAGGACGTCGAGGATCGGCTCCGGGCTCGAGACCTTGACCGGATGGATCCTCTGCGCGACCACGCGTGCCGCCGCCGACCCGCCGATCGCGGCGACGTAGACGATCGCGCAGTCGCCGATCGCGGCGAGCTTGGGCGCGAGCTTGTCCTCGTCGCCGTCCTCCTGCAGCTCGCCGTCGAAGTCGAAGGTCTGCAGCCACTCGCAGCCCCGGGGCGTGACGTCGTAGACGGCGAGGTGCCGGGCCCAGCCGAAGTGCGCGTCGACGCGCTGCCGGTCCTGGGTGGCGAAGGCGACTTTCATCGGGGCTCCTTCAGGCGGTGAGGGGGGCGGCCGCCGCGAGCGACGCGACGGGCAGCGGCCAGGCGTCGGGCGCCGCGTGCGGCACCCGGTCGATCAGCACGTTGCCGATCTCGAAGATCAGCGACATCGTGCCGCGGTAGCCGACCGACACCCGGTGCTGGTTGCCGATGCGGTCGAACATCGGGATGCCGACGCGAACGAGCGGCAGCCCCAGGCGCTCGGACGCCTGGCGGCCGTGCGAGTGCGTGACCAGCAGCCCGCAGCCGGCGGCGGCGGCGCCGCGCTCGAGATCGTCGAGGTCGCCGACCGTGACCGTGTCCGCCGGCAGCCGCGCCAGCGCCGGCGACGCCGTCGTCGTCACGCAGCACGCGAGTTCGGCGCCCATCTCGTGCAGCAGCGACCCGACCGCGACCAGGAGGTCGGGCTCGGCGGCGATCGCGACCTTCACGCCGCCGAAGTGGAAGTGCCCGTCGAGCATCGCGTCCTGCAGCTGGCTGCGCTGGCGGCGCAGACGGTCCGGCACGCGCCGCCCCGCGATCGTCGAGAGCGTCGCGAGCAGCGTGTCGCACGCCGCCAGGCCCGTGACCCGGTCGAGCACCGTGTACGGCACGCCGGCGGCGCGGGCGATCTCGGCGGCCGCGGCGCGCATGTGCTCGCCGATCGCGATCGTCGCGGCCGACGCGCCCATCGCCTCGACCTGCGCGAGCGTCGTGCCGCCCAGCGTCGTGCCGCGCCAGTCGTCGGGGATGTGGCCGTCGAGCGAGCCGGACACGTCGGGCAGCACGATCGGGTGCAGCCCGAACGCTTCGCACAGCCCGCGCAGCTCGTCGACGTCGGCCGGCGTCAGGTGCGCGCCGGGCAGCAGGTTGACCTGCGTGGCGACGCGATCGGCCGTCGGCTGCACGAACGTGCGCGCGAGCGCGGCCACCGCGGCGCCGAATCCGCCCTCGAACGCGCCGACGTAGTCGGGCGTCGAGACGTGCACCAGCGCGGTGTCGGCGAGCTCGGGCCGGCGGGCGCGGATCAGCGCGAGGTCGCCCGCCACGTCGTCGCCCTTGGTCTCGGTGAGCCCGGTCGAGCAGATCGCGATCAGCTTCGGCCTGGCGCGCTCGCGGATGTTCACGAGGGCGCGCTCGAGGTTGTCGGTGCCGCCCAGGATCGTCGTCACCTCGTTCATCGCGGTGGTCTGCAGCGGGATCGCCTCCTTGAAGTGGCGCACCAGCAGCACGAGCCCGAACGACGTGCAGCCCTGCGAGCCGTGCATCAGCGGCATGCACGAGTCCATTCCCATGAACGCGTACGCGGCGCCCAGCGGCTGCGACATCTTCAGCGGGTTGACCGCGCAGGCCTTCTTCGGCTCGAGGATCCTCGCCATCGCGCGCTCCTCAGGCCGACGCTTCGGCCGGGTCGTCCCAGGGCGCGGGCGCGCGCACCTGGCCCCAGACCGGGTTGACGAGGGCCTTGTCGATCTGCCGGACGAGCTCGACCATCCCCTCGTAGCCGGCGTACGCGTAGTGCCGCTCCTGGTTGATGTCCAGCCACGGCATCTTCGCCTTGAGCGCGACGAACTGGCTGCGCCCGCCCGAGAGCATGATGTCGGCGCGCGACTCGCGCAGCATGTTGTACATCTTGCGCGGGGTCATGTCGTCGATCATGTGCGCGTCGCCGCCCATGAGCTCGCGGATGCGGTCCTTGTCCTCCTTCGTCGACTTCTTCACGCTGGTGCCGACGACCTCCATGCCGGCCTCCTGCAGCGCCGCGACCACCGACCACGACTTCACGCCGCCGGTGATCAGCAGCACGCGCTTGCCCGCGAGCCGCTCGCGGTACGCGCGGATGCGCTCCCACGCGCGCGCCTCCTCGGCGGCGATCAGCCGCTCGGCGCGCTCCTCGAGCCCGGCCGGCGCGCCGCGCTCGACCAGCAGGCGGCAGATGCTGCGCAGCGTGTCGCTCGTGTCCGACACGCCGTAGAACGAGCCCTCGAAGTACGGGATGCCCCAGCGCTCGTGCATCCTGCGCGCGACGTTGATCATCGACTTCGAGCACACCATCATCGCGGCGCGCGCGCGGTGCGACGACGCCACGTCCGCGTAGCGCCCGTCGCCCGACAGGCACGCGAGCACGCGGATGCCGAGCGCGTCGAACAGCGGCCGGACCTGCCAGAGCTCCCCCGACAGGTTGTACTCGCCGATGACGTTGATGTCGTACGGCGTGGTGAACTCGGGCTCGCGGGTGCCGATCACGTAGTCGAGCAGCGCCTCGGCGCCGAGCTTGTTGCCGAGATTCTTCGGCCCCGCGAAGCCCGGCACGTTCACCGGGATCACCGGCTTGCCGAACTTCTCGGAAGCGCGCCGGCACACCGACTCGATGTCGTCGCCGATCATCGCGGTCACGCAGGTCTGGTAGACGAAGATCGCCGGCGGGTCGACCTTCTCGACGATCTCGCGGATCGCCCTGAAGAGCCGCTTCTCGCCGCCGTGGATCACGTCGAACTCCCCGACGTCGGTCGTGAAGCCCGTCCGGTAGATCGTCGGGCCCGACGACGCACTGTGACGGTTGTCCCAGGAGTTGCCCTCGCACGCGATCGGCCCGTGCACCAGGTGCGCGACGTCGGCGATCGGCTGCAGCGCGATCTTCGCGCCGTCGAACGCGCAGCCGCCGGCGGCGGCGCCCGGCGAGAGCTGCTGCGTGCAGCCCTTCTTGCGCGACTTCGCGTCCTTGGCCTGGTTCCTGTCGCAGGCCGGCTCGTCGAACACGACCTGCAGCTTCGACTTCACGCGTGCGTCCACGGCCGGCTCCTCGCGAGGCTAGAACCTGACGACGACGTCTTCGTCGCGGACGATGAACTGGCAGGCGAGCCGCCACGGCGGCGGCTCGTCGTCGTTCTCGGCGGCCGCGATCTGCTCGCCGGAGAGCTTGCCGGCGAGCTTCAGGACGCCCTTCTCCTTCTCGGTCAGGTGCACGCCCAGCGGCGTCTTGGCGCCGAGCACCGCGACCTCGCAGGCGCACGAGCCGCAGATGCCGTTCTCGCACTCGAAGTGCATCGGCACCTTGTGGTCCTGGGCGACCGCGAGCAGGGTGCGGCGGTCCCCCGCGGTCGCGTACACCGTCAGGTCCTTCGCCATCGCGGGCGACGTGAAAGTGATGTTGGCCATCGCGGGCAGTCCGTCAGCGGATGATGTCGTAGGAGAAGTCGGTCTTCGACGTCTGGATCGTGCTCGCGTCGAGCTGCTCGAAGTGCTCGTCGAGCAGGGACACCAGCACGCGCATCGCGCCGTCGTAGCCCCAGGTCGGGAAGCGGTGGTGGTGGTGGCGGTCGAAGATCGGGAACCCCATCCGCACCAGCGGCACGCCGCAGTCGCGCTCGAGGTACTTGCCGTA
Source organism: Burkholderiaceae bacterium (assembly GCA_046348465.1). Lineage (GTDB taxonomy): Bacteria > Pseudomonadota > Gammaproteobacteria > Burkholderiales > Burkholderiaceae_E > Quisquiliibacterium. The sequence continues at coordinate 168,172 of JAXMEE010000006.1, forward strand.
CGTGTTGCCGATCAGGAAGTCGACCGGCTCGGTGTGCAGCAGCGAGCGCATGTGCCAGAGATCGCGCTTCGGGTAGGCCTTGCCCCCGGCGCCGAACGGCGACGACGCGAGCAGCTCACGCACGCGCCCGGCCCAGTCCTCGCCGCCGTTCGTCGCGAGCACGTGCACCGGCTCGGCGCCGAGCTCGAGCAGGAAGCGCGTCATGCCCAGCGTCATGTCCGGGTCGCCGTAGATCGCGAACCGCTTGCCGTGCAGGTGCGACTGGCTGTCGGCGAGCGCGTCGACGAGCTGGCCGCGCTCGCGCTCGAGCGACGCCGGCACCGGCCTGCCGGTGAGCCGCGAGATCGCCGCGACCAGCTCGTCGGTGCCGGCGACGCCCATCGGGCAGTTCAGCGCGACGACCTCGTGGCCCTTGTCGCGCAGGTACGTGATCGTCTTCTCGGCGCTGTACTCCTGGAACACGATCGTCGCTCTTGCGTGCAGCGCGCGCTCGACCTCGGCCTTGGTCGTGCCGCCGTCGTACATGCGGAATTCGCCGTCGGTCGGGGTGTTCCAGACCTCGGACGGGTCGCACACGATCGTGTAGTCGGCGCCGAAGGCGTCGAAGATGCGGCGGATCTCCTTCATGTTGCCGACCACGTTGCCGTCGAAGCCGCCGATGAAGTTGATCGACTCGTTCGGCACCCGGACGAGCGGCTCGGCGGTCTTGGCCTTGCCGTCCCAGAAGTGCTTGAGCACCCCCAGCAGCGCGTTGTCGTAGCCGGTGACGTGGCTGCCGACGAACGCGGGCGTGTGCGCGAACGGGACGTCGAAGTCCTCGGGCACGCTGCCCTTCTGCTTGGCGTTCTTGATGAACGCGTCGAGGTCGTCGCCGATCACCTCGGCCATGCAGGTGGTGGAGACCGCGATCATCTCGGGCTTGTAGAGGTTGTACGCGTTCGCCAGCCCGTCGATCATGTTGTTCAGGCCGCCGAACACCGCCGCGTCCTCGGTCATCGACGACGACACCGCCGACGTCGGCTCCTTGAAGTGGCGCGAGAAGTGCGAGCGGTAGTACGCGACGCAGCCCTGCGAGCCGTGCACGAACGACAGCGTCTTCGCGAACCCGTTGGCCGCGAAGACCGCGCCCAGCGGCTGGCACGCCTTCGCCGGGTTGATCGTCAGCGCCTCGCGGGCGAAGTTCTTCTCGCAGTACTCCCTGGTCTTCGTCCACTCGATCACGTGCTCGATCTTCTCGGACGGCGGCTTGAACTCGAAGGCGGTCTTCTTGTTCGCGAGCATCTCCTTGTACTCGGGCTCGCGGAAGAGCATTTCGTGGTCGATGATGCGTTCGGCGGTCTGGGGCATGTTCGTTGCTCCTGGCGGGGGTTCGGCGGGCGGCGTTCGTTCAGCGCTTCCAGGGGGCCTTCGCGAGCGCCCACACCGGGCTGTTGATCGCGATGTCCATGTCGCGCGCGAAGATCGCGAAGCCGTCGTAGCCGTGGTACGGGCCCGAGTAGTCCCAGCTGTGCATCTGCCGGAACGGCACGCCCATCTTCTGGAACACGTACTTCTCCTTGATCCCGGAGCCGACCAGGTCGGGCTTGACCGCCTCGACGAACTTCTCGAACTCGAAGCCGGTCACGTCGTCGTAGATCAGCGTGCCGTCCTTCACGTAGTGCGTGGTGCGCTGGTAGTCGTCGTTGTGGCCGAACTCGTAGCCGGTGCCGACGATCTCCATGCCGAGGTCCTCGTACGCGCCGATCACGTGGCGCGGGCGCAGGCCGCCGACGAACAGCATCACCTTCTTGCCGGCCAGGCGCGGCCTGAACTTCGCGATCACCTCGTCCATCAGCGGGCGGTACTTCGCGATCACGCGCTCGGCGCCCTCGCGGATGCGGTCGTCGAAGTGGCTGGCGATCTCGCGCAGGCTCTTCTCGATCATCGTCGGGCCGAAGAAGTTGTACTCGACCCACGGGATCCCGTACTTCTCCTCCATGTGCCGCGAGATGTAGTTCATCGAGCGGTAGCAGTGGAGCACGTTGAGCTTCGCCTTCGGCGTGTTCTCGAGCTCGGCGATCGTGCCGTCGCCGGACCACTGCGCGATCACGCGCAGGCCCATCTCCTCGAGCAGGATCCGAGAGGACCACGCGTCGCCGCCGATGTTGTAGTCGCCGATGATCGCGACGTCGTACGGCGTGGACGCGAGCTCGTTCTTCTTCGCGTCGGTCTTGTCGAACACCCAGTCGCGGATCGCGTCGTTCGCGATGTGGTGGCCGAGCGACTGCGACACGCCGCGAAAGCCCTCGCAGCGCACCGGGATGATCGTGTGCCCGCCGTACTCCTTGCCCTTCTTCTTCGACACCGCCTCGATGTCGTCGCCGATCAGGCCGATCGGGCACTCGGACTGCACGCTGATGCCCTTGTTCAGCGGGAACAGCTGCTGGATCTCGTCGACGATCTTCTCCAGCTTCTTGTCGCCGCCGAAGACGATGTCCTTCTCCTGGAAGTCGGACGTGAACTGCATCGTCCCGAAGGAGTCGACCCCGGTGGTGCCGATGTAGTAGTTGCGGCGCGACGCCCACGAGTACTGGCCGCAGCCGACCGGCCCGTGGGAGATGTGGATCATGTCCTTGATCGGGCCCCACACCACGCCCTTGGAGCCCGCGTACGCGCAGCCGCGGATCGTCATCACGCCGGGCAGCGACTTGATGTTCGACTTCACGCCGCAGTCGGCCTTGCCGTCCTCGAAGCTGCCGAGGTGCTTCGCCCGCTTCTTCGCGGTCTTCTCCGGGTACGCCTTCAGGACCTCGTCGATCAGCGCCTTGTTCGCGGCGTTCCGGTCCTCGACCGTGGTGCTCATGCTCGTGCTCCGTTCGGAGGTGGGGTGGGGCGCCGCGGGCTCACGCGGCGAGCTCGGCGGCGGACTTGCCGACCAGGCTCTCGTCGACCGTCTTCATGATCCCGTGGGCCATCAGCAGGTCCTCGAGCTCGTCCATCGTGATCGGCGTCGGGATCACGCCCTTGCCGGCGTTCGCGTGGACCTTCTGCGCGAGCTGGCGGTACTCGTCGGCCTGCTTCGAGTCGGGCGCGTACTCCATCACCGTCATCCGGCGCAGCTCGGCGTGCTGGACGATGTTGTCGCGCGGCACGAAGTGGATCAGCGTCGTGCCCAGCTTCTTCGCGAGCGCGTCGGCGAGCTCGTACTCCTTGTCGGTCTGGCGCTCGTTGCACACGAGGCCGCCCAGGCGCACGCCGCCCGAGTTCGCGTACTTCAGGATGCCCTTCGAGATGTTGTTGGCCGCGTACATCGCCATCATCTCGCCGGACATCACGATGTAGATCTCCTGCGCCTTGTTCTCGCGGATCGGCATCGCGAAGCCGCCGCAGACCACGTCGCCGAGCACGTCGTACGACACGTAGTCGACGCCTTCGTACGCGCCGTTCTCCTCGAGGAAGTTGATCGACGTGATCACGCCGCGGCCGGCACAGCCCACGCCGGGCTCGGGGCCGCCGGACTCCACGCAGCGGATGTCGCGGTAGCCGAGCTTCATCACCTGCTCGAGCTCGAGGTCCTCGACCGAGCCGGCCTCGGCGGCGAGCGACAGGATCGTGTCCTGCGCCTTCGCGTGCAGGATCAGCCGCGTGGAGTCGGCCTTCGGGTCGCAGCCGACGATCAGGATCTTCTGGCCCATCTCGGCCAGCGCCGCGAGCGTGTTCTGCGAGGTCGTGGACTTGCCGATGCCGCCCTTGCCGTAGAAGGCGATCTGTCTGAGTGCAGCCATGTCAGTACTCCCGGTTGTGCGTCAAGATTGGAAAGGGACGAATTCCGCGATCCTTGATGCAGCCGCTCGTGCCTATCTGGTCTTCGTTTCAGGCGCCGCGTCGGCAAGACATGCGAGTCCGCGCACACAGGCCTACGCAACCTGCGTGCCAGGTCGCGCGGGGCGACACAAGTCGCTGATTCGCAATGGATTTCCGTGCATTCTCCGGTGCTCGGCAGGCCCCTGCCGCGCTGTGCGGAACCCGACAATCCGGACTGCCACGTCGCGAATGGCACACGCACGAACGTCATGCGCGCGAACGGCCGCGGAAGACTTCCGGGGACCCGGCGACGCTGCGCGCCGGCGGACGGCACGGACGGACGGTGCGCGCTTCAGTGGCGCGAGAACAGGTCGCGCAGCTTGCAGAGCAGGGTCGTCGGATCGAAGCGCCGGTCCGGCAGTGCCTCGCCCGCGAGGATGCGCTCGAGCGCGTGCAGCGGCTCGGACTCGCCGGTCAGCAGGACCTCGGTGCCGCGGCGGGCCATGTGGCGCAGGAAGCCGTCGCCCGCGCTGCCCGCGACGACGACGTCGACGCCGTCGAGCGGGTGCGGGCCGTCGTCGCGGAAGTGGTGGAACACCTGGGCGGGGGCCAGCTCGACCGCGTGCGGCGCGGGCAGCGGGGCGCCGGGCACGCACTCGTAGACGAGCCAGCGACGCGCCTTGCCGGCGTGGCCCGCGACCGCGCCCGAGTCCTGCGCCGCGATCGCGATGCGCAACGCGCGCGCTGCGCCCACGGTCAGTGCGACGCCACGCGCTCGAGCGCCTCGAGGTAGAAGCGGCGCAGCTCCTCCTCGCGCGGCGGGCGCTTGGCCGCGACCGCGTGGTCGCGGATGCGCGGCAACAGCCGCGCCGCCGCCGTGTCGTCGAGCGGCAGGCCGATCTGCGCGTACGCGCGCATCACGCCCGCCGAACCCGAGTGCTTGCCCAGGATCAGCGTGTGCGAGCGCCCGATCTCCTCGGGCGGGAACGTCTGGTAGGTGCGCGCGTCCTTCTGCAGGCCGTCGACGTGCAGGCCGGACTCGTGCGTGAAGACCGCGTCGCCGACGATGCTCTTGTTCGGCGCGACCGGCCGTCCGCTCGCGCGCGCGACCAGCGCGGAGACCTCGAGCAGCTGCCGGGGGTCGACACCGGTGCCCACGCCGTGCAGGTGCCGCAGCGCCATCACGACCTCCTCGAGCGGCGCGTTGCCCGCGCGCTCGCCCAGCCCGTTGACCGTCGTGTTCGCGTGCGTGGCGCCCGCTCGCAGCGCGGCGAGCGTGTTCGCGGTCGCCAGCCCCAGGTCGTCGTGCGCGTGGATCTCGATCTCGAGGTCGCAGGCCGCGCGCAGCGCCGCGACTCGCTCGTAGGTCTGGAACGGGTCGAGCACGCCGAGCGTGTCGGCGAAGCGGATCCGCCTCGCGCCGGCGCGCTGCACCGTGCGCGCGACCTCGGCCAGGAACGCCGGGTCGGCGCGCGACGAGTCCTCGCAGCCGACGGCGACGTCGCAGCCGAGCACGTCGAGCGCACGCGGCACGAAGTCGGCAATCACGCCGAGCGCCCACGCGCGGCTGCGCCGCAGCTTCTTCTCCAGGTGCAGGTCCGACACCGGCATCGACAGGTTGACGATGTCGACGCGGCAGCGCGCGCACGCCTTCAGGTCGACGTCGTTCATCCGTCCCCAGACCATCAGGCGCGCGCGCAGACCTTGCGACGCGATCTCGCGGATCACGTCGCACTCCTCGTCGCCCATCACGGGAATCCCGACCTCGAGTTCGCCGACGCCCATGCGATCGAGCGCGCGCGCGATCGCGACCTTCTCGGCCGCGGTGAACGCGACGCCGGCGGTCTGCTCGCCGTCGCGCAGCGTGGTGTCGTTGATCGTGACCATCGATCGCCCTTTCGTGCCCGGGTGCGGCGCCCGCGGGGATTCGCGGACCTCGCCACCCTGCGCACGCAAGGTGCGTGCCACCCGTGTCCTCCGGGGGGCGTCCGCTTCCCCCGGCTGTCGCGTTCGCGACATCGTCGGACTTCGGTGTCGGGATACCGACACGCGGGCGGCGCCGGTGTCGCGCCTCCTCGGGCGGAATCACCCGTCGCGGGCGTCGCCCGGCGAGGTGCGCGCTTCGCCGGCAGCCGCGCCGCCCGCGTCCGACACGCCCGTGGTCGCCTCGCCGGCGCCCGCTCGCGCGGCGGCGACCGCGAGCAGCGCACGCGTCTGCACCGCGACCCGCGCGCGCACCACGGGGTCGAGCCGGTCGAGCCAGTGGCGGGGCAGCGCGCGCGCGCCGCAGCGCGCGCCGGCGAGCATGCCGACGAGCGCGCCGTTCGTGTCCGCGTCGTCGCCGCGATTGACCGCGCCGACCACCGCCGACTCGAAGTCCTCGTGCGCGAAGAAGAAGTGCAGCACCGTCTGCACGGTGTCGACGACGTAACCGGTGGCGCGGCCGGGGTACGGCTCGAAGCGCAGTCGTGGGCACTGCTCGACCGCGCTCGCGGCGATCGCGCGGCACGCGTCGGTGTGCGCGCCGGCGAGCAGCGCGCGCGCGATCCGGCCGAGCGCGAGTGTGGCCGCGTCCGACAGCGGGTGATGGTGGGTGAAGCGCGCCTGCTCGAGCGACCACGCCTCGAACGCGGCGGCGTCGCCGAGCGTCGCGAGCACCACCGGCAGGTTGCGCATCAGCGCGCCGTTGCCGGCGTCCCCCTCGGACGGCACCGACACGAGGCTGCCGTCGTTCATGTAGCGGCGGATGCCGCGGCGGCAGGTGTTGCCGCAGTCGACCGGCTTGCCGCGCAGCCACGCGACGAAGGCGTCGGCGACGCGCGCGAGGTCCCAGCCGCGCGCGTCGACGATCGCCTGTCCCAGCGCGAGGCTCATCGTCGTGTCGTCGGTGACCTGTCCCGGCGCGAGCTTGAGCCAGCCGGCACCGACGATGCGCCGGTGCACGCCGTGCGCGGCCGCGATCTCTCGCGGCGTCATGAACTCGACGGTCGCGCCGAGCGCGTCGCCCAGTGCGAGCCCGAGATAGGCGCCGAGCGCCCGGTCGGCGAGCGCGTCGGCCGCCTGCGGGCGCGCAGGATCAGGCGCGCGCACGCGCTCGCTCCCGGCGCCGGGCGTCACAGGTACGCGGTGCGCACATCGTAGTCGCCGCCGATCGCGATCACCTCGCCCTCGCCGTTGAGCACGCGACCGCGCAGCAGCCCCGGATAGAACAGGATCTTCGGGGCCGGCACGTCGGCCTCGAGGATCCAGTCGCCGAAGGTCTCGGCACGCTCGCGCGTGAGGCTGAACGAGACGAGGTTGTTCATCCGCATCACGCAGCGGCGCGCGCGCAGCGCCCCGTCGACGACCTGCTCCTCGCAGCGATTGCTGCCCCGCCACAGGCGCACCGGCGAGGGCCCGAGCGGCGCGAAGCGCGCGAGCGTCCACTGGCAGTACTCGTAGAGCAGGTCGATCTGCAGGTTGATGCAGTTGTTGTGGAAGCGGCTGCCGGCCTTCTCCTCGAGGTACGCGACCCAGGCCGGCGACGGGAAGCGGCCGAGCGCGGCCTTGTGGAACGTCGGCACGAGGCCGAAGCGGCTCTCGACCCAGCCCTTGAGCACCGCGCCGGGCGGGTCGTTCGACTCGATGCCCCAGCCCTGCAGCAGCTTCAGGTAGCTCGAGCGGTGGCGCCGGCGCTCGGCCGGGGCCGCGTCGGGATCCGGGCGGCCGAGCCCGAACGCGACCTCCATGTAGTGCTCGAAGACCTCGGCGGTCGCGGCCGCGTCCGCGCAGCCGGCGAGCAGCGCGAACAGCCCCGGGTGCGTCTCGCGGGTGCCGGTGATCGCGAGCGGCTGGGCGTGCCGGTTGTACTCCGGGCTCGCGAGCACGCCGGTCGGCACGCCGACCAGGTTCGTGCTGTACCAGCGGCGGGGATCGCTCTCGTCGGGGCGCGGCGCGGCGGAAGTCATCGAAAGGGGGCTGTCGGTCCGGAAGGCTGCTCCGTTTCACGCAAGAATCGCGCCCGCGCCTGCCGGCCCCGGATTTCTGGTCTACTGCGGGTCGCACGCGCCCGGGGCGGCGCGGCGGCGGGAGGGGGCGTTGAGCATCGCGGGCAGGATCCTGGTCTTCTCGATCGCCGGCTGGTCCGGCTTCTACGTGATGGCGGTCGAACTGCTCGGCGGGCGCGTGCTCGCGCCGAGCTTCGGCAACAGCATCTACGTGTGGGGCGGCGTCATCACCGTGTTCATGCTCGCGCTGTCGGTCGGGTATCTCGCCGGCGGGCACCTTTCGCTGCGCGCGCCGAGCCTGGCGCGCCTGGGCGCACTGCTGCTCGCGGCGGCGGTCGCGACGCTGCCGGTCGTCGCGTGGGGCACGACGCTGCTCGACTGGATCTTCGACCACGTCCACGACCCGCGCTACGGGTCGCTGGTCGCGTCGACGGCGCTCTTCTTCCTGCCGACCGCGATCTCGGGCACCGTGTCGCCGTACGCGGTGCGGCTGCTGGTCACGCAGGTCCACGCGAGCGGGCGCTCGGCCGGCTCGCTGTACTTCGTCTCGACCTTCGGCAGTGCCGCCGGCACGCTGCTCACGTCGTTCTGGCTGGTGCTGCTGTTCGAGGTCGACCAGATCCTGCTCGGCATGGCCGCGGTGTCCGCGGCGCTGGGCGTGCTGGCGATCGCGACCGGCCGCGGGCCGCTGCCCGATGCGGCCTAGCGCCGGCGCGGCACTCGCGGCGGGCGCGCTCGCACTCGCGTGCGCCGCGGCGGCACGCGCGCAGGTGCTGCACACGGAGCGCTCGCTCTACCGCAACATCGTCGTCTACGACGAGGCCGGGGAGCGCTGCATGCGCTTCGGGCGCCACACGGGCGGCCGCCAGACCTGCATGTCGCGGGCCGAGCCCGACCGGCTCGTCTTCGACTACACGAAGATGATGATGGGCGCGCTGTACCTCGCGCCCGCCCCGGCGCGGATCCTCGTCGTCGGCCTGGGCGGCGGCACGCTGCCGGCGGCGCTCGCGAAGCTCGTTCCGGGCGCGCGCGTCGACGCGGTCGAGATCGACCCCGCGGTGGTGCGCGTCGCCGGCGCGTACTTCGGCTGGGCGCCGACGCCGGCCACGCGCGTGTTCGAGGAGGACGGCCGCGTGTTCGTCAAGCGCGCCGCGCGCCGCGGCGAGCGCTACGACCTCGTCGTGCTCGATGCGTTCGACCACGAGTACATCCCGGAGCACCTGCTCACGCGCGAGTTCCTGCTCGAGGTGCGCGCGCTGCTCGGCGAGCGCGGCGTGCTCGCCGCCAACACGTTCTCCGGCAGCCGGCTGTACGACCACGAGTCGGCGACCTACCACGCGGTGTTCGGCGACTTCTACTCGGCGCGGCGCGCCAATCGCGTGATCCTGCTGCGCGCCGGCGGCCTGCCCGGCCCCGACGAGCTCGCCCGCCACGCGCGCGCGCTCGACGCGCGGCTCGCGCCGTTCGGCGTGTCCTCGCAGTGGCTGCTGCCGCTGATCCGGGTCGAGTCCGGCTGGCCGCCCGGCACGCGCGTGCTCACCGACCAGTACTCGCCGTCGAACCTGCTGAACGCGACGCGCTGAGCGCGCGCGCCGGCGTCAGCGCGCCGCCGACGTCGCGATCCCGCGCGGCGGGCGCCGCTGCGCGCCGCGCACCTCGAACGACGCGGCGGCGAGCGTCTCGCCGCCGGCGCTGCGAAGCTCGAGCGCGTGCCGCCCCGGCATCGGGAACCACCACGCGCGCGCGCCGCGCGCGACCTCGCGCCCGTCGACGAACCAGCGCGGGTTCGCGCCGGCGCCGTCGGACGCGAAGCGCAGCCGCTGCGACGCCGGCGGGATGTCGGGGTCGAGCGCGACGATCGTCCCGGCGACCGGCGCGACGATCGACGGCGACACGCCGGAGGGCACGCGCACGACCTCGCGCTGCTCGGTGCCCGCGAGGAACCACTCGGCGCGCGCCGCCTCGACGCCGCCGGCGAAGCGCACCGGCACGCGCACGAGGCCCGCGGGCGGCTGGGGCGGCGGCTCGTCGCGCGCCGACACCAGCTCGCGCATCAGGTCCGCCCACACCGGCGCCGCGCCGCTCGTGCCGGAGACGTCCCACATCGGCTCGCCGGCCGCGTTGCCGATCCACACCCCGACCGTGAACCGGCGCGAGAAGCCGACGCACCAGTTGTCGCGCATGTCCTTGCTGGTGCCGGTCTTCACCGCCGCCCACGTGCGCAGCACGAGCGGGGAGTCCCAGCCGAACGTGAGCGCGCGCGCGTTGCGGTCGGCGAGGACGTCGGCGACGACGAACGACGCCGCGGCGTCGAGCGCGCGCACCGGCGCGGCGGCCGGCGCGGGCGCGTCCAGGCGCGTGCGCACCGGCGACGCCAGCCCGCCGTTGGCGAGCGCGCGGTACGCGTTCGCGAGCTCGAGCAGCGTGACGTCGGCCGAGCCGAGCGCGAGGCTCAGGCCGTAGTGGTCGCCGGGCCGGTCGACGCTCGCGATGCCGAGCCGGCGCAGCGTCGGCACGAACGCGCCCGGCGTCACGAGCTGCGCGGTGCGCACCGCCGGCACGTTCAGCGACGACGCGAGCGCGGTGCGCACGCTCACCGTCCCCTTGAAGCCGCGGTCGTAGTTCTGCGGCCCGTACAGCCCGCCGGAGACCGCGACGTCGAGCGGGCGGTCCTCGAGCAGCGACGCCGCGGTGAGGCGGCGCTCGGCGAGCGCCTGCGCGTAGAGGAAGGGCTTGAGCGTCGAGCCGGCCTGCCGCGGCGCGAGCACCGCGTCGACCTGCGACGCCTGCGACGAGCGCCCGCTCGAGCCGACCCACGCGAGCACGTCGCCGCTGGCGTTGTCGATCACGACGACCGCGCCGTCGTGGACGTTGCGCGCGCGCAGCTCGCGCACGTGGCGCGCGAGCGCCTCGCGCGCGAGCCGCTGCACGCGCGCGTCGAGCGTGCTGCGCACCGTCTCGCCGGGCGCGCGCAGCAGGCGGCGCGCCAGGTGCGGCGCCAGGTGCGGCGCGAGCGGCGACGACGCCTCGCGGTGCGCGAACGCCGCGACCGCGATCGTCTCGAGCCCGGCGCAGTCGCCGGCGCGGCCGAGCTCGCCGAGCAGCAGGCACGCGCGCCGCGCGACCTTCTCGGGAGGCGCGTTGGGCGCGCGCACCAGCGCCGCGGCGAGCGCCCCCTCGCGCGCGTCGAGCGCGCCCGGGTCCTTGCCGAACAGCAGCTCGGAGAGCGCCGCGATGCCGACGAGCTCGCCGCGAAAGCCCACGAGGTTCAGGTACGCCTCGAGGATCTGGTCCTTGGTCCACGCGCGCTCGAGCGCGAGCGCGCCGAGCGCCTGGTCGATCTTCTGCGGCCAGGTGCGCCGGCCGCTGCGGTCCGGGGCGTCGAGCAGGCCGGCGAGCTGCATCGTGATCGTGCTGGCGCCGCGCGGCGTGCGCGCGCCCGGCCCCGCGGACAGCGCCCCGGCGATCGCTCCGCCGACCGCGGCCCAGTCGATGCCCGAGTGCTCGAGGAAGCGCCGGTCCTCGGAGCGCAGCAGCGCGTCGCGCAGCGCGGGCGACACCGCGCCGAGGCGGACCCACTGCAGGCGCCGCACGCCCGGATCGACGCGCAGCGTCTGCAGCGGCTCGCCGCGCCGGTCCGTGAGCGTGGCCTCCGACGAGCGCCACGCGGCGCGCACCTCGCCGAACGTCGGCACGCCGGCCGCCGCCGGCGCGAGCGCGGCCGCGGCCAGCGCCGCGCCGAGCAGCGCGCGCACCGCGCGCGCGGGCCGCCGTCCGGTCAAGGCTGCACCTTCACGCGCGCGTTCGGCAGCTCGCCGGCCACCTCGGGCGCGTACATCGCCTCGGCGCGCGTGGGCGGCAGCCCGAAGTCGCCGTCCTGGTTCAGGCGCAGCGTGTACGCGAACTGGTGCGTGCCCGCGGGCAGGTACTCCCAGTACGCGCGCACCGCGTCCGGCGCGCGCTCCTCGAAGGTCGGCGCCCAGCCCTCGCGCGGCGCCTTGTCGGCGGCCGCGATCGCGGAGTCGCGCCCGAGCCCCGAGCCGAGCACCGAGGCCCCCGCGGGCACCGGGTCGGCGACGACCACCCAGGTCATCGGCTGCGCGGCGTCGATCGTGACGCGCACGCGCACGACGTCGCCGCGGCTCCACGCGTCGGGCACCCTGCGCTGCACGGCCTCGACGCGGCGCGCGAGGCGATAGCCGGCGAACTGCGCCTTCGCGAGCGGCACCGCGGCGAGCGCCTGCACCATCGCCCACGGCGCGCCCCTGCCCTCGTGCGCGACGCGCAGCGTCGACTCGCCGTCGCCGAGCGCGAGCACGATCGGCGCGGCCGCGGCGAGCGCGCCCGGCGAACCGATCGGAGCGGTCGCGGCCGGCGCCGCGCCGGGCGCCGCCGGCGTCGGCGCGGGGGCCGCGGACGACGTGCCCGCGGCCGGTGCCGACGGCGCGCCCGCCGGCGCCGCCGACGCGACCGGCCAGCGCTGCGTGCGCTCCTGCGCCGCAGCGCCCCCGCCATCGAGCACGACGCGCGTCGTCCCGTCGACCGGCACCGATTCGAATCGGGCCGCGAAGCGGCGCATCGCGACCGTGCCCCACGCGTTGGCGGTCGTCGTGTCCCACGCGCCGCGGCGCAGGCGCCCGACGAGCCCGCCGAGCACGCGCGGCGCGTCGTCCTTCCAGCCCGCGTCGCGCGTGGCGTGCAGCAGCGTGCGCGCCGCGTTCGCGTCGGCCGACGCCATCAGCCACCACCAGCGGTCCTGGTCCTCCTGCACGAAGACGAGCTGCGAGCCGGTGTACGTCAGCCGCGCGCGCAGCACCGCGTCGGCCTGCGCGAGCCGCTCGCCGCGCTGCGGCACGCCGTCGACGCGGCCGAGCACGCCGATCCAGTCGAGGAGCGCCGACGCGGGCAGCCGGTTCGGCTCGATCGCGAGCGACGAGACCATCGCCGGGGTGGCGCGCCCGTAGCGCGACAGCGCCTCGAGTGCCGCGAGCTTGCGCGCCGGCGCGTCGGCGCGCGGGCTCCACGCGTTGCGGCGCACCCGGCCGTCGACCCACGCGGCCAGCCCGCGCAGCAGCGCGTCGCGCGCCTCGTCGGGGATCGGCAGCCCGGCCTCGTGGGCGATCGCGAGCAGGTACGCGGTGAGCACCTCGCTGCCCCCGGGCGACTCGCCGGCGCGCACCGGGAAGTACTGCGCGAGCCCGTCGGCGTCGACGTACGACGACAGCTGCTCCATCAGCGCGGCCCACGTCGCGCGGTCGTCGAGCCCCACGCTCTTCGACACGCGCTGCTCCAGGCAGCCGTACGGATAGCGCAGGAACCAGTCGCGCACGCCGTCGAGCGAGCCCGCGATCGTCGGCGCGAGCGCCACGCGCAGCTGCGAGCGCCCGGCGAGCGCGTCCTCGGGCATCGCGATCGGGAGCGCGAGCGGCGCCGAGAGCTGCGCGAGCGTCGCCTGGCGCACCGTCACCGGCACCGCCGGCGCCACCGCCTGGCGCACCGCGACGCGGTCGGTGACGCCGCGCGCCGCGTCCTTCGCCTGCAGCGTCCAGCGCAGCTCGCCGGCCCGATCGGGCACGCGCACCGGCAGCGCGAGCGTCGTCGCCGCGCCCGCCGCGAGCTCGACCGACTGCTGCAGCGGCGCGAGCTCGGTCGCGGCGCCCGTCCCCGGCGCCGCGACCTGCGCGCGCGCCTCGAACTGCACCTTCATCGGCTGCGCCGACGTGTTGCGCAGCGTGACCATCGCGTTGAACGCGTCGCCCTCGCGCACCGCGAGCGGCAGGCCCGAGATCACCTGCAGGTCCTGCGTCGTGCGGATCGTCGCGTCGCCGGTGCCGAAGTACCCGGGCCCCGAGTCGGCGACCGCGACCAGCCGGAAGCGCGTGAGCGAGTCGTTGAGCTTCACGTCGACGCTCGCGCGACCCTGCGCGTCGGTGAGCACGCGCGGCTGCCACGCGAGCAGCGTGTCGAAGAGCTCGCGCGTGGGGTTGCGCCCGCCGTCGCCGCCGGCCGGCACCGCCTTGCGCCCGAAGTGGCGCCGCCCGACGACCTGCATCTGCGCGGTCGCGGTCTCGACGCTCCAGCTGCGACGCTGCATCATCGCCTCGAGCAGGTTCCAGCTCGCGTTCGGCGAGAGCTCGAGCAGCGCCTGGTCGACCGCGGCGAACGCGATCTCGGTGCCGGCGGGCGCGGGCTTGCCGTCGGGCAGCCAGACGCGCAGCGCGACGCGTGCCTGCCCGCGCACCGTGTAGTCCTGCCGGTCGGGGACCACCTCGACCTTCAGCCGCTGGCCGTCGATGCCCACGGCGATCTCGGCGACGCCGAGCTTGTACGCCGGCTTGGCGAGGTCGACGGTGGGCGTGGGCGCGGCGAGCTTGTCGTACTCCTTCCACTCGCGGTACCACTCGGCCGGCGCGCGCCAGCCCCAGACGAAGAACGAGTACCACGGCACCTCGCGCAGCCGCCCGCGCACCGCGAGCACCGACACGTAGACGTTCGGCCCCCAGTTCGGCTGCACCGGCAGCTCGATCGTGGGGTTGCGCCCGTCGAGCTGCACGATGCGCGACTCGACGATGCCCTCGCGCTCGATCGACACCCACGCGGTCGCGTAGCGGAACGGCATGCGCACCTGCAGCCGCGCGGTCTCGCCCGGGGCGTATCGCTTGCGCTCGGGCACGACGTCCATGCGGTCCTGGCTCTCGGCGTCGAACCAGAGCTCGCCGCGGCCCGACAGCCACACCGACGTCGCGGCCGACCCGACGCGGCCCTGCGCGTCGGCCGACTGCGCGATCAGCATCAGGTTGCCGGCCTCGCCGGGCTCGAGCTTCGGCTCGATCGTGCAGTCGACGAGTCCCTGGGCGGACGTGCTGCCCGAGCAGACCTCGCCGAGCTCCCTGAGCTGCGTGGTGTTCTCGTACGCGTAGAAGCCGCCCACCAGCCGCTTGCGCGTCGACAGCGTCTTGCGCAGCACCGCACGCACCGCGACCTTCGCCCCTTCGCGCGGCTTGCCGGCGGTGTCGAGCACCGCGAGCTGCGCGGCGAGCTGCCGGCCCGCGATCACCCAGCCCGCGGTGCGGATGCCGACGACGTTCGCGGACGGCCAGATCGTCGTCGACGAGCGGATCGTCTGGATCTCGCCGTTCGGGTCCGCAAAGGTGGCCTCGGTCGCGAGCCGGTGCGGCACCGAGACGGACGGCAGCGCGTCGAGCGTGACCGTGCCCGCGCCGTTGGCGTCGAGCGTAAGCGCGAGCTTGTCGGCGACCAGGCGGTCGCGGTGCAGGCCCTTCTTCGCCGCGCGCGCGGCGCCGTCCGACTCGTCGTCGTCGCCGTCGTCGCGCGACAGGTCCTCGCGGTCGAACGAGAACTGGTCCCAGCCGGCGAACTCGGGCAGCGCGACGTTCAGCATCGCGCTCACCTGCATCGGCAGCCCGCGCGCCGGCCCGCCGGACAGGAACGACACCTGGGCCTGCAGCGCGAGCTTCGTCGCGGCGACCGCGGGGCCCGCCGGCGGCACGAGCCGCGCGTCGAACACCGGCAGCCGGAACGCCTCGACGCGGAATGCGCCGGTCTCGCGCCGCCCGCGCCACCAGGGCTTGGGCGCACCGGGCGGCTTCGCGGCAGGGCGCCGCGATCGCGCCGGCGCCTCGTCGTCGTCGTCCTCGTCGCCGTAGTCGAGGAAGACCTCGTAGCGGCCGAGCTTCGCGCCCGGCGGGATGCGAAAACCCGTCTCGGCGGCGGCGTTCTTCCACGCGAGGTCGAAGGTATAGGTCTGGTCGGTGCCGACGTGCACGATCGCGACCTTCGTCGGCAGCGACGCGTCCGGCGGGCGCGCGAGCCCCTGCGCGACCGCGATGCGCACCAGGTGCTTCATCGACACGGTCTCGCCGGCGCGCAGCAGCGTGCGGTCGAACACCGTGTGCGCGCGCGCCGCGCTGTCGCCGATCGGCTCGTTGGGCAGCGCGAAGCGCCATGGCTCGATGCCCTGGTTCCAGTCGGACCACACGAAGGAGACGTCGTCGCGCCCCTTCGCGTCCTTCGCGCGCGCCGACACGAAGTAGCCGCCGCGATCGAAGCAGTCGTCGGGCAGCGCCGGCAGCGGCGCGTCGATCCGTGCCAGCCCGTTCGCGTCGGTCGCGCCCTGCCACAGCGGCCGCCCGGTGCAGTCCGACACCTGCACGCGCGCCCGGTCGACCGGCTTGCCGGCGTCGAGCGTCGTCACCCAGGCCATCGCGTGCTCGCCGGCGCGCTTGAAGTGCACCGACATGTTCGTCACGAGCGCCGACGTGCGCACGTACATCGACGCGCGCCGCCCGAGCAGCGCCTCGCCGAGCTTCGCCGACTCGAGCTCGAGCACGTAGTAGCCGGGCTCGGGCAGCGGCACGCCGATCACCTCGAACGGCCAGCCGCGCGCGTCCTTCGCCGCGCCCGCCGCGCCGGGCGCCGGCAGCTGCAGCTTCGTCGCCGCGGCCTCGCGCGCGAGCAGCCCGACGCTGCGCGACTCGACCTGCGGCTCGGGCTCGTTCTTCGCACGCTTGCGCACGGGCTGGCCCATCGCGGTGCGCAGCTCGTCCTCGCCGAGCGTGCGCTCGTGGAACTGGCGCAGCCTCCCGGTCCAGGCGATGATCTGCGCGTCGGTCTGCATGCGCAGCTCGCGCAGCGACGGGCGGTCCGGCGCGAGCGCCTTGACCGCGAGCTCGGGCTCGACGTAGCGCAGCGTCAGCGGCATCGCCGGCGGCGCGCCCATCGACTCGACGATCCCGAACGGTGCGGTCGCGAACTTCGCCAGCGGCGGGAACGCCGCGGTGCGGCTGGGCAGCGGGAAGATCGACGCGTTCGACAGCGCGCGCCCGTCGACGTCGCGGAACTCGCGCGGCAGCTCGACCGTGAACGCGGTGCTCTCGGGGAACGGCGGCTTGAACGAGACCGTCGTCGTGACGGACTCGGACTCGTCGAGGCGCTCGGGCGCGCGCTCGCCGCCGGCGAACTTCAGGCGCACGCCCTGCGCGAGCTTGCGCTCGACCGGCGCGCTGAACTCGATGCGCACGCTGCCCAGCGGCGTGCACGGCGCGGTCGCGTTCTCGCGCTCGCACGACAGCGACGCCTCGAAGCGCGGGCGCACCTTGAACTTCAGCGCCTGGCGCTGGCGCGTCGCGACGCCCGACGGCGTCGCGATCCCCGCGTCCCACACCAGCGCGACGTCGGCGTCGGCCGCGAAGCGGCGCGTGCACGCGAGCGCGAGCACGTGCTCGTCGCGCAGCCGGAAGCGCCTGACGAGCAGCGCCTTGTCCGCGTCGGGGAGCGTGCGCACCGGGACGCGCTCGGCGAGCCCGCCGGCCTGGCACCACGCCTTCGCGGCGACCGACGCCGGCGTCGCCGGGCCGGTGAGCACGAGCAGGAACGCCTGCTCCTCGTCGATGCGCGAGCCTTCCGACGGCAGCGCGCGCGCGATCGCGGGCCCGCCGGTGGAGAACTGGAAGCGCGTCGTGCCGCCAACCGGGTCGCCCGCGACCGAGCGCGCGGCGGGGCTCACCGTGAACGTGCACTCGGTGCCGGCGACCGGCGGGCGCTCGAAGTCGTAGACCCAGGTGCGCGCGTCGACCCAGCGCGCGTTGCCCGGCGCCGGGCACGCGACGTCGAACGGGCTCGCGGCGTCGGGCTTGCCCATCGGCACCATCGGCTCGGAGAACGTCGCGCGCGCCTGGCGCACGACCGCGACCTCGCCGACGGGGAGAAGCGCTGGACGACCGGCGCCGCCGCGGCGGACGCCGACGCGGCCAGCGCGAGGCAGAGCGCCGCGCCACGGGCGGCGCGCCGCGCGCCGGCGAGCACGCCGGGCGCCGGCCTGCGACCGGCGGCGGCGGGAGGTTCCTGCGCGGGGACGGCGCGCAGTCGGAACGGGCGGTCGCTCATTCGAGGATCCTTCGGAACGTGACGTGCATTCTGCACGCAAGGCCGATGCCTGCGCACCCGGCGACCCGCGCTAGCATCACGCACCGTCCCCCACCACCCACGCCGCCGGCCGCGACCGCCCCCCCGACATGACGATACCCGCCCCCTTCGCCGAGGCGACCGCCGAGGTCCTGCCGGCCTGGATCGACGACAACGGCCACATGAACGTCGGCTATTACCTGGTGGCGTTCGACGACGCCACGGTGCCGTTCTTCCGCTGGCTCGGGTTCACCCGCGAGCTGCGCGAGCGCACCGGCGGCTCGACGTTCGCGCTCGAGGCGCACCTCACCTACGCGCGCGAGGTGC
This sequence comes from Burkholderiaceae bacterium, assembly GCA_046348465.1. GTDB lineage: Bacteria > Pseudomonadota > Gammaproteobacteria > Burkholderiales > Burkholderiaceae_E > Quisquiliibacterium. Next base: position 186,192 of record JAXMEE010000006.1, read on the forward strand.
TGGCCGGCGACCCGCTGCGATTCGAGGCGCGTCTGCTCGACTTCGACCACAAGCGCGTGCACTACTACCAGGAGATGTTCCACGCGCGCGACGGCTTCCTCGCCGCGACCTACGAGTCGATCTCGTCGTTCGTCGACATGTCGACGCGGCGCACCGCGCCGATCCCCGAGGAACTCGCCGGCCGCCTCGCGCACATCCTCGCCGAGCACCGCAAGCTCCCCCGGCCCTGGCAGGTCGGGCACACGATCGCCACGCGGCCGGCGCCCGGGGGGCGCTGACGCGCCGCACGCCGCGCCGCGCCGGGCGCGGCCCGACCCGCCCCGGGACGCTCCTCAGCCCACCGTCTCGCGCGCGATGATCTCGCGCTGGATCTCGGAGCTGCCGCCGAAGATCGTGAACGCGCGCCCGTTCAGGTACTCCGGCACCGCCGGGCGCGCGAGCTCCTCGAGCACCGCCTGCTCGTCGTGCGCGTAGAGCGGGCGCGCCGGCTCCCACGCGAGCGCGTCGGGCCCGATCACGCGCACCGCCAGCCGCGTCATCGCCTGGTGGATCTCGCTCCAGCGCAGCTTGAGCAGCGACGAAATGCTGCCCGGGTTCTGCCCGGTCTGCAGCGTCGACATCACGCGCAGCTCGGTCATCTCGAGCGCGTCGGTGTCGACCTCGACCGCGGAGAACGCGAGCGCGAGGTCGGCGTCGTCGAGCGCGCGTGCGTCGCCGCGGCGCACCGACGCCGCGAGCGTGCGCAGCTGCTCGAGCCGCGCGCGCAGCCGCCCCGCCATGATCGAGCCGCCGCGCTCGAACTCGAGCAGGTACTTCGCGATCTGCCAGCCCTGCCCTTCTTCGCCGACGCGGCACGACACCGGCACGCGCACGCCGTCGAAGAACACCTGGTTGACCTCGTGGTCGCCGCCGATGCCACGGATCGGGCGCACCGTGATGCCCGGCGACTTCATGTCGATCAGCAGGAAGCTGATGCCGTCCTGCTTGCGCGCGTCGTCCTGCCCGGTGCGCACGAGCGCGAACATCCGGTTCGCGTAGTGGGCGTGCGTGGTCCAGATCTTGGTGCCGTCGACGACGTAGTGGTCGCCGTCGCGCACCGCGCGCGTCTTCAGCGACGCGAGGTCCGAGCCCGAGCCGGGCTCGGAGTAGCCCTGGCACCAGTAGTCGTCGCCGGCGAGCATTCGCGGCAGGTAGTGCGCCTTCTGCTCCGGGGTGCCGAACTTCTGGATCACCGGCCCTGCCATCTTCAGGCCCAGCGGCGACAGCGACGGCGCGCCGGCGCGCGCGAACTCGGTCTCGAAGATCCATCGCTGCATCAGCGTCCAGCCGGTGCCGCCGTACTCGGCGGGCCACGCCGGCGCGACCCAGCCGCGCGCGTGCAGCGTTCGCTGCCAGCGCAGGCCGACGTCGGGCTCGGAAAACACCGACGTGCCGATGCGCGTCGAGCGCGCGAGCTCGGGCGTCAGGTGCTCGCGCAGGAACGCGCGCACCTCGTCGCGGAACGCGCTCTCGTCGGGCGCGAGCGGGATCACGCCCTCGAGCGGCGCCATGCCCGCGTGCCGGCGCAGGTGCCACTCGGCGGGCCCGAACTGCGCGTCGAGCGCGAGCTGCCGGCGCATGAAGCTGCCGACCGCGAGCTCCTGCGTCACGCCCATGCCGCCGTGCAGCTGCACCGCCTCCTCGGTGACGCGGCGCGCGCACGCGCCGACCTTCGCGCGCGCACCGGCCGCGGCGCGCGCCCTCGCGGCGGCGTCGCCGCGGCGCAGCGCGTCGTCGACCGCGACGACCGCGCCCAGCGCGACCGAGCGCGATTCGTCGAGCGCGATCGACAGGTCGGCCATGCGATGGCGCAGCACCTGGTTGGCCGCGAGCGGCCGGCCGAACTGCACGCGCGTGCGCGTGTACTCGACCGTGGTCGCGAGCAGCGCGGCCATCGCCCCCACCGACTCCGCGCACGCGACGACCAGCGCCCGGTCGGTGACGCGCTCGAGGTCGGCGAGCGTCGCACCCGGCAGCCGGGCGGCATCGTCGACGCGCCCGCCCGCGAGCGCGAGGCGGCACGCGCCGCCGCCGTCGACGGTCTCGAACGCGCGCGCCCGCGCGCCGGCCGCGCCGCGCTCGACGACGAAGAACCCGACCTCGCCCGCGTCGGTGCGCGCGCTGACGATCCACGCGTCGGCGACGTCGCCGAACGGCACGACGCTCTTCTCGCCGTCGAGGCGCCAGCCGCCGCCGTCGCGCGTCGCGCGCACGGCCACCCGGTCGAGCGCGTGGCCCGCGTCGCGCTCGACGTGCGCGATCACCGGCAGCGCGTCGCCGGCGGCGAGCGGCGCGAGCCAGCGCGCGCGCTGCGCTTCGCTGCCGCAGTCCGCGAGCAGCCCGCCGGCCAGGATCACCGCCGGCAGGTACGGCGTCGTCACCGGGCCGGCGCCCAGGCACTCGGCGAGCACGCAGGCGTCGGCCAGCCCCTGGCCCAGGCCGCCGTCGCGCTCCGGGATCGTCATCGCGAGCCAGCCGAAGCCGGCCATCTCGCGCCAGGTCTGCGCCACCGGGCGCGGCTCGCCGCCGGCCTGCGCGCGCACGCGGTCGGCCACCCAGCGCGACGCGCTGTCGCGCAGCATCTGCTGTTCGGTCGTCGGTCGAAGGTCCATCGTCGTTCTCCGTGTCCTGGGGGCGGCCGCGTCAGGCGCCGCTCGCGCGCACCCGCGCGGCGGCGTTCTCGCGCGTCACGTTGCTGTAGAGACCGGCGGTGATGCCGCCGTCCGGGAAGATCGTCGTGCCGTTGACGAAGCGCGCGTCGTCGCGCGCCAGGAACGCCGCGACGGCCGCGACGTCTTCGGGGTCGCCGATGTTGCCGTTCGGCGTGCGGTCGACGAGGAAGCGCTCCATCGCCGCGTTCTCGAACACCGGCCCGGTCATCGCGGTGCGGATGAATCCCGGGCCGATCGCGTTGCACGTGATGCCGGCGTGGCCGACCGCGGTCGCGAACGACTTCACGAGCTGCTTGACGCCCCCCTTGCTCGCGCAGTACGCGGGCGAGGTGGCGTTGCCCCACTCGCCCATGATGCTCGAGATCGCGATCAGCCGGCCCGGCGTGCGCGCGGCGATCATCCGCTGCGCGGCGACCTGCAGCGTGAAGAACACGCCCTTCAGGTTCACGCCGGTGGTGCGGTCCCACTCCTGCTCGGTCATCGTCAGGCAGTGGCTGCCGCGCTCGACGACGCCGGCGTTCGCGACCGCGACGTCGACGCGGCCGAAGCGCGCCACGACCGCGTCGAACAGCGCGTCGACGTCGGCCTTGCTCGAGACGTCGCAGCGCTGCGCCAGGCACGCGCGCCCCTCGCGCCCGATCGCCTGCGCGGTCTCGGCCATGCCCGCGTCGTCGAGGTCGGCGATCGCGACGTCCGCGCCGTCGCGCGCCAGCCGCAGCGCGATCGCCCGCCCGTTGCCCGAGGCCGCGCCGGTCACGACCGCGACCCTGCCCGTCAGCTCGCCCATGGGTGTCTCCCGTCCGGTTGTCGTGGGGCGCTCCGGGCCGTCGCCGGCGCGCCGGGCCTCATTCTCGGCGATCGGGCGCACGAGCGCCAACGGCGGGCGCGAGGATCCGGACCGCGCGCACGCCCGCCCATTGACGCATCGCCGCTCGTCAAGTGTAATTACACGCGTGTAACTGCAACCATATCGCAGGGAAGCCCCCATGCCCGACCCCGTCGCCAAGGCCCCGGCCGCGACCTCCCCGTGCACCTGCCTGAAGGTGCGCAGCCTCGCGCGCCGCGTCACGCAGCTCTACGACGACACGCTCGCGGCGAGCGGCCTGCGCATCACCCAGTACGGGCTGATCGGGCACGCGCGCCGCCCCCGCGGGGGCACGCCGCCGACGGTCAGCGAGCTCGCCGCGCTGCTGCACGCCGACCGCACCACGCTCACGCGCAACCTGCGCCCGCTGATCGCCGCCGGCCTGCTGCGGCTCGACGCCGGCGAAGACGCGCGCAGCAAGGCGGTGGTCGTCACCGCCGCCGGCGAGGCCGCCTACCGCGACGCGCGTGAGCTCTGGAAGCGCGCGCAGGCGCGCGTGCGCTCGATCGGCGGCGCCGACGAGGTCGCACACCTCGAGTCGTCGATCGACCGGCTGCTGCGGCGGCTGGAAGACCCCGCGACGGCGGGGGTGTGATGGCGGTCGGCGACGTTCCCGCGCCCGCGGGCGGCCCGGCGCCGCGGCCCGCGTCCGCGAACCCGCTCGTCAGCGGGCCGATCCTGAACACGCTGGTCAGGCTCTCGATCCCGAACGTCCTCGCGATGCTGATGACGGTGCTCGTCGGCGTCGCCGAGACCTACTACATCGGGCGGCTCGGCACGACGCCGCTGGCCGCGATGGCGCTGGTGTTCCCGTTCTCGATGCTCACCGGGATGATGTCGGCGGGGGCGATGGGCGGAGGCGTGTCGTCGGCGGTGAGCCGCGCGCTCGGCGCTTCCGACGTCGAGCGCGCGAACGTGCTGGCGCTGCACGCGGCCGTGATCGGCACGCTCGCCGGCATCGCGTACTCGATCGTCTTCGTCGCCGCGGGCCCGGCGCTGTACGCGCTGCTCGGCGGCCGCGGCGACGTGCTCGCGCAGGCCACGCGCTACGGCACGGTGCTGTTCAGCGCCGCGCTGCTCGTGTGGCTGTCCAACACGCTGATGTCGGTGATCCGCGGCACCGGCAACGTGCGCGTGCCCGCGGTCACGATGCTCGCCACGTCCGCGCTGCAGATCGTGCTCGGCGGCGCGCTCGGGCTCGGATTCGGGCCGGTGCCGTCGTTCGGCATGGTCGGCGTCGCGGTCGGGCAGATCGTCTCCAACGCGATCGCGGTCGCGATCTTCGCGGGGTACCTGATGGCCGGCCACGGGCGGCTCACGCTGCACTGGCGCGGCGTCACGCTGAACCGCCACATGTTCTGGGACATCCTCAAGGTCGGCGCGGTCGCGTGCCTGTCGCCGCTGCAGTCGATCGCCACCGCGGTGATCATCACCGGGCTGGTCGCGCGCCTGGGCGTGCAGGCGCTGGCCGGCTACGGCATCGGCCAGCGGCTCGAGTTCATGCTGATCCCGGTCGCGTTCGGCATCGGCGTGGCGGCCGTCCCGATGGTGGGCATGGCGATCGGCGCGGGGCTGGTCGCGCGCGCGCGCCGCGTCGCCTGGACCGCCGGCGGGCTGTCGGCGCTCAACATGGGCGTCATCGGGCTGGCGGTCACGGTCGCGCCCGACCTCTGGTCGTCGATCTTCACGTCCGACCCGGAGGTGCTCGACGCCACCCGCCTGTACCTGCGCGCGGCCGGGCCGGCGTTCCCGTTCTTCGGCCTGGGGCTCACGCTGTACTTCGCGTCGCAGGGCGCGGGCAAGGTCGGCGGGCCGGTGATCGCGTCCACGGTCCGGCTCGTGCTGATTGCCGCGGTCGGCGCGGCGCTCGCCGCGTCGGGCGCGCCCGCGTGGCAGTTCTTCGCGCTGATCGCGCTCGGGATGATCATCTACGGGACGGGCACCGCGACCGCGGTGTGGCGCTCCGACTGGACGCCGCGCCGCAAGGCGGCCTGATCCCCGCGCCGGCCGGCCCCGCGCCGCCCGCGCCGCCCGCGCCGCCCGCGCCGGCTCCGGCTCCGGCTCCGGCGCCGGCTCCGGCTCCGGCTCCGGCTCCGGCTCCGGCGCCGGCTCCGGCTCCGGCTCCGGCTCCGGCTCCGGCGGCCGGCGGCCGCCACGCACCGCGCCGTTCGGTGCCAGAATGCGCGTCCGGCGCCGCCCCGACGCCGCCCCCGTGACCCCTGAGGAACACCGTCATGCGCATCGAGACCCTCGCCGTCCACGCCGGCTACAGCCCCGACCCCACGACCAAGGCGGTCGCGGTGCCGATCTACCAGACCGTCGCGTACGCGTTCGACAACGCGCAGCACGGCGCCGACCTCTTCGACCTGAAGGTCGCCGGCAACATCTACACCCGCATCATGAACCCGACCGAGGACGTCCTCGAGAAGCGCGTCGCCGCGCTCGAGGGCGGCATCGGCGCGCTCGCGCTGGCCTCGGGCATGGCCGCGACCACGTACGCGATCCAGACGATCGCCGAGGCCGGCGACAACATCGTGTCGGCCAGCACGCTGTACGGCGGCACGTACAACCTGTTCGCGCACACCTTCCCGCAGCTCGGCATCCAGGTGCGCTTCGCCGACCCGCGCAAGCCCGAGACCTTCGCCGCGCTGATCGACGCGCGCACCAAGGCGATCTTCTGCGAGTCGATCGGCAACCCGCTGGGCAACGTCACCGACTTCCACGCGCTGGCCGAGATCGCGCACGCGCACGGCGTGCCGCTGATCGTCGACAACACGGTGCCCAGCCCGTACCTGTGCCGGCCCTTCGAGCACGGCGCCGACATCGTCGTGCACTCGCTGACCAAGTACCTGGGCGGGCACGGCAACAGTGTCGCCGGCGCGATCGTCGACAGCGGCAAGTTCCCGTGGGCCGAGCACAAGGCGCGCTTCAAGCGCCTGAACGAGCCCGACGTCAGCTACCACGGTGTCGTCTACACCGAGGCGCTCGGGCCGGCCGCGTTCATCGGCCGCGCGCGCGTCGTCCCCCTGCGCAACATGGGCGCGGCGATCTCCCCGATGAACGCGTTCCTGATCCTGCAGGGGATCGAGACGCTGCCGCTGCGCATGGACCGCATCTGCGAGAACACGCTCGAGATCGCGAAGTTCCTGCGCGACCACCCGAAGGTCGCGTGGGTCAATTACGCGGGGCTGCCGGACCACCCCGAGCACGCGCTGGTGCGCAAGTACATGGGCGGGCGGGCGTCGGGCATCCTGTCGTTCGGGCTGAAGCAGGGCGGGCGCGAGGGCGGCGCGCGGGTGCTCGACGCGCTCAAGCTCTTCACGCGGCTGGTCAACATCGGCGACGCGAAGTCGCTCGCGACGCACCCGGCCTCCACCACGCACCGCCAGCTCGACGCGGCCGAGCTCGCGAAGGCGGGCGTCTCCGAGGACATGCTGCGGCTGTCCGTCGGCATCGAGCACATCGACGACCTGCGCGCCGACCTCGACCAGGCGCTGGCGGCGGCCTGACGATGAGCACGCCCGGTTCCCGCCCCGTCTCGCCGTTCGACCCCGCCGCGACCAGCGAGGAGACCGCGAAGTTCAACGCGGCGGTCGTCGCGCTGATGGCGCCGATGCCCGAGTGGTGGGACACCGGCCCGCAGGCCACGCGCGACGCCCGCCGCCGCGGGGAGGGCCCGTTCCCGCTCGCGCCGGCGTCGCCGCGCGCACGCACGATCACGATCGCCGGACCCGGCGGCCCGCTCGCGCTGCGCGTGGTCGCGCCGGCCGCGCCGCGCGGCGTGTACCTGCACGTCCACGGCGGGGGCTGGGTGCTCGGCGCCGCCGACCTCCAGGACCCGATGCTCGAGGCGATCGCCGATCGCGCCGGGCTCGCCGCGGTGAGCGTGGAGTACCGGCTCGCGCCCGAGCACCCGTACCCCGCCGGCCCCGACGACTGCGAGGCCGCCGCGCTGTGGCTGGTCGAGCACGCGCAGCGCGAGTTCGGCACCGACCGGCTGGCGATCGGCGGCGAGTCCGCCGGCGCGCACCTGTCGGCGGTGACGCTGCTGCGGCTGCGCGACCGCCACGGCTGCCGTGCGTTCCGGGCCGCGAACCTGGTCTTCGGCTGCTACGACCTCACGCTGACGCCGAGCGCGCGCGCCTTCGGCAACGAGCGCCTGGTGCTGCGCACGATCGACACCGCGCGCTTCGCCGACGCGTTCCTGCCCGGCGTCGCCGACCGCCGGGCGCCCGACGTCTCGCCGCTGTACGCCGATCTCGGCGGGATGCCGCCGGCGCTGTTCACCGTCGGCACCCGCGACGGGCTGCTCGACGACTCGACGTTCATGCACGCCCGCTGGCTCGCCGCCGGCAACGCGGCCGAGCTCGCCGTGTACCCGGGCGGCGCGCACGGCTTCACCGCATTCCCGATCGGGATCGCGCGCGACGCGAACGCGCGCATGCTCGAGTTCCTGACGAAGACGCTGGCCTGAGCGCGCGGCCGGGGTGACGCGGCTCGGCGCCCGGGGAACGGCGCCGGCCGCGAGCCGCGCCGCGCTCAGCGCGCCCCGGGCCCCGGGTGCACGTGCACCTCGCGCGCGACCAGCGGCTCGCCGCACTCCGAGCACACCACGACGGGGTCGAAGTCGCGCCCGCAGCCCGCGTGCCGGTGCAGCAGCGGCCGGCCCGCGCGGCCCGCCAGGTGCACGTCGCCCCAGTGCACCAGCGCCATCACCACCGGGTGGAGGTCCAGCCCGCGCGGGGTGAGCCGGTACTCGTACCGCGGGGGACGCGCCTGGTACGGCACCTTCTTCAGCACGCCCGCGTCCACCAGCTTGCGCAGCCGCCGCGCGAGCAGCGGCCGCGTGATGCCCAGGCGCGCCTGGAAGTCCTCGAAGCGGCGCACGCGCAGGAAGCAGTCGCGCAGGATCACGAGCGTCCAGCGGTCGCCGACGACGCCGACGGCGCGCGCCAGCGAGCACGCCTCGCGGTCGAGCGCGTCCCAGCGCACGGCGGCCCGCCCCGTCAGCGCGACGCGACGATCGCTTCCTCGACGTCGCGCAGGCGGTCCTTGCCGAAATAGATGTCGTCGCCGACGAAGAACGTCGGCGAGCCGAAGGTGCCGCGCTCGACCGAGCGCTCGGTATTCGAGAGCAGCTCCGCCTTGACCTCGGCGTCGCCGGCGAGCTCCAGGATGCGCGCGGCGTCCAGCCCGCACGCGGCGAGCGACTCCGACAGCACCTTCGGGTCGCCCATGTTCTTCTGCTCGCTCCACATGCAGCGGTAGACGTCGTCGACGTACTTGTCGAACACGCCCAGGCGCTTCGCGGCGACCGCGCCGCGCATCATCGTCAGCGTGTTGATCGGGAAGAACGGGTTGTGACGGTAGTTCGCGATGCCGTGCTGCGCGACGAAGCGCTTCATCTCGAGCTGCGCGTACTCCATCTTGTTGCGGATGCCGGCGAACGACTCCATCGGCGAGCGGTTGTTCGTGAGCCGGAACACGCCGCCGAGCAGCACCGGCACGTAGGTGAACTTCGCGCCGGTGCGCCGCTCGATCGCCGGGATCACGAGGTGGCTGAGGTATGCGTTCGGGCTGCCGAAGTCGAAGTGGAACTCAACGGTCTTCATGGGTCACCATTTCTCGCCGAAGGGTCGGATTTCCTGCTCGAAGGTCCAGGCGTCGCGCGGCTGCTCGTAGAGCTGCCAGTACGCGTTCGCGACCGCCTCCGGGCGCATCAGCCGGTTGGGGTCCAGGTTCGCGAGCGCCTCGTCGCCCTCGCGCGCACGGATGCGCTCGCGCACGAACGCGGTGTCGACGCCGGCGTCGATGATCAGGTGCGCGACGTGGATGTTCTTCGGGCCCAGCTCGCGCGCGGCGCTCTGCGCGAGCGCGCGCAGGCCGAACTTGGCGGCCGCGAACGCCGCGTACCCGGGATTGCCGCGCAGCCCCGCGGTGGCGCCGGTGAAGAAGAGCTTGCCCCGCCCGTGCGCGAGCATCCGCTTCGCCGCCTCGCGCCCGGTGAGGAAGCCCGCGTAACACGCCATCTCCCACACCTTGCGGAACACGCGCTCGGTGGTCTCGACGAACGGGAAGTTCACGTTCGCGCCGACGTTGAAGATGCAGACCTCGAGCGGCGCGTCGGCGTCGGCGTCGCTCAGGAACGCGGCGACGTCGTCCTCCTTGCGCGCGTCCAGCGAGCGCGCGCGCACGCGCCCGCCGGCGGCCTCGATCTCGGCGACCAGCGGCGCGAGCTTCTCGCCGTTGCGCCGGCCGGCGTGCACGACGAAGCCCTCGGCGGCGAAGCGCTTCGCGATCGCGGCGCCGATGAAGTCGCCGGCGCCGACGACGGCGACGCTGGCATGGTGGGCCTGCATGGGGGGCTCCTTCGACGACGAACGATCGCCGCAGCGTACGTTTCAAAATGAAACTCGTCAATCGCGCCGCGAATCGATCTGATCCGCAGTCCGCCGCCGGCGCGGCGCGCGCGATCGCGACGTCGCCGCCGGCGGCCGGGGCCCGGATCAGGGCACGAGCGCGTCGAGGTCGGGCCGCATCGTCACGCGCTCCTGCAGCGCCGCGTCGTCGCGCGCCGTGACGAACACCGCCGGCGTTCCGCTCCGATTGACCGCGACGTGGGGCATGCCCGCCGGCGTGAAGAGGTAGTCCCCGGGCCGCGCGACCTCGCGGTGCTCGAGGCTCGGCCCGCTCCAGAGCTCGACTTCGTCTCCGCTCAGCAGGTAGTGCGCCGACTCGTGCCGCTCGTGGACGTGCGCCTTCGTGCGCTGCCCCGGGGCCAGCGTCACCTGCCCGAGGAACAGGCGGCTCGCGCCGCTGGTCTCGGCGCTGACGCCGGGCGCGTAGCGCGAGCCCTGGGCGCTGGTGAAGGGCTCGCCGCCCTTGACGACGAATCGGATCGCGGGTGCTTGCATGACCGGCCTCCTGCCGCATTGCGGGCACGGCGCCCGCTGCTGCACAATGCTCGCGCGGCGGCCGTGCGTCACTGAAGCGGGGCCGAAATTTCGCGAAATCCCGCAAAGGCCGGCACGGGAGTTGACTTGGCGAAGCGCTTCGCATTCGGCCCGTTCCTGCTCGACACCGCTCGCGGCACGCTGACGCGCGACGGCGCGGCGCTGGCCGTCGGCCAGCGCGGCCTGCGCATCCTGCAGGCACTGCTCGAGGCGCGGGGCGCGCCGGTGTCCAAGGACGCGCTGATGTCGTTCGCGTGGCCCGGGCTCGTGGTGGAGGACAGCAACCTGTCGGTCCAGGTCGCGGCCCTGCGCAGGCTGCTCGCCACGGCCGACCGCCCGGGCGCCGAGTGGATCGTCACGGTGCAGCGCCTGGGCTATCACCTGCCCGACCTCGCCGCGGTCGAGGAGACGCAGCTCGCGCCGATCGACCACGGCGCTCCGGACCCCGGCGGTCGGCCCGGCATCGCGGTGCTGCCGTTCGCGCACGTCGGGGACGAGCCGGCGCACGAGTACGTGGCCGACGGCGTGACCGAGGCGCTGATCACCGCGCTGACTCGCTTTCGCTGGTTCACGGTCACCGGCCGCAATGCGAGTCACGTGTACAAGGTGCAGCCGGCCGACGGCGGCACCGCGACCGCGCTCGGGGTGCGCTACCTGGTCGAGGGCTCGGTCCGCAAGTCCGGCGCGCGAGTGCGGATCTCTGCACGGCTGCTCGAGGCGGCGGACGGCACGTGCCTCTGGGCAGAGCAATATGACGCCGTCGACGCCGACCTGTTCGAGGTGCAGGACCGGATCGCGCATCAGGTCGCGGGGGCGATCGAGCCGGAGCTGCTCAAGCGCAGCGGCCACGTCGCGGCGCGCCGGCACGGCGGCAGCGTGTGGGACCTGGTCGCCCGAGGCTCGTGGCTGTTCCACCACGTCACAGGGCCCACGCACCTCAAGGCACGCGAATTGTTCCGCCAGGCCGGCCGCGTCGACGCGGGGCTGGCGGAGGCGCACCTGTGGCTCGCGCGCGTGAACGCGGGCCTCGTCGCCTACGGCTGGAGCGACGATCCGGCCGCCGACCTGCGCGAGGGCCGCGCGGCGGCGCTCGATGCGGTGCACCTCGACGACAGGAATCCGTACTCGCACTACGCGCTCGCGATCGTCGGCAACTATGCCGAGGACTTCGCGCTCGCGCTGCGCAGCGCCGACAAGGCGATCGAGCTGAGCCCCAGCTTCGCGCTCGGCCACCTCGTCCACGGGATGGCCGCCCTGAATTCCGGCCAGGCGTCGCCCGCGGTCCGGTCGCTCGAGCTCGGCCTGAGGCTGAACCGCCACGATCCGCAGAACTTCGTCTGGTACACGCTGCACGCGCTCGCGCTGCTCTTCGCGGACCTTCCGCAGGAGTCGCTCGCGAACGCGATCGCCGCGGTCAAGGTGCGGCCGACGTGGCGGCCGGCGCTGCGGATCGCGGCCGCGGCGAGCGCGGCGTCCGGGAACCGCGCGGCGGCGGCCGACTGGCTCGGGCAGTGGTCGAGGACGCCGGCCGGGCCCGCCGACGCGCTTCAGCCGCTGTGGCGCGGCAACCCGCGCTGGGTGGAACGCGTCGAGCGCCTGCTGCAGGCGGTCGGGCGTTAGCGCCCGAGACGCTCCGGCGCCAGCGCCCGCGCGCCGTCAGTGCGCGTCCTCGCGCAGCCGCGCGATCGCCGACGTCACCCGCGCCGGGTCGTCGCTGCCCATCAGCCGCGTGACCCTGCCCGCGAGCTGGCCGGCGTCGGCGAGGAGGATCTCGCGCTTGACGCGCAGCAGGCTCGCCGGGTGCATCGAGAACTCGGTCAGGCCCATGCCGAGCAGCAGCCGCGTCGCGGTGGGGTCGCCGGCGAGCTCGCCGCACACCGCGACCGGCTTGCCCGCGCGCCGGCCGGCGCGGATCGTCATCGAGATCAGCCTGAGCACCGCCGGGTGGAACGGGTCGTACAGCGACGCGACCGTGTGGTCGGTGCGGTCGATCGCGAGCGTGTACTGGATCAGGTCGTTGGTGCCGATCGACAGGAAGTCGAGCATGCGCACGAACAGGTCCACCGACAGCGCCGCCGCCGGCACCTCGATCATTCCGCCCACCGGCACGTGGTGGTCGAACTTCGCGCCGCGCTCGACGAGCTGCTCCCTGGCCTGCGCGATCATGCGCATCGTCTGCTCGATCTCGTGGCCGGAGATCAGCATCGGGATCAGCAGCCGCACCGGGCCGAACGCGGAGGCGCGCAGGATCGCGCGCAGCTGTGCGAGGAACATCTCGGGCTCGGCCAGGCAGTAGCGGATCGCGCGCTGGCCGAGCGCCGGGTTCATCGCGGTCTGGGCCTCGCCCGGCGCGAGCGACTTGTCCGCGCCGACGTCGAGCGTGCGGATCGTGACCGGCATGCCGCGCATCGCCTCGACCGCGGTGCGGTACGACTCGAACTGCTCGTCCTCGGACGGCAGGTCGCGCCGGCCCATGAACAGGAACTCGGAGCGGAACAGCCCGATGCCGGTGGCGCCGGCCTCGCGCGCCTGCTCGGCCTCCTCGGGCAGCTCGATGTTCGCGTGCAGCCGCACGTGCGTGCCGTCGAGCGTCGTCGCCGGCACGTGGATCAGGCGCTTGAGCTTCTCGCGCTCGAGCAGCGACGCGGCCTGGCGGTGGCGGTACTCGGCGAGCACCGACTCGTCCGGCGCGACGATGACCAGTCCGTTCTCGCCGTCGAGGATCACCCACTCGTCGTCGGAGATCAGCTCGCTCGCGCAGTCCAGGCCGACGACCGCCGGCACGTTCATGCTGCGCGCCAGGATCGCGGTGTGCGAGGTGGTGCCGCCCTGGTCGATCGCGAAGCCGAGCGCGTTGCGCAGCGCGAGCATGTCGCCGGGCGCGATGTCCTCGGCGACGAAGATCGCCGGCTCGGCGGTGCCGATCGAGCGCATCGACGTGCCCGAGAGCACGCGCAGCACGCGGTCGGCGACCTGCTGGACGTCGCGGCCGCGCTCGCGCAGGTAGGCGTCGTCGAGCTCCTCGAACTGGCGCGCGAGCGCGTCGGCCTGCGACGCGAGCGCCCACTCGGCGTTCCAGCCGTGCAGCATGACCTGGTCGCGCGCGGCCTGCGCGAGCGAAGGGTCGTCGAGGATCATCGCGTGCACCTCGAGCAGCGCGCGCGCCTCGGCGGGCGCGTCGTGCGGCAGGTGCTCGGCGAGCGCGTCGAGCTCCGCCTTCACCTCGTGGAGCGCGGCGTCGAAGCGCCCCACCTCCTCCTCGCGGCGCGCCTCGTCGACGTGGAACCGCGCGACGTCGAAGCGGCGCGACTCGAGCACGCGCGCGCGCCCGATGACGATGCCCCCGCCGAGCGCGGTGCCGTGGACGCTAAACACGCCCGTGCCCCCGTGCGCGCGCGTGCCGCGGCGCCGCCCCCGCCGGGATCACGTCTCCTCCCCGAACCCGTTGGCGATCAGCTCGACGAGCGCCGCCACCGCCTCGGCCTCGTCGGGGCCGGAGGCCTCGACGCCGATCGTCGTGCCCTTGGCCGCGGCCAGCATCATCACCCCCATGATGCTCTTGGCGTTGATGCGCCGTGCGCCCTTGCTCATCCAGACCTCGGACTTGAACTTCGACGCGAGCTGCGTGATCTTCGCCGACGGCCGGGCGTGCAGCCCCAGCTTGTTCACGATCACGGCATCAGCGCGTTGCATCGGAGGCTCCGTCGTTCGTGTAAGGGTTGCCGAGCTCGACGATCGCGTCCTTGCCGCGCGCGATCAGCTGCTCGACCAGCTGCTCGAGCGGCGCGGCGCGGTTCGTCAGCGCCTTCGCGAGCAGCGGCAGGTTCACGCCGGCGATCACCGCGACCCGGCCCGGCTGCGCGAGCTGCGCGGCGATCCGCGAGGGCGTCGCGCCGAACGCGTCGGTGAGGACGATCGCGCCGCTGCCGTCGCTGATGCGCGACATCAGCTCGCGCGCGGCGCGCAGCGCGGCGTCCGGGTCTTCGTCGGGGATCACGTCGAGCGCAGCGAGCTGCGGGGGCATGCGCCCGAAGATGTGGCGCGTGCAGTGGATCAGCGCGGTCCCCAGCGGCTCGTGCGAGACGACGAGAATTCCGATCATGGCCGCGAATGACGAAGCGCGCGCGCGCCGCGACGCCGGCGGCGCGCGCGGCGCCGGCCGCCAGGCGGCCTGCCCGCCGCCCGGAGCGCCGCGCGTCAGCCTGCCAGGCGCACCACCGCCAGCACCGAGCGCGTCGACGAACATGCCCGCGACGTTGAACCCGGTCTGCTGGCGGATCTCCTGCAGGCAGGTCGGGCTGGTCACGTTGACTTCGGTGAGGCAGTCGCCGATGACGTCCAGCCCCACCAGCAGCAGCCCGCGGGCGGCCAGTCTCGGTGCGAGCGACTCGGCGATCTCGCGATCCCGGGCCGACAGCGGCTGCGCGCGCCCGGTGCCGCCCGCCGCGAGGTTGCCGCGCGCCTCGCCGGCCTTCGGGATGCGGGCCAGGCAGTACGGCACGACCTCGCCGCCGATCAGCAGCACGCGCTTGTCGCCGTCGACGATCTGCGGCAGGTAGCGCTGCGCCATCACCGTGCGCGAGCCGAAGCGGTTCATCGTCTCGATGATCACCGACAGGTTCGGGTCGTCGGCGCGCGCGCGGAAGATCGACGCGCCGCCCATGCCGTCGAGCAGCTTGAGCACCGCCTCGCCGTGCTCGACCACGAACGCGCGCAGCCGGGCCGCGTCGCGCGTGACGATCGTCGGCGCCGTGAACTCCGGGAACTCGCCGATCGCGAGCTTCTCGTTGTGGTCGCGCACCGCCCGCGCGTCGTTGAAGACCCGCGCGCCCTGGCGCTGCGCCTGCTCGAGCAGGTACGTCGTGTACAGGTACTCCATGTCGAACGGCGGGTCCTTGCGGTTGAGCACCGCGTCGAACGCCGCCAGCGGCTCGAGCGTGGGGGCGCCGAGCCGGTACCAGTCGTGCGACTGGCCGGTGGTGTCGACGAGCTCGAGCGGGTGCGTGCGCGCCATCACCCTCCCCGCGTCGAGCATCAGGTCGGCCTGCTCGCAGACCGCGAGCGTGTGGCCGCGCGACGCCGCCTCGACCATCATCGCGTACGAGGAGTCCTTGTACGTCTTCAGCTCGGGCAGCGGGTCGAGCACCAGGGCGATGCGCATGCGGGGGACTCCTTCGGGGCGCGCCGGCGTTCGGGCGCGGTTTCTCGTTGGGGGACGCTCAGCCGTACAGCGACTGGTCCGGGTCGGTCTTCTCGAGCTCGATCGACGCCGCCAGCAGCGCCAGCCGGCCGACGACGCCGTACGCGTAGAAGCGGTTCTCGGCCGCCTGCGGCGACGCGCTCGCGTCCGGCAGGTTGCAGCTCGCCGCGAACGGCAGCGGCACGAGCTGCATGCCCGGCGCGTTCAGGTTCTCGTCGCGGCCGCGCTCGGAGTGCACGCGGTAGAAGCCGCCCACCACGTAGCGGTCGATCATGCACACGACCGGCTCGGCGACCGCGTCGTCGATCGACTCGATCGTGTGCACGCCCTCCTGGAGCACGAACTCGGTCACCGGCTGACCGCCCTTGCCCGTCGACATCGCGGCGCGCCGGCGCTTGTCGAGGCTGCGCACCTCGGCGGCGTCGGTCACCGACAGGATGCCGACCCCGCCGGTGCCGGCGTCGGCCTTGACGACCACGAACGGCTTGTCGGTGATCCCGTACTCGCGGTACTTCGAACGGATCTGGCGCAGCAGCGAGTCGACCGCGGCGGCCAGGCCGTCCTCGCCCACGCGCTCGCGGAAGTCCACCGGGCCGCAGCTCGCGAAGAACGGGTCGATCAGCCAGGGATCGATCTCGAGCAGCTTGCCGAAGCGCTTGGCGACGTCCTTGTAGGCGGCGAAGTGGTTGCGCTTGCGCCGCACCGCCCAGCCGGCGTGCAGCGGCGGCAGCAGCACCTGCTCGTGCAGGCCTTCGAGGATCTCGGGCAGGCCGGCGGACAGGTCGTCGTTGAGGAGGATCGTGCAGGGGTCGAAGTCGGGCAGGCCGAGCCGCCGGCCGGCGCGCTCGAGCGGCTCGAGCGTCAGCGAACCGCCGTCGGGGAGCGCGAGGCGCACCGGCCGCTGCAGCGCCGGGTCGAGCGAGCCGAAGCGCACGTTCAGGCCGGTCTGGCGCAGGATCGCCGCGAGCCGCTGCACGTTCTTCAGGTAGGCCGCGGTGCGCGTCCCGGTCTCGGGGATCAGCAGCAGGTTGCGCGCGTCGGGGCAGTACTTCTCGATCGCGGCCATCGCGGCCTGGACCGCGAGCGGGAGCACGTCGGCCGACAGGTTGTCGAAGCCGCCCGGGAACAGGTTGGCGTCGATCGGGGCGAGCTTGAACCCGGAATTGCGCAGGTCCGTCGAGCAGTAGAACGGGGGCGTGTGTTCCTGCCACTCGAGCCGGAACCAGCGCTCGATGCGCGGGGTCGCGTCGAGCAGCCGGCGCTCGAGCTCGAGCAGCGGGCCCTGCAGGGCGGTGACGAGATGTGGAACCATCGGCGGGGGGCGCGGGCGGCCTCCAGGGGTCGGTCATCGGAACGGCGTCCCCGGCGAAGCTCGGCGCCGGTCGCCGGGAGCGCGCCTGCGGCCGCGCCGTGGCGAGCGGCCGATTGTAGCGAAATCGCGAGCGCGGGACGGGCCCCGGGTGGTCGCGATCGGCGCGGGCGCCTGACATCGAGCCCGGCGCACCCGGGCCCGGGCGTCGCGCCGGCCTGTCGCGCTCGAGCTCGCGGTCGCGACGGCGACCGCGACCGAGGCGGCGGCACGCCCTGCGACTCGCGCCGAAAAAGACGAAGGCGGGCCGAAGCCCGCCTTCTTGGGCCGCCGTTGAGGGGCGGCGGCCCGGGGAACCGCGAAGTGCCGACGGGGAGATCAGCCGCCGGCGCCCGCTTGCTTCACTTCGAGTACGCGCTCTCGCCGTGCGACGTGATGTCCAGGCCTTCGCGCTCCTCGTCTTCCGCCACGCGCAGCCCGACGACCATGTCGACGACCTTGTACGCGACGAACGAGACCACGGCGGACCAGATCAGCGTCGTCAGGCACGCCTGGAACTGGATCCAGACCTGGCCGGCGATCGAGTAGTCGGGGCTCGCCTTGTTCGTGACGTAGTCGAAGATGCCCGACCCGCCGAGCGAAGGCGACGCGAACACGCCGGTCAGCAGCGCGCCGAGCGTGCCGCCCACCCCGTGGACGCCGAACACGTCGAGCGAGTCGTCGGCGCCCAGCATGCGCTTCAGGCCGTTGACGCCCCACAGGCACACGAGACCGGCCGCCAGGCCGATGATCAGCCCGCCCATGGGCCCGACGAAGCCGCAGGCCGGAGTGATCGCGACCAGTCCGGCGACCGCGCCCGAAGCAGCGCCGAGCATCGACGGCTTGCCCTTGCTCATCCACTCGCCGAAGATCCACGACATCACGGCCGCGGCGGTCGCGATGAACGTGTTCACGTACGCCATCGCCGCCGTGCCGTTGGCCTCGAGGTTGGAGCCGGCGTTGAAGCCGAACCAGCCCACCCACAGCAGCGCCGCGCCGACCATCGTCAGCGTGAGCGAGTGCGGCGCCATCGAGTCGCGGCCGTAGCCGACGCGCTTGCCGATCACGAACGCGCCCACCAGGCCGGCGATGCCGGCGTTCAGGTGCACCACCGTGCCGCCGGCGAAGTCCAGCGCGCCCTTGCCCCACAGCCAGCCGGCGCTCGCCGTGACCGTCTCGAGCGTCTTGGCGTCGGTGATCGCGTCCGGGCCGTCCCAGTACCAGACCATGTGCGCGATCGGGACGTAGCTGAACGTGAACCACAGCACGATGAACAGCAGCACCGCCGAGAACTTCACGCGCTCGGCGAACGCGCCGACGATCAGCGCCGGCGTGATCGCGGCGAACGTGCACTGGAACGCGAAGAAGATCAGCTCGGGGATGTAGACGCCCTTGCTGAACGTCGCCGCGACCGAGTCGCCGGTGATGCCCTTCAGGAAGATCTTGTCGAAGCTGCCGAAGAACTTGCCGGCGCCGCCGAAGGCCAGCGAGTAGCCGTAGATCGCCCACAGCACGGTGACCATCGAGAAGATGACGAACACCTGCATCAGCACCGACAGCATGTTCTTGTTGCGCACCAGGCCGCCGTAGAACAGCGCCAGGCCGGGGATCGTCATCAGGATCACGAGCGTCGTCGCGACGTACATGAACGCGGTGTCGCCCTTGTTCGGCGCCGGCGGCGCCGCGGGGGCGGCCGCGTCCTTCTTCTCCTCGGGCGCGGCTTCGGCCTTCGCGGCCTCGGCCTTGGGCGCCTCGGCGGGCTTGGCCTCGTCCTTCTTCTCCTCGGCCTTGGCCTCGGCCTTGGCCGCATCGGCCGCAGCCGCCGGCTTGTCCTGCGCCACCGCGGTCGCGAAGGGCGCCAGTCCCAGTGCCAGCACGAGCGCCAGCACCCTCAAGACGTTCTTCATCGGGATCTCTCCGTTGCTCAGGGGTTCGGGGCGCGCGTCACAGCGCTTCGTTGCCGGTCTCGCCGGTGCGGATGCGCACGACCTGCTCGAGGTCGTACACGAAGATCTTGCCGTCGCCGATCTTGCCGGTGCGCGCAGCGCCCTCGATCGACTCGATCGCCCGCTCGACGAGGTCGTCGGCGACCGCGGCCTCGATCTTCACCTTCGGCAGGAAGTCGACGACGTATTCGGCCCCCCGGTACAGCTCGGTGTGGCCTTTCTGGCGTCCGAAGCCCTTGACCTCGGTGACGGTGATGCCCTGCACGCCGATGCCCGACAGGGCCTCGCGCACTTCGTCCAGCTTGAAGGGCTTGATGATCGCGGTAATCAGCTTCATCGCGGTGTTCTCCGTTGTGGCCGGCGCGTCGCGCGCCGGCCGGTTGCGCGGGTCCGGTCGGTCAGAACGTCTTGCCGACGGTCAGCACCACGGTGCCGCGGCCGAGATCCTTGTTGTAGGCGTTGCGGTAGCACTCGCCCTTGTCGCCCTTCGCGTCGGTGTCGATGTACGACAGGCCCAGGGTCACGCCGCCGACGATTTCCTTGGTCACGCCCAGCTTCCAGTCGACGTAGCTGCAGTCCTTGCGCGCGCGCCCGTTCGGCGTCGAGCCGGGGATCACCTGGTTGCCGACGTGCGCGACCAGGCTGAACCCGCCGGGCAGCTCGTACGTGCCGGTCAGGTCGAGGTAGCCGGCGCCCTTGCTGTCCTTGAAGCCGAAGGTGTCGGTCAGCGAGTGCGAGTACTTCAGCGTCAGGAACTTCCACGTGCCGGCGACGTAGAGCTCGAAGGTGTCGGGGTTCGACGAGCCCGCCTTGTAGGCGGCCGTGTACGTCCCCGGGTACCAGTAGTACAGGCCGCCGACGTCGTAACCGAAGTCACCCACCGAGCCCTTGTAGCCGCCGTACCAGTCCCACTCGAGGCTCGAGCTCGCCAGGCCGGTGTCGGACAGCCAGGAGATGTTCGAGCCCCAGGTGCCGAGGTAGAACCCGCTCTTGTGCGCGTAGTCGAACCCGCCCTGCACGGCCGGCTTGGAGTTGGTCTGCGCGATGCCGCGGTAGCGGTACTCGCTGGCGAAGTTGAAGTTGCCGGTGAACGTGTGCTCGGGTTCGGCCTTCTTCTCCTCGGCCGCGAACGAGACGGCGGGCAGGGAGGCGGCGAAGGCGGCGAGGCCGGCGGCGGCGATCAGTTTCTTCATGGGTTCTCTCTCCGGTAGCGTTGACTCGTCGATCACTGGCCCGTGGCCGGGCCCCGATTGCCGGGAAAGCTCTGCATATCCCGTGCCAGCCTTGTTGCAGCGCACCGAGGCCCCGATTTCGAAGCCAAACGGGGCATCCGGCGGGGCCGCGGTGCCTGCGATTGGTGCGCGCGGGCGCACGGCACCAATCTTGTGCACATTTATGTACAACAGGCGCTCCGGGGCGGCCGCCGGCGTGACGCGCGGGACGCCGCCGCTGCGTGCTAGACTGATCCGGCCATGCCCACCGACACGGCCATGCCCACCGACAAGCAGAGCTTCCTGCAGGAACTGCAGACCCGCCTCGGCGACCTCATCCGCACGTCGCCCGCCGCCGACATCGAACGCAACGTCCGCGCGCTGCTCGGGCAGGCGTTCCAGCGGCTGGAACTCGTCACGCGCGAGGAATTCGACGGCTACACGCAGTGGCTCGCCGGCCTGGGCGAGCGCGTCTCCAGGCTCGAAGACGCCGTGCAGGCGCTCGAGCGCGAGCGCGGCGAGCCTGCGCCGCCGTCGGCGGACTGATCCCTCAGCCCGGCGCCGGCTCGGCGCGGCGCCGGAACCAGGCGGCCGTCTCGTCGTCCGCCGGGAAGAAGCACTCGACGCGCAGCTCGTGCAGCGTCACGTCGTGCGGCGTGCCCAGCGTCGTGATCGTCGTGAACAGGTCCAGGCGGGTGCCGTCCTTGGCCAGCCGCAGCGGCAGGAACGGCATCGGGCGGGCGTCCGGCGCGGGCGCGCGCCAGTCGGACGGCACGCCGTCGATCGCCAGGAGCTCGTCGAGCAGCCGGGCGGCCGCGCCGCCGGCCCCCTCCGCCATCGACTCCCGATGAATCCACTGCAGGAGGTCGGAAGCGACCTGCGGCCAGTTCTCGATCCAGGGGCGCAGCCCGCGCGCGTGCAGCATCGTCGCGATCAGGTTCGGCGAGGCCCGCACCTCGTCGGCGCGCTCCGCGACCGGCCCGAGCAGCCAGTCGATCAGCGCCGCCGCGGCGCGATTGGCCATCGCCAGGTTCCAGAGGCGGTCGACGACCACCGCGGGGTAGGGCTCCTGCTGGGCGAGCATGCAGTCGAGTGCGCGCCGGACCGGCAGCAGCTCGGGGTCAGTGAGCGCCCGCTCTCGATACAGGGGCGCGAATCCGGCGGCCAGCAGCATGAGGTTGCGTGAGCGCAGCGGCACGTCGAGCACCAGGCCGAGCCGAAGCACCATCTCGCGGCTGGGCCGCGCGCGCCCGGACTCCATGAAGCTGATGTGCCGTTGCGAGATCCCGCTGCGGGTCGAGAGCTCGAGCTGGCTCATCGCGCGCCGGTGGCGCCAGTGGCGCAGCGACTGCGCGAACGTCGTCTCGACGACGCTGGGGACGAAGGCGGGCGCGGTGCTCACGGTGCCGCCACGATAGCCGAGCGCCGCCGCCGGCGTCGATTACCCCGCGCGTCGTTGGCGCCGAGCGCCCGACCGTGCCGGGCGCGGCCGGCCCCCCGTCCCCCGCCCCCCCCGTCAGAGCATCGTCGCGTCGGTCGGCAGGCCGAGGAAGAGCCGGCCGGCGAGCTCCAGGCTCGCGTCGGACACCATCATGTGCTGCGTGGCGACGTGCGCGTCGCGGAAGAAGCGCTGCAGCGGCGAGCGCCGGTAGACCGACGAGCCGCCGCCCAGCCCGTAGGCGAGGTCGATCGCGCGGGTGGCGGCGCGCACCGCGTGCGTCGCGGCCAGACGCAGGTCGCGGCGCGCGTCGATCGCGATCGCCCCGCCGCGCTCGGCCTGGGCCCAGGCGACGTCCACGCAGCGGTCGACGAACGCGCGCGCCGCCCGCAGGTGCGCCTCCGCCTCGGCGACCTGGAGCTGCGTGCCCGGTCGCTCGGCGAGCACCTTCGAGCTCGCGTCGGGCTTCTTCGCGCCGGCGAGCTCGACCAGCGCGTCGATCGCGCCGCGCGCCATTCCCAGGCACACCGCGGCGATGCCCAGCGCGAGCAGGCCGAACGTCGGGAAGCAGTACAGCGGCACCGGCAGCGGCGGATCGGTCAGGTACGAGCAGGTGCGCGTCGCCGGCACCCAGACGTCGGCGACCTCGAAGTCGGTGCTGCCGGTGCCCGCCAGGCCGCTGACGTCCCAGGTGTCGAGCAGCCGCACCTCGGCGGCCTTGAAGACGACCGAGCGCACTGCGGGGGCTCCGCCCGGCAGCCGCTGCGGCTTGCCGTCCGGCCCCGGCACCAGGCAGCCGCCCAGCACGAAGTGCGCGTTGCGCGAGCCCGAGCCCCAGGCCCAGCGCCCGCTGACGCGGTAGCCGTCGACGCCGCCACGCGCCTCGCTCACCGCGGTGCCACGCGGCGCGAACACGCCGGCGAGCGTGACGCCGGGGTCGGCGAAGAGCTCGCGCGCGGTGGCGGGCGGCAGGAACGCGGCGCAGGTCGCGGCGGTGGCGCCGATCATCACGCACCAGGCCGACGAGCCGTCGACGCGCCCGACGCGCTCGACGACGTCGACGAAGACGCGCGGGTGGACCTCCAGCCCGCCGTACTCCCTGGGCACCAGCAGCCTGAAGAGCCCGGCGCCGGCCATCCGGCGGGAGAGGTCTGCGGGCAGGTGCCGCAGGCGTTCGATCTCGTCGACGCGCGGGGCGATCTCGCCCGCGATCGCGTCGGCCTCGGCGAGGAGCCGGTCGGTGTCGGTGGCGGCGTTCATCGGGCGATTATCGGGCAATCCGTACTGCCAGCGCCGGTCACCGGCTTCTGCTACCCTGCGCCGACGTCATGAGCCGGACATCAGCGGGAAACTAGCGTGGGCAACCTCGAGAAGCGACTGGCGGCACTGCCGCCCGGGGTGCTGGCGAGCCTCGTTCGGGGCATCGAAAAGGAAGGGCTGCGCGCGTGCCCGGACGCGACGCTCGCGCAGACGCCGCACCCCGCGGCGCTGGGCTCGGCGCTCACGCACGACTTCATCACGACCGACTTCAGCGAGTCGCAGCTCGAGCTGATCACCGGCGTGCACCCGAACGCCGACGCCTGCGTCGCGCAGATCACCGAGATCCACCAGTTCGTCTGCCGGCACCTGGGCGACGAGGTCATGTGGGGCACCAGCATGCCCTGCCGGCTGCCGGTCTCCGACGACGGCATCCCGCTCGGGCGCTACGGCGAGTCCAACGTCGGGCTGGCCAAGACCGTCTACCGGATGGGCCTGTCGTACCGCTACGGCCGCCGGATGCAGACGATCTCGGGCATCCACTACAACTTCTCGCTGCCCGACGACGCCTGGGCGCCGCTGCGCGAGGCCGACGGCTGGCTCGGGCCCGACTGGGCGCACCGCAACGACGCGTACTTCGCGCTGATCCGCAACTTCCGGCGCCACTCGTGGCTGCTGCTGTACCTGTTCGGCGCGTCGCCCGCGCTCGAGCGCTCCTTCGTCTCCGGGCGCGAGCACGGGCTGCAGCCGCTCGGCGACGAGACGCTGCACCTGCCGTACGCGACCTCGCTGCGCATGGGGCCGCTCGGCTACCAGAGCGACGCGCAGGCCTCGCTCGCGGTCAGCTACAACGGGCTGGCCGGCTACGCGCGCTCGCTTCACCGCGCGCTCTCCGAGCCCTTCCCGCGCTACCAGTCGATCGGCATCCGCGACGGCGGCCACTACCGCCAGCTCGCCGACACGCTGCTGCAGATCGAGAACGAGTTCTACGGCACGATCCGCCCGAAGCGGCGCATCCGCCCCGGCGAGCGGCCGCTGCGCGCGCTCGGCGAGCGCGGCGTCGAGTACGTCGAAGTGCGCTGCATGGACATCGACCCGTTCCTGCCGGTCGGGATCGACGCGCGCACGATGCGCACGCTCGACGTCTTCCTGCTGCACTGCCTGCTGCAGGACAGCCCGCCGGACACCCCCGACGAGATCGCGAACAACTCGCGCAACCAGCACCTCGCGGCGCAGCGCGGGCGAGACCCGTCGATGCGGCTGACGTCGCTCGGGCGCGAGCGCAGCCTGCCGCAGTGGGGCCGCGCGCTGCTCTCCGAGTGCGCCGACATCGCCGCCGCGCTCGACGACGCCAACGGCGGTCGCGACTACCGCGACGCGCTCGACGCGGCGCGCGCCGCGCTCGAGGACGCGGCGTCGACGCCGTCGGCGCGCGTGCTCGAGCGCATCCGCGCGCGGCACGCCGACTCGTTCATCGACTTCGCGCTCGAGCGCTCGCTCGCGCACCGCGCGTGGCTGCGCGAGTTGCGGCTGCCCGCCGCCGCCGCCGAGCGCTACGAGGCGATGGCGCGCGACTCGATCGCCCGTCAGCGCGCGATCGAGGCCGCCGACCGGGTCGACTTCGAGACTTACCGGCGCGAATACCTCGGCCAGGAGCTGATGGCCGGCGAGCAGCTGCGCGTCTAGGGCGCCGCCTCAGCCCGCCGGCCGCGAAGCGCGCGTGACCCGCTCGCGGGTCTGCTCGGCCTCGATGACGCTCACGAGACCGTCGAGCTCGCCGGCGAGCATCTCGACGAGGTTGTCGGCGCTCACGATGCCGTGCAGCGCGCCGTGCGAGTCGACCACCGGCAGCCGCCGCACGCCGTGCTCGCGCATCACCGCGAGTGCCGCGAGCAGGTCGTCGTGGGCGCGGATCGTCGCGAGGCTGCCGGTCATCACGTCGCCGGCCGTCAGCGCCGACGGATCGATCCCGAACGCGACGACCTCGATCGCGATGTCGCGGTCGGTCAGCATTCCCACCGGCACGCGCCGGCCGTCGCGCGACTCGACGACGACCACGCAGCCGACGTGCTCGTCGTGCATCATGCGCGCGCACCGCGCGACCGGGGTGTCGCGCTCGGCGGTGACGACGCTGCGCACGCAGTAGTCCGACACGCTCGTGCTCCGGGCCCTCATGACCGTCTCCCCGTGCGCCGCCCGCGAAACGGCGGCGCGTTCGCGTAGCTCCCTTCTACGCCGGCGCGGGCCGCGCGACATTGAGATCGCGCATTGCGAAGGGTCCGCTCGCGCGGGGATCCGTTCGGGAACGGGCGCTCGCCGGGGCGGATCGCCGCACCGACGCCTCAGCCGCGCATCTCCTCGACGCGCAGCACCCGGCCGTCGTCGTCGGCGGACTCGAAGCGCACGGTGAAGCCCCACAGCCGCTGCACGTGCTCGAGCACCCGCCGATACTCGTCAGTGAGCGCACGCTTTCGGTGGACACGGTGCCGCAGCGTGAGGCTGCGGTCCCCGTCGGCGTCGAAGCGCACCACCTGGATGTCCGGCACCCGCGCGTCGCGGTCGTACTGCTGCGCGAGCAGCTTGCGAACCCGCCGGTAGCCCTGCTCGTTGTGGATGCTGTCGATGCGCAGCGTGTCCTCGCCCTCGTGGTCGGCGACCGCGAACAGGTGGAAGTCGCGGATCAGGCGTGGCGACAGGTACTGGCCGATGAACGACTCGTCCTTGTAGTTGCGCATCGCGAAGTCGAGCACCTTCGTCCAGTCGGCGCCGGCCGCGTCCGGGAACCAGTGCCGGTCCTCGTCGGTCGGGCGCTCGCAGATCCGGCGCAGGTCGGAGAACATCGCGAAGCCCAGCGCGTACGGGTTCAGCCCGCCGTAGCCGCGCTCGTCGAAGCCGCGCTGCGTGATCACGTTCGTGTGCGACGCGAGCACCTCCAGCATGAAGCCGTCGTCGACCAGACCCTTGTCGTAGAGGCGGTTCAGGATCGTGTAGTGCCAGAACGTCGCCCAGCCCTCGTTCATGACCTTGGTCAGGCCCTGAGGGTAGAAGTACTGCGCGGTCTTGCGCACGATGCGCGCGAGCTCGCGCTGCCAGGGCTCGAGCCGCGGCGAGCACTTCTCGATGAAGTACAGCAGGTTCTCCTCCGGCTCGTCCGGGATGCCCGGCGCGCGCCGGCGCTCGTCGGGCCGCGACTTCGACGGCACCGTGCGCCAGATCTCGTCGTAGCGCGACCACGCGTAGTCCTCGCGGCTGCGCACGCGCGCGCGCTCCTCGTCGGCCGACAGCGGCCGCGGCCGGCGGTAGCGGCTCACGCCGAAGTCCATCAGCGCGTGGCAGGCGTCGAGCGTCTCCTCGACCGCCGCGACGCCGTGGCGCTCCTCGCACTGCATCACGTACTGGCGCGCGAACACCATGTAGTCGATGATCGCGTCGGCGTTCGTCCACTGGCGGAACAGGTAGTTGCCCTTGAAGAACGAGTTGTGGCCGTAGCAGGCGTGCGCGATCACGAGCGCCTGCAGCGGCATCGAGTTCTCCTCCATCAGGTACGCGATGCACGGGTTCGAGTTGATGACGATCTCGTACGCGAGCCCGCGCGCGCCCTTGCGGTAGGCCTCCTCGTTGCGGATGAACTCCTTGCCGTAGCTCCAGTGCGGGTAGCCGACCGGCAGCCCGCCGGACGCGTACGCGTCGAGCATCTGCTCGCTGGCGATGATCTCGATCTGGTTCGGATAGCAGTCGAGCCCGAACTCGTCGACCGCGACCTCGCGGATCGCGTGGTCGTACTCGGCGATCAGCTCGAAGGTCCACTCGGCGCCGGTCGACAGCGGGCGCCGTGCGCCGTCGCCGTCGAGCGCGCTGCGCGGGCGCTGCGTCGTGAGCACCGCCGTGACCGGCGACTCGGACGTCGGCGCGGCTTTCGCGGTCACGCGCGCGCCCCCGCCGGCTGGCGCGCGAACAGGTCGCGGAACACCGGGTAGATGTCGCGCGGCTCGGAGACCTCGCGCATCGCGAAGTGCTCGGCGTCGATGCGCCGGTACGCGGCCGAGAGCGTCGACAGCCGCGCGCCCTCGTCGGGCACCTCCACGTAGGCGAAGTGCCGCACCAGCGGCAGGATGCGCTCCTCGAGCCAGCCGCGGCTCTTCTCGGGGTCGGCGCCGAACGCGTCGCCGTCGGACGCCTGCGCGCCGTAGATGTTCCACGCGCCCACCGGGTAGCGCTGCGCGACGATCTCGCTCATCAGCTGCAGCGCCGTGAGCACGACGGTGCCGCCGGTCTTGGTGTCGTGGAAGAAGCGCTGCTCGTCGACCTCCTCGGCGTCGTCGGTGTGGCGCACGAACACGACCTCGACGCGCTCGTACTTGCGCGTCAGGAACAGGTACAGCAGCGTGAAGAAGCGCTTGGCGAGGTCCTTCTTGCGCTCGTCCATCGACGCGGAGACGTCCATCAGGCAGAACATCACCGCCTGGCTGAGCGGCTGCGCGACCACCACCCGGTGCCGGTAGCGCAGGTCGAGCTCCTCGAGGAACGGCACCGCGTTGACGCGCCGGCGCAGCTCGGCCATCTCGTGCGCGAGCGCGTGCGTCTCTTCGGCGTCCGGGTCGTGCGCGAGCTCGGCGGCGCGCGCCTCGAGCTCACGCAGCCGGCGCAGCGGCGCGCTCGTGAGCGCGATGCGGCGCCCGAGCGCGTTGCGCAGCGAGCGCGCCACCGCGAGGTTGGTCGGCGAGCCGCTCTGCGTGTACCCGGCACGCTGCAGCTTCTTCTCCCGGATCTCGCCGACCGCGGTGCGCACCATCCGCGGCAGCTCGAGGTCGTCGAAGAAGATCTGCATGAACTCCTCGCGCGACAGCGTGAAGACGAAGCCGTCTTCGCCGTCGCCCTCGCCGCCTTCGCCGCCCTGGCCGCGCCCGCCGCCGCCTTCCGGCCGCGGGACGCGGTCGCCGGCGTGGAATTCGCGGTTGCCGGGATGGACGGTCTCGCGGTCCCCCCCGGGCCCGTGCCGGAACGTCGGCTCGGAGATGTCCCGGGACGGGATGCGTACGTCGCCGCCCTTCTCCATGTCGCGGATCGAGCGCTCGGCGACCATGTCGGTCACCGCGCGCCGGATCTGCGCCTTGTAGCGGCGGATGAAGCGCTCGCGATTGACCGCGCTCTTGTTGCGGTCGTTCAGGCGCCTGTCGATGATGACCGACACGGCGGCCTCACTGCGACTTGCGAACGCGCAGGTACCACTCGCACAGCAGCCGGACCTGCTTCTCCGTGTAGCCCTTGTCGACCATGCGCGCGACGAAGCTCTCGTGCTTGCGCTTGTCTTCCGCGGACGCCTTCGCGTTGAACGAGATCACCGGCAGCAGCTCCTCGGTGTTCGAGAACATCTTCTTCTCGATCACCTCGCGCAGCTTCTCGTAGCTCGTCCACGCCGGGTTCTTGCCGCCGTGGTTGGCGCGCGCGCGCAGCACGAAGTTGACGATCTCGTTGCGGAAGTCCTTGGGGTTGGCGATGCCGGCCGGCTTCTCGATCTTCTCGAGCTCGGTGTTCAGCTGCGCGCGGTCGAAGCTCTCGCCGGTCTCGGGGTCGCGGTAGTCCTCGTCCTGGATCCAGTAGTCGGCGTACGTGACGTAGCGGTCGAAGATGTTCTGGCCGTACTCGGAGTACGACTCCAGGTACGCGGTCTGGATCTCCTTGCCGATGAACTCCGCGTAGCGCGGCGCCAGGTACCCCTTGATGAAATCGAGGTAGCGCCGCTGCGTCTCTTCCGGCAGCCCCTCGCGCAGCAGCCGCTGCTCGAGCACGTACATCAGGTGCACCGGGTTGGCCGCGATCTCGGTCTGGTCGTAGTTGAAGACCGCCGACAGCACCTTGTACGCGAAGCGCGTCGAGACGCCGGTCATGCCCTCGTCGATGCCGGCGTAGTCGCGGTACTCCTGCATCGACTTCGCGTTGGGCTCGACGTCCTTGAGGTTCTCGCCGTCGTAGACGCGCATCTTCGAGTAGACGCTCGAGTTCTCCGGCTCCTTGATGCGCGACAGCACCGAGAACTGCGCCATCATCTCGAGCGTGCCGGGCGCGCACGGCGCCGTCGCGAGCGAGCTGTTGCGCAGCAGCTTGCGGTAGATGTTCACTTCCTCCGACACCTGCAGGCAGTACGGCACCTTGACGATGAAGATGCGGTCGAGGAAGGCCTCGTTGTTGCGATTGTTGCGGAACGCCTGCCACTCGGACTCGTTCGAGTGCGCGAGGATCAGGCCCTGGAACGGGATCGCCGAGAAGCCCTCGGTGCCCTTGTAGTTGCCTTCCTGCGTCGCGGTCAGCAGCGGGTGCAGCATCTTGATCGGGGCCTTGAACATCTCGACGAACTCGAGCAGGCCCTGGTTCGACAGGCACAGCCCGCCCGAGTAGCTGTACGCGTCGGGGTCGTCCTGCGCGTGCGTCTCGAGCTTGCGGATGTCGACCTTGCCGACCAGCGACGAGATGTCCTGGTTGTTCTCGTCGCCGGGCTCGGTCTTGGAGATCGCGACCTGCTTGAGCACCGACGGCTGGATGCGCGCGACGCGGAACTTCGTGATGTCGCCGTCGAACTCGCGCAGGCGCTTGATCGCCCACGGGCTCATGATGCCGCTCAGGTAGCGCGCCGGGATCCCGTACTCGGACTCGAGCGCGGCGGCGTCGCGGTCCGGGTGGAACAGCCCCAGCGGCGACTCGTTCACCGGCGAGCCCTTGAGCGCGTAGATCGGGTGCGTCTCCATCAGCGACTTCAGCCGCTCGGCGATCGAGGACTTGCCCCCGCCCACCGGGCCGAGCAGGTAGAGCACCTGCTTGCGCTCCTCCAGGCCCTGCGCCGCGTGCTTGAAGTACGCGACGATCTGGGAGATCGCCTCCTCGAGCCCGTAGAACTCGCGGAACGCCGGGTAGCGCCGGATCACGCGGTTCGAGAACAGGCGCGAAAGGCGCGGGTCGTTGCGGGTGTCGACGACCTCGGGCTCGCCGATCGCGGCGAGCATGCGCTCGGCGGCGCTGGCGTAGGCGAGCCTGTCGCGCCTGCACAGCTCGAGATACTCGACGAGGGACATCTCCTCGTCGCGGCCCTTCACGTAGAGCTCACGGTACGCATCGAACAGGTTCATGGAGACCTCCTGCAGCCGGTTCATGAACGCTCGGGGGATGTTCCTTCGCGTGCTGCCAATATCCCAGTCCGGCGTGCTTCCAATACGGACATCAACACGGGAATGCCGAGGCATTTCCCGGCGTGCACCGCTCGTGCCTCGCGCGCGCTCCGTTCGTCGCCGCGGGGCCGGGCGCCCTCCTGCCATCCGTCGCAGACACGCGGCGTGCCCTTGCACGGGGCGCGCGCGCGCTCGCCACAAGGACGAGCAAGAATCGGGCCGGGGCTCGCGAGTCGCTCGGGCACCGGCCGCGCGTCAGTCATGCGACGGGACGTCCTCGAGCGCGTCGAGCCACGGCGTGGCGACGCCGTCGGCGGGGGCGCGCCAGTCGCTGCGCGGCGACAGCGATCCGCCCGAGCCCACCTTGGGCGAGTTCGGCACCGCGGTGCGCTTGTACTGGGACTGCGCGAAGAACCGGCGCAGGAACACCGCGAGCCAGCGACGGATCTCGGCGATTCCGTACGCGCGCCGCTCGTCGGCGGGGACGTCGGGCCAGTGCCCGTGACCGCGGTCGTGCCACGCGGTCCAGGCGAGGAACGCGACCTTGGCCGGGCCGTAGCCGTATCGCAGCGTGTAGTACAGGTGGAAGTCCTGGAGCTCGTACGGCCCGACGACGGCTTCGCTGCGCTGCAATTGCTGCTGGTCGCTGGGGTGGCCGGGCACGAGTTCAGGGCTGATCTCCGTGGCGAGAACGTCCTCGAGCACGCGGCCCGCGGCCGCGCCCAGTTCGCCGGTCCGCACGACGTGGCGGATCAGGTACTGGATCAACGTCTTGGGAACGCTCGCGTTGACGTTGTAGTGCGACATCTGGTCGCCGACGCCGTAGGTGCACCAGCCGAGCGCGAGCTCGGAGAGGTCGCCGGTGCCGATCACCGGCGCCTCGTGCAGGTTCGCGAGCCGGAACAGGTGGCTGGTGCGCTCGCCGGCCTGCACGTTCTCGAACGTGAGGTCGTAGACCGCCTCGCCGAGCGCGAACGGGTGGCCGATGTCGCGGAACATCTGCAGGCAGCTGGGCCGGATGTCGATCTCGCCCGCGCTGGCACCCACCGCCTGCATCAGGCGGCGCGCCTGGTCCAGCGTGCGCTCGCCGGTGGCGAAGCCGGGCATCGTGTACGCGAGGATGTGGCTGCGCGGCAGGCCGAGGAGGTCCATCGCGCGCGCGCACACGATCAGCGCCTGCGTGGAGTCGAGCCCGCCCGAGATGCCGATCACGACCTTCTTCGCGCCCATCGATCGCAGCCGCGTCACCAGGCCCTGGACCTGGATCTGGTAGACCTCGTGGCAGCGCGCGTCGCGCGTCGCGGGGTCGGACGGCACGTACGGGAAGCGCTCGTAGCCGCGCGCGAGGGGCAGTCGCTCCTGGTCGGGCAGGCGGACGTCGAACTCGACGCTGCGCCAGCCCTCCAGCGACGCAGCGTGATGGCGGACCGACGCGCCGAAGCTGGTCTGGCGCATCCGGTCCTGCACGATGCGATCGAGATCGACGTCGGCGGTGACGAGCTGCGCGCCCGACGCGAAGCGCCCGGTCTGGGCGAGCAGCGAGCCGTTCTCGCACACGAGCCCGTGGCCGTCCCAGGCCATGTCGGTGGTCGATTCGCCTGCGCCCGCCGCGCTGTAGACGTACGCGGCGAGGCAGCGCGCCGACTGGTTCGTCGCGAGCTGGCGCCGGTACTCGTCCTTGCCGACCGTGACGTTGGACGCCGACAGGTTCGCGAGCACCGTCGCGCCGGCCAGCGCGGCGTGCGACGACGGCGGGATCGGCGTCCAGAGGTCCTCGCAGATCTCGGCGTGCAGCACGAAGCGCGGCTGGCTCGCGCAGCGAAAGATCAGCCGGGCGCCGAACGGGACGTCGGACTGGCCCGCGAGCCCGATCGTCGCGCGCGTCGCGGTCGCGGCGGGCGCGAACTGGCGCAGCTCGTAGAACTCGCGGTAGTTCGGCGGGAAAGTCTTCGGGATCGCACCGAGCACGCGCCCGCGCAGGGCGATCACCGCACAGTTGTAGAGCAGCCCGTCGACCGCCAGCGGCATCCCCACCGCGATCACGGTCTCGAGCTCGCGCGTGCCGTCGAGTACCGTGCGCAGCGCGGCGTCGCTCGCGTCGAGCAGCGCCTGCTGGTGGAACAGGTCCTCGCAGCTGTAGGCGGTCAGCCCCAGCTCGGGGAAGACCGCGAGCAGCGCGTGCCGCCCGGCGGCCTCGCGCGCGAGCTCCACGGTGCGGGCCGCGTTGAACGCGGGATCGGCGACGCGGACCTCGGGAATGCACACCGCGACCCGGGCGAAATTGTGGCGATAGAGATTGAAGAAGGACACGAGTGCGATTCCCGCCCCACGGTGGTGCGCTGCAGGCCCCGCGCGTGCGCACGGATCTTGCATGAGTGTAACCATACCGTGGCCCGGAGGCACCCTCGTGAGCATCGTGGACTTTCGCCCGTTGCGTCGCGCCACCGACAAATTCGGCGGCGGCGACCGCACCGGGATGGACAAGGAATCGCTCAAGCGCGCGTTCCTGGACGCGCTCTTCTACGCGCAGGGCAAGTTCCCCGCGCTGGCGAGCCGCAACGACTACTACCTCGCGCTCGCGCACGTCGTGCGCGACCGCCTGCTGCAGCGCTGGGTCGGCACGGCGGCCGCGTACACGCGACAGGGCGCGCGCACGGTCGCGTACCTGTCGGCCGAGTTCCTGCTCGGGCCGCACCTGGGCAACAACCTGCTGAACCTGGGCATCGCGAGCGAGGCGCGCCAGGCGATGACCGAGCTCGGCCTCGACTACGACGAGCTGCTGCGCCTCGAGGAGGAGCCCGGCCTGGGCAACGGCGGGCTCGGCCGGCTCGCCGCGTGCTTCCTGGACTCGATGGCCACGCTCGGGATCCCGTCGCTCGGCTACGGCATCCGCTACGAGTTCGGCATCTTCTACCAGGGGATCGTCGACGGCTGGCAGGTCGAGAAGACCGACAAGTGGCTGCGCTTCGGCAACCCGTGGGAGATCGTGCGCCCGGAGTGGTCGGTGCAGGTGCGCCTGGGCGGCTACACCGAGCGCTGGCGCGACGGCGACGGCCGCGAGCGCGTGCGCTGGGTGCCGCACAGCGAGGTCACCGGCGTGCCCTACGACACCCCGATCCTCGGCTACCGGACCAACACCGCGAACACGCTGCGCCTGTGGCGCGCCGAGGCGCCGGAGTCGTTCGACCTCGAGCAGTTCAATCGCGGCGACTACTGGGGCGCGGTGAACCGCAAGATCGTCTCCGAGAACATCACCAAGGTGCTGTACCCGAACGACGAGCCGGTGCAGGGCAAGGAGCTGCGCCTGCAGCAGCAGTACTTCTTCGTCTCGTGCTCGCTGCAGGACATGCTGCGCATCCTGCGCGGCCAGAAGCTGCCGCTGGAGCGCTTCCACGAGAAGTTCTCGATCCAGCTCAACGACACCCACCCGGCGATCGCGGTCGCCGAGCTGATGCGGCTGCTCGTCGACGAGAACGGGATCGAGTGGGAGGAGGCGTGGGAGATCACGCGCCGCTCGCTCGCGTACACGAACCACACGCTGATGCCCGAGGCGCTCGAGCGCTGGCCGCTCGACCTCTTCGGGCGCGTGCTGCCGCGCCACCTCGAGATCATCTTCGACATCAACGACCGCTTCCTGGCCGAGGTGCGGCGCCGCTTCCCCGGCGACGAGGCGCTGGTCTCGCGCGTGTCGCTGATCGACGAGCACGGCTACCGCCAGGTGCGCATGGCCCACCTCGCGTGCGTGGGCTGCCACTCGATCAACGGCGTCGCGAAGCTGCACTCGGAACTGCTGCGCCGCGAGCTGCTGTCCGACTTCCACGCGCTGTGGCCGGAGAAGTTCGGCAACAAGACCAACGGCGTGACGCCGCGGCGCTTCCTGATGCTCGCGAACCCGCGGCTCGCGGCGCTCGTCGGCGAGGCGGTCGGCGAGGACTGGGTGCGCGACCTCGAGCTGCTTCGCGGCCTCGAGCGCTTCGTCGACGACGCCGGCTTTCGCGACGCGTGGCGCGACATCCGCCTCGAGAACAAGCGCGTGCTGGCGGCGACGCTGCGCCGGCGCGCCGGCGTGCTCGCGGCGCCCGAGTCGATGTTCGACATCCAGGTCAAGCGCATCCACGAGTACAAGCGCCAGCACCTGGGCATCCTGCACGTGATCGACCTCTACCGGCGGGTGCGCGAGGACCCGTCGCTCGAGGTCGCGCCGCGCACCTTCGTGTTCGGGGGCAAGGCCGCGCCCGGCTACCGGATGGCCAAGCTGATCATCAAGCTGATCCACTCCGTCGCCGGGGTCGTCAACGCCGACCCGGCCGCGCGCGAGCTGGTCAAGGTCGCGTTCCTGCCGAACTTCTGCGTCAGCAACGGGCAGCAGGTGTACCCGGCGGCCGACGTCTCCGAGCAGATCTCGACCGCCGGCAAGGAGGCGTCCGGCACCGGCAACATGAAGTTCACGATGAACGGCGCGCTCACGGTCGGCACCGCCGACGGCGCGAACATCGAGATCCGCGACGCGGTCGGCGCGGAGAACTTCTTCGAGTTCGGGCTCTCCGTCGAGGACGTCGCCGCGCTGTGGCGGGAGGGCTACCGGCCGGCGGAGCTCGCGCGCGGCGACGAGCGGCTGCGCGCCGCGCTCGACATGATCGCCGGCGGCGCGTTCTCCGGCGGCGACGCCGAGCTCTTCCGGCCCCTGGTCGACGGCCTCGTCCACCACGATCCCTACCTGGTGCTCGCGGACTTCGCCGCCTACGTCGACTGCCACCGCCGCGTCGACGAGGCCTGGCGCGACCCCGATCGCTGGACGCGGATGTCGATCCTGAACGTCGCGCGCTGCGGAACGTTCTCGTCGGACCGCGCGATCCGCGAGTACGCGGCCGACATCTGGAAGGTCGATCCGGTCCCGGTGCCGCTCGCGTCGCACGAGGACGCGCGCCCGGCCGCGGCGCGCTGACGGCGCCGCACGCTCCGATGCGGTAAGGTTCGCGCTCCCGACGCCCACAGGACAGGACGCCCGACGATGACGGTCCGACAGGAAGACGCGCCCGGCCCCCTCTCGCCCGAGGAGCTCGTCGTGCGCGACCTCGGCCGCTGCCTGCTGCCGTCGCCGGTGGCGCGGCACCTCGGCGAGCGCGGCGTGCAGTTCGTCGGCGCGGCCGACCAGGTGCTGATCGACGACAGCGTCTCGGGGCTCGGCGCGGCGGCCGCCGGGCGCGCGGCGTTCGAGCTCTCCGGGCCGCGCGACCGGATCTTCTTCGACCCGCGCACCGTGCGCTGCGGGATCGTCACCTGCGGCGGCCTGTGCCCGGGCATGAACAACGTGGTGCGCGGCCTCGTGCTCGAGCTCGCGCACGGCTACGGGGTGCGCCACATCCTGGGATTCCGCTTCGGCTACGAGGGGCTGATCGCGCGCATCGGCCACGTGCCGCTGCAGCTCGACCCCGACGCGGTCGCGCACATCCACCACGAGGGCGGGACGATGCTGGGCTCGTCGCGCGGTTCGCAGGACCCGTCCGAAGTGGTCGACAACCTCGAGGCCAACGGCATCGGCATCCTGTTCGTCGTCGGCGGCGACGGCAGCATGCACGGCGCGATGCAGCTCACCGAGGAGATCGCGCGCCGGGGGCTGAAGATCTCGATCGTCGGCGTGCCCAAGACGATCGACAACGACGTCCCGTTCATCGACCGCAGCTTCGGCTTCGTCACCGCGTACTCG
This sequence comes from Burkholderiaceae bacterium, assembly GCA_046348465.1. Taxonomy (GTDB): domain Bacteria; phylum Pseudomonadota; class Gammaproteobacteria; order Burkholderiales; family Burkholderiaceae_E; genus Quisquiliibacterium. The sequence goes on from JAXMEE010000006.1 coordinate 221,988, forward strand.
ACCGCGGTCGACGTGATCCGCAGCGCGCGCGTCGAGGCGATGGGCGCGCGCGACGGCATCGGGCTGGTCAAGCTGATGGGCCGGCACTCCGGGTTCCTCGCGTGCCAGGCCGCGCTCGCGTCGACCGAGGTCGACCTCGTGCTGATCCCCGAGGTGCCGGTGTCGTTCGACCCGGGCTCGGGCGTGTTCCGCTACGTCGAGGGCGTGCTCGACCGCAAGGGGCACGCGGTCGTCGTCGTCGCCGAGGGCGCGGCGCAGGACGCGATCCCCGCGGAACCCACGGCCGAGGCCACCGACAAGAGCGGCAACGTGCGCCTGAAGGACGTCGGCGTGTTCCTGCGCGAGCGCATCGGCGCGCACTTCCGCGCGCGCGGCCGCGAGGTCAACCTCAAGTACATCGACCCGAGCTACGCGATCCGCAGCGTCCCGGCGTGCCCGTCGGACAGCGTGTACTGCTGGAACATGGCGCGCAACGCGGTGCACGCCGCGATGGCCGGCAACACCGGGATGATGATCGGCCGCTGGCATGGCCGCTTCGTGCACGTGCCGATGGCGCTCGCCACGCGCGGGCGGCGCCAGGTCGACCCGGACGGCGACCTCTGGATGTCGGTGATCGAGTCGACCGCGCAGCCGCTCGCGTTCGACTGACCCGGGCCGCCGCGCGCGGATCGCGCCGGAACGTGAGGAAATCGACGCCCGCGGCCCGCGCGAACGTGAGGAATTCGGCGCGGCCGCCCCCCCGGTTATTGGTTACGATACGCGGGCTTCGCGTCGCCGCCGGCCGCGCACCGCCGAGAGTTCCACCGCAACCGCCAGGCCCCCGCCCATCGTGCCACCGCTTCGCGCCTTCGCTCGCGCCTTCGCCTGCGCCCTCGCGCTGACCCTCGCGCCGCCCGCCGGCGCCGCGGTCTCGGCCGACGCTCTGCTCGAGGACGCGGTGCGCGTCGTGATGATGCCGGGGCTGGCGGAGTCGGGGCTCGCGAAGTGGATCGTCGACGACTTCAAGGCCACGCGCTCGGGCATCCGAGTGGAGGTCACGACCGCCGGCGCCGACGAGGTGTTCGCGCTCGGGCGCGAAGGCGACGCCGACCTGCTCGTGACGCACCACCGTGCGGGCGAGGAGCTGTTCATCGCCGAGGGCTGGGGCGCGGCGCGCACCCTGCTGATGTTCGGCGAGTACGCGTTCTACGGCCCGCCGGGCGACAAGCTCCAGCTGCAGGGCGAGACCGACGTGCGCGTGATCGTGCGCAAGCTCGCGCAGGCGCAGGTGCCGTTCGTCGCGGCGTCGCCGCGCTCGGCGGCCGGGCATCGCCTCGCGGAGCTGCTCTCGCTGGCCGGCGTCGCGCCGACCTGGCCCGGCTTCGAGACCCTCGACAAGGATCCCGGCGACGCGCTGCGCGCCGCGGCCAAGGCCGACGCGTACACGTTCGTCGACGCGATCACGTTCCAGACGCTCAAGCGCGAGGTCCAGGCGAACCTCCAGCCGGTGGTGCGCGCGCTGCCGTCGCTGCGCGATCCGTACGCGGTGATCTCGATCTCCGGCGAGCGGGTCCCGGGCGTGCGCCACGAGCTCGCCCAGGCGTTCCTCGAGTACCTGGTCTCCGAGCGCGGGCAGGCCCGGATCGGCTCGTTCGTGCAGCGCTCGTCGAACGCGACGCTGTTCTCGCCGGGCGCGCACGGCGACGACGGCCTGCGGGCGCGCAGGGCCGAGGAGTCGCTGAAGATCACGACGCTGGAGCTCTACACGGCGCTCGCGCTCGGGGTGCTCGCGATCGCGGCCGCGGCCGTCGCGACGACGGCGTGGCGGCGCGCGCGGCGACGTGTCCGCCGCCACCAGCGGATCGAGGAGCGCTTCGCACTGGCGGTCGAGGCCGCGGGCAGCGGCATCTGGGACTGGGACCTCGCCGACGATCAGGTCTACCTGTCGCGGCGCTTCCGCGAGATCGTCGGGCTGGAGACGAAGAGTCACTGGTTCCCGGCGCCGAAGGAACTCTGGACGCGCGCGATCCACCCGGAGGACCTCGCACGCGTGCACCGCGCGATCGACGACGCGGTCGCCGAGCCCGCGGGCGGCGTGCTGTCGGTGGAGGCGCGCCTGCGCCCGGAGCGCGGCGCCGGCCGGGTGGCGATCCGCGGCAACGTCCATCGCCGCCGCGGGACGCGCCACTCGCGCATCGTCGGCACGATCGAGTCGCTCGAGCCTGCCGACCCGCCGGCGGGATCCGAACGGGCCGCCGAGGCCGCGCCGCAGTCGCCGGCCGGCGCCTGAGCGCGGCGCGCGCCAGCGCGCCGTGCGGCGCCCGGCGGGTCCGCGCGCCCGGGGTCCCGGGGCGCGGTCCGAGCGCCCGCGATCGGCGCCGTGCCCGCCCATCGGGTTTGCCCGTAGCGACACCCGTTGCTTTCTCAACTATATTTGCCCGAATTCAAAACGGCCTGTGGGGGGCGCCGCGAGCGCAGCCGTTCGAACGCAGCCGGCGGCGCTCGCGCCGCCGGCGTCATTTCGAGTGGAGGAGCGAACACGTGAGAATCCGGACCCTGACGACGCTGACCGTCGCCGCCGCGCTGGCGGCGTGCGCGACCGACAAGCCCGCGGCGCCCGACGGCGCGCAGGCCCGTACCGGCCTGGCCGCTCCGGCGGGCAGCGCCGGCGGCGCCGGCCCGGGCGGCGGCGCCACGACCAAGGCCCCGGTGGCTCCGGTGGTGCTCAAGCCGGGCGCGGGCACCGGCGTGGCGGGCGCTCCCGGCGACAGCGTCTACTTCGACTTCGACGACTTCCAGATCCGCGCCGACCAGAGCGGCGCGGTCCAGCGCCAGGCGAACTTCATCTCGAAGAGCAGGTCGAAGGTCGTCCTCGAGGGCTTCGCCGACGAGCGCGGCTCCGCCGAGTACAACCTCGCGCTCGGCAACAAGCGCGCGCTCACGGTCAAGCGCGCGCTGCAGTCGCTGGGCATCGGCGAGCAGCAGATCGAGACCGTCAGCTTCGGCGAGGAGAAGCCGAAGTCCGCCGGTCACGACGAGGCCGCGTGGGCGCAGAACCGGCGGGTCGACTTCGACTACCGGAGATAGCGCGGGTCAACCGATCCGCACGCCCATCCCGCCGTCCACCGGCAGCAGCGCGCCGGTGACGAACCCCGACTCGTCGCACGAGAGGTAGAGCGCCGCGTACGCGGTGTCCCAGCCGCTGCCCATTCGCCCGCGCAGCGGCACGCGGGCGTTGCGCGCGTCGCGCACCGCCTGCACCGGCTGGCCGGTGGCGCGGGCGATGCCCTCGACGGCCATCGGCGTGTCCATGAAGCCCGGCAGGATCGCGTTGCAGCGGATGCCGAAACGCGCGTTCGCCGACGCGACCGCGGTCGTGAGGCGGTTCACGCCGGCCTTCGACACCTCGTACGCGACCTGGTCGTGGCCGGCCACCGACGCGAGCGAGGAGATGTTGACGATCGCGCCGCCGCCGCCCTGCTCGCGCATCGGCGGGATCGCGGCGCGGATCGTCAGCCACATCGCCTTCAGGTTCACGTCGACGATCCGGTCCCAGGCCTTCTCCTCGAGCCTGTGCGCGGGGCCGTCGCCGCCGCCGCCGATGCCCACGTCGTTGACGAGGACGTCGATCCGCCCCCAGCGTTCGCGCGCCGCGGCGACCAGGCCGGCGCAAGCGTCCGGGTCGGTGATGTCCGCCCGATGCGCGAACGCGACGCCGCCCTCGGCGGCGATCGCGTCGACCGTCTGCGCCGCGCGCGCCTCGTGGCGGTCCACGCACAGCACCTGGGCGCCCTCGCGCGCGAACAGCGTCGCGATCGCGCGCCCGTTGCCGATCGTCTCGCCGGGCTCCTGGCCCGCGCCGACGACGACCGCGAACTTGCCGGCGAGCCTCCCGGCCACGGCGTCAGCTCCACTTCTCGAGGTCGGGGTCGGCAACCAGCCCGAGCCCCTCGTCGAGCTGCACGCCGATGGTGTTCAGGAACATCGACACCATCGTGTACATGCCGGCCGCGTAGAGCACGTCCATGCACTGCTTCTGGCTGAAGTGCTTCGCGAGCTGGGCCCAGGTCGCGTCGCCGACGAACTGGTCGCGGTGCAGCTCGTCGCTCGCGCGCAGCAGCGCGGCGTCGGCCGCGCTCCAGCCCGGCGCATCGGGCCCCTGCTTGATCGCGGCGATCTCGGCGTCGGTCAGGCCCGCGCGCAGCCCGATCTGCACGTGCTGCGCCCACTCGTAGCCGGAGCGGCACAGGTAGCCGATGCGCAGGATCACGATCTCGCGCTCGCGCGCCGGCAGCGAGTTGCGCCTGGACAGCACGTAGTTGCCGATGCCGAGGAAGCCGCGCATCGCGTCGGGGTGCGCGAGCTGCGTGCGGAAGATGTTGAACACCTTGCCGCGGCGCGCCATCATCGGCGCGGCGATCTCCTTCTGCTCGTCGGTCCACTGGTCCTCGGGAACGGGGGCGATGCGGGGGGTCTTCAGTCTCACGGTTCTCCTCCTTCGATGATCGTCGTCGGGTCGTCGGGGCGCTCGGGCGCGGTCGTCTCGCCCTTCGCGCGCGGGCGCGCCGGGGCGCGCGCCGGCCGCGGCGCGGCGAAGGTGCGCACGCGCGCGGGCTCGAACGGCACCAGCATCCGGCGCGCGTCGTCGGCGCTCGCGTTCAGCCACGCGTCCACGCCCGCCGGCTCGAGCAGCACGACCGAGCGCTTCTCGTCGCCCGGCGCGTGGAAGCGGTTCATCACGGGGTGCGCGTCGGCGTTGATCGTCAGCATCGAGTACGACAGCACCGCCTCGCCGCCGGGCGCGCGCCAGCGCTCCCAGATGCCGGCGATCGCGAGCGGCGCGCCGTCGGCCGACTCGATGCGCCAGCGCTGCGCCTTGCCGGTCTCGTAGCTCGGCTCGTAGAACGCGTCGGCGGGGATCACGCACCACTGGCGCGCGCTCCAGGCGTGCCTGAAGCTGGGCTTCTCGGCGACCGTCTCGCTGCGCGCGTTGTAGCACTGGCGGAAGTTGCGCCCGTCGCGCGACCACGGCGGCACGAGGCCGAACAGCGCGAGTTCGGCGCGCCGCCCGCCGTCGACGCGGCGGATCATCGGCGCGACGTGGCCGGGGTATGCGTCGTCGACGAAGTCGTCGCGCAGCGGCTCGACCGCGAACCACGCGATCAGGCGGTCGCGGTGCGTCGGGGCGTAGTTCGCGCACATGGTCCGCATTCTGCCTGCAGCGCGGCGGCGGCGCGCGCGCCCGTGCTACGTTGGCGGCCTGCCCGTTCCGTTCCCGCGAGGCCTTCCATGCAGAAGTGGCGCATCGGCGAAGTCACCGTCTCCAAGATCGTCGAGCTCGAGACCACCGGCGGCTCGCGCTTCATCCTGCCGCAGGCCACGCGCGAGGCGTGCATCGGCATCGGCTGGATGAGGCCGCACTTCATGGACGACGAAGGCCGCCTGAAGATGAGCATCCACGCGCTGGTGGTCGAGACGCCGTCACGGCGCATTGTCGTCGACACCTGCCTGGGCAACGACAAGCAGGGCCGCTCGGTGCCGACGTGGAACGGGCTGCAGGGACCATTCCTGCGCGACCTCGCCGCCGCGGGCTTCGCGCGCGAGTCGATCGACACCGTGCTGTGCACGCACCTGCACGTGGACCACGTCGGCTGGAACACGATGCTCGTGGGCGGCAAGTGGGTCCCGACGTTCCCGAACGCGCGCTACCTGATGGGCCGCACCGAGTTCGAGTACTGGCGCTCGAAGCGCGACCACGCCGAGCAGTCGAGCGTGTTCGACGACTCGGTCGCGCCGGTGTTCGACGCCGGGCTCGTCGACCTCGTCGACACCGACCACCGCGTGTGCGACGAGGTCCGGCTCGTCCCCACGGTCGGCCACACGCCGGGCCACGTGAGCATCGAGATCACGTCGGGCGGGCAGAGTGCGCTGATCACCGGCGACTTCGTCCACCACCCGTGCCAGATGGCGTGGCCGGCGTGGGCCTCGACCGCCGACTACGACGCCGAGCAGTCGACGCGCACGCGGCGCGAAGTGTTCGGGCGGCTCGCGGGCACGCCCACGCTCGTCATCGGCACGCACTTCGCGGGCGCGACCGCCGGGCGCGTGGTCAGGGACGGCGACGCGTTCATGCTGGAGACCTGAGCCGCGGGGCTCATGATCGCGCGGTAGCGGCGCGCCTGCGCGGGCGTCAGCACCTCCACCAGGAAGCGCTCGTCGATCCAGATCTCGACGACGCCGAACAGGCCGCCGCGCTCGCAGGCGACGGTGCGCCAGCCGGCCGCGCGGCCGAGCGCGATCACCTCCGGCTCCGAGAGCTGCGTCGTCAGCGCGACGTGCACCGCGTGGCGCTCGGCGGGCAGCGCGCCGTGGCGGAACGTCGCGCCCTGCGGCAGCCCCGATCCGTCGGGCAGCTCGACCGGCAGCGGGTCGTCGCGGCCGCGGCGGATCGTGACGTCCTCGGGCAGCACCTCGATCGCGGTGCCGCTGCCGTCGCGGGCGACGACGACGAGCGCGCCGCGCACGACGGGGAACGGGGCGACGTCGCCGTCGAGGAGCGCGGCGAGCAGTTGCGCGGCACGCGCGGGGTCGCGGGCGGGAATCGAGACGTGGGCGATCATGGGGTCCTCCTGGGGTTCGTGCGGTTCGCGAAACGCATCGTCGCGCCCGCCGCCGCGCCGCGCATCGCGCCGAGGAGCCAGCCGGCGCGCGCCGCGAGAGCCAGTGGCGCGATGGCTCCCCCGAGCCATTGCCCGCGCCGTGCGACGCTCGCACAGTGCGAAGCCTCTGACACAGGAGGACACCCCATGAAGACATCCCTGAAGATCGCCGGCGGCGCACTGGCCACCCTCGTCATCGCGGCCGGATCCACGTGGCTGTGGGCATCGGCCAAGACGCAGGCCGCGCTCGCGCGCCGCCTGCCGGTCGTCGAGCTCGAAGTCGGCGACACCGTGCGCGCCGCGCAGGTCGAGCTGGGCGCGCGCATCGTCACCGTGCGCAACGGCTGCGTCGACTGCCACGGCCAGGACCTCGGCGGCGGGCGCGTCGTCGACAACCCGCTGCTCGGCCGCATCTGGGCGCCGAACATCACGCCGGCGCGGCTCGCCGGCTGGACCGACGGCGCGATCGCGCGGGCGGTCAGCCGCGGCGTCGCCCCGGACGGACGGCCGCTGCTCGTGATGCCGTCGTTCGAGTACAGCCACCTGAGCCAGGGCGACGTCGCGGCGGTGGTCGCGTACCTGCGCAGCGTGCCGCGCGTCGAGCGCGACGTGCCCGCGCAGCGCATCGGGCCGCTGGGCGCGGTGCTGTACGCGACCGGAAAGCTGCCGCTCTTCGCGGCGGACCAGATCGCGCAGGACGCGGCGTTCCGCGACAAGCCCGACGAGGCGCCGACCGCGGAGTTCGGCCGCTACCTCGCGACCAGCGCGTGCATCGGCTGCCACGGCGCCGAGTTCCGCGGCGGGCCGATCCCCGGCGGCGCGCCGGAGTGGGCGCCGGCGGCTTCGCTGCGGCTGGGCGCCGACCCGCGCTGGAGCGCGCAGGCGTTCGCCGCGACGATGCGCGACGGGCGCTCGGCGATCGACGGCCACGCGCTGCGCGCGCCGATGCCGGTGGCGCTCGCGCGCCAGATGAGCGAGACCGAGGTGGGCGCGCTCTGGCAGTACCTGTCGACGCTGAACTGAGCCGGCCCGGGCCGGCGCCTTCAGCCGCCGTCCGCGCGCCGCAGGCAGCGCGAGATCAGCTCCGCGCGCGACGCGGCGCCGGTCTTGTCGAGGATGTTCGCGACGTGCCGCTTGACGGTGTGCAGGCTCAGGTCGAGCGCGAGCGCGATGCGCTTGTTCGGCGCGCCGCGCGCGATCAGGTCGAGCACCTCGAGCTCGCGCGCGGTCAGCGCCGGGAACACCGCGCGCAGCGTTCCGGCCCGGCTCGCTTCGCCCGCCCCGTTCGCCGCCGCGCGCGCGCCCGGCGCGGCGTCGGCGGCGGTGCCGTCGCGCAGCCCCGCGCACAGCGCGAGCAGCGACTGCATCGCGAGCCGGTCGGGGTCTTCGCGCGGGACCACCGCGTGCAGCCGGCGCAGGATCGACGCGGGCACGAGCAGCAGCGGGCCGATCACGCCGCTGTCGAGCGCCTCGCGCAGCGTCTGCCGGGCCAGCGCCCACGCCTGCGTCGCGCTCCCGTCGGCGAGCAGCGCGTCGGCGAGTTCCAGGCGCGGGTCGCCGCTGCCGCTGATCAGCGAGAACGCCTCGCGCGCGCCGACCACGCGCGCCAGGCGCTCGCTCGCCGCGCGGGCGTCGCCCTCGAGCCCGAACAGCAGCCCCTCGAGGTGCTCGCGCGCCAGGCGCATGAACGGCCACTCCGCCCCGCGGTGAAGCGCCAGCAGGCGCGCGTAGAGCCGGCGCAGCGTCGCCGCGTCGCCGCCCTGCCACGCGAGCCGCCCGGCCATCCAGAGGTAGGTCGCGTCCCACAGGGCCGCGGCCGAGGCGTCCGTGCCCGGCACGCGCTCGAGCAGGCGCTCGACCTCGGCGACCGCGGCGGCGGCGTCGCCGCGCACCGTCGCGAGCAGCGCGCACAGCACGCCGGTGTCCACGCGCAGCGCCCGATAGCCGCGCCAGCGCTCGATGTCCTCGGCGACCGGCGCCACGCGCTCGCGCGCCTGGGCGATCCGGCCGGCCCACAGCGCCGCCCACGCCCCCATCACCGCGCCGTGGGCGAGCGTCTGCTCGTCGAGGCGATCGCGCAGCGAGCCGATCAGCCCGTGCACCCGCTCGAAGACGTCGACGAACGGCCGCGTGCCGACGAAGTAGCTCGGCCGCAGGCGGTCGGCGAGCCGCACGCACACCTCCGGCGAGCGCAGCGCGAGCACCTCGTCGGCGATCGCGAGCAGCCGCTCGCCGGCCGCGTCGGCGCGGCCCTGCGCGACGTCGAGCCACGCGTGCTCGAGGCGCCACTCGCAGCGCGTGACCGGGTCGTCGGGCGTGTCGCCGAGACGCGCCATCTGCGCGGCCGCGAGCGCGATGTCGCCGGCGTAGCTCGCCACGCGCGCGAGCAGCACCCGGCTGCGGACCGCCCAGGTCGCCTCGCCGTTGCGCTCGAAGCCCTCGGCGGCGGCGGCGAAGCAGCGCGCCGAGACCGCGAAGTTGCCGCTGCCGAACCACGCGAGCCAGCCGTCGATCCAGTTCGCGTGCGGCAGCGCGCGCAGCTCGTCGCCGCGCAGCGGCTCGAACAGCCGCGCGAGCACGTCGCCGCGCCCGCCCTTGATGAGGCGCTCGGCGTGCGGCGCGATCGCGACGATCGCCGCGCGCGGCTCGCCCGCGGCGAGCAGGTGGTGCACGCGCCGGACCGGGTCGTCCTGGCCGCCGGCCGCGCGCAGGTGCAGCGTCCTGAGCCGCTGCGGGTCGTCGCGCGCGGCCTGCGCGAGCAGGTGGTCGCGCAGCAGGTCGTGCAGCCGCACCGACGGCCGCAGCGGGTCGGTCACCGACAGGAACAGGTTGCGGCGGATCAGCGACTCGATCAGTGCGCGCGCCTGCGCGGTGTCGGCGATCTGCGCGACGCGCGCGGCGGCCGCGGGGTCGATCTCGTCGAGCACGCAGCAGGCGGACAGCAGCGACGCGAGCTCCGCGGGCAGGCTGGCGAGCACTTCCTGCGCGAGGTACTCGAAGAGCTCGGCGGTGCCGGCCGGGCCGGACGGCACGCCGCGCGCCGCGCCCGCCGGCGTGCGGCGCGCGGACAGCAGACGCAGTCCCGCAGCCCAGCCGCCGGTGCGCGCGTGCAGCTCGTCGGTGGTCGCGGCGAGCGCGTCGGGGCGCGCCGCGCGCGGGGCCGATGCACCGGGCTCGTGCAGCGCGCGGGGCTGGTCGCGGTCCAGGAAGAGGTCGTCCTGGGTGATCCCGGTGAGCTGGCCACGCGCGCGCCGGCGCGCGGTCGGCAGGCCGGTCTGCTCGCGCGACGCGAGCGCCACCGTGACGTTCGGCGGCAGCCGGTCGAGGAAGCGGTCGATCCAGCCCCAGGTCTGCGACTCCTGGACCGCCTGGACGTCGTCCCAGATCCAGACCAGCCGGTCCGGGCCGCGGTCGGCCAGCACTTCGCACAGTTCGTCGCACGCGTGCTGGGCGCCGGCGTCGCCCTCGCCGGCGATCCGGCACAGGCGGTCCGCGTCGCAGGGATCCTCCTCCGGGTAGAGCGCGTTGACCGACTCGACCAGCGTGCGCAGCCGGCGGATCGGGGTCGCGTCGAGCCGGTCGACCGCGATCCACGCGACGCGCGTGTCCGGCGGCAGCGCGCCGGCCCACTGCGCGAGCAGCGTGGTCTTGCCGAACCCGGCGCCGGCGACGACGGTGATCAGGTGCCCCGCGTCCATCGCGGCGTCGAGCACCGACAGCAGGTGCGGGCGCGCGACGATCGGGCCGCGCAGTGCCGGCACGCGAAAGCGCCGCTGCGGCGCGGGCCGGCGCGGCGCGGCGGCGGGCGGCTCGACCGCGCGAAGCGATCCGAAGCGTCGGGGACTCACCTTGGGCTGCCGGACGAAGTCGGAGCCCGACCATACCATCGGTTCGAGCGGCGTTGCGAGCGGCGGATCGGCACGCGGGTGAAATGCGCACCGGGCCCGCCGCCCCCGCGCACGCCGGATTGTGGCGACAATGCGGGCATCGACGAACGTCGCGACGCCGGCCCCCGCCGGCGACCGCGCGCGCGAGGGAGAAGACACATGAGACACGCGATGGTCAGCGCCGCGCAGCCCGAGGCGGTCGAGGCCGGCCTCGACGTCCTGGCGGCCGGCGGCAACGTGGTCGACGCCGCGGTCACCGCGGCGATGGTCCAGACCGCGGTCGATCCGCAGATGTGCGGCATCGCCGGCTTCGGCTCGATGCACGTCCACCTGCCCGAGCGCGGGGTCCACGAGTTCATCGACTTCCACGGCCGCGCGCCGCTCGCCACGCGCCCCGACATGTGGGCGCCGCTGATCGTGCGCGAGTGCGACGACGGCTTCGGCTTCGTGCTGAAGGGCGAGGTCAACGAGATCGGCTACCAGTCGACGACCACGCCGCTCACCGTCAGGGCGTTCGACGAGGCGCTGCGCCGCTTCGGCACGATCCCGCTGGCGAAAGCGATCGAGCCCGCGATCCCGTACTGCGAGGAAGGCTTCGCGGTGCGGCCCCACGTGCACGGCTTCTGGATGCAGCCGGCGATGTGCGGGCGCATCGAGCGCGTCCGCGTGCTCAGGGACTTTCCGGCCACCGCGAAGATCTACCTCAAGCCCGACGGCTCGGTACGTCAGGTCGGCGAAGTGCTGCGCAACCCCGACATGGGCCGCACGTACCGCCGCATCGCCGAGCTCGGCATCGACGACTTCTACCGCGGCGAGATCGCGCGGCGCATCGACGCCGACATGCGCGCGCACGGCGGGCTGGTCACGCTCGCCGACCTCGCCGCGTGCGAGACCGAGCGCGCGCAGCCGCTGTGGACCACGTACCGCGGCTACCGCGTCGCGACCAACCCGCTGCCGGGCGGCGGGCTGATGATCGTGCTGATGCTCAACATCCTCGAGCACTTCGACCTCGCCGCGATGGGCCACAACTCGGCCGAGTACATCGCCACGGTCAGCGAGGCGATGAAGATCGCCACCGTCGAGAAGGACGCGCGCATGGGCGACCCGCGCTTCGTCGACGTGCCGGTGGCCGAGCTCGCGTCGAAGGCGTTCGCCGCGAAGATGGCCGACCGCATCCGCTCGGGCGTGAAGACGCGCGTGCCGCGGATGAACGCCGGCGGCCCCGAGAGCAAGGACACCACGCACGTGTGCGTGGCCGACGACACCGGCGCGTGCGTGTCGCTCACGCACTCGCTGGGCTCGAGCTCGGGCGTCGTCACCGACGGCCTGGGTTTCATGTACAACAACTGCATGATGGTGTTCGACCCGCGCCCGGGGCGCACCGGCTCGCTCGCGCCCGGCAAGGCGCGCTTCTCGGCGATGTCGCCGACGATCGTCTTCGACGGCGACAAGCCGTGCTTCGTGGTCGGCGCGCCCGGCGGCACGACGATCACGATGGGCAACCTGCAGGCGATCCTGAACGCGGTCGACTTCGGCATGAGCGCGCACGAGGCGGTGCACGCGCCGCGCTTCTGCGCGACCTCCGACGCGATCGAGCTCACGAACCGGATCCTGCGCTCGACGCAGCGCGCGCTCGAGGCGCGCGGCTACCCGGTGGTCCGGTTCGCGTACAGCTACATGTTCCCGCTGGTGCACGCGATCCGGCTGCGCGACGGCCGGCTCGACGGCGGCGCCGACCCCGCGGGCGACGGGATGGCGGCGTCGGTGCGCTGCTGAGGCGGGCGGTTCGGCGCGCGCACGTGCGCGCGTCAGAACCGCTCCAGGACAGACTCGACCGAACACGCGCGCGTGCCCGGGCTCAGTGCCTGCGTCGGCTCGTCGCCGGGCGACGTCGGGTGCACGACGAAGCACTCGGTCGTGTAGCGCTCCCCGATCGCGGCTGCCAGACGGCGAAGCGGGTCGGCCATGCGCGCGGTGACGGTGCGCGACGCCTTGGCTTCCACCAGCGCCAGCCGGCGGTCTCCCAGCGGCACGACGAAATCGACCTCGAGCCCCTGCTGGTCGCGAAAGCAGTACAGCTGCGAGCGGCGACCCTGATTGAGCTGGCGCTTGACGATCTCGGACGCGACGAACGACTCCCACACCGGCCCGAAGAACGGCGAGCGCTGCAGCGCCTGCCGCGAGTCCACGCCCAGCAGGTGGCAGAGCAGGCCGGTGTCGGAGAAATAGAGCTTGGGCGATTTCGTCAGGCGCTTGCCGAAGTTCTCGAAGAAGGGCGGCACCAGGACGATCTGCCCGGTCACCTCGAGCACGCTCAGCCACTGACCGATCGTCGGAACGCTGACGCCGAGGCCGCCGGCGAGATCGGTCTTGTTCAGGACCTGGCCGCAGCGGCTCGCGACCAGCGCCATGAAGCGCCGGAACGTGCCGAGGTCGCGGATGCCGGTCACGGCCCGCACGTCGCGCTCCAGGTAGGTCAGGACGTAGGAGCCGAACCAGAGGTCGGCGTGCCGTGGGCGCAGCAGCGGTTCGGGGAAGCCCCCGCGCAGCGGGGACACCTTCGGCGACTCCTGCGTGGACAGCGGGAGCAGGTGGAAGACCGCGACGCGGCCGGCCATCGATTCGGTGACGCCGCGCATCAGCGGCGCCTCCTGCGAGCCGGTCAGGTACCACTGGCCGACGCGACGGGGAGCGGCGTCGATCCGGGTACGCAGGTAGGCGAAGAGCTCCGGCGCGTTCTGGATCTCGTCGAGGATCGCCGGCGGGCGGAGCTCCTCCACGAACATGCGCGGGTCGGCGCGCACGCGCGAGACGACATCCGGATCCTCGAGCAGCACGTACTGCGCGCTCGGGAGCAGCGTGCGCAGCAGCGTCGTCTTGCCGGCGCGCCGGGGCCCGGTCAGGACCACCGCCGGGAAGCCGCGCGACGCACGGCGCACGGGGTCCAGCAGGCTGCGCGGGATGGTCTTCATGCTGAGAATCCTAAAGTTTAACTTTAGGAAACTCAAGTCACGCCGAGGTCGTCGCGCGTTCCCGGCGTCGGCGGCTCCCCGCCCCGCGCGTGCGGCGCGTCACCCCTGGAACGCCGCCAGCTGCCTCGGCAGCGCGTCGGCGAGGAAGTCGAACACGCGGCGCACGACGCGGCTGCCGCGGATCTCGCGGTGCACGGCGAGCCAGCACGGCAGCGGCGGCACCGGCAGCTCGGGCAGCACGCGCACGAGGCCGGGCAGGCGCGCCGTCGTGTACGACGCCAGGAATCCGATCCCCGCGCCTTCCGCGACCAGCCGCGCATAGGCGACGTGGCTGTCGGTGCGGGGTGCAAAGCGCTCGCGCGCCACCGGGAAGCCCATCGCCGCGAAGCCGCGCACCAGCGTGTCGTCGGTGTCGTAGCCGACCAGCCGGTGCTCGAGCAGGTCCTGCGGGCGACGCGGCACGCCGGCGCGCGCGAGGTAGCGCTCGTGCGCGTACGCGCCGATCGGGATCTCCCCGATCCGGCGCGCCACCAGCGAGCCCTGCGCGGGCCGCACCATGCGCACCGCGATGTCGGCCTCCCGGCGCAGCAGGTTGCTGACGCGGTTGGACGCGACCAGCTCGATCGCGATGCCGGGCTCGGCCGCCTGCAGCGCCGCGAGTACCGGCGGCAGCAGCCAGGCTGCCGCGACCTCGCTGGTGGTGACGCGCACGGTGCCGGTGTCGGCGTCCAGGCGCCCGGCGAGCGCGCCGGCGAGCGCCGCCGCGCCGTCGTGCATGCGGCGCGCGGCGTCGGCGATCGCGCGCGCCGCGGCGGTGGGCACGACGCCGCGCCCGGTGCGCTCGAACAGCGGCGTGCCCAGCTGCGCCTCGAGCTCGGCGACGTGGCGGCTCAGCGTGGGCTGCTGCGCCCCGAGCTTGCGCGCCGCGCCGGTCAGGCTGCCGGCGTCGAGCACCGCGAGGAAGCTGCGCACGAGCGTCCAGTCGAATTCGCGCTGTGTCATGCGAAATTGTATGGCTCGGATGCGAACTTCGGCAATTGTCGAATGCCCTGCGCGATCGCACACTCCCCGCATCGACACCGAACCGGAGCCCCGACATGAGCCCCTCCTCCCGATCCACCGTGCTGGTCCTCGGCGCCAACGGCCGCTTCGGCGCCGCCGCCGTCGACGCGTTCGCCGCCGCCGGCTGGAACGTGCTCGCCCAGGCGCGGCGTGCGCCGGCGTCGCTGCCCGCGGGCGCGCGCCACGTCGCGACCGCGGTCGAAGACACCGCGGCGCTCGCCGCGCAGGCGGCCGGCGCGCGCGCCGTCGTGCACGCGGTGAACCCGCCGTACACGCGCTGGGCGCGCGAGGCGCTGCCGCTCGCCCGCGCCGGGATGGACGTCGCGCAGCGCCTGGGCGCAACGTTCATGCTGCCCGGCAACGTCTACAACTTCGGAACGTCGATGCCGCCGGTGCTGCGCGAGGACACGCCCGAGCGCGCGGACACGCGCAAGGGCCGGATCCGCTGCGAGATGGAGTCCGAGCTCGCGGCGCGCGCGCGCCAGGGCCTGCGCAGCGTCGTGCTGCGCGCCGGAGACTTCTTCGGCGGCGGCGCCGGCAGCTGGCTCGACCTCGTGATCGTGAAGTCGCTGCGCGCGGGCAAGCTCGTGTACCCCGGCCCCCTCGACCGCGCCCACGCGTGGGCGTACCTGCCCGACCTCGCGCGCGCGCTCGTGAAGCTGGCCGCGCGCGACGACCTTCCCGCGGCGGCGCGGCTGCACTTCGCGGGCCACACGCTGACAGGCGCTGAGCTGCTCGCGGGCCTGGAGCGCGCCGCGGGCACGCTGGGCCTCGCCCCTGCGACCGGGTGGCGGCGCGGCGGCATGCCCTGGCCGATCCTCCGCGCGGGGGGGCTGTTCGTGCCGATGTGGCGCGAGCTCGCCGAGATGGAATATCTGTGGCGCGTGCCGCACGCGCTCGACGGCACCCCATTGGCGGCCACGATCGGCGCGCCGGCGAGCACGCCGCTGGACGCGGCGCTCGAGACCACGCTCGCGGGGCTGGGCTACGCCGACGCCTCGAGGCCGGCAGCCACCGAAGGCGCCGCTTGACACTCTGTGATGCAGAGTCATAAACTCTGCATCACAGAGTCAACGGATCAGGATCCCCCGATGGACGCCCCCGCCCGCCAGCTCGACGCCATCCACGCGATGCTCGCCTCCGGACACCGCAACCTGCGGGTGGAACGCCACTCGCTGCTGCTGTGGGGCATCCCGCCGGGCCTGCTCTTCGCGTTCTCCGAGCTCATCCTCACGCCGCAGCAGATCCCGGACCTGACCCAGCGCGCGCTCGCCTGGCTCGCGCTGATCGCCGGCGGCCTCGCGCTCATCGGCGCCGCCGACTGGCACTGGACGCGCAAGGCCAAGCGGGTGCGCGACGAGTCGTGGTCGTTCATCCACCGCCAGGTGATGAAGGCGCAGTGGCTGTTCATGGGCATGGCCACGCTCGCCACGTACGCGAGCTTCTTCTACGGGGGCGGCTACATGGTCTGCGCGGTGTGGCTCGTGTTCCTCGGGCTGAGCCTGTTCCTGCACGGGCTGTTCTCGGAGGAGCTGCTCGAGTGGGCCGGCGCACTGTGCATCGCGATCGCCGTGGCCGGACTGGTCTGCGGCGCCCCTTACGAGACGATGCGCTGGGTGTCCGCGGCGGTCTTCGGCATCGGCCTGCCGCTGCTGTCGGCGATGCTCGACCGCGGTCGCCACCGGGCGCCGTGGATCCGGCTCGTGCAGGTGCTCGCGTGGCTCTCGGCGGTCGTGGTCGCGCCGGTCTGGGCCGAGTCGCGGGTGCACCGCTTCGAGCCGCCGGCCGCGCCGTCGGTCTCGCTCGCGGACTTCACGGACGGTGCCGCGCCCGCGGGCGAGACGGTGGTCCTGCTGCCGCGCGGCACGCCGGTGCCGGTCGAGTTCGAGCTCGGCGGGGACATCTTCGAGGCCGGCGGCGAGCGCCCGGTCCTCACGCTGACGCTCGGCCGCGAGGTCGAACTGCTGCTGAAGGACGGCCAACCGACCGGCGACGTCCGGCTGTCCGGCCAGGACTGGACGGATGCACGCCAGGTGCGCTGGATCCGGATCCCGTGGCTGAAGGCCGACCTGACGCCGCAGCGCGGGCCGCGCGTGACCGGCAGCCTGGTCGTGCAATTGCGCCATCACTGACGAGGAAAGGAAGCCCGATGAGAACGATCACGCCGCTCGTGCTGTGCGCCGTCGCGCTGTCGGGATGCGCGGCGCTCTCGGTCCCCGCCGACGACGACATCGCGAAGCTGCCGGTCGTCGACTGGGGCCAGGCAGCGCCGAAGGACGGCGAGTACGTGCTGCGCTATCCGGCCGACAGCGACCTCCCCGTCGTCGCCAGCGTCGAAGGCAGCCTGATGTCGACGACCGCCCGTGCCGAGCTGAAGGTGCGCCTGAAGCGCGACGTCTACGTCTACCGCAACCTCGCGAGCTTCGACGGCCGGCACTGGCAGAGCAGCCAGGCCGTGATCGGCGGGAACGCGTTCGTCTCGCCGCCCGGTTACGCGAAGGGCAAGCCCGACTCGCGGGCGCCCGGCGAGATGCGCGCGGTCTTCGACCTGAAGTGACGATGAACGAGCTCGACGCGCTGATCCACCAGCCGCTGCGCACGAAGCTGGTCGCGTACCTCGCCGGCGCCGGGGAGCTGACCTTCACCGAGCTCAGGCGCGCGCTCGACGTCTCCGACGGGAACCTCGACGCGCACCTGAAGAAGCTGCTCGCGGCCGGCTACGTGTCGGTTCGCAAGGAGACCGGCCAGGGAAGGCCGCAGTCGTTCTTCGCGCTGGCCCCGGCCGGGCGCGAGGCGCTGGCGCAGTACGTGCGGGCGATCCAGCGGATCCTGCTGCCCCGGACCGAGGATTCGCCGGCGAGCCCCGTCGAGGGCGCTCGCCTGGGCTGCGACGGGGCGACCTGACCCGCCTCGGCGCGCGGCCCGGGACGCCCGAACCCGGAACGGCGCCGGCGTGATCCCGGCCCCGCGGCGAACGGCCTTGCGTATCCTGACCGGAACGCCCGCACGCCTCGCGGGCGCCCGACCCCACGCGAGCCCCGCCATGAACTTCGATCTCTCCGACGACCAGGTCGCGATCCGCGACGCCGTCGACGCGCTGTGCGCGGACTTCGGCCCCGACTACTGGCTCGAGCGCGACTGCGACGGCCGCTGGCCGTCGGAGTTCTGCGCGGCGGTCGCCAAGGGAGGCTGGTTCGGCGTCACGATGCCGAAGGAGCACGGCGGCTCGGGGCTGGGCATCTCCGCGGCCGCGATGGTGATGCGCACCATCGGCAAGCTCGGCTCGGCCGCGGTCTCGTCGGTGCACCTGAACCTCTTCGGCCCGCAGCCGGTGGTCGTGTTCGGCACCGACGAGCAGAAGCGCCGCATGCTGCGCCCGCTGATCGCCGGCGAGGACCGCGCGTGCTTCGGCGTCACCGAGCCCAACGTCGGCTCGGACACCACGCGCGTGAAGACCTTCGCGCGGCGCGACGGCGACCGCTACGTCGTCAACGGCCAGAAAGTCTGGACGTCGACCGCGCAGCAGGCCAACAAGATCCTGCTGGTCGCGCGCACGACGCCGATCGAGCAGTGCGCGCGCCCGGTCGACGGCGTCACGCTGTTCTACACCGACCTCGACCGCTCGCGCGTTCGCATCACGCCGATCGAGAAGATGGCGCGCAAGGCGGTCGACTCCAACGAGGTGTTCATCGACGGCCTCGAGATCCCGGTCGCGGACCGCATCGGCGAGGAGGGCAAGGGCTTCAGGTACCTGCTGCACGGGCTGAACCCGGAGCGCATCCTGGTCGCGGCGTCGTGCCTGGGCGGCGCCGAGACCGCGCTGCAGCGGGCCACCGACTACGCGAAGGAGCGC
Source organism: Burkholderiaceae bacterium (assembly GCA_046348465.1). Classification (GTDB taxonomy): domain Bacteria; phylum Pseudomonadota; class Gammaproteobacteria; order Burkholderiales; family Burkholderiaceae_E; genus Quisquiliibacterium. The sequence goes on from JAXMEE010000006.1 coordinate 240,400, forward strand.
ATCGTGTTCGGCCGCCCGATCGGCATGAACCAGGCGGTGCAGCACCCGCTCGCGGAGTGCTGGATGCGGATCCAGACCGCCGAGCTCCTGATGTGGAAGGCGGCGTGGCTCTACGACGCCGGCAAGCCCTGCGGCGTGGAGGCGACCTCCGCGAAGTTCCTCGCCGCGGAGATCGGCTACGAGACCGCGCTGCGCGCGGTGCGCACGCACGGCGGCTTCGGCTTCGCCAGGGAGTACCACGTCGAGCGCGGACTGCGCGAGAGCGTGCTGGGGCTGATCGCGCCGGTCACGCAGGAGCTCGCGCTGTGCTACGTGGCCGAGCAGGCGCTGGGGCTGCCGAAGTCGTATTGAAGGAGCGCGAAGGGCCCGCGACGCGGGCCCTTCGGCGGGAGGACAGTGCGCGGCCCGGCCTGCACGCCGGGCCCGCGGGTCAGGCCCCGTACTGCCCGACCACCGTGATCGACGACACGTTCTGGCTCGGGAACCCGCCCAGGTTGTGCGTGACGCCGAACACCGGGTTCTCGCGCTGGCGCTTCTCGGCGCGGCCCTGCATCTGCAGGTACATCTCGTAGATCATGCGCAGGCCGGACGCGCCGATCGGGTGCCCGAAGCACTTCAGGCCGCCGTCGATCTGGCACGGCACCTTGCCCGAGGCGTCGTAGAAGCCGTCGAGCACGTCGTTGATCGCGCGCCCTTCGGGCGACAGCTGCAGGTCTTCCATCGTGACCAGCTCGGTCACCGAGAAGCAGTCGTGGACGTCCACCAGCGACACCTGCTCGCGCGGCTTCGTGATGCCGGCTTCCTTGTACGCGCGCGCCGCGGCGACGCGGGTGGTCGCGAAGTACGAGCCGTCCCACTGGTCGTACTGGGCTTCCTGGCCGTTGGAGACCGCGAGCTGCAGCGCCTTGACGGCGACCAGGTCCTTCTTGCCCATCGCACGCGCGATCTCGGGCGTGGTGACGATCGCGCACGCGGAGCCGTCGGACACGCCGCAGCAGTCATAGAGGCCGAGCGGCTCGGCGATCATCGGCGCCTTCAGCACGTCTTCTTCCGTGATCGGGTTGCGCAGGTGCGCCTTCGGGTTGTTGGCCGCGTTCGCGTGGCTCTTCACCGAGATGTGCGCCATCGCGCGCTTGAGGTCGTCCTTGTTGACGCCGTGCTTGGCGCGGTACGCGGCGGCGAGCTGCGCGAACGAGCCGGGTGCCGAGATGTTCGGCCAGAACAGGTCGTTGAGCGCGCCGCGGCCGCGCTGCGGCAGGCCGCCGTAGCCGGTGTCCTTGAGCTTCTCGACGCCCAGCGCCATCGCGATGTCCACGGCGCCGGACGCGACCGCGTAGACCGCGCCGCGGAACGCCTCGGTGCCGGTGGCGCAGTAGTTCTCGACGCGCGTGACCGGGATGTACGGCAGGCGCAGCGCCATCGCCAGCGGCACGCCCGACTTGCCGACGTGCTGCTCCTCGATCGCGGTGCCGAACCACGCGGCCTCGATCTGCTTGCGCTCGACCGCGGCGTCCTTCAATGCCTCCTCGAACGCCTCGACCATCAGGTCCTGCGCGTTGCAGTCCCAGCGCTCGCCGAACTTCGAGCACCCCATCCCGAGGATGACGACCTTGTCCTTGATCCCAGTGGCCATGTTCTGCTCCCGAAGGGCGCCGCGTCCGCGGCGCGTGTCAGAGTTGGAGTATCGCGCGGCGCGGCCCGGCCTGCACCGGGCGCGCCGATTCCGTGGTGCCGCCTCAGCCCTGGACGGGCGCCGCCTTCCAGAAGTACCGCCTGAACCCGCGGTTCGGGTCCAGGTCCTTGATGCGGAACATCATGCCGACCTTCTGGCCGACGTCGAAGCTGCCCGGGTCGACGTCGGTGAAGTCCATCATCATGCGCCCGCCGGCGTCGAACTGCACCATGCCGAAGTACGTCGGGGGATCGGGGCTGTAGGTGAGGGAGTCGGCCGTGTACGACATGACCTTGCCCTGCGTCTCGGCGAAGCAGTAGTCGTCCTGGCTGTGCAGCGCGTTGCACGACGGGTTCACGCAGTAGTGCTGGCGCGGGTACTGGATCGTGCCGCACTGGCGGCACTTGCCGCCGACCAGGCCCTGGATCATGTCGCGGTTGCGGTAGAGCACCGTGAGCGGCGTGGGCTTGTCGACCTCGGCGCGCATGCCGCGCTCCATGTCGATGAGGTCGTTGAACGACAGGAAGCGCATGTAGTTGCTGTCTTCGCGGCGGCGCGCGAGCGCGGCCTTCACGCCGTGGCGGGCGCCCAGTTGCGCGAGCGCGGGCGTGACCTCGAAGAGCAGCGCGTCGCAGCCCTCGCCGAAGCCCGCGACCAGGATCCGGTCGCCCGCCTTCGCGTTCTCGAGCGCGTCGATCAGCATCACGAGCGCGTGCGCCGCGCCGGTGTCGCCGCAGCCGGCGCCGAGGGTGTCGCGCACCGAGGCTTCGGGCAGGCCGAGCTTCTTGGCGACCGCGGCGCCCACGCGCGACAGGGTGGCGGGCATGCAGAAGTGGGTGACGCTCGCGGCGTCCGCGCCCGCCTTCTTCAGCACCGCGCCGACCGCGCGCGGCACGATCTTCAGGTAGCCCTCGTCGCGGATCCAGCGCTCCTCCCAGCCGTAGTCGTGCGCGTGGTCCGCCTGCCGGTACTGGTGGACGAAATCGACGGTCTCGGTGTGCGCGCCGAGCAGCTTCGCGACCGGCGCGCCGCGCCCGACGAGCAGCGCGGCGGCGCCGTCGCCGTACTGCATCTCCTGCGTGCTGGCGGCCTTGGTCTTGCGCGCGTCGGACGCGATCACGAGCGTCGCGCCGCCGTCCTGCGGGCCGGCGAGCGCCGCCGCGAGCGCGCTGGTACCGGCGCGCAGGCTGCCGGTGGTGTCGGAGGTGCGGACCGTCGAGCCCAGGTTCAGGGCGCTGACGATCACGCCGGCGTTCTGGCGGTCTTCGAACGGCAGCGTCGTCGAGGCCAGCACGATCTGGCCGAGCGCGCCGCGATCGAGGCCCGCGAGGCACGCACGCGCGGCCTCCACGCCCATCGTGATCGCGTCCTCGTCCCAGTTGGCGATGGAGCGCTCCCCCTTGGCGAGGCCGCGCTGACCGGGGTTGAACCAGCCGTTGGCGGCCGCGACCGCCTTGCGCTGAAGCCGGGTGCGGGGCACGTAGGCGCCGAATGAAACGATACCGAAGTCGCTTGTCATGATCGTCACGCTCTGGTCGTGTGCGGTGGATGTCGCGGCGGCCGTGCCGGCCGCCGACGCCAGTTTGCCTGATCCGCGTGAAACTTCGTTCCGGATCCTGAACACCCGGGTCCCGGGTTCGCTCGCGCCGACAGGCCGACCGCCGGGCGGGGCCGGCACCGCGCGTGCGCGCGACGGGCGGCCCGCGCGCCTAGCGCCGCGACGACACGACGATGCCGGCGACGATCAGCACGAACGCGAGCGCGTGGTAGCCGCGCGCCGGCTCACCCAGCACCGCCGCCGAAAGCAGCGCGGCGAACAGCGGCGTGAGGTTGCCGAAGAACGCCGCGGCCGCCGGGCCGGCGTGCGTCACGCCCAGGCCCCAGCACCGGTACGCGATCACCGACGGCCCGACCGCGACGTACGCGATCGCGACCGCGACCCACGGCGACCAGCGGATCGGCGCGGGGTCGACGAGGGCCTCGGCGCCGGCGAACGCCCAGCCCCAGGCGACGCCGAACAGCGTCTGCACCAGCAGGAACCCCGCCCAGTCCCAGTCGGGTCGGCGCGCGCCGGCGAGCGACGGGTGCGGGCGCGCCAGCATCCAGCTGTAGAACGCCCAGCCGATGATCGCGACGACCATCATCAGGTCGCCGGCGACGAAACGGATCTGCGCGAGGTTCGCCACGTCGCCGCGTGCGAGCACCACGGCGACCCCCGCGAGCGAGAGCGCCGCGCCGGCGACCGCGCGCCGGCCCGCGCGCTCGCCGTGGAACAGCGCGCCGACCGCGAGCATCCACACCGGCAGGCTCGACGCGATCAGCGTGATGTTCAGCGGCGTCGACGTCTTCAGCGCCACGTACTGCATCGCGTTGTAATAGCCGACGCCCAACCCGCCGAGCACCGCGAGCGGTCGCCAGCGCGCCCGGATCTCGGCCCGCGCCGCGGGCGTCGCGACCGCGCGCCAGCCCAGCGGCAGCAGGATCGCCAGCGCGAGCGACCAGCGCATCGCGTTGAGCGCGAGCGGCGGAATCTGCCCGACCGCGAGGCGTCCGACCACGACGTTGCCCGCCCACAGCAGCGGCGGGATCGTCATCAGCAGCGCGAGCCGGGACGTGAGCGCGGTGGTCATCGCTGCAGCGGCGCGGCGTTCACCGCGGCGCCGACGCACCGGTCACGACGGCACCGCCGCGGCGCCGACGCGCCGGTCACGACGGCACCGCCGCGGCGCAGGCCACGCCGTTCGCGGCGGCTTTCGCGCGGCGCGTCACGGCATCGGCGCGTCACGGCATCGGCGCGCCGCAGTTCCAGCACTGCTCGAACGGCCCGTCGACCCGCTCGCCGCAGGCGCGGCAGACCCAGTGCCGGTCCGGCGACGCGCGCAGCGCGTCGAGCAGGCGGCGCGCGTCGTCGAACCGGGCGTCGTCCGCCAGCCAGACCTCGGGCAGCGCCTGGTCGGGCGGGATCTCGCCGACGATGCCCGACGCGAACGCGCGCTGCACGCTCGCGGGGAATCCCGCCTGATTGAGGAGGTCCGACCACAGCGTCGCGATCGCCAGGTTCGGCGCGCGGGTCAGGCGCTTCACCGGGTCGGCCGCTTCACGCGCCTCAGGGGTGCGGGCCCCAGGGCGCCGCCATCATCAGCTTGTTCTCCTGCGACAGCAGCAGCGGCCGCAGCTTGGCGACGAAGGCCATGAACGCCTCGTCCTTGTAGATGCCGGCCCAGAACGCGCGGCGGTCGGCGTCGTCGTCGAACTTCCAGAGGTGGACGAGCTGGTTCAGCGCGCCGACGTCGCCGGTGAAATAGCCGACCAGCTTCTTGGGGTGCTTCTCGACCGCGGCCCAGCCCTCGGTCCTGTACAGCGACACCACCTCCGACATCTTGCCGACGGCGACGGTGTAGGTGCGCAGTTCGTAGATCGCCATGCGAGTCTCCTCGTCGTTCTTCAAAGGTCCTTGAAAACCGGGGCGCGCTTGTCGAGGAACGCCGCGACGCCTTCGCGCGCGTCGTCGTGGACGAACACCTCGCGCACGACCGCGTCCTCGACGTCGAGGCCCGCATCGGTGACGCTCGCGCCGGCCGCGGCGACGCAGCGGCGGATGCCCTCGACCGCGGCCGCGGGAAAGCACGTGACCTGGCGCGCGAGCTCGAGCGCCGCCGCGACGACGTCGGCGCCGGCCGGCGCGACGCGGTCGACGAGGCCGATCGCGAGGGCCTCGTCGGCCGCGACCGCGCGCGCGGTCAGCATCAGGTCGAGCGCGCGCGCGGAGCCCACGAGCGCGGGCAGGAACTGGGTGCCGCCGTACGCCGGGAGCAGGCCGAGCCTGATCTCGGGCAGCGAGCAGCGCGCGTGCGCGGCGGCGACGCGGAACGTGCACGCCATCGCGAGCTCGAGCCCGCCGCCGTACGCGAGACCGTTCACCGCCGCGACGCTGATCACCGGCGAGCGCGACAGCCGGGCGAACAGGTCGCGCGCCATCCGGCTCGTGTCGAGCTGCGCCGCCTCGGGCATCGCGCGCACCTCGGCGAGGTCGGTGCCGGCGCAGAATGCGCGCTCGCCCTCGCCGGTGATCACGAGCACGCGCCGGCGCTGCGCCTCGAGCGTGTCGAGGCATTCGGCGAGCCCGAGCAGGATCGCCTTCGTGATCGAGTTCAGTTTCGCGGGCCGTGCGAGGCGGAAGATCGCGCCCTCGGGCAGCGGCTCGATGCGGAACTCGGCGTCGCCGGAACGCCCTTCTGGGGGGGTCATGGTGTGCGTCCTTCGCAGGGCCAGCGCGAGCGAGGATAAACCATCGGCGCGCGCCGCGCGGGCGCGCGGGTGACGCGCCGCGCGGCGCGATCGCGGCGGCAGGTGCTGGCGGGCGCCCCGGCCTCGCGTAGCATCGGCACCGCGGAAACCCTCGACACGATCCCCCGACGAGACGCCCGATGAAGAGCGACCCCGGCTGGACCCGCGAACGCGTCAAGCGCTACCTGGTGCAGCGCTTCTACACGCGCTTCCACATGACGCTGATCCTGACGAGCTCGGCGCTCGCCGCGATGCTCGCGAACTGGGCGATGCTGCACGCCGGCATCGGCGCGATGTGGGCGCGCTACCCGATCGCGACACTGTGCGCGTACGGGATCTTCCTCGCCGGCGTGTGGCTGTGGCTGAAGTACGTCGGCGTGGCGCACTCGGGCGCGACGCAGGCGGCGACGCAGGACCGCGACGGCGACCCGTTCGGCGCGCTCGGCTCGGGCGGCGGTTCCGGGGGCGGCTCCGGCGGCACGAGCTGGGGCGGGGGCGGCGGCGGACGCTTCGGCGGCGCGGGCGCGAGCGGATCGTGGTCGGAGACGCCGCCGCCGACGCCGACGTTCACGCCGTCGGCGATGAATGCGCAGATCGGTCCCGGCCGCGTCGACGCGATCGTCGGCAGGCCCTCGAACTTCCTGCCGGGCAACCCCGGCGACGCCGACCTGGCCGGCGCCAACGCCGGCACGGCCTGGGGCGCCGGCATCGAGCCGACGGCGGACGTGCCGCAGGACGCCGGGAGCTTCGGCGGGCCGTCCGGAAGCTCGGCGGGCGGGCTCTCGGACACAGGGACCGGCGGGTGGTCCGGCGGCGGTTCGGGCGGCTCGTCGGGTTCGGCCTTCGACGGCGCAGCAGGCGCGTCGCCCGGCGGCGGTTCGTCGGGCTCGGGCTCGGGCAGCGGCGCCTCCGCCACTGCGGGAGGCGGGTCGTCCGGCGGTTCTTCCGGCGGGTCGTCCGGCGGTTCTTCCGGCGGTTCGTCCGGCGGTTCGTCCAGCGGCTCTTCCGGCGGCTCTTCCGGCGGCGGCTTCAGCTTCGGCGACCTCGACGGCGACGGCCTCGTGCTGCTGCTGCTCGCGGTCGCGGTCATCGCGCTGATCCTCTTCCTGAGCGGGTTCCTGATCTGGTTCGCCCCCGACATCCTCACCGAAGCCGCGTTCGGCGCCCTGCTCTCCGGCGGGCTCGCGAAGCGCGCGAAGCAGCACGACGCGGGCGGATGGGTCGGCGGCGTCGTGCGCAAGACCTGGTGGCTGTTCGCGATCGTGCTGGCGGCGTCGACGGCGCTCGGGGGCTGGGCGTCGTCCCACTACCCCGAGGCGCGCACGCTGCACCAGGCGGTGAACATGGCGCTCGGGAGCTGAACGGACGCGCGCCGGGCCGGCGCGCGAACGCCGGCCCGGTCGACGGCCGCGGTGCGCCGCTCGCGCCGGCGCTCGCTCGAGCGTCCGAAATCGGCGCGTCGTGCCGGAAACCGCACGCCGCGCCGAACGAGCCGCCCGCGGGCGCCTTACCATCGCCCGATCGCGCAACGCGCTCCCGACCGCTCCCGCCCGAGGCCATGACCACGATCGAGTCCACCCCCGACATCGGCGTCACGCTCGACGCGCACGTCGCCCTCGTCGAGCTGCGCCGCCCGCCGCACAACTTCATGGACGTCGCGATCGTCGACGCGCTCGCGGGCACCTTCGAGCGCCTCGACGCGCTCGACGACTGCCGCGCCGTCGTCCTCGCGTCGCAGGGCAAGTCGTTCTGCGCCGGCGCGAACTTCGCGCCGCCGCCCGCCGACGGCGAGCCGCCGGTCACGCGCGGTCTCGTCGCCGAGGACCTGTACCGGCAGGCGGTCCGGCTGTTCCGCTTCGGCAAGCCGGTGGTCGCCGCGGTGCACGGCGCGGCGATCGGCGGCGGGCTGGGCCTGGCGGTGTCGGCGGACTTCCGCGTGACCTGCCGGGAGGCGGTGTTCTCGGCGAACTTCGCGCGTCTGGGAATGCACGCCGGATTCGGGCTCTCGCACACGCTGCCCGCGCTGGTGGGCCTGCAGAAGGCGTCGCTGCTGCTCTACACCGGCCGGCGCATCCACGGCGACGAGGCGTTCGCGATCGGCCTGGCCGACGAACTGGTCGACGCGAGCCGCGTGCGCGACGCCGCGCTCGCGCTCGCCGGCGAGATCGCCGCGTCGGCGCCGCTGGTGGTGAGGTCGCACCGCTATTCGCTGCGCCGCGGGCTCGCCGAGCGCGTGGAGGTCGCGACCGAGCGCGAGGCCTACGAGCAGCGCTGGCAGCGCATGACCGAAGACCACAAGGAGGGCGTCGCGGCGGTGGCCGCGCGCCGCCTGCCGGTCTTCCGCGGCCGCTGAACACCCCGTCCGGAGCGCCCGAATGAGCACCCGTCTGTCCGAGCAGTGCCAGTCGATCCGCGAGGCGATCACGCGCCTGTGCGTGCCGTTCGACGACGCCTACTGGCTCGCGCGCGACCGCGACGGCGAGTTCCCGTCCGACTTCGTCGCCGCGATGGCCCGCGACGGCTGGCTCGGCGTCGCGCTGCCGGAAGCCTGCGGCGGCGCGGGCCTGGGCGTCACCGAGGGCGCGGTGATGATGCAGGCGGTCGCGGAGTCCGGCGCGGGCTTCGGCGGCGCGTCCGCGGTCGCGTTCTGCGTGTTCGCGCCGCGCGTGATCGTCGACCACGGCAGCGAGGAGCAGAAGGCGCGCATGCTGCCGCCGATCATCCGCGGCGAGGTCATCTCGTCGTTCGGCATCACCGAGCCGGACGCGGGCCTGGACACGACCAGCATCCGTACGCGGGCCGTGCGCGACGGCGACCACTACGTCGTGCACGGCCGCAAGGTGTGGACCACGCTCGCGCAGCGCGCGCACAAGATCATGCTGCTCGCCCGCACCACGCCCAAGGAGCAGTGCGCCCGGCCCACCGACGGCCTGAGCCTGTTCTACACCGACCTCGACCGCAGCACCTGCGAAGCGCGCGAGATCGAGAAGATGGGCCGCAAGTGCGTCGACTCCAACGAGTTCCTCATCGACGGGCTGCGCATCCCGGTGGCCGACCGCATCGGCGAGGAGGGCCAGGGGTTCCGCTACCTGCTCAAGGGGCTGAACCCGGAGCGCATCGTGCTCGCCGCGCAGGCGGTGGGGCTGGGCCGTGCGGCCCTGCGGCGCGCGACGCAGTACGCGAAGGAACGCGTGGTGTTCGGGCGCCCGATCGGCATGAACCAGTCGATCCAGCACCCGCTCGCGGTGAACTGGATGGAGCTCGAGGCGGCGAACCTGATGATGCTGCGCGCGGGCGAGCTCTACGACGCGGGGCGCCCCTGCGGCTCCGAGGCGAACGCGGCGAAGTACCTCGCGGCCGAGGCCGGCTTCAAGGCCTGCACGCAGGCGGTGATGACGCACGGCGGCTTCGGCTACGCCAAGGAATTCCACGTCGAGCGCTACCTGCGCGAGGTGCTGATCCCGCGCATCGCGCCGGTCAGCCGCGAGCTGATCATGTGCTACATCGCGGAGAAGGAACTTGGCCTGCCTCGATCCTACTGACACCGGGCCGGCCGGGGCCGCGCACGCCCCGGCGCGGTTCGGCGCCCGCCGCGCCGCCGCTTCCGTGAAAGGCGCGCGGTGAGCGCCGCCCGCCCGCAGCGCCCCGGGCCGCTCGCCGGCGTGCGCGTGCTCGACCTCACGTCGGTGCTGATGGGGCCGTACTGCACGCAGGTCCTCGCCGACATGGGCGCCGAGGTGATCAAGCTCGAGCCCCCGGCCGGCGACACGTCGCGCCACGTGCCGCCGATGCACGCGCCCGCGGCCGGGGCGACGTTCCGCTGGGTGAACCGGGGCAAGCGCGCGATCGTCGTCGACCTCGCGACGCCGCGCGGCCGCGACGTGTGCCTGCGGCTGGCGGCGCGCTGCGACGTGTTCGTGCACTCGATCCGGCCCCAGGCGATCGCGTCGCTCGGGTTGGCCTACGACGCGGTGCGCGCCGCGAACCCGTCGATCGTCTACTGCAGCCTGCTCGGCTTCGGGCGCGAGGGCCGCTACAGCGGCGGCGCCGCGTACGACGACACGATCCAGGCGCTCAGCGGCCTCGCGTGGCTGCAGTCGCAGCTCGCCGGCAAGCCGCAGTACGTCGCGACCGTCGCGGCCGACAAGGTCTGCGGGATCACCGGCGCGTACGCGATCCTCGGCGCGCTGTTCCACCGCCAGCGCACCGGCGAGGGCCAGGAGGTCGACGTGCCGATGTTCGAGACGATGGCGTCGTTCGCGCTGGTCGAGCACCTGACCGGCGCGTTCTACGACCCGCCGGAGTCGGCGCCGGTGTACCGCCGGGTGATCTCGCCGGAGCGCCGCCCGTACGCGACCGCCGACGGCCACCTCGCCGTGCTCGTCTACAACGACAAGCAGTGGCAGCGCTTCGCGCGGATCGCGGGCCGCGCCGAGCTGCTCGACGACGCGCGCTTCGCGTCGATGACGGCGCGCGCCGCGAACATCGACGCCTACTACGGGACGATCGCGCAGATCCTCTCGACACGCACGTCGGGCGAGTGGCTCGACGCGCTCGGGCCGGCGGGCATCCCGGTCGCTCGCGTGAACAGCACCGAGGACCTGTTCTCGGATCCGCACCTCGCCGACGTCGGGTTCTTCGACGAGCACGACGACCCGCTCGACGGGCGCGTGCGCATGCCCGGCTTCACGGTGCGCTTCCGCGGCTCGCCGACCGCGCCCGCCGCGCCCGCCCCTGCGCTGGGCCAGGACACGCTGGCCGTGCTGCGCGAGTCGGGCTTCACGGCGGCGGAGATCGACGCGCTCGTCGGCGAGCAGGTCGTTTCGGCCGCGCCCCCGGCGCCCGGGCGCTGAGCGCCGCGCCGCCCCGCGCCTCGCGTAGACTCGCCCGATGCTCGGACTCTTCAAGGCGCTCGCCGTGATCGAGCGCGCCGTCACCGCGGTGGCGGCGGTGCTGTCGATCGCGATCATGCTGATCGTCACCTGCGACGTGGCGCTGCGCTACGTCTTCAACAGCCCGCTGACCTGGGCCTACGACCTGATCTCGCTGTACCTGATGGCGGCGGTGTTCTTCCTCGTGCTCGGCGACGCGCACCGCGCCGGCGCGCACGTCGGCGTCGACATCCTCCAGCAGCGCTTCCCGCCCGCCGCGCGCCGCCTGGCGGCGCTCGTCACCGACCTCGTCGGCCTCGCGGTGTTCTGCCTGATCGCGTGGTTCGGCGGCCTGCGCGCGCTCGACGCGTTCGAGTCCGCCGACGTCCTCGCCGGCGCGATCCCGTGGCCGACGTGGCCGTCGCTCGCGCTCGTGCCGCTCGGATGCGGGCTGATCGCGACACGCCTGCTGCTGCACGCGGCGGCCGACGCGATCTCGCTCGCGCGGGGCCGCGACGTCGTCGCCGACGTCGCCCGCGCGCAGGAGAACTTCGAGTGATCCTCGCGACCGGTCTCCTGGTGCTGTTCGCGCTGCTGGCGATCGGCACGCCCGTGGGCTTCGCGATGGCCGCGTCGGGCGCGCTCGGCCTGTACCTGACCGGGGGGCTGCGGATGCTCTCGGGCATCCTGCAGACCGCGCCGCTGTCCACCGTCAGCGCCTACGAGCTGATCACGATCCCGATGTTCCTGCTGATGGCCGAGCTGGTGCTGCTGTCCGGGATCGCCGACGACCTCTTCCGCGCGACCGCCGCGTGGGTCGGGCGCGTGCGCGGCGGCCTGGGCATGGCGACCGCGCTCGCCGGCGCGGGCTTCGGCGCGATCTGCGGCTCGTCCACCGCGTCGGCCGCGACGCTGTCGGCGACCAGCCTGCCGGCGATGCTCAAGCAGGGCTACGAGCCGCGCATGGCCGCGGGCGTGGTCGCGATCTCCGGCACGCTCGCGATGCTGATCCCGCCCAGCGTGGCGCTGGTGATCTTCGGCATGCTCGCCGAGGTCAACATCGGGATGCTGCTGATCGGCGGAATCATTCCCGGCGTGGTGATCACGCTGACGATCATGGCCACCGTCTGGTTCCTCGCGTGGCGCGACCCGTCGCGCGCGCCGTCCGGGCCGGCGGTGCCGCTGCGCGAGAAGATCGCGCTGCTCAGGGTCGTCGGCCCGATGATCCTGCTGTTCTTCATGGTGACCGGCGTCATCTACTCGGGCGTCGCGACGCCGACCGAGGCTTCCGCGCTCGGCGCGTTCGGCGCGGCGGTGCTCGCGTGGAGGAGCGGCCGGCTGACGCCGAAGTCGCTGGTTCCGTCGGTGGTGCGCGCCGCGCACGGCAGCTGCATGATCGCGATGATCCTGATCGGCGCGCACGTCTTCGGCTACTTCTTCGCGCTCACGCACTTCACGCAGGACCTGATCGCGTGGGTCGGCACGCTGCAGGTGTCGCGCTGGGTCGTGATCGCGCTGATCCTCGTCGGCTACGTGATCCTGGGCTCGTTCATGGACCAGATCGCGATCCTGGTGCTGACGGTGCCGGTGGTCGTGCCGCTGATCAAGTCGCTGGGCTTCGACCCGCTGTGGTTCGGCGTGATCAAGATCGTGACCGCGGAGGTGGGGATGATCACGCCGCCGATCGGCCTGAACTGCTTCGTCGTGGCGCGCTACTCGAACCGCCCGGTCGCGGAGGTGTTCCACGGCACGTTTCCGCACTTCGTCGCGCACCTGCTCGCGATCGCGCTGATGGTCGCGTGGCCCGAGATCATCACCTGGCTGCCGAGCCGGATGCAGCCGAACTGAGCCCGCGGCCGGGCCGCACGCGCGACGGCACCGTCGCGGCCCGCGCCGCCTCGCCGCCGACGCGCCGCTACCCGCGCGGCGGCGGGTACGGCCCGCCGTAGCCGAGCACGCGCGACATCCGCTCGCCGGCCTGGATCACGCGGGGCGCGTAGAGCTCGTGGCGGGTCGCGACGCGCCCGACCGGCGCGGCGAGCAGCACGGCCGCGCTCACCTTGCCGTCGCGCCCGACGATCGGCGACGCGAGCCCGCCGACGTCCTCGTACATCTCGCCGCGGGTCTCGGCGACGCCGCGCGCCGCCACCGCGGCGAGCTGGCGCCTGACCGCGCGCGGGTCGACGAGGGTGCGCGGGGTGCGCGGCGAGAGCACGACGTGCGCGAAGTAGTCGTCGAGGAAGGCCGCGTCCTGGAACGCGAGCACCGCCTTGCCGAGCGCGCTCGCATACAGCGGGCGGCGAGTGCCCACGGTGCCCGCGAAGCGGATGGTCGCGTTGCCGTCGATCATCTCCACGTAGACGACCTCGCGCGCGTCCTCGGAGAGCCGGCCGATCAGGCAGGTCTCGCCGGTCTGCGCGACCAGGTCGGCGAGCAGGTGCCGGACCGAGGCCGGGAACGGGCTGCTCGCGCCGATGATCGCGGCCAGCCTCAGCGACGCGGTGCCGATGCGGTACACGCCCTCGCCGTGCGCGACGTAGCCCGAGGCCTCGAGCGCGCGCAGCAGGCTGAGCAGGCTCGACTTCGGCGTGGCCAGCCGCTCGGCGAGGCGGGCGAGCGCCAGTCCTCCGGGCACCGTCGCGAGCTCCTCGAGGATGCTCATCACGCGCAGCGGCGAGCGCGGGGGAGACGACTTCGGCGAGCGGGCGCGGGCGGCGGTGGCCATGAGCGAGAGATTCCTTTATGCGCATGATATTCTTATTTCGGAACGATCAGAATCGCGCGCCCGCCCGGCCCCGAGCCCGGCGTCCGACGCGTCCCGCAGGAGGAGACCCGATGCCGCATTTCAACGCCCCCGTCGCGCTCGCCGCCGCCGCCTTCGCGCTCGCCGCCGGCACGGCCCACGCGCAGATCAAGCCGGTCAAGCTGCGCGTGGCCGACACCTTCCCGGTCGCCCACACCATCGCCCAGAACGGCACCCGGCCCTGGATGGACGAGATCACGAAGCGCTCGAACGGCGCGATCACGTTCGAGTACTTCCCCGCGCAGCAGCTCGGCAAGGCCGCCGACATGCTCACGCTCACGCAGACCGGCGTCGCCGACATCGGCTACGTGGGGCCGTCGTACGTGTCGGAGAAGATGCCGATGTCCGACGTCGTGCAGATGCCGCACGTCTTCGACACGTCCTGCGAGGGCATGAACGCCTACTGGAAGAGCGCGACCGCCGGCATCCTCGCGCGCACCGACTACGCGCAGAACAAGGTCAAGCCGCTGCTCGGCTTCGTGATGCCGCCGTACCAGATCTTCACCGCCAAGCAGCCGGTCAGGGCGTACGAGGACCTCAAGGGCCTGAAGCTGCGCTCCACCGGCGGCGTGATGGACCTCGCGGTGCGCCGGGTCGGCGCGGTGCCGGTGCGCATGCCCGCGCCCGAGGTCTACGAGTCGATGTCGCGCGGCACGCTCGACGGCATGGTGTTCCCGGTCGACAGCGTGGTTTCGTACGAGCTGCACAAGCTCGTGAAGTACTCGACGCTCGGCGGCAGCTTCGGCAGCTTCGTCGGTGTGTACATGATCAGCGACCAGGCCTGGAACGGCCTGTCGCCGGACGCGCGCAAGCTGATCACCGAGGTCTCGGCGTCGATGATGCAGAAGGTGTGCGCGCTGGTGGACCGCAAGAACGACGAGTCGATGGAGATGATGAAGTCCGGCGGGCTGACCGCGACGCAGCTCTCGCCCGAGTTCAGGCGCAAGGTCGAGGAGGCGCTCGCGGGCGTCGGCGAGGCCTGGGCCCAGGACATGGACAAGCGCGGCCGCCCGGGCACGCCGCTGCTCAAGGAGTTCCGCGACAACGTCGCCGCGGTGCGCGGCAAGTGACGCGCGCGCACGCGGACGGGAGGACGTGATGGCGGGTCGGCTGCAGGGCAAGGTCGCACTGATCACCGGCGGCGCGCGCGGGCAGGGCGAGGCGGAGGGCCGGCTCTTCGCCGCCGAGGGCGCGCGCGTGGTGCTCGCCGACGTCAACGACGACGCCGGGCGTGCCGTGGCCGCGTCGATCGGCCCGGCCGCGCGCTACGTGCCGCTCGACGTTCGCGACGAGGCCCGCTGGGCCGCGGTCGTCGACGAGATCCTGCGCACCGAGGGGCAGCTGGACGTGCTCGTCAACAACGCGGGCATCTTCCCGGCGGGCACGCTGCTCGCCACGACGCTGGCCGACTGGGAGCGCGTGATCGCGATCAACCAGACCGGCGTGTTCCTCGGCATGCAGGCGGCCGCGCGCGCGATGCTGCCGCGGCGCAGCGGCTCGATCGTCAACATCAGCTCGATCGCGGGGCTCGCGGGCGCGCCGAACTTCATCGGCTACTCGACGACGAAGTGGGCGGTGCGCGGCATGTCGCGCACCGCGGCCAAGGAGCTCGCGCCGCACGGCGTGCGCGTGAACTCGGTCCACCCGGGGCTGATCGACACCCCGATGCTCGAGACGCTCGACCAGGTCCGCCCCGGCGCGCGCGCGGTCGTGCACGAGCGGGTGCCGTTCGGGCGCACCGCGTCGGCCGACGAGGTCGCGCGCGTGGTGCTGTTCCTCGCCAGCGACGACGCCTCGTACGTGACCGGCAGCGAGTACACGGTCGACGGGGCCTGGACCGCCTAGGGCCGGGCCCGGCGACGGCGGGCCGGCGCCCCGGCACGGCGCAGACGCCGGCCGCACCGGCGACGACGCGGGCGCGGCCGGCGCGCGCCCGCCGCCCGGCGTATCCTTCGACACTCGGCGGCACACGATGCCGGGCGCCCGCCCGGCCGGTGCCCGTCACGACCACCATCGGAGGACCCCAGCCATGGCCAACAGGGACGTCGTCATCCTCAGCGCCGCCCGCTCGGCGATCGGCAGCTTCGGCGCATCGCTCGCCGACATCGAACCCCACGACCTCGCCGGCACCGTCATGAAGGACGCGATCCGGCGCTCGGGCGTCGATCCGAAGCGCATCCAGTACGTGACCGTCGGCAACTGCATCCCGACCGAGTCCCGCTACGCGTACGTCGCGCGCGTCGCGTCGATCCAGGCCGGCCTGCCGATGGAGTCGGTCGCGATGGCGGTGAACCGGCTGTGCTCGTCGGGGCTGCAGGGCGTGGTCTCCACCGCGCAGAACATCATGCTCGGCGACGCCGACTACGGCATCGGCGGCGGCGTCGAGGTGATGTCGCGCGGCGCGTACCTGGCGCCGACGATGCGCACCGGCGCGCGCATGGGCGACACGAAGCTGGTCGACTCCATGGTGGGCGCGCTCACCGACCCGTTCGGCGTCGGGCACATGGGCATCACCGCGGAGAACCTCGCGGTCAAGTGGAGTATCACGCGCGAGGAGCAGGACGCGTTCGCGGTCGAGTCGCACCGGCGCGCCGGCGTCGCGATCGCCGAGGGGCGGTTCAAGTCGCAGATCGTCCCGATCGTGAAGGCCACGCGCAAGGGCGAGGTCGTCTTCGACACCGACGAGCACTGCAAGCCGGGGACGTCGATGGAGACGCTCGGCAAGATGAAGCCGGCGTTCAAGAAGGACGGCACCGTGACCGCGGGCAATGCGTCCGGCATCAACGACGGCGCCGCGTTCCTCGTGCTCGCCGCCGCGTCGTCGGCGGCGGCCGACGGCTTCAAGCCGATCGCGCGGCTGGTGTCGTACGCGGTCGCGGGCGTGTCCAACGAGATCATGGGCGAGGGCCCGATCCCGGCGTCGAAGCTGGCGCTGAAGAAGGCGGGCATGACGCTCGACCAGATGGACGTGATCGAGTCGAACGAGGCGTTCGCCGCGCAGGCGATCGCGGTCACGCGCGGGCTCGGCCTGGACCCGGCCAAGACCAACCCGAACGGCGGCGCGATCGCGCTCGGTCACCCGATCGGATGCTCGGGCGCGGCGATCACGACGAAGGCGCTGTACGAGCTCGAGCGCGTCGGCGGGCGGCACGCGCTGGTGACGATGTGCATCGGCGGCGGCCAGGGCATCGCGGCGGTGTTCGAGCGGCTCTGACGGCGGTGTTCGAGCGGCTCTGACGGCAGGGGCGGCGGGCCCGCCGCCCTGCGGCGCTACCCGGCGCCCGGCGGCCGGGCCGCACGGAAGGTCTCCGGCGCGAAGCGCGCGAACAGCAGGCCCACGGCCGTGATCAGCCCGGCGCACAGGTACATCGTCGTCTCGGGCCCCTGCGCGTCGGCGAGCAGGCCCAGCCCGATCGGGCCGATCACGTAGCCGACGTCGGCGAGCATGCGGAACGTGCTCATCGCCGCCGCGTTCATGCCGGGCGGCGCCGAGTCCGCCGCGTACGCCGCGGGCGCGGCGCCGCTGACCGCGGACGCGATGCCCCAGACGACGCACGCGACGACGAACCACGCGTACGACGGCGCGACGCAGAACGCGAACATCGAGACGCCGGTGAGCAGCGTCGCCGGGACGATCACCGGCTTGCGTCCGTAGCGGTCAGCCAGTACGCCGGCGGGGTAGGAGGCGACCAGCCCGAGCACGCTGCCCAGCGCGAAGCCGCTGCCGATCTGCCCCGCGCCGAGCCCGAGCCTGACCGCGCCGATCAGCGGCACGACGCTGAACAGGCCTCCCGTGCGCACGACGGCGTTCATGAAGCTGATCAGGCTCACCAGCATGAAGCCGACCTTGCCGAACAGCAGCCGCATCTGCTGCCGGAACGGCGGCTGCGCCGGCGCGCCGGCCGCGCGGCGCCCGTGCGCGAGCTCGCGCGTCTCGCTCACCGCGAACCACGCGATCGCGCCGACGATCGCGGACGCCCCTGCCTGCACGTGGAACGGCACCGCCAGGCCGAAGTGCTCGGCGAGCAGCCCGCCCGGGAACGGCCCGATCCCGACCGCGAACAGGAACGTGCCCTGGTAGAGCGCCATCACGCGCCCGCGGCGCTCGGGCGTGCTGATGTCGGCGAGCACGATCGTGCCGGTGGTCAGGACCATCGCCGCGCCCGCGCCCGCGACGAAGCGTGCCGCGAGGAACTCCGGGAACGAGCCGGCGAGGCCGCACCACAGGCTGCCGAGCGCGCTCGCGGCGCCGCCGGCGGCGAGCGTCGGGCGGCGCCCGAAGCGGTCCGACAGGCGCCCGCTCGGAATCGCGAGCACGAGCCGCGCGAGGCCGTAGGCGGCGATCGTCGTCCCGATCGCGGACACGCTCACGCCGAACGACTGCGCGTACAGCGGCAGGACCGGGATCAGCGCGCCGAAGCCGAGCTGGTTGACGCCGATGATCACGCACATCCACACGAGCACGCGGGTGCGCGGCGCGGCGGTTTCGTCGGGCGTGGTCATGGTCGGGGTCGGCGTGCGCGAAGCGCCGCACGCAGCGCGACGGGCCGGTCGGCGAATCCCCGGATGGTATACCGCGCGGCGCGCCGGTACCGCGCCGGTACCGCGCCGGATCCGGCTCAGCGCAGGCCGAAGCGCGCGAACGAGAGCGGCGTCGCGCGCCGGCGCAGCACCTGCGTCGGGCAGCTCAGCCGTTGCAGCGTGGCGTCGTCCGGATCGGGCGTCGCCGTGAAGCCCAGGCGGGCGGCGAGGGCGAGCATCCGGTCGTTGTACGCGAGCGTCTCGCCGCGCAGCGTGTCGTAGCCCAGCGAAGCGGCGGCGTCGCGCAGGCGGCGCAGCAGCTCGGCGCCGAGCCCGAGCCCCTGGTAGCGGTCGGCCACCGTGATCGCGAACTCGACGACGCCCGGCGCCTGCGCGGGCGCGAACCGCGCGACCGCGACCAGCTCGTCCCCGGGCGGCACGTGCGTTCCGACGTCCGGCAGCACGAAGTCCTCGCCGGCGCGCCGGATCGCGCACAGCGCGAGCTCGCGCGACCAGTCGAAGTGCAGCAGCTGGTCGAGCTGCGCGTCGGTCAGGCGCTTGAGCGTGCCCATCACGCGCATGCGCAGCGTCTCGGGCGACAGGTGCTCGATGAACTGGCGCTCCAGTTCCCGGTCCTGCGGCGTGAGCGCGCGGATCAGGAGCCGCCCCACGCCCTTCAGTTCGTACTCGTCGTCCCAGCGGGCGACTTCGTCGTAGCGGTGCGTGGATGAGCCCATCGGGGTCCTCTCCCGGAGGTTGTCCGGTGCGTGTCGATGACTTCAATCTATCGACGGGTAGAACAAGAGCCAAGGCTTATCCGACCCCCGGCGCACCATTTGGTGGTGCTCTCGCTCTAAGTAAGTGCACACTTGTACAGAGGCGGGCCAAGGCCGCGGCGCACGATCGGCCCTTCGAGCGGATCGCGCGACGCCGCTGCGCGCAACGCTGCGCACCGCGAGACCGACGAACGGCGGCCGCTCCGCCCGTCCGTTGCCCGTCCGTTGCCCGTCCGTTGCCCGTCCGTTGCCCGTCCGTTGCGTCCGTTGCCCGTCCGTTGCCCGTCCGTTGCCCGTCCGTTGCCCGTCCGTTGCCCGTCCGTTGCCCGTCCGTTGCCCGTCCGTTGCCCGTTCGCCGCCCGTGCGCCGCCGTGCGCCGGCCGACCCGCCGCCCGTTCGCCGGCCGACCCGGCGCCCGCGGCGCGCGGCGCACCCGGCAGGCCCGGCGGGCCGCCCCGCCACGGGCCGGCCGCCCGCAGCTTCTACAATCGTCGAAAGCGCGCGGGCGTGCCCGGGCCCGGCCGAATTGACGAGGAGACGTACGATGGCGTGGAAATCCGAGCTCGAGGAGCTGGCGCGTCGCGAAGCGATGGCGCTCGCGATGGGCGGGCCCGACAAGGTCAGGCGGCAGCACGACGCCGGCCGGCTGACCGTCCGCGAGCGCGTCGATCGCATGCTCGACAGCGGCAGCTTTCACGAAGTGGGCGCGCTGGCCGGCGTCGGCGAGTACGACGAGCGCGGGCAGCTGAAGACCGTGACGCCCGCGAACTGCGTGTTCGGGCGCGGTACGGTCGACGGCCGGCCGGTCGTGATCGTCGGCGACGACTTCACCGTGCGCGGCGGATCGGCCGACGCGTCGATTCCGGCCAAGCCGCTGATGGCCGAGGAGATGGCGCACTCGTACCGGCTGCCGATCATCCGCATCATCGAGGGCTCGGGCGGCGGCGGCTCGGTCAAGACGATCGAGACGCGGGGTGCGTCGAACCTTCCCGGCGGTGTCGGCGGCACGCGCGGCTACTACTTCATGACCGAGAACCTCGCCCAGGTCCCGGTGGTCGGCCTGGGCCTGGGATCGGTCGCGGGGCTCGGGGCCGCGCGGCTCGCGTGCACCCACTTCTCGGTGATGACCCGCGACTCCGCGATGTTCGTCGCCGGCCCGCCGCTGGTCGCGCGGCTGGGCCAGCCGCTGTCGAAGCAGGAGCTCGGCGGCGCGGACATCCAGACGCGCAGCGGCGCGATCGACATGGCGGCGGACACCGAGGACGAGGCGTTCGCCGCCGCGCGCCGCTTCCTGTCGTACCTGCCGTCGTCGGTCTGGGGGGTGCCGCCCGTCGTCGCGTGCGACGACGACCCGCGCCGCGCCGACGAGGCGCTGATGAAGGCGATCCCGCGCAACCGGCGCCAGATCTACAAGATGCGCACCATCGTCGAGTCGGTCGTCGACCGCGGCTCGTTCTTCGAGATCGGGCGCAACTTCGGGCGCTCGATCGTCGCGGGCCTGGCGCGCTTCGGCGGGCACCCGGTGGTGCTGCTCGCGAGCGACCCGGCCCACTACGGCGGCGCGTGGAACGCCGAGACCTGCCAGAAGGTCGTGCGCTTCGTCGACCTCGCCGAGACCTTCCACCTGCCGGTGGTCTACCTGATGGACTGCCCCGGCTTCCTGATCGGCCTGGACGCCGAGAAGACCGCGACGATCCGCCACGGCGTGCGCGCGATGGCGGCGCTGAACCAGACGACCGTGCCCTTCTGCACGGTGATCGTGCGCAACGCGTTCGGCGTCGCCGGGGTCGCGCACCAGCCGTCCGGGCGCTTCTCGATGCGCTACGCGTGGCTGTCGGCGTACTGGGGGTCGCTGCCGCTGGAGGGCGGCGTCGAGGCCGCCTACCGCGCCGAGATCGAGGCGGCGCCCGACCCCAAGGCCAAGCTCGAGGAGATCGAGGCGCGCCTGAACGCGCTGCGCTCGCCGTTCCGGTCGGCGGAGAAGTTCTGGGTCGAGGAGATCATCGATCCGCGCCGCACCCGCGCGCTGGTGTGCGAGTTCGCGCGGCTGGCCGAGCCGCTGCGCACGCCGGGCCGGGCGAGCTTCTCGATCCGTCCCTGAATCGGCGGCCGGAGCGCGGCCGGTGCGGCGCGGCGAACTTCGCACGCCGCGCGGCATCGGTCACCGGCGTCGCGCCAGCACGATCCCGTACCAGGGCGGGATCCGGCCGTCCGGACGCCCGTCCGATCCGGTCAGCTCGCGTCGTTCGAGGTCGTCCGCGCCGAGGTGCTCGATCACCTCGAGCCCGTGACGGGTCACGAAGACCGGAACGTCCTCCGGGGTCCAGCCGCTGACGAAGGGCTCGCCGGCACTCGCGACCCCCGCCGCGGCGGAGCTCGCGGCGTACAGGCCCGCGGTGTCGCGCTGCGCGACGCGGCGCCAGAGGTAGTCGAAGACGACCCGGCTGCCGCGCGCCGCGCGCGTCCCGATGAACTCGAAGGTGTCGTCGTTGCCCGCCGCCGACACGTACATCGTCACCCCCTCGACGATGAACAGCGTTCGGCGCGCGGCGTCCCATCCGGCGGCCGGCAGCGCGCGCGCGAGCGTGCCCTCGTCGAAGTCCTGCGCGACGAAGCGCACGTTCGCCGCCCGGCCGGCGAGCGCTCTCGCGACGCGGCGCCGCTTCTCGGCCACGGCCGCGGGCCGGTCCACCTCGAAGAAGACGGCCGCGGGTCGCCGAGCGCCGAACCGCCACGCGCGGCTGTCGAGCCCCGCGCCGAGGATCACGACCTGCCCGATGCCGTCGGCGAGCGCGCGTTCGAGCACCGCGTCGATGTAGCGCGTGCGCGCGCTGACGTAGAAGAAGCCGGAGTAGCGCTCGGGGTCGATGTCGATCACGTCGCGCGCGAAGTCGTACTCGCGCGGCAGCAGCAGCGGCTCGCACAGTCGCCCGGCGAGGTCGTCGGGGCCGCGCAGCGCCGGATCCGGGTGCCTGGCCGACAGCGCGCGGATCTCGCAGCACGCCCGCGCGGTGAACGGGATCGCAGTCGCGTCGGCGGCGCGCGCGGGAACCGTCCCGAACCCGAACCACGCGAGCACCGACAGCAGGGCCACGGCCCGGATCGCACGACGATCGTCCACGCCGGCTCCTCGCGCGGACGCATGCCCGCAGCGCCGAATCTGCGCGCGCGCAGTCTCCCGGGCAAACATGACCCGCTCGCGCATGCGTGAATCGCCCGACACCGCGACCCCTCCCCGGTCGCGGGAGCGCCTCGCCGCCGCGCGGGTCGCGGCGGGCGCGCAGCGCGGCGCTACTCGATCTTCACGCCGAGCTTGCGATACACGGTCGACCAGCGGTCGACTTCCTTCCGGATGAACTCGCCGAACCTGACGTGATCGAGCTCGAACATCGGGATCTGGCCCCACTTCTCGTTCATCGCGACGACCTCGGGATCCTGGAGCGCGTCGTCGATCGCCTTGGACAGCGCGGCGACCTCCTCCGCCGGCACTCCGGCGCGCGTCAGGACGCCGACCCAGCCGATGATGGTCGCCGACCCGTAGCCTTCCTCGGCGATCGTCGAGACGTTCGGGAGCTCGGCGAGCCGCGTGGTCGACATCGCGGTGAGCGCCTTGAGCTTGCCGGACTTCAGGTGCGTGGCGGCGGTGGCCAGGTAGTCGAACATGAGGTCGATATTGCCCGAGAGCAGGTCCTGGACCGCCGGCGTGCTGCCCTTGTAGTGGATCATCGTGGCCTTCAGCCCGGTGGCTTCGATGAGCGACGCCATGTACGCGTGACCGATGCCGCCGATGCCGGTGGTCGCGACGTTCAGCCCGGTCTCGCTCTTCTTCGACATCTCGACGAGCTGCTTCAGGTTGCCCCAGGGCTTGCCCGCCGGCGTGACCAGCACCGCGGGAAGGTAGAAGAAGCCGTGCACCGCGGTGAAGTCTCGCAGCGGCTTGAAGCGCAGGTCGGGCATCTGCTGGTCGATGACGGTCGCGATGTTCTGCGTGGCCGAGAGCACGTAGATCGCGTCGGGCCGCGTGCTGCCCAGCACGTACTCGGCCGCGATGACGCCGCCGCCGCCGGTCTTGTTCTCGACGACGACGTTGCGGCCGGTCCTGTCCTTGATCTTCTTCGCCATCATCCGGGCCGTGAGGTCGAGCACGCCGCCGGGCGGCGTGGGAACGACCCAGACCACGGTCTTGCCCTGCGCGGCGACGGCCGCCGAGACGGTCAGCAGGACCAGCGCGACCAGCGCCTTCGAACGGATCGACGCGAACCATGACATGACGCACTACCTCCGGTTGTCGGGATCGACGTTGCAGATGCCTGCGGCGCGCGACGGCGCGCCGATTCCTCAGAGATCCATGTCGCCGTCGAGCATCTCCTTGGCGATCGTGCGGCGCAGGATCTCGTTGGTGCCGTCGGCGACGTTGACCTTGCGCAGCGTCTTGTACGCTTCGGTCAGCGCGAGCTCGTTGGTGAAGCCGATCGCGCCGTGCGCCTGCAGCACGCGGTCGACCGCCTGCAGCGCCATCTGCGTCGAGAAGCCCTTGGTCATCGACATCTCCTTGCGCGCGGGCAGGCCCTTGTCGACCAGCTGCGCGGCGTTCAGGCTCATCAGGTGCGCCGCGTGGATGTGCATCGCCGACTCCGCGAGCGGGAACATCACACCCTGGTATTCGGCGATCGGGTTGCCGAACGCCTCGCGCACCTTCACGTACTCGAAGGCCTGCTCGAGCGCCCAGCGCCCCATGCCGACCGCGCGCGCCGAATTGAACAGGCGCCCGAGGTTCACGCCGATCATCGCGATCGCGAAGCCCTTGTGCAGCTTGCCGACGAGCTGGTACGGCTCGACGCGAACGTTGTCCAGGATCAGCTGGGCCTCGTTGCCGCCGACGCTGCCCCACATCCGGATCACGCGCTGCAGGCTGAAGCCGGGCGCGTTCGTCGGCACCAGGAACGCGCTGATGCCGCCGCGGCGCTGCGCGGCGCGCTCGGGGTCGGTGACCGCGAACACGATGCAGTAGTCGGCGTAGGGACTGTTCGTCGTCCAGATCTTGCTGCCGGACAGGCGCCAGCCGTCGCCGTCGGGCGTCGCGCGCGTCTTCATCATGATCGCGTCGGAGCCCGCGCCCGGCTCCGACATGCCGAAGCACATGCTGGTCTCGCCCGACATCATCCCGGGGAGCAGCTTCTCGCGCGCCTGCGGCGTGAGCTCGCCGAGCACCGCGCTCGGCCCGAACGCCCAGTGGCTGACCGCGAAGTGCCCGAGCCAGTATTTCTCGGCGCAGAAGTGGAAGATCCGCTCCCACGCGCCGAACCACGCGACGTGGTTCAGGCCCTGCCCGCCGAGCTCGGCGGGCACGCACATCGTGTAGTAGCCCGCGCGCGACGCCGCCATGCGGATGTCGCGGATCATCTCGAGCACCTCGGGACGGTAGCGGCCGTCTTCGGTGTAGAGCTGTCGCTCGTCGTCGAGGATCGCCGCGTGGCGCTCGTGGCGCGCGACGACCTCGGTGCGCAGGAACGACGTCAGCCCCTCGCGGATCGCACGTACTTCGTCGGGGTATTCGAACGCGATCGCAGGCATTTCGGGTCTCCTCGGGGTGGGGTGGGGTTCGATGGGGCTCGAGCGCCGCGGGGTCGCGAGCGCCCGGGCCTTCGCTCAATCGCGGACCGGGCCCGGCTCGGGCGCGCCGAGCTCGCGTCCGTGCGCGCCGAGCGCCGGCGCGCTGCCGCGCATCAGCGGCCGGCGGCCGTCGAAGCGCAGCGGGATGCGCGCCAGGCGCACGCGCGCGCCGGGGATCTCGTCGAACATGTCGAGGTGTCGCACCTGGGGCTCGGCGAGCACGTCGGCGAGCGAGTTGACCGGCGCGCAGGGCACGCCCGCGGCCTCGAGCCGCGCGATCCACTGCGCGGTCGGCGCGGTGCGGAAGATCGGCTCGAGCGTCGAGTGCAGGAACGCGCGGTGCTCGATGCGGCGCTTGCCGTTGCGATAGCGCTCGTCGGCCGCCCACTCGGGCCGGCCCACCACCGCGGCGAGCTTCGCGAACAGGCGGTCGTTGCCGGCCGCGACGACGATCTCGCCGTCGGCCGTGTCGAAGCAGCGCTGCACGCACACCGACGCGGCGCCGGAGCGCGAGCGCGGCGCCTGGCGGCCGGACTCCGAGGCGCCCGCCAGCCCGATCGAGAGCATCGCGAGCGCGGTCTCCACCAGCGAGCCGGTGACGACGCAGCCCTGCCCGCTGCGCCCGCGCTCCATCAGCGCGGCCATGCAGCCGAGCACGACCCACATGCCGGTGCCGATGTCGAGCACCGAGAAGCCGACGCGGCTGGGGCGGCCCGCCTCGTCGCCGTTGACGCTGAACATGCCGGCGAACGCCTCGACGACCTCCTCGTAGCCGGGCTTGCCGCGCAGCGGCCCGGTGGCGCCGAACGCCGACACCGAGCAGTAGACCAGCCGCGGATGGCGCGCGCGAACTGCCGCGGCCCCGAGGCCGATCTCGTCCATCGTGCCGGGCCGCAGGTTCTCGATCAGCACGTCGCAGCGCTCGAGCTGAGACTCGACCCACGCGATCGCCTGCGGGCTCTTCAGGTCGAGGCACACGCCGCGCTTTCCGCGGTTCATCGTGTGGTACATCATGCTCGCGCCCTCGACGAAC
Source organism: Burkholderiaceae bacterium (assembly GCA_046348465.1). Lineage (GTDB taxonomy): Bacteria > Pseudomonadota > Gammaproteobacteria > Burkholderiales > Burkholderiaceae_E > Quisquiliibacterium. The sequence continues at coordinate 265,976 of JAXMEE010000006.1, forward strand.
GGCGGCCCGAACGCGCGGCAGTCGTCGCCGGTGCCGGGACGCTCGATCTTGATCACGTCGGCGCCAAGCGCGCCGAGCGTCTGGCCGGCGATCGAGCCGGCGATGTTCGTCGTGAACTCCAGCACGCGGATGCCCGACAGTGCCTGCATGCGATTCCCCTTCGGCAGGCCCCGCGCCGCACGCGCGAGGGCCCGCGTTCACACTGCGTGCGAGTCCTAGACCCGGATGTTTCCGTCGCGGATGATCTTCGTCCAGCGCTCGCGCTCCTGCGCGATGAACTCGGCGAGCTCCGCGGGCGAGAACGGCGGCGACTCGCGCCCGAACGGCGTGAGCTTCGGCCTGGCCGGCCCGCCGGCGAGCTCCTCGATCGTCGCGCGGTTCAGCGCGCGCACGATCGCCTCCGGCGTGCCCGCGGGCGCGCACAGCGCGATGAAGGGCAGGTTCACCACCCGCGGCAGGCCGTATTCGGCGAACGTGGGGATGTCGTCCATGCCCGCGATGCGCTGCGTGTGCGTGACCGCGATCGGCCGCAGCTCTCCGCGCCGGATCGGCTCGAGCGTCTCGAACGGCGTGGAGATCGTCATGTCGACGACGCCGGTGCGCACGTCGTTGAACCCCTGCGCGGGGTCGCGGTACGGAACGATCGTGAAGTCGATCTGCGCCTCGCGCTTGAGCAGCTCGCCGGCGAGGTGCGTGGTCGCGCCGATCTGCCCGACGAACATGTTCAGCCTGCCCGGCCGCTCGCGCGCGAGCTTCAGGAGTTCGGGCCAGCTCGACACGCCCAGCTTCGGCGTCACGACCAGCACGCCCGCGCCGCGCTGGATCAGCGCCGACGGCACGAAGTCCCTGACGGGGTCGTACGGAAAAGCCTGGCCCGCGTTCGCGAACAGCGCCGCGTTGTTGAACATCTCCGCAGGCCCGGCGGACAGGAAGGTGTGCCCGTCGGGCGCCGCGCGCGCGACCGCCTGCGCCGCGATCGTGCCGCCGCCGCCGGGCCGGTTCTCGACGACGAACTGCACGCCGAAGCGGGCGGACAGGCGCACCGCGAGCGCGCGTGTCGGGATGTCGACGGAGCCGCCCGCGCCCGACCCCAGCAGGATGCGCACCGGCCGCGCCGGCCACGCTTGCGCGCGCGCGCCACGCGGCGCCGCCGCGGCGAGCGCCGCGCCGCCCAGCAGGAAACTTCGACGATCCTTCACTCGCACCTCCTCGCCGCCGCCGCGCGGCGCCCCGCGCGGCGAGCGCGCCCCGCGACGATCCGGCGAGTCTACTGCCGCGCGTCGGGGGCGACGCCGCCCCCGCGGGTCGGTGCTGGCAGAATTCACATGGATGAACCCCTGGCCCGGAGGATGCGCGCCGTGCAATCCCGCAGACCCCCGTCGGTGAAGTCGGCCCGCCGCGCGATGGAGGTGATGGAGCTCTTCGAGAAGCTGCGTCGCCCGCTCGGCGTGCTCGAGATCGCGCGCCTGCTGGAGTACCCGCAGTCGAGTGCGTCGCTGCTGGTGAACGCGCTCGCGGAGATGGGCTACCTCAACTTCGACTCGCGCACGCGCAAGTTCGCGCCGACGCTGCGGCTCGCGCTGCTCGGCAGCTGGATCCAGGGGCGCGGCGCGGACCCGGCGCGGCTGATCGCGCTGCTGCGCGAGACCAGCCTCGCGACGCGCGAGACCGCGGTGCTCAGCACGCAGAACGCGCTGAACGTGCAATACGTGTACCTCGTCGAGCACGTGCCGCGCGGCCGGCTGATCGCGCGGCCGGGGGCGCTGCGCCCGCTGTGCCGCAGCGCGCCCGGGCTGGTGCTGCTGTCGCGCTACCCCGACCCGCGCATCGCGCTGATCGTGCGCCAGCTCGGCGACAGCGGCGCGGGCCGCGAGGACCTCGCCGACGTGATGACGCGGGTGCGCGCGATGCGCGAGACCGGCTACGCGTGGATCGCGGGCCGCTTCGACCCCGCGATCGGGTCGGTCGCGGTGCCGCTGCCGTTCGGCGACGTGTTCGACAAGCCGCTGGTGCTGTCGATCGCGGCCGCCGCCGGCCGCGTGCGCGGCCAGCACGCGCGGCTCGGCGAGCAGCTCCTCGACATCGTCTCGCGCGCGTCGGCCGCGCCCGGCGACACCTAGCGAAGCGTCGCGAAGTACGCGCGCACGTCCTCGACGAAGAGTCCGGGCTGCTCGAACGCGGCGAAGTGCCCGCCCCTGGGCATCTCGCGCCAGTAGCGCAGCGCCGGGAAGTCCGCCTCCATCCACTTGCGCACCGGAGCGACGATCTCCTTCGGGTACACCGAGACGCCCGTGGGAACGGTCACCGTGCCGGGCGCACCGCCCTTGCGACCGAAGCTCTCCCAGTACAGCCGAGCCGACGACGCCGCGGCCGCGGGCACCCAGTACATCATCACGTTGTCCAGGAGCTCGTCGCGCCCGAGCACGTTCTCCGGGTGGCCGTCGCAGTCGGTCCAGGCCCAGAACTTCTCGAGGATCCACGCGGCCTGGCCGGCGGGCGAGTCGGTGAGCCCGTAGCCCAGCGTCTGCGGTCGCGTCGACTGCTGCTTGGAGTAGCCGGAGTCCCAGTCCCTGTAGAACTTCGCGCCCGCCAGCGCACGCGCCTCCTCGGGCGTGGGATCGCCGTCAAGCTTCGGGCGCGTGGCCATCGCGAGCGTGACGTGGATGCCCGCGCAGTGGGCGGGGTCGTCGGCGCCGAGCTGCATCGTGACGCGCGAGCCCCAGTCGCCACCCTGCGCGCCGTAGCGCGCGTAGCCCAGCCGCGCCATCAGCGTCGCCCACGCGGCGGCGATGCGCTGCACGCCCCACCCTGTGGTGGCCGGCTTGCCCGAGAACCCGAAGCCGGGCAGGGTCGGGCACACGACGTGGAACGCATCGGCCGCGCTGCCGCCGTGCGCGGTGGGGTCGGTGAGCGGCTCGATCACCTTCGAGAACTCGACGATCGACCCCGGCCAGCCGTGCGTGATCACCAGCGGCATCGCGTTCGCGTGCGGCGAGCGCACGTGCACGAAGTGGATGTCGAGCCCGTCGATCGGCGTGACGAACTGCGCGAATCGGTTCAGCCGTGCCTCGCGCGCGCGCCAGTCGTAGCGCTCGGCCCAGTACTCGCACACTTCGCGGATCCACGCGAGCGGCGCGCCCTGGCTCCAGTCGTCGACCGGCTCGGCCTCGGGCCAGCGGGTGTTGCGCAGGCGCGCGCGCAGGTCGTCGAGCGCCGCGTCGGGAACGGCGATGCGAAAGGGGCGGATGTCTTCGGCCATCGGGGGCTCCGTGGTGGGCGGTGACTCGCGCCGTCACCCGAGGGCGCGGGCGCGCCGGCGAAGTATCGCGCAAGTTCGGCCGGCGCCGGGCCCGCGATACCGGAGGTGATAGAGTCCGCGGACCTTTTCGGGAGACAAGCCGGTGAACGGATTCGAAATGGCGTCTCGCCGCGCGGCGCCCGGGGGCGTCGCGTGAGGGTCGCGATCCTGGGCGCCGGCGCGCTCGGCACGATCTTCGCCGCCCACCTGGCCGACGCCGGCGAAGACGTCGTCGTGATCGCGCGCGAGCCGCGCGCCTCGCTGCTCGCGCGCGATGGCCTGCGCGTGACGGGCCTGGTCGACAAGACCGCGCGCGTGCCGGTCTTCACCGACCCGGCCGCCGCCAACGACGCGGACCTCGTGATCAACGCGCTCAAGACCTACCAGAGCCCGGCAGTGATCTCGGCGCTGCGGCCGCGGCCCGGCGCGCTCGCGCTGTCGGTGCAGAACGGCGTCTACAAGAACGACGAGCTCGCGGCGGTCTTCGGCCCCGAAGCCGTCCTGGGCGCCACGGCGCTGATCAGCGGCGAGGTGCTCGCCGACGGCGCGGCCCGCTTCACGGTCAACGAGCGGCTGCAGGTCGGCGAGCGCGCGGGCGGCGCGTCGGCGCGTGCCGACGCGGTCGCCGCGATGTTCGAGCGCGCGGGCATCCGCGCCGCCGCGTCGGCTGACATCCGCGGGCTCGAGTGGTCGAAGTACGCGATGTTCGTTCCCTCGTTCTGCCTCGCGGTGATCACGCGCCTGCCCACGTACCGCTTCATGTCGCACCCCGGCTCGGCGGGGGTCGTGGTGGCGCTCACGCGCGAGATGGTGCGGCTGGCGCACGCCGAGGGCGTCGCGCTTCCGGCGGCGGGCGGCGGCTATTCGGCCGCGTCGCTCGCGCGCGCCGATGACGACGCCGCGCTGGCAGCGGTGCTCGCGTACGGCGAGCGGATGCGCACCGCCGCCCCGGCGCACAAGGTGTCGGGCCTGCAGGACCTCGAGCGCGGCCGCCGGACCGAGGTCGAGGAGACCGTCGGCTTCGCGGTCCGCCGCGCGCAGGCACTGGGCGTCGCGTGCCCGACGCTGCGTACCTGCCACGGACTGTGCGGCGCGATCTCCGCGTCGGTCGGCTAGGTCACGATGCGAACGGGCCCGCGCCGGGGCGCTGCGCAGCGCTGGGCGAGGCGTCGACGTCGCGCGCGTCAGCCGATCCGGCGCTCGGTCCCGACGCCGCGCACGTCCATCTCGTAGTCGAGCCCCGCCACCGGCGGGCGCGCGAAGTGCCATGCGATGCCGGCGGCCGCCGCGCCCCGCGCGCACAGCGCGTCGCGCATCAGCGGGTGGACGTCGTGCACGGTGTAGACCTGCGTCGCGGACGCGTCCGCCCATCCGCCGCCGAGCGCGGCCATCCGGCGCTCCATCTCGCCCAGCACCCACGCCGCCTTCTCGCGCAGCCCGGCGGTAGAGGTGTCGCCCGGGCGGATCACGTGGTCGCGATAGTTGCCGCGGCCCTCGGGCGCCTCGCCGCTGCCGGCGACGACGAAGCCGGCGCGCGCCCCCGCGGGCGCCGCGACGGTGTACGAGAACGCGTGGAACGCGGGCTGCGCGGGCGGATCGACCTCCGGGCACACGTTCGTGCGCGCCACCGGATTGACGTCGCCGATCACGATGCCCCAGGCCCGCAGCGGCTCGACGTACGCACGATTGAACGCGGCGAAGCCCTCTTCGGAGAACGGCGCCGGCGAGCGCAGCTCGCACGCGCACAGGGCGACGGGCGGCCGCCCGAGCGCCCGCAGGTGGGCGGCGATCGCCTCGAAGCCCGCCGCGAGCGGCACCGGACGGTGGAACACCGCGCGCTCGATCGCGAAGCCCGGCTGCGCGGCGACACCGGCCGAATACTGGAAGACGCCCGGCACGTATCGGTAGCCGCCGGGCTCGAAGACCTGGGTGGTGCTCATCGGAATCTTCCTCCTCGTTGGATTGCTGCCGGCGGGCGTCAGAACGACGGCGGCGAGCTCATCCAGATCGCCTCGGCCTGCGCCTTGCCGCGATTGCGCCAGCGGTGCGGCAGTTCGCTGTTGAAATAGATGCTGTCGCCGGGGCCCAGCACGTGCCAGACGCCGCCGACCTCGATCTCGAGGCGACCCTTGAGCACGACGACCCCGTCTTCGCCCTCGTGCGAGAACGAAGGGCCGCTCTCGGCGCCGGAGGCCGCCGTGAGCCACAGCAGCGACGCGCGGCGGCGCAGGTCGGGCGTGAGCAGCTCGTAGCGGATCGTCGATTTCGGGAACCCGATCTGCTTGCGGTCTCCGCGCCGCAGCACCGACACCGCAGGCGGCGCCGCGCGCTCGGCCGCGTCGAACATCAGCCGCCCGGCGGGAATGCCGAGCGCGTCGGCGATCTTCTTCAGCGCGGAAACGGACGGCGCGAGCAGGTCGCGCTCGACCTGGCTCAGGAAGCTGATCGACAGCGCGGTGCGCTCGGCGACGTCGCGCAGCGCGAGCGACTGTGCCTTGCGCGCGGCGCGGATCAGCGCGCCGACCGACGCGCCGCCGCGATCGTGCGTCTTCGACGGCTTCGCGACCGCGCGCGTCTTCGGCGTCGTAGACGCCTCGACCGCCGGGCTCGGCATCCGGACCGCGCGCGCCCTCACGTCGCGCCCTCCCGCGCCACGGAGTCCTCGCCGAAGAACACGCGCTCGACCGCGCCGGAGTCGAGCAGCGACGCGCTGTCCTGCGCGAGCGCGACGCGGCCGTCGCGCAGCACGCAGGCGCGCGCGCTGATCTGCAGCGAACGGCGCACGTTCTGCTCGATCAGCAGCACCGCGACGCCGGCCGCGTTGATCCGCTGCAGCGCGCCGAAGACCTCGTCGCACATGCGCGGCGACAGGCCGATGAACGGCTCGTCGACCAGCAGGAGCCGCGGGCGGCTCATCAGCCCGCGCGCGATCGCGCACATCTGCTGCTCGCCGCCCGAGAGCGTGCGCGCGACCTGCGACGCGCGCTCGCTCAGGCGCGGGAACAGCGCGTACGCCTGCTCGAGCCCCTGCGCGATCTGCGCGCGCGGCGCGCGCGGCCCGCAGCCGAGCTCGAGGTTCTCGAGCACGCTCATGTACGGGAACAGCCGATGCCGCTCGAGCACGTGCGCGATCCCCAGCCCGATGCGCGCGTGCGCGGGCAGCGCGCCGATCGGGCGGCCGTCGAAGACGATCTCGCCGGACCACGGCCGAACGAGGCCGGAGACGCAGTTCATCAGCGTGCTCTTGCCCGAGCCGTTGGGCCCCATCAGCGACACGATCTCGCCGGCGCCGACCGAAATCGAGACGTCGCGCAGGATGCGCGTGCCGTCGTAGCCGGTGGACAGCGAGCGGACGTCGAGCAGCGCGGCGCCGGCCACTACGCGGCCTCCTCGACGCCGAGATAGGCGCCGACGACGCGCGGGTCGGCGACGACCTCGTCGGCGCCGCCCTCGGCGATCTTGCGCCCGAGGTGCATCGCGATCAGGCGGTCGACGACGCGGCGCACCGCGCCGAGGTTGTGCTCGATCAGCAGCACCGTCAGGCCGTCGTCGCGCAGAGCGTGCAGCAGCTTCACGAGCCCGTCGACCGCCGAGATGTCGACGCCGCCGAAGGGCTCGTCGAGCAGCAGCAGCACCGGGCCGGTGGCGAGCGCGCGCGCGATTTCCAGGCGCTTTCGCTGCCCGGTGCTCGCGCCGAACGACGGGTTCGCGGCGCGCTCGGCGAGCCCCACGCGCGCCAGGCACTCGCGCGCGACGACGCGCGCGCGCGCCATCGACACGCCGGTCGCGAGCGCGCCCACGGCGACGTTCTCCTCGAAGCTCATCGAGCCGAACGGGCGCGAGGTCTGGAAGGTCTTGACCAGCCCCGCGCGCGCGACCCGCTCGGGCGCCCAGCCGGTGATGTCGCGCCCGGCGAACCGCACCGTGCCGGACTGCGGCGGCACCTCGCCGGCGATCGTGCCGAACAGCGTCGACTTGCCCGCGCCGTTCGGGCCGATGATCCCGAGGATCTCGCGCGGCGCCAGCGTGAAGCAGACCTCGGAGAGTGCCTGCAGCCCTCCGAACGCGCGGCTCACGCCCCTCACCGACAGCAGTTCGCCCGCGCCCCGCGCCGTCGCCGAATCGCCCACGCCCGGACCCCGTCGCGCTCGCTCACGCGCCCTGCGGCACGATGCGCACGCTGATCCCCTCGCCGCCCTGGCGCCACACGCGCTCGCCGATGCTCTCGAGCAGCGGGAAGTACTCGGGCAGGATGCGCGCCCACACGTTGACCGGCGCGTCGCCGCGCCACTCGCGGACGATCTCGGGCCCGTAGAACATCCCGATCGCCTCGAAGCCGGTGTACTCGTACTGCTCGGCCCACTCGAAGAAGTAGATGACGTCGCCCAGGCTCGCACGAATGGTCTGGCGCTCGCGCGGCGGCTTCTTCGGCAGCCTGATCGGCACGAAGATCTCGCGCCCCGACCAGCGCGCCTGGAACACCTTCGCGTCGATCGGCATCTGCGAGGACAGGCACGCGAACGTCTCGCGCGCGTGCGGCGACACCTCGGCGCGCAGCACGCCGCCCCTCTCGAACTCGAATTCGACGAACACGTTCTCCCTCCTTCGTTGATGGGTGCGCGTCAGCCCGCGCCCCCGGCCCCCGTCTGCGCGCCGGCGCCCCGCGCGCCCGCCGGCGCGCGCGCGCCGCGCAGCGCGTCGCCCAGCACCCCCGCCAGCCCCTGCGGCCGGTAGACCGAGATCAGCATGATCAGCGCGCCGTAGACGAGCAGGTCGACGTTGCGCCCCGTTCCCGAGAACCACACGCGCGAATACTCCGACAGCGGCACCAGCACCGCCGCGCCGATGATCGGCCCGGACACGGTTCCGATGCCGCCCAGGATCGGGATGAGCGCGATCGTCACCGACAGCGACAGCGCGAGCACGCTCGGCGGGTCGACGAAGAGCACGTACTGGGCGAAGAACCCGCCGCAGGCACCGACGATCGCGGCGCTCAGCGCCATCGCGACCTGCTTGTAGCGCGCCGGCGAGAAGCCCAGGCTGCGCACCGCGGCCTCGTCGTCGCGGATCGCGCGCAGCACGAAGCCGAAGGAAGAGCGCTGCAGCGCCCACACGAGCGCGGTCACGAGCGCGAGCATCGCCAGCGCGACGTAGTAGTAGCCGGTCTTGTCGCGGCCGAACTGCAGGTTCGCGAACCCGTCGGGGCGGATCGGCAGGTTCAGGCCCATCGCGCCGCCCAGCGGCTCCCACGCGTTCACGAGCAGGAACGCCGACTCCGCGACCACCAGCGTCGCGATGACGAAGTAGTGCCCGCGCAGCCGGAAGCACGGCCAGCCGATGGCCACGCCGATCAGCGCCGCGGCGAGCGCGCCCGCGGGCAGCGCGAGCCACGGGCTCGCGCCCAGCAGGCCGACCAGGCACGCGGTCACGTAGGCGCCGGCGCCGAAGAACACGCCGTGCCCCAGCGAGGACTGGCCCGCATAGCCGCCGAGGACGTTCCAGCCGTGGCCGAGCGTCGCGTACAGGCACACGATCGTGAGCATGCGCAGCTCGAACGGGCGCTCGCCGAGGAGCGCCGGCGCCGCGAGCGCGGCCAGCCCCCCGGCGGCCAGCAGCGCGGCCCACCGGGCGGAGAACCGCACGCGGTCGCCCACTCAGATCCGCCCGAACAGCCCGCGCGGGCGCACGAGCACCACGAGCAGGTACAGCGCGTAGACCGGCACGAACTTCAGCTGCGAGCTCACGTAGAAACCCGCGAGCGTCTGCAGCAGCCCGATCAGCACGCCCGCGACCAGCGCGCCGTGGATCGAGCCGAAGCCGCCGAGCGCGACCACCACGTACGCGACCAGCACGAACGCGCCGCCCACGCGCGGGAACACCGGGTAGAAGCTGGACAGCAGCGCGCCCGCCGCGCCGACCGCGGCCGCGCCGATGCCCCACGCGAGCGCGTACATGCGGTCGGCGTCGATGCCCAGCGTGCTCGCGGCGACGCGGTCCTGGGACGCCGCGCGCAGCAGCCGGCCGGTGCGCGTGCGGAACACCAGCACGTACAGCAGCGCGGTCGCGACCGACGCCCCCGCCATCGACGCGAGCTGCGGGCCGGGCAGCGCGATGCCGCCGATCTCGACGACGCCGGAGAGCACCGACTGCTGCACCGCGCGGTAGTCGGCCCCGAAGAGGAACTGCGCGAGCGCCTGCAGGAACACCATCAGGCCGAAGGTGGCGAAGATCTGCGAGTGCATGCTCTTGCCGAGCACGCGGCGCACCAGCAGCCAGTACACGCCGACGCCGAACGCGAACATCGCCGCGGCCACCACGGGCACCGCGACGATCGGGTCCACGCCCCACGCCTGCCACGCGAGGAAGCTCGCGTACATCGCGACCATCAGGAACTCGCCGTGCGCGAAGTTCACGACGTCCATCACGCCGTAGATCAGCGTGAGGCCGATCGCGATCAGCGCGAAGATGAACCCCATTCCGAGGCCGCTGACCAGCAGCTGCGCGAAGAGCTGTTCGGACACGGCGTGGCGGGCGTGCGAGGATCCGGGGTCGGGGACGCGGCGGCGGCGCGATCCTTCAGCGCCAGGCCGGGCGCGGCCACACCAGCGCGGCCGCGGCCTGGTCCGCCGGCCACACGAGCTTGGGCGCGCCTTCGAGGGTCTGCACGAAGATCGCGCCGGTCAGCGTGTTCTGCCCGTTCGCGTCGAACTTCACGCCCGCCCACGGCATGATCAGGTCCTTCGCGGAGAGGTTCGTCGCGGCGAGCGCGGCGCGGATCTTCTGCGGGTCGGTCGAGCCGGCGCGGTTGATCGCGTCGGCGAGCACCATCATCGCGGTGAACGCGCGCGCCGGCGTGCCGTCCATGTCCTTGCCGTAACGGTCCTTGTACAGCTTCGCCACCGCCGCGACCACGGGCGCGCGCGGCGCGAGGTCGCGCGACCAGTGCTCGCGCACGAGGAAGTAGTTCGCGTCGGCACCGAGCGCGTTGCGGAACGCGCTCGATCCGAACGCGGCACCGATCGCCATCACGCCGCGCGGCGCGAACTTGAACTGCTTGTAAGTGCGCGCGAACAGGATCGCCTCGTTGTCGTAGGAGGCGTGCAGGACGACGTCGGGCTTGGCGGCGATCAGCTTCTGGACCTCGCTGGTGACGTCGGGCGTGCCCTGCTGGTAGGCGATGTTCGCGACCAGCTTCACGTCCGGGTACTCGGGCAGGTAGGACTCGACCGACTTCGCGAACTCCTGGCCCCACAGCGTGTTCTCGTGCACGACCGCGATCGTGCGCACCGGCTGCGCCGAGCCCTTGTTCATCTGCGCGATGAACGTGAAGAAGTCGCGCGCCTGCGTCTTCGAGCTCGGCGTCGTGCGGAAGAACATCTTGAAGCCGCGCTCGGTGAGGTTGGTCGCCTCGGACTCGCCGGAGATGTACGGCACGCCGAGCCGCTCCGCGACCTGGCTCGACGTCGCGGCGACCGAACTGTGGAACGCGCCGATCAGCGCCGCGACCTTGCGCTGGACGACCAGCCGCTCGGCCTCCGCGGCGCCGGTCTCGGGCGAGCCCTGGTGATCGGCCGCGACGATCTCGATCTTCGCGCCACCCAGGTTCGGCAGCCCGGCGGTCGCGGCCAGCGGCAGTGCCAGGTCCTTGAAGCTGCCATTGACGATGTCGGCGGCCAGGCGGATCGCGTTCAGCGTGTCCTCGCCCGACTTCGCGACCTGCCCCGACAGCGGATAGAGCGCACCGATGCGCACCGCCTCCTGCGCCAGGGCCCCGGTGACCAGCGCGCCGGACGCCGCGCCCAGCAAGGCCTTGATGAACACTCTGCGGATCGTCGACATGGCAATTCCTCCGAGGGTTACGGGTCAGGCCGCGGGGCGGCCGAGTTCGAACACGAGCCGCGGGCGCGGGCTGTCGCCGCACGCGACCTGGACGTCGAAGAGCGTACCGCACTCGCGGCAGCAGAACTGTCGCAGACGGAACCTTCCGCGGTCGTAGTCCTCGCCGCGCACCGGGCCGGCGGCCGACAGCGGGGTCTCGATCTCGCCGACGTAGCGCATCAGGTTGTCGCCGATCGCACCGACGAGGCCCGCGCAGTGGCCGCAGCGCACGACGCCGCCGGCGGCGTCGACCACGAGCGCGTCGCCGTAGCGGGCGTCGCGCGAGCCCAGGAAGCGCAGCTCGCCGCCTTCGCCGGGCGTGCGCGCGGCCACGCGGCGCACCTTCCGGATCGCGTCGCGCCGGGCCTGCGTGGCCCGCGGGTCGGCCTCGCCGTCGGCGGCGAGGACGACCCCGTAGATGTCGCGGGCCGCGTCCTCCGAGACCGCGCCGCGGCGGACGTCGAGCGCGACGCGCCCCGGCTCGCGCGCGAGCGGATCGCCGTAGCCGCCGCCCGCCTGCCAGCTGTGGAACCAGACGTCGCCGGCCGCCATCGGCGCGCGCGGGTGCTTGGGCATCAGGATCTCGCGCTCGCCGCGGATCGCGTCGAACGACGCCGGCAGCGGCTCGCGCCGGCGCATGCGCTCGACGATGTCGGTGTGCACGAAGCGCGCCACGCGGATCGCCGCCCCGGGCAGCCCGCCCGCGATGCCGATCGCGTTCGGCATCTCGGCGCCGGTGCCGGCGAACAGCCCCTCGAGGCGCCCGTCCGGCGCGCGGTGCATCGTGTACGCGAGCTCGGCGGAGCGCCCGCCGCGGAAGCGCCCCGGCCCGCCCGAGTCGCGCAGGTGGCGGCGGAAGAGGTACAGGACCGGGTACTCGGCCTCCTGGTCCTCGATGTTCGGCATGTTGGGCGTCGTGTTGAACACGATCCCGGCCGTGTCGACGCCGTCGTCGTACGTCCGCGCGCCGCCCCCGCCGCCGAAGTGGCTCATCTCGGTCGCGGCGAACGGGAACCCGTGCTGGCTGGTCCCGGCGAAGATCGGCGCCATCGACGTGCCCGACCACACCGCCATCGCCTGCTCGCGATACGCGTCGCTGGCCGTCAGCAGGTGCGACAGTGCGCGCCAGCACGCGTCGATCGTGACGATCACCGCCGAGATCGTCGCCATCGCGCACGGCGACGGGTAGGTCGCGTTGTTGACCGTGCCCGGCTCGGTGACGATGTCCAGGCACTCGCGCACGCCCTGGTTCCAGGGCGTGTCCCAGCACAGGTTGATGTACACCGACGAGAGGACCGCCGCCTGCAGGCCCGAGTACGTGGCGTTGATCAGGCCGCGCGCGGCGGGGCTCGTCCCGGTGAAGTCGAACGTCAGCCGGCCGCCCTTCTTCGTCAGCGTGCACACGATCCGGTAGATGTCGGTCGTGTGGCCGTCGTGGTCGATGAACTGCACCTCGCGCCACTGCCCGTCGGGCAGCTCGAGCAGCCGGCGCTCGAGCTTGCCGCGCGCGTGCTCGATCGAGCCGTCCATCACCGCGCGCACCGCGTCCAGGCCCCAGGTTTCGATCAGCTCGAGCACGCGCCGGCGCCCGGTGTTCAGAGCCGCGACCTGCCCTTTGACGTCGAGCGCGACCAGCGGGTCGCGCACCTGGTTGCGGATCCACGCGAGCACGTCCTCGCGCATGCGCCCGCCCTCGACGATCTTCACGGGCGGCATCCGCAGCCCTTCCTGGTGGATGTCGACCGCCTTGACCGAGAAGCCGCCGGGGTCCATGCCGCCGGTGTCGAGCTGGTGCCCGGACGCGCCGATCCACGCGACGATCTCGCCCGCGTGGAAGATCGGCGCGACGGTGGCGAAGTCGGGCGCGTGGATCGCGCCCAGGTACGGGTCGTTGCAGATGAAGACGTCGCCGTCGCCGATGCCGACGTCCGGGTGCGTCAGCCGCTTCGTGCTCTCGACGATCAGCGGCAGCACGTTGCCCTGCGTGACGATGTACGGGCCCACCGCGACCAGCGCACCGTCGGCGCGCATGATCGCCGTGGCCGCGTCGTTGCCGGTGATCAGCACGTTCGAGCCGGAGCAGCGCATGTACTGGATGCCCATCTCCTCGGCGATGCTGAGCAGCCGGTGGTTCAGGACCTCGAATCCGACCGGGTCGATCCCGGCGCCGATCTCGTGCTTCATGCGCGTCCTCCGCCCAGCCCGGTGTCGATCCGCGTGTGGCGGTGCTCGTCGATCCGGGCGCTCTGTCCCGTGTGCACGACGATCGTCGTGCCCGGGTGTTCGATGATCGCCGGCCCGTCGAGGCGCGTGCCGGCGGGCAGCGACGGCCCGTCCCAGACCGGCGTGGGCACCAGCGCGCCGCGCAGCGCGCACCAGGTGCGCCGCTCGCCGGCGGGTTGCGCGCGGCCCTGCGCGCCCGCGCGCGCCTCGGGCAGCGGGGGCGTCACGCCGATCGCGTCGACGCCGTAGTTCACCAGCTCGACGCCGGCGTCGGCGAGCGCGGTGCCCTGCCCGTACAGGCGCTCGTACTCGGCCGCGAACGCGGCCTCGAGCGCGACGAGCGCGCCGGCGTCGACCTCGTCCGGCACCCGGATTCGCACGTGGTGGACCTGGCGGCGGAAGCGCGCCTCGACCCAGCGCTCGAAGCGCCGGCGCGCCGGCGCGACGTCGGCGTCCGCCAGGCGCGCGTCGCCGTCGGCGTGCATGCGCGCGTAGATCGCCTCGATGCGCGCCGGGTCGGCCGGCAGCACGAGCGGGTCGGAGTGGCGCATGCTGAAGCGCACGTCCGACAGCGCCGAGCCGTACGCGGAGTGGACGGTCGCGAAGTACGGCACGACGATCTCGCGCATGCCGGCGTCGGCGCCGTAGGCGGCCGCGTGCGCGGGGCCCGCGCCGCCGTACGCCATCATGACGAAGTCGCGCAGGTCGTGGCCGCGCTCGAGCGTGCACTTGCGGATCAGGTCCGCCATCTGGCTGTCGATGACGCGGCGGATCCCGGCGGCCGCGGCGAGCACGTCGCCGTCGAAGAGCGGGTCCGCGACGCGCCGGCGGATCGCGTCGTGCGCGCGCTCGACGTGCAGCTTCATCCGCCCGCCGAGGAAGCGCTCCGGGTTGTAGTAGCCGAGCACCAGGTCGGCGTCGGTGACCGTCGGCTCGGTGCCGCCCAGCCCGTAGCACGCGGGGCCGGGCGCCGCGGCGGCGCTGCGCGGCCCGACGCGCAGGCGCGCGCCGTCGACCCACGCGATCGAGCCGCCGCCCGCGCCGATCGACGCGAGGTCGACCATCGGCAGGCGCAGCTGGTACTGGTTGAGCACGGTCTCGCGGCTGTAGCCCCAGCGCCCGTTCTCGATCACCGCGACCTTGAACGTCGTGCCGCCGACGTCGGTCGCGATCACGTTCGGGCGCTCGAGCGTGGCGGCGATCGCGGCCGCGCCGACGACGCCCGCCGCCGGCCCCGACTCGATCGTGAAGATCGGCACGGTCTGCGCGGCGGTCGCGACGCCGCCGTTCGCCTGCACGACCAGCAGCCGCTGCGCGAGGCCCTCGTCGGCGAGCCTCGCCTCCAGGCGCCTCAGGTACGAGCGGATCACCGGCCCGACGTACGCGTTGAACAGCGCAGTCGCGCTGCGCTCGTACTCGCCGATCTCCGGGGCGACCTCGCTCGACGTCGTGACGAAGGCGCCGGGCATCGTCTCGCGCAGGATCTGCGCGGCGCGGCGCTCGTGCGCGTCGTTCTTGTGCGAGAACAGGAACGCGACCGCGACCGCCTCGACGCCCGCCCGCGCGAGCCGCGCGCCGGCGGCGCGCACCGCGTCCTCGTCGAGCGGCACGATCACGTCGCCGTGCGCGTCGATGCGCTCGGCGACCTCGACGATGTCGCGCTCGTCGACGATCGGGCGCGGCTTGGACGTCATCCGGTAGTGGTGCCGCTCGAACACCGACAGCCCCGCGACGCGCCCGGTGGCGCGCATGATCGTCAGCGTGTCGCCGAAGCCGCGCGTGGTCAGCACCGCGGTGCGCGCGCCGGTGAGCGCGAACACCGCGTTGCTCGACTGCGTCGTCGCGTGGACCATGCGCCGCGCGCGCGCGAGCAGCTCGCGCGCGGGCACGCCGGCGGACGCGGCCGCGTTCTCGAGGCCGTCGAAGACGCCGCGCTGGAGGTCGTCCGGCGTGGTCAGTGCCTTGCCGGCGAACGTCGCGCCGTCGTCCTCGTCGATGACGACCACGTCGGTGAACGTGCCGCCGATGTCGACTGCTACCGTGTACAACTGTGCTCTCCCGTTGCCTCGGCGCCTGCGCGCCCGCCTGCCGCCGGCGCGCCGCAGGTCGCGGCGCGGCGCGACGCATGCCTCGCCGACTCCGCGCCGCGCGCGCCGGCGCCGCTCCCGCCCCCGGCCGTCAGCCGGCCTTCTGGATCGCCTGGATCAGCTCGGCCGCCCCCGGCGTGCTCTTGCCGAACGCGTCCCAGACCGGCCGCACCGCGTCCACCCACTTCTCGCGATCGGCGAGGTCGAGCAGGTTCATGCCGTTGCGCTTGAGCTCCTCGGTGCCGGCCGCGAGCTTGTCCTCGAAGACCTTGCGCTCGAAGGTCGCGGACTCGAGCGCCGCGGCCTGCAGCACGCGCTGGACGTCGGCCGGCAGCCCGTCGAAGAACGCCTTGGAGACGATCAGCGGGCGCGGCTCGGCGACGTAGCTCGACCACGTGAAGTTCTTCGCGACCTCGTACAGCTTGAGGGTGGCGACGCTGAGCACGTCGTTGGCGGTGCCGTCGACCGTGCCCTGCTGGAGCGCGGTGTAGATCTGCGGGTACGGCAGCGGCGCGGGCACCGCGCCCAGCGCGCGGAAGCCGTCGACGAGCGCGCGGTTCTCGATCACGCGCACCTTCAGGCCCTTGAAGTCCGCGAGCGTGCGCACCGGCTTCGAGCGGGTCTGGAAGTGCTGGTCGCCGGCGCTGTAGTAGGCGAGGACCTTGAAGCCCCTGGTCTCGGCCTGCGCGGCGATGCGCTCGCCGAGCTCGCCGTCGGCGAGCGCGTACATCTGCTTCAGGCTCCTGATGAGAAACGGCAGCTCGACGACGTTGTACGCCGGCACGTAGCCGGCCCACGCGCCCGCGCCGATCCCCGCGTGCACCGCGCCGCCGAGGATGCCCTCGTTGATCGTGCGCTCGTCGCCGAGCTGCGCGGTGTGAAAGACCTGCAGCTCGACGGTGCCGGCGGTGCGCTCCTCGACCAGCTGCTTCCAGCGCCGCAGCCCGTCCACGTACGGGAAGCTCTCGGCGACGATCGTCGCGCACTTCATCGTGATCTTGCGCGGCGCGCGCACGACGGCGGGCGCCTGCGCGAAGCCCGCGAGCGGCGCGGCAGCGAGCCCGGCGGCGCCGGCGCGGACGAGCCGGCGGCGCAGCGGCGACGGGGAGTGCTCGTTCTTCATGGCGGTGTCCTCGGTTGGGGGTCAGCGGTTGAGAACGGCCTTCGGCACGACGACCGTCAGCCAGGGAAAGGCGATCAGCACCAGGATGCCGAGCATCAGCGCGGCGACGTACGGCAGCATCGCGCGCACGGTCTGCTCGACGCGCAGGTTCGCGAACGCGGCGGCGATGTACAGGCCCACGCCCACCGGGGGCAGGAACAGGCCCACGCCGATCGCGGCGACGACGACCGTGGAGTAGTGGAGCGGGTCGATGCCGATGCGCTGCGCGATCGGCAGGAAGATCGGCAGGCAGATGATCACCGCCGGCAGGCCCTCGAGCAGCGCGCCGAGCACGACGAAGAGCACGATCGTGAGCGCGAAGAACGGCCAGTACGACGGCGTGCCGCCGAACAGCGCGCCGGCGATCGCCGCCGGCACCTGCTCGGCCGCCATGATCCACGAGAAGATCGACGCGGCGCCGACCATGAAGATCACGACGCCGCTGGTGATCGCGCTGTCGACCAGGATCTTCGGGATCTGGTGCCACGCGATCTCCTTGTAGACGAACACGCCGACGACGAACGCGTACATCACGGCGAGCACCGCCGCCTCGGTGGGGTCGGCCACGCCGCCGAGGATCGCGCCGAAGATGATCACCGGCATCATCATCGGGATCACCGCGCCCCGGGCGGCCGCGACCACCTCGGCGAGCGCGGCGCGGCGCTCGCCGCCGATGCCGTCGCGGCGCGCCTGCACCCAGATCAGCCCCATGACGGCGAGCGCGAGCACGACCGCCGGGACGAACCCGGCGAGGAAGAGCGCCCCCACCGACAGCCCGGCGATCTGCGCGATGATCACCATCAGCAGGCACGGCGGCACGAGGATGCCCATCGCGGACGCCGCGGAGACGATCGCGACCGCGCGGTCCGGGCGGAACCCGGCGCGCACCAGCGACGGCACCATCAGCGCGCCGATCGCGGAGACGTCGGCGACCGTCGAGCCGGAGATGCCCGAGAACAGCATCTCGGCGACCACGACGACCATCCCCAGTCCGCCGCGCACGTGGCCGATCAGCACCTTGGCCAGGTGCACGAGACGCGCGGAGATGCCGCCGGTCTCCATCAGCGCGCCGGCCAGGATGAACAGCGGGATCGCGAGCAGCACGAAGGAGTCGGCGCCCGCGAACAGGCGCTGCGGCACGATCATCAGCGGCGCGATGTCGGAGATCGCCAGGCCGATCACCGAGGACACGCCCACCGCGAACGCGACCGGCGCCGACAGCGCGATCATCAGCAGGAACGCGAGGATCATGACGACGGTGACCACGGCGGCGCCTCCCGGCCTACTCGGCGCGACCCGCGGCCGGCGCGTGCGCGCCCTCGCCCGCGCCGGCTCCGGCATCGCCCGGCGTGCCGTGCCCGGGGAGCGCGACGCCGCGCAGCAGCCCGCGCAGGTGCATCGCGCAGTACCCGAGCATCAGCACGCCGCTGACCGGCGCGACCAGGTAGAGGTAGCCGATGCGCCAGCTCATGATCGGCGAGGTCTGGTTCCAGCCCACGCGCGTGATGTCGATGCCGTACACGACCATCACGCCCGCGAGCGTCGCGACGACGAGCACCGCGAAGACCTGCGTGAGCCGCTGCGCGCCGGGCGGGATCCACTGGTTGATGATCGTGAGCTGGAAGTGGCCCCAGCGCTTGACCGCGACCGTGGCGCCGGCGAAGGTCATCCACACCTGGAGGTAGCGCGCCGCCTCCTCGGTCCAGCCCAGCCCGATGTGCAGGAAGTAGCGGAAGAACACGCCGGCGAACACCACGGCGCAGATCGCGACCAGCATCGCGGCGCACAGCGCCTCGAGCCAGTTGCGTGCGAGCCTGCCGGCGAGCGACGGCACGCCCGCCGACGCGCGGCCGTGCCCCGCCGGCGGTCCGGCAGGGTTCACCGGGAGTCCCGCGCGCCCGGGTCGGCCGGGGCGGCCGGCGTGCCCGACGCGACCGCCGGGTCGGGTGCGCCCGGCGTGTCGAGCACCGTCGCGCGCGCGCCGTCGCGGTGCGCGATCGCCTCGACCTGAACGCGCGCGCCCGGCTCGACGAGCCCGCCGAGCACGGTCGTGCGCGGCGGATACGGCCGGCGCACGTGCGCGCCGTAGCCCGCGTTGAAGCCGGCGTAGTCGCGCCAGTCGGTGAGCACGTTCGTGGTGCGCACGACCGAGTCGCGCTCGAAGCCGGCGGCGTCGACGAGCGCCTCGATCCGGCGCCACGCCGCGCGCGTCTGGGCTTCGACGTCGCCGACCGGCGCGCCGTCGTCGCCGACGCCGTTCTGGCCGCCGAGGTAGAGGTGCTCGCCGGCGAGCACCGCCGGCGGCACGCCGCCGGCGCCGTGGCCTGCCGGCTCGACCGGGCGCCCGCCGCCGGGCAGCGCGACCGCGTCCAGGTGCAGCAGCGCGCGCGGGTCCGCGAGCGGCGCGACGACGAATGCGCGCGCCGGCGGCGCGTGCGCGAGGCGCCGCGCGAGCACGGCGGCGACTTCGCCGTGGGCGCGCACGTCGGCGAGCGAGATCCGCAGGTGGACCAGGTCCGCCGGGCGCAGCCCGTGCGACTCGAGAAGGCGCTCGAGGGTGTCGAGCGCGCTCGCCGCCTGCACCGCGGCGAGCCCCGTCGCCGCATCGGCGCCCGGGCCCGCGTGCAGGTGGCGCGGCGCCGCGTGCGGCGCGATCGCCGCGACGAGGTCGGCCTCGACGCTCGCGTGCGGCAGCGGGAAGCCGAACGAGGCGCCGACGACGCGGGCCGCGCCGGCGTCGCCCAGCCAGGCGTCGATCGCGCGCGCACAGGCGGCGAGGTCGCGGGTGTCGGCGACCCACGCGCGGAACTCGACCACGTGGGCGCGCGCCGCCCCCACGAGCGAGAGCACGGTGTCGAAGTTGGCCAGCATGCGCTCGAGCTGCGCCGCGAGATCCGGGCGGCCCGGCGCCGACCCCGCGAGCCGGCGCGCGGCGTCGGTGCCGGCGGCGGCGCCGACGTGGACGAGGCCCCCGACGCGCGCCGCGTGCGAGAAGTGCGCGATCGGCTGCATCAGCGACGTCGTCGTCACGAGCGTCTTCAAGCGGAGGACCTCCCAGGAGTGTGCCGGCGGGAACCCCGACGCGAGACGCGTCGTTTTCAGTGTTTACACTTTATGCACAAGCGCGCGTCTTCGTCAACATGAGGGATGCGCGCGGCGCGGCGCGATCGAGACTCGCGCCGGGCTCGGTCGCGGCGCGTGCGCGTGCGCGTGCGCGTGCGCGGGAACGGGTGCGGCTACGGCTCCCCGTCGGCGAACGGCGGCTCCTTGCCCTGCGGGACGTTCTCCTGCGCCATCGCGAGCAGCATCGCGACCGTGACGTAGGTGCCGGCGACCGTCGTCAGGTCGACGATCTGCTGGTCGTCGAACAGCGCGCGGGCGCGCGCGAACGTCGCGTCCGACACGCGGTGGTCGGTGGTCAGCTCGGTGACGAAGTCGTACACGAGCGCCTCGTCCGCCTGCATCCCGTCGGGGCGGCGGCGCGCCTTGAGGTCGGCGACGATCGACGGCGCGAGGCCCGCCTTGATCGCGAGCGGCGCGTGCGCGAACCACTCGACCTGCGAGCGCCACTGCCGCCCGATGATCAGGATCGCGAACTCGTTCAGGCGCAGCGGCAGCGACGAGTTCCAGCGCAGGTAGAAGAGCAGGTCGTACATCCGCTGGCCCATCACCGGGCTGCGCAGCAGCGGGTTGTACGGGCCGGCGAGCCCGATGCTCGAGACCTTCATGATCTGCTCGCCCAGCGGCCGCTGGTACGGGTGCAGCTGCTCGAGCGTGAGCTGCGGGAAGCGCTTCGGGGACGTGTTCGTGCTCATCGGGATCTCCTCGTTCGTGCCTTGGGTTCCGGGGCCGCGCCTCGCGCCGCACGCGCCGGGGCCGCGCCGATCGGCGCGCCGCCGTCGCGCTCCTTCACCGCCTGCTTGAAGCCGACTTCCTCGCAGCGCTGCTTGAAGTGCAGGCCCTCGGGCGTGTGCCGCGTGACGCCGTCGAGGAAGGTGGCGATCAGCTGCGTCGTCGGCAGCCCCATGTTGTCGTACGCCTGGTTGATCACGGTCTTCTGGATCATCAGGTGGTTGCGCGGAACGCCCGCGATGCGCTGCGCGAGCGCCTCGACCGCGTCGTCGAGCTCGGCGGGCGGCACCGCTCGCGCGACCAGCCCCATCGCCGCGGCCTCGGTGCCGGTGACCAGGTCGCCGGTGAGCAGCATCATCTTCGCGCGCTCGGCGCCGACCCGGTACACCCACATCGCGGTCTGCGGGCTGCCCCACACGCGCACCGGAGGGTAGCCGATGCGCGCGTCGCTCGCCATGACCGTGAGGTCCGAGCACAGCGCGATGTCGCTGCCGCCGCCGATCGCCACGCCGTGCACCTTGCAGATCACCGGCTTGTGGCTGCGCCACAGGCTCATGAAGCACGCGGTGTCGTCGGACATCCGCCGGTAGTCGAGGGTCGGGTCCCAGGGCATCGCCTGCGACAGCGGACCGGGGCGCGGGGACTCCGCGAACAGCTGCAGGTCGTAGCCGGCGCAGAACGCGCGCCCCGCGCCGGAGAGCACGATCACGTGCACCTCGTCGTCGGCGTTCGCGGCGTCCACCGCGCGGCGCAGCTCGCGCGGCATGTCGTGGTCGATCGCGTTCATCCGCGACGGCCGGTTCAGCGTGATGCGGGCGATGCGGCCGTCGCGCGCGTACCTGATCGTCCTCAGTCTCATCGTGCAATTCCCGCTGCGAAAACGCGCACGATAGGACGGCGCGGCGCCGCGGTCAAAGCGCCGTTCTACGGCGCGTCGTCGAAGCGCGGCGGGCGCTTCGCGACGAACGCGGCCATGCCCTCGGTCCACTCCGGCCTGCCGACGAGGCTCGTGATCGCCTCGACGCCGAAGCGGCGCGCGCTGCGCAGGTCGGCGTCCTCGGCCAGGTAGACCGCCGCCTTGGCCTGCGCGATCGCGTCGGGCCCGCCGCGCTCGAAGCGCGCGGCGAACGCGAGCGCGCGCGCGACGACGTCGCCGGGCTCGGTGACCTCGGCGACCAGGCCGTGCGCGAGCGCCTGCTGCGCGTCGACGTGCGCGCCGGTCAGGATCCACTCGAGCGCCTTCGAGCGGCCGACGTGCCGGATCAGCTTCTGAACGCCGCCCGCGGCCGGGATCGCGCCGACGTGCACCTCGGGCAGCCCGAGCTTCGCGGTGCGCGACATCACGCGCACGTCGCACGAGAGCGCGAGCTCGCAGCCGCCGCCGAGCGCGAAGCCGTTGATCGCGGCGACGATCGGAAACGGCGCCTCCTCGAACGAGTCGAACAGCTTCGCGAGCGGCTCGACGTACGCGTCTCGGAACGCGAACGCCGAGCGCATCACCGGCGAGCCGGCGTCGGAGAGCAGCGTGAGGTCGGCGCCGGCGCAGAACGCGCGCCCCGCGCCGGTGAAGACCAGCGCGCGCGCGCGGGCGGCACGCGCCTGCCCGAGCGCCTCGCCGATCGCGGCGATCAGCTCGAGCGACAGCGTGTTCATCGCGTCGGGTCGGGAGAGCGTGGCGAGCGCGACGCGCGGCGTCGGCCACTCGACGCGCAGCACGGGCGCGGGCGCATCGGTTCGTCCGGTCATCGTCGGGCCTCGCGTTCAGTCGAAGGCGACGTCCAGCCCGAGCTCGCGCGCGATCAGCAGGAGCTGGATCTGGCTGGAGCCGTCGCCGATCGTGCAGATGCGGTTGTCGCGCAGGTAGCGCGACGCGGGGCAGTCGTCCATGAAGCCCCAGCCGCCGTGCACCTGGACCGCGAGGTTCGCGCACTCGGTGCCGATCTCGGTCGCGAAGTACTTGGCGGTCGCGAGGTCCTTGAGCGTCGCGCGCCCCTGGTCGGACAGCCACGCGGCGCGGTAGACGAGCATGCGCGCGGCCTCGACCTTGACCGCCATCTGCGCGACCATCTCCTGGACCAGCTGCAGCCGGCCGATCGTCGCGCCGAACGCCGGGCGCGCCTTCGCGTACTGCACCGCCTGGTCGAGGCTGCCCTGCGCGAGGCCCATCGAGCAGGCGCCGAGGAACACCCGGCCCTGCTGGAAGCCGCGGTGCGTGATCAGCCGGCCCTTGCCGACCGCGCCGATCACGGCGTCGGGCCCGACGCGGCACTCGCGGAAGGCGATCGGGTGCGTGTCCGACGAGCGCCAGCCCATCTTGCTGTACGCGGGGCCGATCTCGTAGCCGGGCGTGCCCGTCGGGACGAGGAAGAGCGTGAACTCCTTGCGCTCGGCGTCGGCGTCGCTGGTCACTGCCATCGCCATCGTGAACGCGCTGATGTCGGTGCCGCAGTTCGTGATGAACGCCTTCTCGCCGTCGATCACCCAGCTGCCGTCGGGCTGCCGGCGCGCGCGCGTGGTCGCGCCCGCGGTGTCGGAGCCGGCCTGCGGCTCGGTGCCCGCGAGCGAGCAGATCCGTCGCCCCGCGACGACGTCCGGCAGCCACGTGCGCTTGAGCTCCTCGCTGCCGAAGCGCGAGAGCGTGAGCGCGCACGCGGCGTTGACCATCGTCGTCACCGCGAGCGACTGGTCGACGCGCGCGATCTGCTCGAGCGCGAGCACCATGTCGAAGGTTCCCAGCCCCAGCCCCCCGAACGCGGGGTCGTGCGGGATCGCCGGGACGCCGATCGCCGCGAGGCGGCCGAAGAGCTCGGTGGGGAAGCGCGCGAGCCGGTCGCGCTCCTGCGCGCCCGGCGCGACCTCTTCGCGGCAGAAGACCTCGACGGCCGACCGCAACTGTTCCTGCTCTTCGCTCAGCGTGAAGTCCATTGGCGTTCCCCTCGTGTGTCGGGCGCGCGTGGCGCGCGTGCTTGCTTCGGATCGAGACCCGCGCCGTGGCCGAGGCCGCGCGCGCCGGTCGTGGCGGAATCAGGCGATCCTGCGGTAGCGCTCGTCGAGCGTCGGCAGGTGCATGGGCGGGCTCGCGTACAGGAAGCCCTGCACGAGCTCGACCTTCACCGCGAGCGCCAGCCGCTCGACCGCGCGCCGCGCCGCGAGGTGCGCGTGCCAGTCCGGCCCGTCGCCGCCCAGCCGCAGCGCGCCCTCGCCGTGCATCGCGTCGAAGTGCGCGCGGCTCGCGTAGCGCACCATCGAGACGACCTCGTCGTGCCCGGCGCTCGCCGGCGTCATCGTCGGCGCGCCGGGGTGGACGACGCGCCAGACGCCGATCGGGCGCGCGCCGAGCCGCGCCGCCCACGGCCAGTCGCCCTCGACCGTGGCGGCGCGCACCTCGTCGAAGCCGCCCCTGGCGATGCGCCGCGTCACCAGCGCGACCACTTCGTCGCCGGGCCGCGCGCCGTCCACGCGCACCGGCACCGGCGCGTCGGGCTCGAGCGCCTCGCCCTCGGCGGCAGGCTCGTAGCGCTCGTCGAGCGCCGGCATGTGCAGCGGCGGGTTGTCGTACGTGCAGCCCTCGAGGAAGTGCGCGCCGCGCGTGCCGGTCTGCAGGCCGGCGCGGTCGGCGAGCGCCTGCTGGCCGCGCACCCACGCCGGGCCGTTGCCGCCGAGCCGGGCGAACGCGCGGTCCTTGCGCGTGGCCTCCCAGTGCTCGTAGCTCGCGTAGCGCACGAGCCGGTAGACGTCGTCGGTGTCCGGCGCGACGGCCGCCTCGGGTGCGACCACCTTCCACTGGCCGACGACGCGCGCGCCCAGGCGCTCGAAGTACGGCCAGTACTCGTCGCGGCTGAAGCGGTAGAACGGCTCGTGCCCGCCGGCACGAAGCCCGTGGTGGCGCAGCACGAGCAGCTCGCGCCCCGGGCGGGGGACGTCGTTGCGCACGGGGTGCGGGCGGGTGGGGTCGGGCGGGGTCGTCGTGTCCATGGTGCGTCGGGTTCCGCGGGGTGCGCGGGTGCTGGCGGTTCGTCGGGTGCGCGGGTGCTGGCGGTTCGTCGGGTGCCCGGGTGCTGGCGGTTCGTCGGGTGCGCGGGCGCGCCGGTGCCCCGGAGGCGTCGGGTGCCGCGGCTTCAGCGGCGCGGCGCGCGCGCGAGCAGCTCGGCGAGCTCGCGCGCGTACCACTTCGCGAACGCCGTGGTGCCGTGCCCGCGCGTCTCGGGGCTGCCGGGGATCAGCAGGACCCGCCCGTTCTTCACGCGCGCGATCGCCGTCTCCATCACGCCGAGCTCGGGCGGGTTGCGCTCGTCGTCCGCCGAGTTGATCGCGAGGGTCGCGGCCTCGACGCGGTCGAGCCCCGGCGACGGGTCGTAGTCGTAGGAGGACTCCCACTGGAAGAGCACGTCGTTGGCGTCGCCGCGGAACGGCTGCGCGAGCTGGCGTGCGATGTGCTCGTCGCCCTTCGCCGCCGTCGGCGCGAGCCGATAGAGGCCCTGGTTGCCGCCGATCGTCGCGAGCGCGTACGTGAGCAGGTGCGTGGACATGCCGCGCGGCTGCGCCGCGTAGTTGCCGCCGTTCCACTCGGGGTCGTTGCGGATCGCCTGCGTGAGCATCCGGCGCAGCATCCAATTGCGGCCCGACATCGCGACCGGCAGGCACGCCATCGGCACCAGCGCGTCCATCATCGCCGGCCAGCGCACGCCCCACAGCCACGCCTGCATGCCGCCCATCGAGTTGCCGATCACGAGGCGCAGGTGCTTCACCCCCAGCCCCTCGGTGACGAGGCGGTATTGCGCGGCCACCATGTCGTCGTAGTCGTACGCGGGGAACTTCGCGCGCAGGCCGTCCGACGGCTTCGTCGACTTCCCGGTGCCCAGCGCGTCGGGCAGGATCAGGTAGTAGCGGCGCGCGTCCAGCGGCTTGCCGGGACCGAACAGCTCGCCCGCGAAGTCCGGCGTCAGCATGCTCGCGCCGGAGCCCGCGGTGCCGTGGAGCACGAGCACCGGCTCGCCGGAGGGGTCGCCGATCGTCCGGTAGTGCAGCTTCACGTCGCGCATCACCTCGCCGGTGTGGAAGCGGAACTCCGGCGCCACCCACGTGCCCTCCCGGGGCTGTGGCCAGTCGGCGGCGGGCGCATCGGGGACGATCGCGGCGTTGAAGGCGAGCGCCGCCAGCACGGCGCGCAGCGGAACGTTCATGGTGACCTCGACGGGTGGGGGCTCGCACGCGGCCCGGGGAATGTTCGCACGACGGATGCGCCGTGCGCGCTATTTCAGCACCGCGCTGGCGCGCGCGGCGTCGACGAGCGCGCGCGCGTCCGCGGGCAGCAGGAAGCCCTCGCGCCGCGCGCGCTCCGCGGCACGCTCGACCGCCGCGACGTAGCCGTCGTGCGTGCCGTAGCGCTCCTCGAGCGACGGGCGCGGGTCGCCGCGCGCACGCCGCTCGGCCGCCGTGCGCGCGAACGGGATCATGCCGCCCACGTAGTTGCAGATCTGGCCCGCGTGGAAGGGCCTGTCGCCGGCGGCGGTGACGTTCCAGCCGAGGTAGGTGCCCAGCGGCGCGTCGAGCAGCACGATCGGCACGCCGCCGAGCTCGTTGCCGTCGGCGTCGACCCTGGGCGCGAACATCGGCAGCACGCGCCGCACGCGCGGCACGCCCACCGACGGCACGCCCGAGCCGTCGACCGGGTCGAAGCCCGGGCCCCAGTCGTAGTCGAGCACCGGCATGATGAAGTCCGGCTCGGGAAGGCTCGCGCGCAGGCCCGGCAGCGTCGGGAAGCCGATCGCGTCCTTGCGCGCCGGCGCGAGCGTGCCCGCGGCCAGCGTCGGGTAGCGGCTCGGCGGCGGCGGCGTGCCGTCGACGACCCACCTGCGGAAGTGCTCGGACAGCGCGTTGACCGTCTGCAGGTGCGGCACCGGGTTCGCCGGCAGCACCCCGGTGCCGAAATTGTTGCCGGGGCACGCGGGGCCGGTGCGCGGCAGCCCGACGCCGGGCAGGCTCGTGTCGAACCCGCCCGCGCCGCCGCCGTGGCTGGTGCTCGCGAGGTAGTAGCGGCGCACGTCGTCCGGCAGCGGGAGGTCGGACTGGCCGTCTGTGCCGACCCACTCCGGCGTGAGCTTGAGCGCCCAGACCTCGGCGGAGCCGAAGTGCTCGACGATCTTCGGGCAGGTGCCGCTCGCGCGGCAGCGCTCGAGGATGCCCGACGTGCGCCCGCCGCGCACCGGGTCCGGGTGCGGCAGCCACCACTGCGGGCCCTCGCTGCCGGCCTGGTAGAGCTCGAGCACGCCGTCGGGCTGCGCCCAGCGGAAGTTCAGCGCGATGCGCCGGCCGGCGATGATCGGCCACAGCCCGTCGTGCACGCGGCGCCCGTCCTCGCCCCGGTTGAAGCCCAGGTGCAGCCAGCCGCGCAGGAAGTTGCCCGACTGCGAGATCCCGCGCGTGATGCTGTGCCTCACCAGGCCGGCGACCGGGTTCGGCGTGCCCGCGTCGTCGGCGCGCGCGCTCCTGAAGAAGACGGCGAGGTCGCGCCACGCGGCGAAGCCGATGCCGAGCACGAACGGGTCGGCGGCGGTGAAGACGACCTGGTACAGCCGCGCCGGGTCGAAACCGTACTTCAGGCAGATCTGCGTGGGGTCGGGCACGCCGGGGAACGCGTTCTTCTCGTCGCAGCGCGCCCACGCCCAGTCGCCCGACGCGACGCGAACCTCGTCGCGCACTTCGCCGTGCTGCGTCTCGCCGGCGCGCGACACCAGCGTCGCCTTCGAGGTGTCCAGGCTCAGCGGCTTGTACGGCACCGGGTTCGTCTGCACCAGCAGCGGCTGCGAAGACATGCCCGCGCGGTTGACGATGCGCGCGAACACTTCACCGGTGACGCGCTCGCCCCCCGGGCCGCGCGCGACCGGGACCTTCAGCCACTGCAGGCCGCCGATCGCCGCCTTCGGCCGCACCGCGGTCAGCCCGGCGTCGTCGCCCTGCCAGCCGCTCGCGAGCATCACGTCGCCGGCGGCGCGCTCGCGCGGCGAGAAGGCGTACACGCGGCCGCGGTTGGGGACGTCGTGCCACAGCAGTCCGCTCGCGCGGCGCGGGTCGGCCGGCTTGTACAGCACGAACGACGCGACGTAGCGCACCTTGCCGTCGGCGTCGCGTGCGAGCCCGATGTCCTGGATGATCGCGTTGCCGGGCAGCGACGGGTCGAGCTCGCCGAACGCGCGGCCGGCGACCTGCTCGTACGCGGGGGCGTCGGCGGGCAGGCCGGGGACCGCGGGCAGCGGCGCGACCGCGTCGATCTCGATGCGGGTGACGCGGGCGTGCACGGGCGCGGCCGAGATCGCCGCGCAGACGGCGAAGACGCAGGCGAGAACGCGGATCGGGCGAGGGGACATGGAGGCCTCGAGGCGAGCCGGCGGGCGCGACGGGCACCCGGCCGCAGGCGAGCATGGCGCCCGCCACGCCGCGCGTCAACGCGCCGGCGCGCCGCGCGTTCCGCGGATCGACTGCAATTGCGCGCCGAGCCAGGCGCGGCTCTCGGCGGGTGCGCCGCCGGCGCATCTCACGAGGTACGGCTTGCCGCTCACGCTGCTCGCCGACGCCGCGAGCTCGATGAACTGCTCGGCGTCGCGCAGCGCGGCGCGCGACTCGAGGACCTCGCGCTTGCGCTGCAGGTGCGCGCGCGCGTCCGCCGCCGCGTACCAGCTGCCGTTGCGCTGGAACTCGCAGCCGGAGCGCGCGAGGCGCTCGAGCAGCGCGTCGATCTCGGCGGAGACGGCGGCGTCCTGCGCAGCCGCCCCAGGGCGCGGCAACGCGAGGCACGCGGCCAGCGCGAGCGTGCGCACGAGCGTCCGTCGGCGAGCCGCGCCGTTCGGACGCGAGGGGTCACGGACGTCCCGGACGCCGGCGTCGGCGCCCGCCCGACCCGCGCGAACGGCCGCGGGGTCGGCACCGCCGCTCACGGCGCTCAGCCCACACCCCGCTCGCGCCCGGCCCAGTACGGCGCGCGCAATTCGCGCTTCAGGACCTTGCCCACCGGGCTGCGCGGCAGCGCCGCGACCAGGTCCACGGACTTCGGCGCCTTCATCGCGCCGACGTGCCGGCGCGCCCACGCGATGAGCTCGTCGGCGTCGGCCTTCGCGCCCGGCTTGAGCTGCACGCACGCCTTCACCGCCTCGCCCCACTTCGCGTCGGGCACGCCGATGACCGCGCAATCCTGGACCGCGGGGTGCTTGAGCAGCGCGCTCTCGACCTCGAACGGAAAGATGTTGAACCCGCCCGAGATGATCAGGTCGCGCTTGCGGTCGGTGATGTAGACGTAGCCCTCCTCGTCGCGGCGGCCGATGTCGCCGGTGTGGTGCCACCCGTAGCGCTGGATCTCGTCGGTCGCGTCCGGGTCGTCGAGGTAGCGCGACATGATCGACGGCCCGCGCAGCACGACCTCGCCGGTCTCGCCGGGGCCGAGCAGGTCGCCGGCCTCGTTCATGACCTGCATCGACTCGACGATCGGCGTCGGCCGCCCGCACGACAGCAGCCGGTGGCGCTTGTCGGGGTCGCGCACCGCGTCGGCGATCTCGCGCGGCGAGATGAACGTGGTCGGGAAGCCCGACTCGGTCTGGCCGAACGCCTGGCACACGACGGGCCCGAGGCGCTCGACCGCCTCGACGATCTTCTCCGGCGCGAACGGCGACGCGGCCGCGATCAGGTATTTCAGCGACGACAGGTCGGTGCTCGCGAGCGCGGGGTGCGCGAGCATCATGTAGATCAGCGTCGGCGGCAGGAACAGCACGTCGACGCGGCGCCGCTCGATCGTCTCGATCATCGCGCCGACGTCGGGCGCCGACATCATGATCGTCGTCCCGCCGAACGCGCCCATGCCGAGCGCGACGAAGCCGCCCGCGTGCGTGATCGGCGCCACCGCGAGGTTCACGGGCGGCGCGTCGAAGTGCAGGCACATCGACCACGCCGACACCGAAGTCAGCACCGAGCGGTTCGAGCCGACGGTGAGCTTGGAGCGCCCGGTGGTGCCGCCGGTGGCGCCCTGGAAGCCCTGCGCGTCCTCGGGAAGCCTGAGGTCCAGCGGCGCGTCGCTCGTGTCGCCGAGCCAGCGCTCGAGCGACGGCGCCTGCGCGTCGGCACCGCCGATGCAGACGAACTCGGTGACGTCGGGCACCGCGCGCCGCACCTCGGCGACGATCGGCGCGGCCGACGCGTCGAAGAACAGCAGGTTGCAGCGCCCGGCCGCGAGGATGTGCAGGATGTCGGGCAGCGCGGCGCGCATGTTCAGGTTGCACCACGCGAGGCCCGCGCGCAGGCCGCCGAGCATCGCGACGAGCGCGGTGCCGGTGTTGGGGCTGAGCACCGCGAA
This sequence comes from Burkholderiaceae bacterium, assembly GCA_046348465.1. Lineage (GTDB taxonomy): Bacteria > Pseudomonadota > Gammaproteobacteria > Burkholderiales > Burkholderiaceae_E > Quisquiliibacterium. The sequence continues at coordinate 295,816 of JAXMEE010000006.1, forward strand.
GCGCCGGCCGACGCCGAAGCCGGCGTCGTGCAGCCGGCGCGCGATGCGGTTCGTCAGTGCCCAGGTCTCGCGATAGGTGAAGTCGCCGCCGTCGCCGGAGAGCGCCAGGCCCCCGGGGTTCACGACGTGGCCGCGGAAGTAGAGGTCGGTGACGTGCATGGTCGGGTCCGTCGGCGGGGGCGGCGCGCGACGCGGCGCCGCTCGCGCGAGCTTAGCGCACGGTCGCGTGGTCGGGCGCACCGCGCGGCGGAGCGCGATGCGATTCCACCGCCGACGGCGCCCTCGTCGCGGGCGGCGGCGGACGGGCACCGTCCCGCCGCGTGTCAGCCGAGCAGCGCGCGGGCGGCCGCCCCGTAGAGCGGAATTCCCAGCAGCAGGTTGAACGGGAACGTCAGGCCCAGCGACAGCCCCACGTAGAGCGCCGGACTCGCCTCCGGGATCGCGTGGCGCAGCACGGCGGGCACCGCGATGTACGACGCGCTCGCCGCCAGCACCGTCAGGATCGCGGCGTCGCCCGCGGCCAGGCCGAGCGCCGACGCGAGCGCGAGCGCGAGTCCCGCGTGCGCCAGCGGCCCCAGCAGCGCGTACGCGACGAGCCACGGCGACGCGCCGCGCAGCGCCGGCAGGTGGCGCGCGGTCGCCAGGCCCATGTCCAGGAGAAAGAACGCGAGCATCCCCTTGAAGAGGTCGCCCGAGAACGGCTGCATCGCCGCCTTGCCCGCGTCGCCGGTGACCAGCCCCACCAGCATCGCCCCGAGCAGCAGCACCTGCCCGCCGTCGGTGAACGACTCGCGCAGCACCTTGCCGAGCGGCAGGCCGGCGCGGGCGGCACCGTCGCCCGCGCCGAGGCCCGACGCGGCGAGCGAGAGCGCCACCGCTCCCGGCGTCGCGGGGGACCCGAGCATCACGGCCGCCGCCCCCTGAACGGGCCGCCCGGGGTTCGCCGGGACCGTGCCGAGCGTGCCGATCGTGCCGGCCGCCCCGATCGCCGGGACCGTGCCGATCGCCCCGGCGGCTCCGCCCCCTGCGAGCCGTCCGCTGCGCAGCGCGCCGGCGAACATCACCGCCATCACGATCGCCGGCGACTCCATCAGCGCCATCGCAGCCGCCATGTGCCCGCCCGGCGCGAGCCCCATGCCCTCGAACGCCTGCATCGCGGTCACGAAGGTCACCGCGCTCACCGAGCCGTAGGTCGCGGCGAGGGCGGCGGCGTCGAATCGCCCGGCCACGCGCGAGAGCAGCGCGAAGCCGATCGCCGGCACCGCGACCGCGAGCAGCACCGCCCCGGCGAGCCCGCGCGCGACGTCGGCGGTCAGACCCGCGTGCGCGAGCGCGAACCCGCCCTTCAGGCCCAGCGCCATCAGCAGGTACAGCGACAGGAAGCGCGAGATCGGCGCCGGGATCTCCAGGTTCGACTTCATCAGGCCGGCGAGCACGCCGACCACGAAGAACAGGATGGCGGGGTCGAGCAGGGTCTGCATGGTCGTTCTCCTCGGGCTCGGATCCTACGCATCCTCGAACATCGAATAAAATCGATTCTTCAAGGACTTTTTATAGAGATTTGTCTATGCATGTGACGTTCCGCCAGCTGCGCCTGTTCCTCGCGCTCGCGGACACCGGCAGCGTGAGCGCCGCCGCGCGTGCGATGCACGTGACGCAGCCGACCGCGTCGATGCAGCTGCGCGAGGTCGCGGACGCGGTCGGCGTGCCGATCTACGAAGTGGTCGCGCGCCGCGTGCACCTGACGCAGGCCGGCCGCGAGCTCGCTCGAACCGCGCGCGCGATGGTCGACGAGTGGGCGTCGTTCGCCCAGCGCATCGACGCGATGAAGGGGCTCACGCGCGGGCGGCTGCGGGTCGCGGTCGTGAGCACCGCGAAATACTTCGTCCCGCGGCTCCTGGGGACGTTCTGCGCCGTCCACCCCGACATCGACATTTCGCTGGAAGTCCTGAACCGCGACGGCGTCGTCGCGCGGCTGCGCGAGAACCTCGACGACCTCTACGTGATGTCGATGCCGCCGGACGACGTCGACCTCGACGACGAAGTCTTCATGCCGAACCCGCTCGTCGCGATCGCGCCCGCCGCGCACCTGCTTGCGGCGCGCCGGCGCCCGTTCGCGCTCGAGGCGCTGCGCGACGAGCGCTTCATCCACCGCGAGCCCGGCTCGGGCACCCGGATGGCGACCGACGCGCACTTCCGGGCCCACGGATTCGCGCCGCGCGTGCGCCTGGAGCTCGGCAGCAACGAGGCGATCCGCGAAGCGGTCGCGGGCGGGCTCGGCATCGCGGTGCTGTCGGTGCACGCGCTCGGGCACCGCGGCACGCGCGACGGCGTCGCGGTGCTGCCGGTGCGCGGCTTCCCGATCCGGTCCGCGTGGCACCTGGTCCGGCCGCGCGGCAAGCGCCTGTCGCCGATCGCGGAGGTGTTCCGCCGCCACCTCGCCGAGCAGGCGGACGCGCGCGCGGCGCGCTGAAGGTCGACGCGCGCGCTGCCCGGGGGCGCGGCACCCGGCGCTGCGGCCCGTCCGGGCCGCGATACCCTCAGGCCGCGCCGATCAGCCAGGCGACGAACAACACGAACCCGACCCCCGCCACGCCGACGTGCGCGCCGAGCGCGACGTTGCCCGCGCGCCCCGGCCAGCGCCGCCCGATCATCGGCGACGCCAGCCCCGACATCAGCGCGACGATCAGCATCAGCCCGGCGAGGCGGCCGAACGACCCGGACGGCGTCGAGCTGCCGTCGGGCGCCCCGCGCATCAGCAGCGCCGTGGCCTCCATGCCCGCGATGCCCAGCAGCAGGTGCACGCCGACCAGCACCGGCTTGCGCGGCAGGTGCCTGAGGATGCGCCACAACAGCACGACGCCGAACGCGCTCGCGGCGCACAGCAGCAGCAAGGGGGGAACGAGCTTCACCGGTCGGGTCCCGGGGCGTGCACGCGCGAAGGCCTACAGCCAGTCGCGCTCGGCACGCGAGCGCGCCTCGAAGCCCGCGATCTCGGCCTCGTGCGACAGCGTCAGCGCGATCTCGTCGACGCCGCGCAGCAGGCAGTCCTTGCGGAACGAGTCGATCTCGAACGCGTCCTCGGCGCCGTCGGGCCCGACGACGCGCTGGCGCGCGAGGTCGACGGTGATCGTGCTGCCGGGCCTCGCGTGCAGCAGCGCGCGCAGCGCCGCGACGCGCTCGGCCGGCAGCACGATCGGCAGCACCCCGTTCTGGTAGCAGTTGTTGAAGAAGATGTCGCCGAAGCTCGGCGCGACGAACGCGCGAAAGCCGTTGTCGACCATCACGGTGACCGCGTTCTCGCGCGAGGAGCCGCACGCGAAGTTGCGGTCCGCGACCAGGATCCGCGCGCCCGCGTACGCCGGGTCGTTGAGCGCGCAGTCGGCGCGCGGGCGCCCGCCGGCGTCGAGGCGCAGGTCGTGGAACATGCCGCCGAGCTGCTGCTCGCGCGTGCGCCCCAGGAAGCGCGCGGGGATGATCTGGTCGGTGTCGACGTTGGCCTGGTCGAGCGGGACCGCGACGGCGGTCAGCGTGGTGAACGGATCCATGCGGGCGTCTCCTATTGCGCCAGGCGGCGGACGTCGGTGAAGCGTCCGGTCACGGCCGCGGCCGCGGCCATCGCCGGGCCGACGAGGTGGGTGCGAACGCCGCGCCCCTGGCGGCCGACGAAGTTGCGGTTCGACGTCGATGCGATGCGCTGGCCCGGCAGGCCGGTGTCGCCGTTCATGCCCACGCACATCGAGCAGCCGGGCTCGCGCCACTCGAACCCGGCGTCGCGGAAGACGCGGTCCAGCCCCTCGGCCTCGGCCTGCCGCTTGACCAGCCCCGAGCCGGCGACCACCCACGCGGGCACCGTCGCGCGCCGCCCGCGCGCCACCGCCGCGGCGGCGCGCAGGTCCTCGATGCGGCTGTTGGTGCACGAGCCGATGAAGACGCGATCCACGGCGAGCCCGTCCAGCGGCGTCCCCGGCACGAGGCCCATGTACTCGAGCGAGCGCAGCATCGCGTCGCGCTTGGCCGCGTCGGGCGCGCCGGCGGGATCGGGCACGCGTCCGGTGATCGGCACCGCGTCTTCGGGGCTCGTGCCCCAGGTGAGCATCGGCTCGATCGCGGCGGCGTCCAGCGTCACCTCGCGCGCGAACGCGGCACCGTCGTCGGTGGGCAGCGTGCGCCAGTGCGCGAGCGCGCGCTCCCACGCCGCGCCCGCGGGCGCGAACGGACGGCCGTGCAGGTACGCGAAGGTGGTGTCGTCGGGCGCGACCATGCCGGCGCGCCCGCCGGCCTCGATCGACATGTTGCACAGGGTCAGCCGCCCCTCGACCGACAGCCCGCGGATCGCGCTGCCGGCGTACTCGATCACGTGCCCCACGGCGCCCGCGGCGCCGATGCGCGCGATGATCGCGAGGATCACGTCCTTGGCGACGACGCCGGGCCCGAGCGAGCCCTCGACGCGCACGCGCATCGCCTTCGGCTTGCGCTGCCACAGGCACTGCGTCGCCATCACGTGGCTGACCTCCGACGAGCCGACCCCGAACGCGAGCGCGCCCACGGCGCCGTGCGTCGACGTGTGGGAGTCGCCGCACACCAGCGTGACGCCCGGCTGCGTGATCCCCTGCTCCGGTCCGACCACGTGCGCGATCCCCTGGCGCTCGTCGCCGAGATAGAACAGCGTCACGCCGTGCGCCTTCGTGTTCTCGCGGATCTGCTCGACCAGCCCGCGGTGCTGGAGGTCGGGGATGTCGTCGGTCGTGCGGCCCGACGTCGAGTTGTAGTGGTCGGGCGTGGCGAACGCGAGGTCGGGGCGGCGCACCTTCATGCCGCGCTCGCGCAGCTTCGCGAAGCCGGCGGCCGAGCCGTCGTGCATCAGGTGGCGGTCGATGTACAGCAGCTGATAGCCGTCGCCGCGATCGACGACGACGTGCCGGTCCCAGATCTTGTCGAACAGGGTGCGGGGGGGGCTCACGGAGGCGGTCTCCTGGTTCGGGGATGCGCGGGGCGCCGCGCGGCGTTCATCGTAACGGCTGCGGCGCCGCGCCGCGCCGCAGGCGGGCGTCGATCGCGAGCAGCAGCGAATTGGTCGCGAGCGCGAACGCCGAGATCAGCACCGCGATCGCGAGGATGGTCTTCACGTCGTTGAGGTCGATCGCGGTCATCAGCAGGAACCCGAGCCCGCGCTGCGACGCGAAGAGCTCGCCCATCATCGTGCCGAGCAGCGTGAGCGAGAAGCCGATGCGCAGCCCGGAGAAGATCTCCGGCAGCGTCGCGGGAACCAGGACGAACCAGCCGGTCTGCACCGGCGTGAGCCGCATCGCGCGGCCGGCGCGCAGGTAGACGCGGTTGACGTTGCGCACCGCGTTCATCGTGAACAGGACGATCGGCACGATGCCGTGAAGCGCGCCGAACGCGACCTTCGCCGGCATGCCCAGCCCGAACACCAGCAGGATCACCGGGTACAGCGTGATCTTCGGGATCGAGTACAGCCCCACGAGCAGCGGCTCGGCGACCTCGCCCGAGAGACGGTGACCGCCGAGCACGACGCCCAGCCCGACGCCGCCGGCGCACGCGATCGCCAGCGCCTGCGCGAACGCGAGCGCGGTCTCGCGCAAGTGCGGGCCGAAGCGCGGCTCGCCGATCATCGTGAACAGGTGCCCGAGCGTGGGCACGGGCGCGGTGATCGCGACGTCGCCGGCGAGCTGGTGCAGGCCCTGCCACAGCGCGGCCAGCGCCAGCACCGCGAGCAGCGGCGCGCGCAGCGTCCGCAGCGCGCTCACGTCGAGCGCCGGCGCTGCATGCGCCGCTCCCACGCGTACAGCGTCGCGTTGAACGCCGACACGAGCACGAGCACGAACAGGATCAGCCCGTACATGCGCGCGTTGTCGAAGTTGTCGTACGCGTACGCGATCTCGTGGCCGATCCCGCTCGTCGACAGGATGAACTCGCCGGCGATCACGCCGATGAACGCGTACGCGACCGCGAGCTTCACGCCCGAGAGCAGGTGCGGCGCCGCGGCCGGCAGGCGCACGTGGCGCACCTCGTCCCATGCGGAGAGCCGGTGCACGCGCGCCGTCTTGAGCAGCACGCGCGGCACGCGGTCCAGGCCGGCGAGCGTGCCGACGACCATCGCGGCCATCGAGAAGAGCGTCGCGAGCACGACGAGCGGCGTGGGCCCCAGCCCGAAGATCACGATCAGCAGCGGGTAGAACGCGAAGTGCGGGATCGCGTAGTACGCGGCGAGGAAGGGGTCGGCGGCGCGCCGCAGGCCGGGGAACGCGTGCAGCACGAGGCCCGCCGCGAAGCCGCCGGCGATCGCGACCGCCATCGCGATCCCGACGGCGGACAGCGTCTGCGCGAGGTGCGGGCCGAGGTCGCCCGCGGCGAGCACGCGCACCATCGCGCCCGCCATCGCCGACGGCGCGATCACCATCTTCGGGGGGATCGCGCCGGCGCGGCACGCGAGCTCGAGCGCACCCAGCGCCCCGAGCACGACCCCCGTGCGGATCCACGCGACGCGTGTCACGGGCCCGCCCGCACCGAGCCCGCCCTCACCGCGCGGGCCCTCGTCTCGCCCGCGTGCGCGCGGCGGCGCCCCGCGGGCGTCACGCCGACGCCCCCTGCCCCAGCGCGCGCATCGACTCCGGCCGCAGGTGCGCCCACAGGCGGGCGGTGACGGCGCCGAAGTCCGGCTGCCCGGCGAGCCGCGAGTCGCGCTCGCGCGGCCAGCCGGTCTCGACGATCTCGATGAAGCGGCCCGGGCGCGCGGACATCACGCCGATGCGGTCCGACAGCAGGTTCGCCTCGTCGAGCGAGTGCGTGATCAGCACCACGGTGGCGGCGGTCTCGCGCCACAGCCGCAGCAGCTCGTCGCCCATCAGCAGGCGCGTCTGCTGGTCCAGCGCACCGAAGGGCTCGTCGAGCAGGATCAGGCGCGGCTGCAGCACGAGCGTTCGCGCGATGCACACGCGCTGGCGCATGCCGCCGGAGAGCTGGCTCGGGTACGCGTGGCGGAAGTCGCGCAGGCCCATGAAACCGAGCGCGAAGTCGACGCGGCGGCGGATCTCGGCGCCGTCGACGCCCGCGCGCCGCAGCCCGAACGCGACGTTGTCGGCGACGCTCAGCCACGCGAAGCTCGCGTCCTCCTGGAAGACGACGCCGACGCCGTCGGGCACGCGCCCTCGCACCGGCCGGCCCTCGAACTCGACCGAACCCGCGTCGGGCACCGCGAGCCCCGCGAGCACGTCGAGCAGCGTCGACTTGCCGCAGCCCGACGGGCCGACGACGCCGAAGAACTCGCCGCGGCGAAGCTCGAACGAGATCGGCCCGAGCGCGTGCACCTCGCCGTGCCCCGCGCGCGGCGGGTACACGCGCGTGACGCCGGCCACGCGCGCGTGCGCGCCGTCGCCGGCCGCGTGCGCGCGGACACCGGCGCCGTCGCCGCGGGCGGCCGCGGGGGGCGTCACTTCCTGCGCGCGGCCGCCGGGATGAAGCGCTCGTCGGTCGCGGCCTTCCAGTCGACCGGCAGCGTGATCGCGCCCACCGCGCCGAGCGCGTCGGCCATCGCGTTCATCAGCGGGTACTCGAGCGCGCCGCGGTTCCACCACTGCGGGCTGATCTTGAGCGTGTTCGCGATCGCGCTCGCGGCGACGTCGGGTGCCAGGTTGTAGGCCTTCGCGAGGATCGCCGCCGCCTCCTTCGGGTTCGCGTAGAGGAACTCGACGCCGCGCCGGCGCGCCTCGAGCAGCGCGCGCAGCTTGTCGCCGCGCTTGGCGATCGTCTCGCCGGTGGCGATCCCCACCGTCTGCGTGTAGGCGGGCAGCCGCCCCTCGAACCACGGCATCAGCTTGTACTTGCGCCCCTCCTTCATGTGCTGCGAGTAGATCGGCTCGGGGATGATCGCGAGGTCGACCTGCTTGTGCTCGAGCGCGGTCAGGCCGGCGCCGAAGTCGCCGATCGCGACCATCTTCACGTCCGACGCCTTCAGCTTGAAGGTGTCGAGCAGCGCGAGCGTCGTCGCCTCGCTGACCGACTTCGGCCGGCTGTAGACGAAGCGCTTGCCGCGCAGGTCCTCGGGCTTGTCGATCGGCTCGCCGGGGCGCGTGACCCAGAAGCTGCTCGAGCCGTCGGTGCCGCCGCTCACGATCCTGATGTCGAAGCCTTCGCGGATCGCCGCGAGCGCCGCCGGCAGCGCGACCTCGGCGAACAGCGTGTCGCCGGCCATCATGTTGCGCACGCTGGTGCCGCCGCCCTTGGACGTGAGGATGCCCTTGACGTCGACGCCGGCCTCCTTGAACCAGCCCTTGTCGAGCGCGATCGCGTACGGCAGGCCGTAGAGCAGCGAGCCGTAGTGCGTGACGACGATGTCCTCGGCGCGCGCGGACGCGGACGCCGCGAGCGCGGCGAGCCCGCACGCCAGTGCGCGCAGCGATTTCCAGACGCGGTTCATCGGAAGTCTCCTCGCGCGGCCCGGGCGCCGGGCGCGCCGGCCGCATCGTTCGGTTCGGGGTCGGCACATTAGAGGCAGGCGGTGCAGCGCTGTCAACTTCGGCCCTGCGGGTTGTGAGCCGCGGGCCGGGTTCGTGCGCGGCGTTCCGCGCGCACCGGAATCGCCCCCTCGCGGTGGACCCGGCGCGCGGGCCTCCCCTATCATTCGCCGGGCCGGTGCCGGCCCTTCGCGCGCGCCCGCGAACGACTTCCCACGGAGCCTCCCGATGAGCACCCCTGCCCCGATCGTCCCCGTCGCCAAGCCCCTCGAGCTCGCGCTGTGCGCCGGCCCGACCGAGCCGCCGGTGCTCGACATCACGCTCGGCGAGCAGCTCGCGCGGGCGGCGCGGCGCGCGCCGCAGCGCGTCGCGCTGATCGCCGGCGTGCCCGACCCCGCCGCGCGCCGCCAGTGGACGTACGCCGAGCTCCACCGCGAGGCGCTGCGCACCGCGCGCGCGCTGTGCACGCGCTTTCGCCCGGGCGAGCGCGTCGCGGTGTGGGCGCCGAACGTGCCCGAGTGGATCATGCTCGAGTTCGGCGCCGCGCTCGCCGGCCTGGTCCTCGTCACCGTGAACCCGGGATTCCGGCCGCGCGAGGTCGAGTACGTGCTGAAGCAGTCGCGCGCGGCGGGCGTGTTCGTCGTGCCCTCCTTCCGCGGCAACCCGATGCTCGACACGGTGCGCGAGGTGGCCGGGAACTGCCCGGAGCTGCGCGAGATCGTCGCGCTCGACCGCTGGGACGCGTTCGCCGCCGCGGGCGACGACGAAGCGATCGCGCTGCCCGCGGTGCGCCCGGCCGACCCGGTGATGATCCAGTACACGTCGGGGACGACCGGCTTCCCGAAGGGCGCGCTGCTCCACCACCGGGGTCTCGTGAACAACGGCGCGCACACCGCCGAGCTGATGGGCATGACCGAGGGCTCGACGTACCTGACGACGATGCCGCTGTTCCACACCGGCGGCTGCGTGCTGTGCGTGCTCGGGTCGGTGGCCAAGGCGGCGACGCAGGTGCTCGTCGAGGCCTTCGACCCCGGGCTCGTGCTCGAGCTGTTCGAGACGTACCGCGTCAACGCGATGCTGGGCGTGCCGACGATGCTGGTCGCGATGATGGAGCACCCGTCGTTCGCGAGCACCGACCTGTCGTCGACGCAGGCGATCTGCTCGGGCGGCTCGACCGTGCCCGCGGCGCTGGTTCGCAAGCTCGAGGACCAGCTCGGCGCGCCGTTCACGATCGTGTTCGGCCAGACCGAGTCGTCGCCGGTGTCGTCGATGACGCGCCCGGGCGACTCCACCGACGACAAGGCGAACACGATCGGCCTGCCGATGCCGCACGTCGAGGTCAAGATCGTCGATCCCGCCACCGGCCGCACGCTCGCGCCGGGCGAGGTGGGCGAGTACTGCACGCGCGGCTACCACGTGATGCACGGCTACTTCGAGAATCCCGACGCGACCGCCGCCGCGATCGACGCCGACGGCTGGCTGCACACCGGCGACCTGTGCGCGATGGACGCGCGCGGCTACTGCACCGTCGAGGGCCGCCTGAAGGACATGATCATCCGCGGCGGCGAGAACATCTATCCGCGCGAGCTCGAGGAGCTGCTGTTCCGCCACCCGGCCGTCGGGGAGATCGCCGTGATCGGCCTGCCCGACGACAAGTGGGGCGAGGTCGTGGCGGCGTTCGTTCGCCCCGCGCCGGGCGCGCAGGTCGACAGGGACGCGCTCGTCGAGTACCTGCGTGCGCAGGTCGCGCCGCACAAGATCCCGCGCCACTGGTTCGCGCTCGACGCATTCCCGATGACGGGCTCGGGCAAGATCCAGAAGTTCAGGCTGCGCGAGATGTGGAAGGCGGGGGAGGTCGCGGAGATCTGAGGCCGATCGCGCGGCCTGCGCCCGGGCGCAGGCGCCGGGCGCGTGCCCGGTCCTCAGGCCGGCGCCCGGCCGACCTGCGCCAGCAGCTCGTACGAGCGCAGCCGTGCCGCGGGATCCCAGATCGCGCCCGACACCATCAGCTCGTCGGCGCCGGTGCGCTCGACGAAGCGCGCGAGGTCGCGCGCGAGCGTCTCGGGCGAGCCGGCGAACGCGCACGACAGCATGCGCTGCGCCTGCGCCTTCTCGGCCGGCGTCCAGTAGGCCTCGATGTCGTCGATCGGCGGCGCGAGCTGGCCGCGCCGGTTGCGGATCATGTCGACGAAGCGCTGCTGCAGGCTGGTGAGCAGCCGGCGCGCCTCGTCGTCGGTGTCGGCCGCGACGACGTTGATGCCGGGCATCACGTACGGCCGCTCGAGCTGCGGCGACGGCCGGAACTGGCGGCGGTACACCGCGATCGCCTCGTCGAGCGCGTCGGGCGCGAAGTGCGAGGCGAAAGAGTACGGCAGGCCGAAGTGCGCCGCGACCTGCGCGCCGTACAGGCTCGAGCCGAGGATCCAGATCGGCACGTTCGTGCCCGCCCCGGGGACCGCGCGGATCGCCTGGCCGGGCTGGACCGGGCCGAGGAAGTACTGCAGCTCGGCGACGTCGTCCGGGAAGCTGTCGGCCGAGCTGTAGTCGCGGCGCAGCGCGCGCAGCGTCGCCTGGTCGGTGCCGGGCGCGCGGCCCAGGCCGAGGTCGATGCGGCCCGGGTACAGCGACTCGAGCGTGCCGAACTGCTCGGCGATCACCAGCGGCGCGTGGTTCGGCAGCATGACGCCGCCGGCGCCGACGCGGATCGTCTTCGTGCCGCCCGCGACGTAGCCGATCACGACCGACGTCGCCGAGCTCGCGATGCCGGTCATGTTGTGGTGCTCGGCCATCCAGTAGCGGACGTAGCCCCAGCGCTCGCAGTGCCGCGCGAGCTCGAGCGTGTTTCGGAGCGCGTCGGCGGGCGTGTCGCCGACGCGCACGGGAACGAGGTCGAGAACCGAGAGCGGGATCATGGGCGGCGGGCGTTTCGGGTCGTGGATCGGCGCGTCATTCTCGCTCAATCGCGGCGCGCGCACGCGCACGGGGTTCCGTCCCGCGGACCGCGGGCGCCGGCGCGCGCATCGCCCGGCGCGGCGCTACAGGTAGCGGCGCGGGTTCGCCGCGCGGTGGAACGCGTGGATCAGCGTGTTGATGTCGAACACCGGCAGGCCGGACTCGGCGGCCACCGCCGCGCTGAACGGGCACATGTTCGTGCACTCGAGCAGGATCGCGCCCGGGTTCGGGCAGGTGCGCATGAACTCGCGCGTCATGTCGAGCATCTCGGCCTCGAGCACGTCGGTGTCCGACGCCAGGCGGCCGCCGATGTAGGTGGCGGGGAACACCGCGTCCGGCGCCATGCCCTGGACCTGCACCGGGATCGTGTCGGACGACCAGCCCGCGCCACGGAAGTGGCCGTCGTTGAGGTGATGCGCACGCTCGGTGAAGACGCCGATGATCCGGCCCGGCGCGAGCATCGCGTGGATCAGCGGCGCCTGCAGCAGCGCGGACGTGAACACCGGGATGCGGACGGCGGCGGCGAGCTCGCGCTGGAACGGCGCCAGGAATCCGCAGCTCGTCGTGATCGCGCGCACGCCCTCGGCTTCGAGCTCGCGCGCGCCCTCGACGAACGGCGCGAGCAGCTCGGCCTGCGGCCGGTCGCCCATGATCCTGCTCGTCACCGCGCCGCGGACCGTCTTGTAGCGGACCGGGAAGTCGAACGTCGTCGCGTTGCCGATGTCGCCCGGCGGGCGCGGGAAGACGGTGTCGAGCATCAGCACGCCGATCTGCTGACCGTAGTTCGTGAACCCGCCCCTGAGCTTCATCGTCGCCGCCTTCGTCGATCGCCGCAGGCGCCAGTATCGCCGCCGGCGGGCACCCGGGTCGATCAGGCCGGCGCGACGTTGCGGTTCGTACGGAACACGTTGTCCGGGTCCCAGCGGCGCTTGACCTGCGCGAGCCGCTGCACGGCGGGCCCGAGCGCCGCGCGCACGCGCTCGGGCGGCTCGTCGTCGGTCAGGAAGTTCACGTAGTTGCCGCCGGTCGAGAACGCCTTCAGCTCGCCCCACGCGTCGCGCGCCCACTGCACGTTCGCGGCGTCGTCGCGCGCGTGCTCCCACGCGCCCGCGACGTTGAACACGTAGCGCGCGTCGCGATTGCCCGCGGCCGAGTGGTCCGACGGGCGGCGCGCCACTGCGTCGCCGATCTGGAAGACGATGACCGCCGAGTGCGGCGAGCGGATCCTTCCGGCGTGGCCGATCGCCGCCGTGCAGAACGCCTCGTCGACGCGCGGCAGGTACTCGCTCTTCCAGTAGTACCGCCGGCCCTTGGGCTGCGTCGCGTCGAGCAGCGACTGCAGCTGCACGTACGGCCGGCGCACCAGCACGTCGCCGACCGGGCGTCCGAACGACTTGATGCGCGCGACGTCGCGCTCGGCCTCGCCCACGGGGCCGCTGTGGCAGGCGAGCAGCGCGACGATCGGCGTGCCGTGCACCGCCGCCGGCAGCCACGGCGCCGGCGGGGCCGGGCGCAGGATCGCGACCAGCGTGAGCTCGGGGCCGGACGACTCCGACAGCGTCCGGTAGAGCTCGAGCACCGCGGGCGCTTCGCTCGCCGGCCACGCGACGATCCCGCCGACGATCTCCGGCCCGACCGGGTGCAGCGCGTAGTCGATGCCGGTGACGACGCCGAAGTTGCCACCGCCGCCGCACAGCCCCCAGAAGAGGTCGGCGTTCTCGTCGGCGCTCGCGCGCACGAGCCGCGCGTCGGCGGTCACGACGTTCATCCCGAGGACGTTGTCCGACGTCCACCCGAAGCGACGGCTCAGGTAGCCGAATCCGCCGCCGAGCGTGAGCCCGGCGATGCCGGTCGCGGACACGAACCCGAGCGCGGTCGCCAGGCCGTGCAGCTGCGTCTCGCGGTCGACGTCCCCGAGCAGGCAGCCGGCCTGCGCGTGCGCGATGCGCTGCTTCGGGTGCACGAAGACGCCGCGCATCGCCGACAGGTCGATCATCAGCGCGCCGTCGGCGGCGGCGAGCCCGGCGATGTTGTGGCCGCCGCCCTTGATGCAGACGAGCAGCCCGTGCTCGCGTGCGAACCGGACGCACTCGAGCACGTCGGCGACGCCGAGGCAGCGCACGGCGAGCGCCGGGCGGCGCTCGATCATCGCGTTCCACACGGTGCGCGCGTCGTCGTAGCCGGCGTCGCCGGGCACGAGCAGCGCGCCCCTGACGCGGGCTCTCAGGCCCGCCACCTGATCGGCGGACAGTTCGATCGTCCGGCCGTCGAGCGTCGTCGCTTGCATGATCGGTCCCTTTCGGCCGGGGCCTGCCGGCGCTCGACGAGTCGTCGCCGGAGGCAGGCACGCACCCGGCGCGCGAGACCGCGACCGTAGCACCGGCGCGCGCGCCCTCCGGGCAGCGCCACCTCGGCGCGAAGGGTCATGACGGGAGCGACGGCGGTCGGGCGTTCGAACGATCGTCGCGCGTCGGACCGACGTCGGCCCCGCGGCGGGGCGGCGCGCGCCTGGCCGCGCGCTCACCCCCCGCCCAGGGCGCGGCGCCGACCGCCCCGGCGGGCGAACCACAGGCCCGCCAGGCCCGCCAGCAGCAGCAGCGGGACCGCCGGCTCGGGTATGTCGCGAATCGACAGGCCGAGCGTCTCCGGATCCGCGTACTGCCCGTTGCCGAGCACCACCGAGAAGCCGCTCGGGGTGAGCCCGAAGACGTCCCCGAAGTCGATCGACGTGACCAGCGACGGGTCGGAGAAGTCGGCCCAGGCGCTGCTCGTCGTCCCCAGCGGGTCGTCGGGCTCGCCCGCGAACGTCTGCGTGCTCGAGAGCAGCGAGAGCCGGAACGGCGTCCCGACGGTGACCGTGAACGGCTGCGAGCGCAGGATGTAGTTGATCTCCTGGACGGCGTTCGACGTGTCCCAGTACACGTAGGTGCCCACGCCCGCCGTGGTCGTCGTGTTCGCGACGGTCACGGTGTTGTTGCGCACCAGGCCACCGCCCCAGCCGATCGTGCCGTTGAACACCATCACGTAGTCGAGCGTGGTGTCGGCGGGACTCGAGAGGAAGCCGAGCGACTGCCCGAAGATGGCGACCGCATAGCCGCCCGGGTCATTGTTCGCGAACAGCCGGCCCCGCATCAGGACGTCCACGCTGAGCGTGACGGTGCCGGGAGCGCCGGTCAGCACGAGCCAGTTCCACGTCTGCGCCGCGCCGTAGGCGAAGTTGTGCTCGCCGCCGCCCGGCGAATAGGTGCTGCTCTTCGACGTCACGTCGAAGGCGCCCGGATTCGCGGTGACGCTCGACGTGCCGTTCGGGCCGATCCCGAACGTGAGGCCCGCCGGCCCCGGCGCGTAGACCGCACCGGAGTTCGAGACCCGGTTGTCGTCGATCGCCGGGTCGTAGTACTGCGAGCTCAGCGAGTACCCGTTGACCGCGGGACGCGTGCCGAGGTCGACCGGCGCATTGGACGCGCCGTTCGGCGAAAGCAGGACGGGCGAGGTCGCGAAGGGCACCGCGAGCGCCGGCGGCGACAGCAGGACGAGGGCGGCCCATGCGACGCGGGCGCACGCGCGACGCGGACGCGCCGGCGCGGGAGGGGTCGAGGTCTTCACGGCGTACTCCTTCATCTCGGGGTTCGCGCAAAGGCACGCCACGCCCGGGAACGAAGACGGCGTGCCGTCGGATTCGTCGCCGACCTCGCCCGCGACACCTCGGAGCGGAGGCCCGCACGAAATTCGCCGCATAAACCATGCCTGCAGCATGGTTTCTCATTGGAATCAAGGAACTCGTTCCGCGGCCCGCGCAGGTTCGCGGCGCGAGTGTAAGAATCGTCGACAGATTCGCGTCGTCCGGCGGCCGCCGGCGTGCGCTCGCGCACCGGTGGCGGCGAACCCGCTCGTCGCTTCGGGGCGCCGCGCCCCGATCGCGGGGCGCCTCGTCGACGCCGGACCTGCGGCACGGACGCATCGCGCACCCGCGCAGCACGTTCCCGCTGCACTCCGTCACATCCGCGGCGACCGCGTCGCCGCTATGCTCGTCCGACCCGAACGCCGACGACGAGATGACCGGACGAGTCGCCAAGCCCCTGCCGGACCGCAGCCCCTGGCTGACGGTCGCGGGCGCGTTCGGCCGCGCCGCGATCGCCGGACGGCGGCTGCCGCCCGGGCGCCTCGTCGACGTCGGCGAGCTCGAGCGTGCCCACCGCACCGAGCTGATCGACCTCGCCGCGCGTCACGGCCCGGTGTTCAAGGGGCTGATGGAGGGTCGCCTGGTCGTGTGCGTGGTCGACACGGCGCTCGGCCGGCGGCTCCTCAAGGAGCACGCGAGCGCGCTGCGCCCGGTCTCGATCCGTCTCGAGTCCCTCTTCGCGCACGGCTTCATGCGCCGGATGGCGCCGGACGTTCACCGCCGCTATCGGCGGGCGCTGATGGCTGCGCTCGGAGCGATCGAACTCGACGCGTTCGATCCGGTCTTCGAGGCGATCGCGCACGACGCGCTGCAGGCGCACGCGCTGCGCGGCGCCGCCGCGCGCGACGAGCGCTTCGCCGCCGCACCCCCCGGCTGGCCGGACGTGCTCGCGGCGATCGCGGCCGACGCGCTGGTCGCGCTGTTCTTCGGGACGCGGCCCGGCGA
Source organism: Burkholderiaceae bacterium (assembly GCA_046348465.1). Classification (GTDB taxonomy): domain Bacteria; phylum Pseudomonadota; class Gammaproteobacteria; order Burkholderiales; family Burkholderiaceae_E; genus Quisquiliibacterium. The sequence continues at coordinate 311,872 of JAXMEE010000006.1, forward strand.
AGCGCTTCACGCGCGGCTGATCGAGGGCTACCGCCGGCTCGGCCCGCACGGCGTCGTGTGGAACGTCGGCGCGCGGCAGGCCGACGCGTTCCACGCGCTGCGCGCGCTGCTCGCGGACGGGGGCGGCGACGGCGGCGGCGTGCTCGACCGACTGCGCGCGAGCGGCGACGTCGACGACACGATGCTCGGCAACCTGATCTACATGGTCGAGCTCGGGCGCTACGACGTGCGCGGCCTGCTGCGCTGGATCTCGCGGTACGCGGCCGACCACCCGGCGTGGCTCGCGCGCATCGCGGACGAGTCGCCGGCGCCGGGACAGCCGTCCGCGGCCGCGCGGGCGTTCGTGCACGAGACGCTGCGGATGGACCAGAGCGAGCGGCTGATGCGCGACGTGCTGCACGACGTGAAGTTCGACCGCTGGCTGATCCCGGCCGGCGCGATGCTGCGCGTGTGCCTGTGGGAGGCGCACAAGGACGCCGACGCGTTCGCGCGGCCGTTCGCGTTCGACCCGGCGCGATTCCTCGGCGACGGCCCCGCGCCCGACGGCTTCAGCCCGTTCGGGCTCGACCACCACCACTGCCCGCTCGCCGGTGCGTCGGTGCGGATCGCGGCGGCGTTCCTGCGCGCGCTCGCGCGCGGCTGGGAGGTCGACGGGCACGGCGCAGAGCCGGCGGTGCGCGGCCCCTACCACTGGGAACCGTCGCCGCGCTTCGACGTCGCGCTGCGCCCCCGCGCGCACGGCGGGCACTGAACGATGAACGCCGTCGAGCCGGCCCGAGCCCGCGACGAGAACGTGTTCGAGTCGTTCCGACGACAGGCGCGCGCGCGCCCGGACGCGGTCGCCGTGGTCGACACGCGCGGCGAGACGACGTACCGCGAACTCGACGCGCGCGCCGGCGCCGTCGCGCGCGAGCTCCTCGCGATCGGGCTCGCGCCGCAGGCGCCGGTCGGCGTGCTGATGGAGCGGCGCGCGGACCTGCTCGCGATCCTGCTCGGCGTGCTCGCGGCCGGCGGCGCCTACGTCCCGTTCGATCCGAAGGACCCGCCCGATCGCATCCGGCGCATGCTCGCGTCGTGCGGCGCCGGCGTGGTCGTCTGCGACCCGTCGCTCGAGCCCGGGCTGCGCGCCGCGTTCGCGGACGCGGGCGACGCGCCGCCGCGCACGCTGGACCCCGCGGCGATCCCGGACCCGGCGCCCGGACGCGACCCGGCGCCGCTGCCCGTCGCGCCCGGCGGCGCCCGCCTGGCGTACCTGCTGTTCACGTCGGGCAGCACCGGCGAGCCGAAGGCGGTCGAGGTCGAGCACCGCAACGTCCAGGCGCTGCTCGACTCGGCGCGCGAGCTGCTCGACTTCCGCCCGTCGGACCGCGTGCTCGCGGCGTCGACGATCGCGTTCGACGCGTCGATCACCGAGCTGTTCCTGCCGCTCGTCAACGGCGCGAGCCTGCTGATGCGCGACCGCGCGATCCTGCTCGACCCGCGCCGCCTCGCGCGCGACGTGCGCGCGTTCGGCGTCACGATCGTGCAGACCGGGCCGTCGGTGTGGCAGGTCGTCCTCGCCGACGTGCCCGACTTCCCGCGCGTGCGCGTGGCGATCACGCACGGCGAGGCGGTCACGCCCGAACTCGCGCGCCGCGTCGCGGCGCTCGCCGACGCGGCGTGGAACCTCTACGGCCCGACCGAGACCACCGTCTGGGCGACCGGCGCACGCCTGCGCGCCGACGACACTCCGGGGCTGTCGGCGGCGTGCGCGCCGATCGGCGTGCCGCTCGCCCACGTGCGTGCCGTCGTCGTCGACGACACCGGCCGGCCGGTGCCCGACGGCGTCGAGGGCGAGCTGTGCCTGGGCGGCCCGGGCGTCGCGCGCGGCTACCGCGCGAACGACGCGCTCACGCGCGAGCGCTTCGTCGAGCTCGACGGCGAGCGCGTCTATCGCAGCGGCGACGTCGTCGTGCGCGACGGCGCCGGCGTGCTGCACTACTTCGGCCGCAACGACGACCAGATCAAGGTGCGCGGGGTGCGCGTCGAGCCGGGCGAGATCGAGGCCGCGATCCTGCGCGACGCGCGCGTCGCGCAGGCGGCCGCGACCTGGTTCGCGACGCCGGGCGGCACGCGCGCGGTCGTCGCGGCCGTCGTGCTGCGGCCGGGCGCGGCGTGCCGCCCGCAGGACCTGCTCGA